>NZ_LZLV01000146.1 GCF_001673405.1 Mycobacterium sp. 1245111.1 | reverse complement strand
ATTAGTGGGTTGGCCGGCGCGCGCCGCGTAAGCGATGTCGAGCAACGCGAGTGCCAATGGGCCGTCGGAGATCGTGGTTCCCGGCGGCAACACCGACCCTGACAACGCCCGTTCGAGCGCAACCTTGAACTCACGCAGCAACTCGTCGTAGGACGTTTGCCGATGCGATGCATCGCTGAGCGCGTATTCCATTCCACGATCTCCGACGGCCCATTGGCACTCGCGTTGCTCGACATCGCTTACGCGGCGCGCGCCGGCCAACCCACTAATTACCTAGTGTCGCGGGCGTGCTTCGAGTTCTCGAGGTTCGCGGCAACTCAGGAAGCGGAAGCGCGCCCGCCGACACGGCATTTGAGAGCGGTCCGTTAGGCGCCGACCGCCGGGCTCAGCGGCCGAGCTTGCTAGCGGCGTAGTCGGCCGCTTGGTCGGTCATGCCGTTGGTCTTGTAGGCGCTGTGCGCGGCGCGGCTGAATCCCTGACCCGACGAGCACACCGGATCCTGCGGCGTGCACAGATCGAGGGTCTTGGCCGCGTAAGCCGAGCCGATGTTGATCGGCGGGGCGTCGCGATCGACCAGGTTCAGAAATCCGTTGGAGGGCTTGCCGAACAACGTGACCGCGGCGACGTGCGGAGCGACGCTGGGCGGCAACGGACCGCTGATCCCGGCGGGCAATGCGTAACCGGGCGGGACGTTGTCCGAGGTGATGTACGCCGCGATCGCAGCGCCTTGGGAATAGCCGCCGAGCACGATTTTGGTGGTGGGGCAGTTGTTGACGGTGTCCATGACCTTATTGGCGGCATCGGCGACGCCGTCGGCAGCCTGCGAGAAGTTCAGCGAGGCAGGGTAATTCACCGGATACACGTCGACTGAGCGGCCGCCCACGCGCGAGGTGAGGGCGTCGGAGAATTGCTGCCCGACGGTCCCGGGGCCGGGCGGCTCGAGAGTGCCGCGCGCGAAGATCACCTCGACGTCCGGGCACTGTCCATCGGCCGCGGCCGTGCTGATCGCCGGGGTCATGACCGCCGCTGCAGACAGCATCGTGACAACGGCTGCCCACTGCAGCAGTTTGGTTGCCGACTGCGCGCACCAAGCGATTGGCGATCTGCCATTGCGGGTCGTCTCGTGCACAGTGGGGCCTTTCGTTAAAAGCAAGATCGCTTTTTTGCAGCGTATGTGGTGGAAGACTCCACCGCAGCGTGGACTTCGGCGGCGATGCCGTTGGTCATCTTGATATCCGTCGTCGCGCTGGTCAAACTCAGCCTCTCCAACGCCGGGGATGGCTCGATTCATCCCTGGCGCGTTGGCCGTTGGGAAAACTGTGGGTGACGAGCGGGATTGCAGTCCGTCGATCGCCGACATAACCGCAGCTCAAGGTGACTTTATCAAGATCGCGCCGAGGCCGCCCGCCGCGGATTAGGTTTTCGCCCGAATTCGCAATACGCTTGCGCGCGATTAGTTCTCGACTCAGGAAAGCGGCCATGCCCCTTCAGCCCGTGCTGGTGCGCCCACGTCAGGTGCGCGGCGCCCAGCGATTCGCTTCCCGCGTTAAGTGTCCGACGGTCGGCCAGTGCTTCGACATCGAAGTCACTCGCGACGCCGACGGGTGGATGATCCGGATTCCCGAGATCGGTAGGACCACGCGTGCCCACCGCCGCGCCGTCGTCGAATTGGCGGCGCGGGAATGCATCGCGATGTGGACCGGCATTCCGATCGGCTACGTCGCCGTCCACGTCGACAGCGAGATCGGCTAGCGCCCTAACCTCGCTTATTGGCCGAGGTGTGTCTCGCGTGTGACCTCACCGCGACGATGAGCAGAAATGCTCATCACCATGACGGTGCTTGCGGTGTTCGCCGCGCTTGTCTTGGCCATGTCGGCCGGCTATTACTGCGGCCGGCGCTCGGGTCGCGCTCCGTCGACGTGGAAGAAGCGGACGAGCCGGATGGCGCTGGGACGGCGGGCGGTAAATCTGGCCGTGTTGGTCGCCGCACGGCGGATCGAGCGGCGATTCCGCACAGGGCCGCTGAGAGTCCTTGCGGCACTGGGATTGTTGCGCGGTAGCGTTACGCGGATGCGCTCCTACCGTGGTGCGCCAGGTTGGTGAGTGGGCGATATGTCAGCGCTTCAAGGCAAGCTCGTTTTCGTCACAGGTGCGTCGTCCGGGCTGGGCGCTGAGACGGCCCGGCTGTTATCACGCCAGGGCGCAACGGTTTTCGGCATCGGTCGCAACGCCGAACGGCTGGCCGGAGTGTTCGCCGACATCGAGCACGGCCGTCATGCGGTCGTGGACGTCGCGTCCCCCCAGGCGTGCAAGGACGCCGTCGAACAGTGTGTGCGGGAGTTGGGCGGCCTCGACGTCTTGATCAACATCGCCGGCCGACATCAGATGCGCCGAACCGAGTCGATGACCGACGACGACTGGGAACAAGACCTCGCGGTCAACCTCAACGGTCCGTTTCACCTGTGCCGGGCCGCATTGCCCCACCTGCTGGAGCGAGGCGGCAACATTGTCAATGTCAGCTCGATCGCCGGCGTCGAGGGCCAGGCATATTCGGCGGGCTACTGCGCGGCCAAGCACGGTCTGATCGGGCTGACGCGCGCTCTGGCCGTCGAGTACACGGCAGATCGCTTGCGGGTCAACGCCGTTTGCCCGGGCGGCATGCTGACCCCGCAGATCGAACAGTTCAGCGCTCCGGAGAACCCGAACTACGACCTCATCATGCGCACCGCCTCGCCGCGCGGCATGATGCAGCCGCTCGACGTGGCCAACGTGATCGCGTTCCTGGCGAGCGACGCCGCGGCGGCCGTCCATGGCGCCGTCTATCGGGTCGACAACGGCAAGGGCGCCGGCTAAACCGTCACGAACCGGTGAACCTCGGCTGTCGCCGCTCGGCGGTGGCCGACACACCTTCGACGAAGTCCGCGGTGGCCGCCAGCCGAATCTGCTCGGCCTGCTCCTTGGCCGTCGCCGCGCGCACTCGATCGGCCAGATCGCCACGCAACGTCTGGCGGATCGCGACCACGGCCAGGGGCGCGCTCGCGGCGATCTTCGCGGCCAGGGCGTGGGCGCCCGAGCGCACTTCGTCGTCGGCGGTCAACCGGTCGCACAAGCCGATGTGGGCCGCTTCCTGGCCCGGCACCTCGCGCCCGGTGTACAGCAAGTCCTGGGCGCGCTGCGACCCGACGACCGCCGGCAGCGTCACGGTGATCCCGAAACCCTGGTGCAGTCCGAGGAGGCTGAAGTTCGCCACGAAGCGGGTGGACGGACCGGCGACGCGGAAGTCAGCGACCAACGCCAACCCGAGGCCGCCGCCGACGGCCGCACCCTGCACCGCGGCGACGATCGGGGTGTGGGTGGCGAACAGACGCGCCGCCTCCTCATACAGCGAACCCGTCGACCCTTCCACCGTCGGCTCAGTCCCGCTCAGTGCTCCTGGCAGATCCGCACCCGCACAGAAGTGCCGCCCCGCCGAGCAGAGCACGATCGCGCGCGCGTCCGGGTCGGCATCTAGGCGTTCGAAGACATCGGCCAGCCCGCCGATCAGCGCGGCATCGAAATGGTTGCGTGGGCCGCGCTCGAACTCGACGGTGGCGACGTGGTCGTCGGAGACCTCGACGCGAATCTGGTGACTCATCAGGCAGCCCGCGCCGACCACGTGAAGCTCTGCATCTCCGGGATGCGCGACGTGAGCATCGCGGCGACGCTGCGACCGATTTGATCCGCCACGGCCAGGGGAGTGGCGGCATCGAGAAAGCCTTCGACCTCGACGCGCAACGTCCGTCCCGTCCACCGGGCGCGCGCGTGCGCATGCTGCACCCCGGCGACCTCGATGGCGGTGGCCTCGGCCGCGGTGATGATCTCCGGGTCGACGCCGTCGAGCAGGCGATGGGCGATGTCGGACGTCACCTCCCACCCGACGTGGCAGATGAAACCCGTCACGACGACGCCCGCGACGGCGTCGGCCCACGCCCAGCCGAGGGCGACGCCGATCAGGCCGAGCATGGCTCCGGCGGAGGACAGGGCGTCCAGCCACGAATGCTTGGCATCTGCCACCATCGTCGCGGACCGGATGCGACGGCCCACGGTCAGTTTGTAGCGGGCCACGAGTTGGTTGCCCGCGATCCCGACGATTGCGGCCGCGATGCCCCAGCCGACGTGGCCGGTGCCGCCGCGGTTGATCAACTTCTCGATGCTCTCGTAGCCGGCGACCACGGCGCTACTCCAAATAACCAGCGCCACACCAATTCCCGCGAGGTCCTCGGCACGTTGGTAGCCATACGGGTAACGCTCGGTCGGAAGGTGGCGCGAGGCTCGGAACCCCACGAACACCAGCACGCTCGTCGAGACATCCGACAGGTTGTGCAACGCGTCCCCCAGCAGCGCCACCGACCCCGAGACCAACGCGATGACAAGTTCGACCAGTCCGGTCAGCGCGAGTCCCAGGGCGCTGATCGCGACGGCACGGTTGGCCTGCCGGCGTTCGCTTGCATCGTCGGTCGTGATGTCGAGTGGGAAGCTGGTCGCGGGGTCCCGGACTCCGTTGATCTGATGCATACCGACAAGGATGCCCGTTGTCTGCGGGGTCGGAAAGACTGGGCTCAGTCGGCCAACGCCCGTCCCACAATCAACGGATCCGGCTCGCCGACGACGTCGAGATCTTTGTCGTCGTAGTCGAAGCTGGCGAGCACATAACGCATGGCGTTGATCCGGGCCCGCTTCTTGTCATTGCTTTTGACCACAATCCACGGCGCAGCATCGGTGTCGGTCGCGGCGAACATCTCCTCCTTCGCCGCGGTGTAGTCGTCCCATTTGTCCAGGGATTCCATATCTGTCGGGGAAAACTTCCACTGCCTAACCGGATCCACGAGACGAATGGCGAAGCGGGTGCGTTGCTCGGCCGGGGACACCGAAAACCAGAACTTGGTCAGACATATGCCGTCGCTGACCAACATGTTTTCGAAAGACGGTGCCTGCCGGAGGAATTCGGCATGCTCCTCGGGAGTGCAAAAGCCCATTACCTTCTCGACTCCGGCGCGGTTGTACCAGGACCGGTCGAACAAGACCATTTCGCCGCCAGCCGGGAAATGGTTGATGTAGCGCTGAAAATACCACTGCGTCTTCTCGCGTTCGGTCGGCTTCTCCAACGCGACCACTCGGGCGCTGCGCGGGTTGAGGTGCTCCGTGAATCGCTTGATGGTGCCGCCCTTTCCCGCCGCGTCGCGACCTTCGAACACGATGACGTGACGAGCGCCGGTCCGCTTGCCGTGCTGCTGCAGCTTCAATAGCTCGATCTGCAGCTTGCGCTTGAGACGGTCGTATTCGTCGCCGGGCATTCGGTGGTCGTACGGATATCGCTCGCGCCACGTGTCGATGTGCCCACCGTTCCGGTCGAGAAGAACGGGATCGTCGTCGTCGGTGTCGTCGACCGTGTATCCGTGCTCCGGCGTCGACAGGGTCTCCAGATCTATCTCGGCCATATCTCGACGCTAGCGCGGATCGGGGTGACGCGACCCTTGACCTCAACAAGGGTTGCGGTTCTAGCCTGGTCACCATGGCTCGTAATCACGCAACTTGGCCCGAGGACCTGGCCTCGATCGGCGCTCTCCGATTCGCCCGCCGTTCCGCGCATTTCGAGGAGACGGTCCGCTTTTACCGCGACCTGGTCGGCCTGCCACTGTGCGCCACCTTCGGGGAGAGCTTCGGCAGCACCGGTGCGATATTCGGCTTGCCCCGGTCGAATCTGACGTTCGAAATCGTTCAGGCCACCGAGCCCGTCGCGGTCGACAGCCACGAGCAGCTGTGTCTGTATTTCCCCGACCGGGCGGCGCAGCAACGGGCGACCGCCACGCTGGTGGCCTCGGGTGCCAACCCCGTTGAATCTCATCCGTATTGGGCCGCGACGGGGGCCGTCACCTATCGCGATCCGGACGGCAGGGAAGTGGTGTTCGCGCCGTTCGTCTTCGGCGTCAACGAACCCGCCGAAGGCGGCACGTCCGGCCAGTACTGGACCGCGCCCTAGAAAGCGGAAGACCACCGGGGTCGGGTCCACCGGTGGCCGTCCTTTAATCACGTCTGTTGTCAGTGCTTGAAGGCGTCCTTCACCTTCTCGCCGGCGTCCTTGAGGCTGGCCTTGGCCTGGTCGAGCTTGCCCTCGGCCTCGGTGTCGTGGTGGTCGGTGACTTTGCCCAGGGCCTCTTTGGCCTTCCCGGCGACGTCGTCGATCTTGTTGCTCACCTTGTCGTGGGCTCCCATGCGTATCAGCTCCCTCTTCCTTGGACACTGTGCTTCGCGTCGGGACTAGTACCCGGCAGTCGGACCCGCCAAACCGGGTGTGCGAGATTGGCACGATGCGGGTCGCCATCCTCGACGATTACCAGGACGTCGCGCTGACCATGGCCGACTGGTCGCAGGTGACGGACCGGGCGACGATCACCGTATTCAACGACCACCTCGACGACCCCGATGCGGTGGTCGAGCGACTCAAGGCCTTCGATGTGGTGTGCGTGATGCGAGAGCGCACACCGCTGTCGCGCGACGTGATCGAGCGGCTGCCCCAGCTGAAGATGATCGCGTCGACCGGGCCGTTCAACGCCTCCATCGACGTCGTGGCCGCCAAAGAACGCGGCATCTACGTCAGCGGCACCGGCGGCTACGTGGAGTCGACCGTCGAGCTCACCTGGGCGCTGATCCTGGCGACCGCCCGCCGGATCGTCGACGAGGCGGTGTCGGTGCGCGGCGGCGGCTGGCAGACCTCCGTCGGTTGGCAACTCGGCGGCGCGACCCTGGGCGTGCTGGGGCTGGGGCGGATCGGCAGTCGGGTCGCGCAGGTCGGCAGGGCGTTCGGGATGGACATCGTCGCGTGGAGCCCGAACCTGACCCGCGAGGCCGCCGAACAAGCCGGGGCCACCTATGTGTCGAAGGACGAGTTGTTCTCTCGCGCTGACGTTTTGACTGTCCATCTGGTGCTCAGCGAGCGATCCCGGGGTATGGTCGGCGCCGACGAATTAGCGTTGATGAAACCAACGGCGTTGCTAGTCAACACCTCTCGCGGACCGATTGTCGACGAGGCGGCTTTGGTCGACGCTCTGCGCTCGGGGCGCATCGCCGGTGCCGGCCTCGACGTCTTCGACACCGAGCCGCTGCCGGCGGGGCATCCGCTGCGCTCGCTGGACAACGTCACCGCTACCCCGCACATGGGCTACGTCGCCGAACAGGTCTACCGGGTCTTCTACGGCGAGGCCGCCGCCAAGATCGCCCGCTGGCTCAGTCAAAACGACTGACTTCGACGCGCGGCGACGCGACCACCAGGCGTCGAGGAGGCCGGTCACAGCCGACACCGCCGCGGCAAGGGCCCAGCCGATCAGAATGTCGACGACGAAGTGCTCGGCGGAGTACACCAGCACGAACGCCATCGCCAGCGGATAGGCGACCAGCAGCGGGCGCCAACCACGCCTGACTCGTCGCCACAGGAACATCGAAATCATCGCGGTCACCGCGGCGTGCAGCGAGGGAATCGCCGCGACCAGGTTGACGCTGGCCTGTCCAGAGTCGAGCAGCGCCCCGGCCGACTGCAGATGCAGCGTCCCCCAGCCACGGGTGGAGATGCGCTCCACGAACTGGTGAGCGCCGGGTTGGCTCATGTGCATTGCGCCCAGAAGTCCGCCGTCGGGAACGCCCGCGGCGCCACGGAACATGCACGGTGGGTTGGCCGGCCCGCCGGCGACCTCGGCCGGCGTACAGCTCGCGGCCGCCCACGGCGGCGCGGCCGGCAGGGCGACGTACCCGACGAGCGCGGCGAACGACAGCGCGACGAACCGCCGGACGAAGGCCGCCCACTCGGTTCGGTTGCGCAGCCACAGCACTCCGGCGACCACATACGGCAGCACGAAGAACGACATGTAGATGCCGCTGATGATGACTTCCCACCACGGCGGCTCGGCCATCTTGATGTGCTCTTGCAGCCAGACGGTCGGGACGTTACCGAAAAACAACCAGCGGTCCGCGGTCGGCTGGAATTGCCAGAGGGTCGGCGCACCGAACATGTCGGCCGCCCCGCGGCTGAAGTCGTAGAGCACCAGCACCAGGGCGAGCGGCAACCAGTCGCGGACCACCGCGAACACCTTGTGCCGTTGCCCGATGCTGGCCGCGATCAGGCCGGTCGCGATGTAGAGCAGCAGCAATTCGCGGTTGAACGCCAACCCGTTCACCGCGGACCGGTAGACCACGACCGCAGCCCAGCCGGTGACGGCGATGCGCCTGGCCCAGGTGAGCCGATGCGCGCCGCCGGATGGGTAAGACTCGACGACAGGTGGCGGTGGCGCGCAGGATGGCCGGCTGGGGTGGGGGCGTCCAGCAGGTTCGGTCTGGGGGTCACGGTTGAACGGCCGGACCCGGCGATCGGTTGTTACTGCCACTAGTCCAACCTTATCCTTTGCCGTCCGTTTTCCGTCTGTTCATTTTCACGGCCGTGTCGTATCTGGGCGCAGGATCGGCCAAACACGCTGTACGCGAACGGTTTAACGCTTCGCTCGCACGCTAGTTCGGGCGTCTATGGCGCAGCTGTGAATTCAGTGATCAAGGTGCATGAGTGCCAGCCACTGGCGTTGCACACTGCGTTCGCTGGCGGTGGCGATGATTCCGGACGGCGCGAACATCTTCGACGGCACCGGATCGTCTTCGGTCAGCGGCAAGCCGCCACCGCGAATTACCTTGAATATCACGATGATTGCCGCCACCAGCACGATCACCACGACCGCGGCGAAGATGATCGACAGCGTGCCCTGGATGAACGTGTTCCTGACCACGGCGGCCAGCTGATCGGCGGTCTTGGCCGACCCGAACGACGTCTTACCAGCCGCTTTGGCGGCCGCGTACTGGAAGTGTTGGGTCCAGTAGCCCACAGCGGGGTCGGCCGAGAAGATCTTCTGCCAGGACGCGGTCAGCGTCACGGTCAGGTCCCACAACAGCGGAAAGCCCGGAATCCACGCCCACTTCACATATCCCTTTTTGACGACGATCACCGTGACCACGGTCAACGCGATCGCGGCGAGGAGTTGATTGGCGATGCCGAAAAGGGGGAACAGCGTGTTGATGCCGCCGAGTGGGTCGGTCACGCCCATCAGCAGGATGCTGCCCCACGCGGCGGCCACGAGCAGGCTGCAGATCCAAACGCCCGGACGCCAGCTGGGATTGCGCAACTTGGTCAGCGGACCGCCGAGGTTGCCCAGCGCGTCGGAAAGCATGAAGCGTGCGACCCTGGTGCCGGCGTCGACGGCGGTGAGGATGAACAGCGCCTCGAACATGATCGCGAAGTGATACCAGAACGCTTTTAGGCCCGCGCCGCCCAAAACCCGTTGCAGCACTTCGGACATGCCGACCGCGAGCGTCGGTGCCCCACCCGTGCGCGACACGATCGATTTCTCGCCGACGCTCGCGGCGGCGTCTCGGAGTTCGCCGGCCGTCGTCGGCGACCCGGACAAGCCAAGGTGATTGACGTATTGGGCGGCGGTCGACGCGGTGCCGCCGGTGCGAGCGGCCGGCGCGTTGAGGGTGAAGTACAAGTGCTGGTCGAGGATTGACGCGCTGACGAGCGCCATCACCGCGACAAACGACTCGGTGAGCATGCCGCCGTAGCCGATCAGCCGCATCTGGCTTTCCTTCTCCAGCAGCTTCGGTGTGGTGCCCGACGAGATCAGCGCGTGGAAACCCGACAGGGCGCCGCAGGCGATCGTGATGAACAGGAACGGGAACAGCGATCCCGAAAAGACCGGCCCGCCACCGTGAATGGCGAAGCTGGAGACCGCGGGAGCGTGCATTAGCGGATGGGCGACGCAGATCCCGATCGCCAACAGCGCGATGGCTCCCACCTTCATGAACGTCGAAAGGTAGTCCCGCGGCGCGAGAAGCAGCCACACCGGCAGTACAGAGGCGACGAATCCGTACCCCACGATCAACCACGACACCGTCACCGGCGACAAGTTCAACCAGGATGCGCCCCAAGCGGTTTCGCCGACGATGTTGCCGGACGCCACTGCGAGCATCAGCAGCAGGAAGCCGATGATCGACACTTCGGTGACCCGTCCGGGCCTGATGAACCGCAGATAACAGCCCATGAACACGGCGATCGGGATCGTCATTGCGATAGAGAAAACGCCCCAAGGACTTTCGGCCAGCCCCCGGACCACCACCAGCGCCAGCACGGCGATGATGATCACCATGATGACGAATGCCCCGATCAGGGCGGCGGCACCACCGGTGATGCCGAGCTCGTCTCGGGCCATCTGACCGAGCGAGCGGCCACGGCGCCGGGTCGAAATCCACAAGACCAGGTAATCCTGTACGGCGCCGGCGAACACCGCGCCGACGATGATCCAGATGCTGCACGGCAGGTAGCCCATCTGGGTGGCCAGCACCGGCCCGACGAGTGGCCCGGCCCCGGCGATCGCGGCGAAGTGGTGGCCGAACAACACGCGCCGGTCGGTCGGCACGTAGTCCGTGCCGTCGTCGAAAACCTCTGCGGGAGTGGCGTGATCGTCGCGCGGACGGACGATCTTCGCCTCGATCAACCGCGCGTAGAATCGGTAGCCGATGACGTAGGTGCAGATCGCCGCGACGACGAACCACACCGCGTTGACCGTCTCGCCGCGAACGAAAGCGATCACCGCCCAGGCCACTGCGCCGACGATGGCGATCAGGCCGAAGACGATCTTGTGGCGGGTGCCGATGGGGGAGCGGTCGACGATGGCGACCGGCGGCAGGTCGGCGTCGGTGTGGACGTAGGTCAGGTGTTCCGTGTCGGGCGTGTGCTCCGCTGGTGCTACCACTGCGCCTCCTGTCGTGGGACACGCCGGATTGGGCCGTGGCAGCTTAGCCCGTATACATGTCTCGTACGGTAACGATGGTGTCGACTTCGTCGGGTTGCTTGTCGTCGCGGTAGCGGACGACGCGGGCGAACCTCAACGCCAGACCGCCGGGGTAGCGCGACGACTTCTGCACGCCGTCGAGCGCGATCTCGACCACCTGCTCGGGGCGCAACTCGACGACGTATCCCTCGGTGCCGCCGACGGCCAACTCCTGAAACCGTGCGGTCTGCCACGCCAGCATCGCGTCGGTCATGCCCTTGAACGTCTTTCCGACCATCACGTAGTCACCGGTGGCGGGGTCGAGGGCGCCGAGGTGAATGTTGGACAGCTTGCCCTGTCGTCGACCGGATCCCCATTCCACCGCCAGCACTACCAGGTCCAGGGTGTGGACCGGTTTGACTTTCAGCCAGCCGGCGCCGCGACGGCCGGCTTCGTAGGGTGCGCTCAGCGACTTGGCCATCACGCCCTCGTGACCGGCGGCCAGCGTCGCGGCCAAGAAGTCTTGTGCGGCTTCGGGATCCGAGGTGATCAGCCGGTCGACCCGCTGCTGTGGGGGGGTGATGTCGGCGAGCGCCGCGGCGCGCTCGCTGGTCGGCGCGTCGAGCAGGTCGACGCCGTCGCGGTGCAGGATGTCGAAGAAGAACACCGACAGCGGCTGGGCGCCGCGGGCGGCCGCCACATCGACGGAGCGGCCGAACCGTGACCCGGTGACCTGGAAGGGCTGCGGCCGGCCGTCGGGGCGTAACGCGATCGCCTCGCCGTCGGCGATCAGATCGCGCACCGGCAGCGCCAGCGTCGCCTCGACCACCTCGGGCAGTCGGGCGGTGACGTCGTCGAGGCTGCGGGTGTACACCGTGACGCGATCGCCGGCCCGGTGGATCTGCACCCGGGCGCCGTCCAGCTTCGCCTCGAAAACCGCTGCGCCGCCGAGCTTCTCCAACGCCTCGCCGACACCGGTCGCGGTCTGCGCCAGCATCGGGCCGACGGGCCGACCGACCTGCAGGGTGAAGGCCTCCAGCGCCGCCGCTCCGCCGGACATGCCTGCCGCGGCGACCGCGGGTAGGGCCCCGCCGAGCATCGCCGCGCGACGGACGGGCGCGACCGGGATCTGGGTGGCCGCGGCGACCGCGTCCGCCATCACGCCGGCCAGCGCGCCCTGACGCAGCTCGCCGGTCAGCAGGCGGCGCAGGAACGTCTGCTCGACGTCGGTTGCCGACGAGAACAACCCGGCGACCAGCTCCGCGCGACGGGCCTGCGAGCCTTTGCCCGCGACCGCGCCGATCGTCGACAGTGTGGCGTCGACGCCGTGGACGGTCAGGCTCGGTTGCGCGGCGGCGGGCGGAATCGACCGCAACGCCGCCCAGCCCACCCCGATTTGGCGCTGCGGCAGCTCACCGGAGAGCCACGCCACCACGATCGCGACCACCGCGGGATCGGACTTGGCCTGGCGCAGCAATTCGGCGATCCGCGCGATCTTGGCGCGCCGCGAAGCCGAACCGCCCACGTCGACCGAGGTGGTCGCGACGTCAACAAGCAGCACGACCCACCTTTACATACCTGACCGACATCGTCACGCGCCGTCGCGATAACCTGCAGCTAGCTCGCGGGCACCGCCCGGACAAACAAGGAGGTTTGGATGGAGATCAACGGCAAGAAGGTCATCGTGATCGGCGGTGCCTCGGGCATGGGCCGCGCGAGTGCCGAATTGCTGCACGCCCGGGGCGCCAGCGTCGCGATTTTCGACCGTGAGGGATCGGACGGCAAAGACGTCGCGGCCGGAATCGGTGGCGACTTCTACCCCGTCGACGTCACCGACTTCACCGGGACCGAGGAGACGCTGAAGACCGCCGTCGAGAAACTCGGCGGTTTGCACGTCACGGTGACCACCGCCGGCGGCGGCATCGCCAAGCGCACGATGTCGAAGTCGGGTCCGCACGACCTCGAGTCCTTCCAGTCCGTCATCGATCTCAACCTGATCGCCTCGTTCAACATCAGTCGGCTGGCCGCCAGCTACATGAGCCAGAACGAGCCCGAGGACGAGGAGCGCGGCGTCATCATCAACACGGCGTCGATCGCGGCCTTCGAAGGCCAGATCGGGCAGGTCGCCTACACCGCCGCCAAAGCCGGCATCGCCGGGATGTGCCTGACGATGGCGCGTGACCTCGGGTCGCTGGGCATCCGTGTTCTGGCGATTGCGCCGAGCCTGTTCGCGACCGGGCTGACCAAGGGCATTCCGGACGAGTACGCCACCGCGCTGACCAAGGATGCCGCGTTCCCGAAGCGGCTGGGCCGCCCGGAGGAGTACGCCAAGCTGGTCGCGGCGATCGTCGACAACCCGATGCTGAACGGCCAGTGCCTGCGTCTGGACGCCGGTCAGCGCTTCGCACCCAAGTGATATTCCGCGAGACAGAAGCCATGGTTGTGGTCTGAGCTAAATCGCAGCCCTGGCTTCTGTCTCGCGACAATAACAGCCCGACCGACCACCCGGTTGGGAGGCGGCCCGCATTTAAGTACACTCTTTCCGACCGGCCAATGGCGTCCAAGAGGAAGGCCCTGCAATGGGTATCGCACTGACCGACGACCATCGGGAACTCGCCGAGGTCGCCCGGGGGTTTCTGACGTCGCAGAAGGCCCGCGCCGCCGCGCGGTCGCTACTGGATGCTCCGGAGGAGGCACTGCCGCCGTTCTGGCAGGCCCTCGTCGAACTCGGCTGGCTGGGTCTGCACATCGACGAGGAACACGGTGGCTCCGGCTACGGGTTGCCCGAACTCGTGGTCGTCATCGACGAACTCGGTCGCGCGGTGGCGCCCGGCCCGTTCGTGCCGACTGTCATCGCGTCGGCTGTGATCGCGAAAGACGGCTCCGCGGAACAGAAGTCGCGTCTGCTGCCGGGGCTGATCGACGGCACGGTCACCGCGGGCATCGGCCTGGGTGGGCACGTCAACCTCAGCAACGGCGTCGCCGACGGCGATGCCGGCATCGTGCTGGGCGCCGGCTTGGGTGATCTGCTGGTGATCGCGGCCGGTGACGACGTGCTGCTGATCGAGCGCGGCCGCTCCGGCGTCTCGGTCGAGGTGCCGGAGAACCTGGATCCGACCAGGCGCTCCGGGCGCGTCCGGCTGGACAAGGTCAGCGTCGGCGACGACGACGTCCTGCCCGGCGCGCACGACTCGCTGCTGGCGCGTGCCCGGACGCTGCTGGCCGCCGAGGCGGTCGGGGGAGCGGCTGACTGTGTCGATGCCGCCGTCGAGTACGCGAAGGTGCGTCAGCAGTTCGGCCGCACCATCGCCACCTTCCAGGCGATCAAGCACCACTGTGCCAACATGCTGGTCGCCTCGGAGTCGGGTATCGCCTCGGTGTGGGACGCCTCACGCGCCGCCTCCGAAGACGAGGAGCAGTTCCGGCTCGCCGCGGCTTCGGCTGCGGCACTGGCATTTCCGGCGTACGCACGCAACGCGGAGCTGAACATCCAGGTGCACGGCGGGATCGGGTTCACCTGGGAGCACGACGCGCACCTGCACCTGCGCCGTGCGTTGGTCACGACGGCGCTGTTCGGCGGTGACGCGCCCGCCGAGGACGTGTTCGAGCGCACCGCCGCCGGCGTCACCCGGGAGAACAGCCTGGACCTGCCGCCCGAGGCGGAGGAAATGCGGACCCGGATCCACGCGGACGTCGCCGAGTTCGCCGGGCTGGACAAGCAGGCCCAGCGCGACAAGCTGATCGAGACCGGCTACGTGATGCCCCACTGGCCCAAGCCGTGGGGGCTGGCCGCCGACGCGGTGGAACAGTTGGTCATCGAAGAGGAATTCCGCGCCGCGGGCATCAAGCGCACCGACTACGGCATCACCGCCTGGGTGATCCTGACCCTGATCCAGCACGGAACACCGTGGCAGATCGAGCGATTCGTCGAGAAGGCGCTGCGCAAAGACGAGATCTGGTGCCAGCTGTTCTCCGAGCCCGAGGCCGGTTCGGACGCCGCGTCGATCAAGACCAAAGCGACCCGGGTGGACGGCGGCTGGAAGATCAACGGGCAGAAGGTGTGGACCAGCGGAGCGCACTACTGCGCCCGAGGTCTGGCCACCGTACGCACGGATCCCGATGCGCCCAAGCACGCCGGCATCACCACGGTGATCGTCGACATGAACGCCCCCGAGGTCGAGGTGCGTCCGCTGCGGCAGATCACCGGCGGAGCGGACTTCAACGAGGTGTTCTTCAATGACCTGTTCGTGCCCGACGAAGACGTCGTGGGGGAGCCCAACACCGGATGGACGGTCGCGCGGGCCACGCTGGGCAACGAGCGAGTCAGCATCGGCGGCAGCGGGTCCTTCTACGCGGGCCTGGCCACGCAACTGGTCGAGCAGGTCAAGGCCCAGCCAGATCGGTTGGCGGGCGGGCGAACTCGGGTGGGCTTATACCTGGCCGAGGAGAACGCCCTGCGGCTGCTGAACCTGCGCCGCGTCGCCCGCAGCGTCGAGGGCGCGGGCCCGGGCCCGGAAGGCAACGTCACCAAGCTGAAACTGGCCGACCACATGGTCGAGGGCGGTGCGATCTCGGCCGCGTTGGCGGGGCCCGAAACCGCGCTATACGACGGCGCCGGTGCGCTGGCGGGCCGACTGGTGATGAGCGCTCGGGCGATGGCGATCGCCGGCGGCACGTCGGAGGTGACGCGCAACCAGATCGCCGAGCGGATCCTCGGGATGCCGCGCGACCCGCTGATCAACTAGGCGCGAAACGCGGCGCGCCGCCGGGGCCGGGCTCGGGCAGAGCTTCGACACGCATCCCGCATGTCACCGAATCCGGTTCGCAGTCAACAATATTCGCAGCCACCCGCAGCCCGTCTTGCTCGTCCAGCTCGACAAGCGCGATGACGTAAGGCGTCTCGAGCTCGGGGTTGAACGCGTGGTAGTTGACCGTGTACGTGAATACCGAGCCCCGCCCCGAGACCGGCTTGGCCTCCAACGGGCCGCCGCAATCCCGGCAGGTGCCCGCCGCGGGGTGAACCCAGCGCGCGCAGTTGTCGCAGTGCTCGATCAGCAGCTGGGACGTCGTCTCGGTTGACACGGGCAATACAGTACACTCAATTCCCTCGGGTTGGTCTAACGGACGGCGTAGATGAGCTACTTCGAAAAAGACGCGATCATTTCCGGCATCGGTATCTCCCGAATCGGCCGTCGTACCGGTATTCCCGGGCTGGACCTCACGATGGAATCGGTCCGTGCCGCCATCGAAGACGCCGGCTTGGCCCCCAGCGACATCGACGGGATCGCCACCCTCGGTGACACTCCGGCCGCTGACGTCAACGCCGCGCTGGGCATCGACGCCCCCGACTGCGGGACGGGTTTCAGCACGGGCGGTCTATTGAATCCGGTGATCTCGGCGTGCCGCGCGGTCTCCGAAGGCCATGCGCGGCACGTCATCATCTACCGGACCATCCAAATGCTGGGCGGCACCGTCCCGGTCAAGCAGGACGAGAACGCACCGGCCCCGCCGATGGCGAAGATGTTCGAGACACCGGAAGGTGAGACGCCACCCGTCGTCGGTCCGATGGACGATGTCAGCGATCTCGTTGCCGCACAAGCATATTCGGCTGCGAACTGGCTGGCGCTGGTATGTCGCCGGCATATGGAACTCTACGGCACCACCAAAGAACAGCTGGGCTGGCTGGCGATCAACAGCCGACTCAACGCCGCGCTGAATCCCCGTGCGGTGTACCGCGATCCGATGACGATGGCGGACTACCTGGGCGCGCGGCCGGTGTCATCGCCTCTTGGGCTGCTGGACTGCGACGTGCCGATCGACGGCTCGATCGCGCTGGTGGTGTCGGCCGCGAGCTATGCCGCGGACTGCCCGCATCGCGCGGTGAAAGTCGAGGCCGTCGGGGGCAGCAACGGCGCGGGCGGCTGGTTCCACCGCGACGACTACCCGAAGATGGCGTCGGCCGATGCGGCGGCGCAGATGTGGTCGCGGACCGATCTGACCCCCGCCGACCTGAACCTCGCCGAACTCTACGACGGGTTCACCTTCCTCACCTTCGCCTGGCTGGAAGCCCTGGGCATCTGCGGCGACGGCGAAGCCGGACCCTTCGTCGAGGGCGCGGAACGCATCGCGCTCAACGGCGCCCTGCCGTTGAACACCTACGGCGGCCAGCTGTCGGCGGGGCGCATGCACGGCTACTGGCTGCTGCACGAAGCCTGCCTGCAGTTGCGCGGCGAAGCGGGCGAGCGGCAGGTGTCGCGTCGGCCGGAGGTCGCCGTCGCCGCCGTGGGCGGTGGGCCGATCGCCGGATGCTTGCTGCTGACATGCTGAACCACTGTGCGCGGGCGTGCAATTGAGCGGTAAGGCTCTCACGGACAAGCGCGCTTCCCAGATCGCGCGTCGCATCGAAGCCGACATCATTCGCCGCGGCTGGCCGACCGGGACGTCGCTCGGCTCGGAACAGGCATTGCAGGAACGCTTCCAGGTGAGTCGTTCGGTGCTGCGGGAAGCGGTTCGACTCGTCGAGCATCATCAGGTGGCGCGCATGCGCCGCGGCCCGAACGGCGGCCTGCTCATCTGCGAGCCCGATGCTGCCCCTGCTACCCACGCGATAATCATCTACCTGGAATACCTGGGCATCACGATCGGCGATTTGCTCGACGCCCGGTTGCTGCTGGAACCGCTGGCCGCATCCCGGGCCGCGCAGCGGATCGACGAAGCGGGCATCCAGCGGCTGCGGGGGGTTCTTCAGGCCGAGCAGGGCCGGCGACCGTCCAGCGACGAATTTCACACCGTTCTCGCCGAGCAGTCGAAAAACCCAGTGCTGCAACTGTTTATCGACATACTCATGCGGCTGACCGTTCGATACGCCGAAGGTGCGCGACCGGACTCCGCCAGCGACGCCGTCGAGGCACTCGAGCACCGCCACCGCGATCACTCGGCCATCGTCGCCGCCGTCACCGCCGGCGACGCGGTCCGCGCGATGACGCTGAGCGAGCAACATGCGGAGTCGGTGACCAACTGGCTGAAAGATCGTCACCAATCCGGTTCACGTCGACGCCGCAGCGCCAATGGCGTAGCGCCACAAGGCAAGCTCGCCGAGGTGCTGGCCGCCACCATCCGCGACGACATCGCCAGCAGCGGCTGGCAGGTCGGCGAAGTGTTCGGCAGTGAGCTCGCGTTGCTCGAGCGGTATCAGGTCAGCCGCGCTGTGCTCCGAGAAGCGGTGCGGCTGTTGGAGTATCACGCCGTCGCCACCACCCGGCGCGGGCCCGGCGGCGGTCTGGTGGTGGCAGAACCCCAGGCGCAGGCCAGCGTTGACACGATCGCCCTATACCTGCAATACCGGCGGCCCCGCCGCGAAGACCTGACCCTGATTCGCGATGCCATCGAGATCGACAACGTCGCCAAGGTGGTCTCGCGCCACGACGCGCCCGAGGTGCGGGCCTTCCTCGACGGCCAACGGCTGACAATCGAGCAAGCCGGCGACAGTCCAGGCAAGGCCGGCGTCGAGGAGTTCCTGTTCCACGCCGGACTGGCGATGCTGGCCGGCAACGCCGTGCTGGAGTTGTTCCTGCGGATCCTGGTCGAGGTATTCCGTCGCTACTGGGCCAGTACTGACCAGCCGGTCCCGAGCCACGCCGATCTCGCCGATGTCCGGCACGCTCACCTACGCATCATCGAGGCGATTGGCCAGGGCGACGAGGCCCTGGCCCGGCACCGCATCCGACGCCACCTCGACGCGGCCGCATCCTGGTGGCTGTAAATCAGGTTGCGCCGGCAGTCCCGCTGCGTCTACGCTCGGCGACGTGCAACATCTTCTCGTAGTAGCCAGCACCCGCAGCGGGGTCTGATCCAGACCGACCCCCCGCTGTGGGTCGGAAGCTACTACCCGTCGGTCACTCCCTAAGACCAGAGAAGACCGGCACATGACCATCACTTTCGCTCCAGAATCGTCGACATTGCTGTTCGACGGTGTCCCTCTGCCCCGCGGGCTCCGGGAAGACGCAGACGCCATGTCGTGGAGCACCTTCAGCGCCACCTACGCGCCGAGCACCGGGCCGGTGCGGCTGGGGCAGTGGCACTGCGCCGACAACGGCCGTCCGGCCGGCCGGCTCGGACCGCGAACCTTCCAGGCCACGCTGACGCTTGGCGAGCGCATCGAAACCGCCACCGCCACCGCGAGCGGTCCCGTCGCCGCGCTGACCGCGATGCTCTACGAGCACGGCGTCTCGGTCGAGATGCTGCGGTTCCATCAGTTGCAGTCCGACGACACCACCGCGACGTTCATCCAGGGCACCGACGGCTCCCGCGCCGAATGGGCGATGGGCTACGCGCAAGATCCGACGGAGTCCGCCTTGTCGGCCGTCATCGCCTGCGCGAATCGGCTCTACGCCGAGAACCGCTAGAGGCGTCGCAGCACGATCGGCATGCCGTCCATCGGGATCGGCATCCCGCCGTAGTCCCAGCGCGGCTGGTAGCCGGGGCGGGCGAGTTCGAGACGGTAGCGGCGCAATAGCCGGTGCAGGATGGTTTTCACCTCGAGGCGGCCGAACACCATGCCGATGCACTTGTGTGCGCCACCGCCGAACGGCGCGAACGCGTAGCGGTGCTGCTTGTGCTCCGAGCGCGGCTCCAGGAATCGTTCCGGGTCGAACTTCATCGGGTCGGTCCACAGCTCGGGCAGCCAGTGGTTGGTGCCCGGCCAGGTGACCACGTTGGTGCCGGCCGGCAGGTAGTAGCCCAGCAGGTCGGTGTCGCGCACGGTCTGGCGCATGTTGAACGGTAGCGGCGTGACGAGCCGCAGCGACTCGTCCATCACCAGGTCGAGAGTCTCCAGCTTCTCCAGCGCCTCGATGTCCAGCGGGCCGTCGCCGAGCCGGTCCGACTCGTCGCGACAGCGTTCCTGCCACTCCGGGTTGGCGGCCAGGTTGTAGGCCATCGTCGTGGTCGTCGACGTCGAGGTGTCGTGGGCGGCCATCATCAGGAAGATCATGTGGTTGACGATGTCCTCGTTGGTGAAGCTGTTTCCGTCCTCGTCCTCGGTGTGGCACAACACCGAAAGCATGTCGGTGCCGCCGGCGTTGCGGCGCTGTTCCTTCACCCGCGCGACGAAGTAGTCCTCCAACAGCTTGCGGGCCCGCAGCCCGCGCCACCACTTGAACGGCGGGACGCTGGTCCGGATGATCGCGCCGCCCGCCCGGGTGGTCGTGGTGAACGCCTGGTTCACCTTGGTGACGAGGTCGTGGTCGGTGCCGGGCTCATGTCCCATGAACACCACCGACGCGATATCAAGGGTGAGTTCCTTCATCGCCGGGTGGAACAGGAAGCGGGCGTCATCGGTCGGGAAGCCGGCCACCACCGAGGTGGCCACCGCGTCGATGTGGTCCACGTAGCCGGTCAGCCGGCTGCGGGTGAAGGCCTCCTGCATGATCCGGCGGTGGTACATGTGCTCGTCGAAGTCGAGCGTCATCAGGCCGCGGTTGAAGAACGGCCCGATGACCGGGTCCCAGCCCCTCTGCGAGAACTCCTTGTTGCGGTTGGAGAAGATTGCCTGGGTGGCGTCCGGGCCAATGGCGATCACCGAGGGCAACGCCGCGGACTCGGCGTAGAACACCGGTCCGCGGGTGTTGTACAGGTGCATGACGAAATTGGGCCCCCCGCGGAAGGTTTCGATGATGTGGCCCAGCACCGGGAGTCCGCTGTCGCCCATCACTGGCTTGAGGCCGCTGCCGGCCGGCGGCGCCGCCAGTTCGCGCTGGGGCCAGTCGACGTTCAAGAGCCGTTTCTCCAGCAGGCCCATGCCCGGGATGGTGTTCATCGTCGGGGTGAACCGGCGCTTGGCCTGGTCGAGCAGATACTCGGCGGTGTTGACGGTCGCCATTGACACTCCTTCATGGGGGCGTGATCGACTGTGTGGCAGGCGTCACCAACTGCCATCCTCAAGGGAAACTTGACGGCTGTCAAGTTTCCCTTTGCGCGTGGCGTAGTGCAAGGTCGTAAGGGTGCGCATCGAGCAAGGGGGCGACCGGGTGACCGATCAGGTCTCGGCTGTGCAGGTTCCGCGGCGTCGGGGTGATCGACAGCGGCACGCGATCGTTCAAGCGGTGCGCGAGTTGCTGGAGGAAAAGCCGTTCGCTCAGTTGTCGGTGAGCACGATCAGCGATCGTGCCGGCGTGGCCCGGTCCGGGTTTTATTTCTACTTCGACTCCAAATACGCGGTACTCGCGCAGATCCTGGCCGACGCGACGCAGGAACTCGAGGAGCTCACCGAGTACTTCGCCCCGCGCGGCGTCGACGAGACCCCGGCGGCATTCGCCGAGCGGATGGTCGGAAGCGCGGCGGCGGTCTACGCCCATAACGACCCGGTGATGTCGGCGTGCAACGCCGCGCGCAACACCGACGCCGAGATCCGCGACCTGCTCGACCAGCAGGTCGAGGGCGTCGTCCAACAGATCATCGGCATCGTCGAGGACGAACTACGAGCCGGCACCGCTCACCCGATCAGCGACGACATCCCGACCCTGGTGCGAACCCTGTCGGTCACCACGGCGCAGTTGCTGTCGGGGGATAGCGCATATCTGGGGGATCACGGCGACGTCCAGCGAGGCGTCAAGGTGCTCGAGGCGTTGTGGCTCAACGCGTTGTGGGGCGGCTCGGTCAACTCGTAGCGTTACCGCCGGTATCGTCACTGCTCATGTCAAAGAAGACGTTTGCGGGTAAGCGGTGTCTGATCACCGGCGCGGCGAGCGGCATCGGACGCGCGACCGCGCTGCGGCTGGCGAGCCAGGGCGCCGAGTTGTACCTGACCGATCGAAACGCCGACGGCCTGGCCGAGACGGTGAATGAGGTTCGCGCACTTGGCGCCCAGGTACCCGAGCACCGAGCGCTTGACGTCGCGGACCACGACGCGGTCGCAGCATTTGCGGCGGCGATTCACGCCGACCATCCCAGCATGGACGTCGTGATGAACATCGCGGGTGTCTCGGCATGGGGAACCGTCGACCGACTGTCGCACGAACAGTGGGAAAAGATGATCTCGATCAACCTGATGGGCCCGATCCACGTCATCGAAAACTTCGTTCCGCCAATGGTTGCGGCGCGCAACGGCGGGCACCTGGTGAACGTGTCCTCGGCGGCGGGGTTGATCGGCCTGCCGTGGCATGCCGCCTACAGCGCCAGCAAGTTCGGGTTGCGCGGATTGTCCGAGGTGCTGCGATTCGACTTGGCCCGCTACCGCATTGGGGTGTCGGTGGTCGTGCCCGGCGCCGTGCGGACCGGCCTGGTGAACACCGTCGAGATCGCCGGCGTCGACCGTGACGACCCGCAGGTGAGCCGCTGGATCGATCGCTTCAGTGGCCACGCGGTGTCACCCGAGAAGGCCGCCGACAAGATTCTGTCCGGTGTCGCCAGGAACCGGTTCCTGATCTACACCTCCGCCGACATCCGCGCGTTGTACGCGTTCAAACGTGTTGCGTGGTGGCCGTATAGCGTGGCGATGCGGCGGGTGAACCTGTTGTTCACCAAGGCGCTCAAGCCGGCTCCGGCATCTGTAGTTCGACTCTCACCCCGAGCAGCCGAATAGGCCTGTCGAGTTCGAAGAGATCCAGCACCCGCAGCGCGGCCGCGACGATGCTGTCGGCGTCGGTGGTCGGCGCGTCGAGCTTGCGGATCTTCGTCCGCGTGTAGAACGTGCTGGTGCGCACCGTCACGGCCACCCGGGTGACGATCCGCTCGTCGGCCACCACTTCGCGCAGCGCGCGGCTGGCCAATTCGGTTACCGCTGAATCCATTTCGGTCCGGTCGGTGAGGTCGTGCGGGAACGTGACGACGTGGCTGCGTGAGCGCGGTACCCACGGTTCGGAGCTCACGGTGTCGTCGCCGCCGCCGTTGGCCAGTAGCAGCAACCACAACCCGGTTCGGGGGCCGAATGTCGAGGTGAGCAGTTCGGCATCGGTGTGGGCCAACTGCCACACCGTCGTGATGTCCAGGCCGGCAAGCTTTTTCGCTGTCTTGGGACCCACGCCCCACAAGGCGTCGACGGGCCGGTCGCCCATCACCGTCATCCAGTTCGACTCGGTCAGTGTGTAAACGCCGGCCGGCTTGGCGAAACCGGTCGCCACCTTGGCGCGCTGTTTGTTGTCGCTGATGCCCACCGAACATGACAGCCCGGTGGACTCGGCGATCACCGTGCGGATCTGCTCGGCCAATTCGGCGGGGTCGTCGACATCAGCGCCGAGATACGCCTCGTCCCAACCCCATACCTCCAGCGGATGGCCAAGATCGCGCAGCAGCGCCATCACTTGTTCGGACGCCGCGTCGTAAGCCTCGGGATCCGATGGCAAGAACGTGGCGTCCGGGCAGCGCCGGGCCGCGGAGCGCAGCGGCATGCCCGCGTGCACACCGAATTCGCGTGCCTCGTACGAAGCGCAGGTCACCACCTTGCGGGCTTCCGTCGGATCGCCGCTACCGCCGACGATGACTGGCAGCCCGACCAATTCGGGATGCCGGCCCAATTCAACCGAGGCCAGAAACTGGTCAAGGTCGATGTGCAGGATCCAGCGTGGCTTCATCGCCCACAAAGCTTGCGCGCCAAGCTTTCCCACGCATCGCCGAGCGCCTGCAGGGATTGACCGCGTTGCATCAGCTGGTGCTCGACGTGGTCAGCCTGCAGCAGTGCCAGCAGGGCGTCGGTCTGCGCGTCCAGGTCGCCGGTAGTGCCGGCCGCGGCCAGCAGCATCCGGACATGCGTATGCAGCACGGTCGCGGCCGCGCCGTAGCGGGACTGGGGGTCGCGGTTGGCGGCCACCAACAGTTCGTGGTGAGTGTGCGTGAACTTCAGCCGGGCCCGCCCGAACGCCAGGAGCCGCTCCAGGGGTGGCGCATCGGGCCCGAGCGGCGGCGGGCCGAACATAAAAGCCTGCTGGTTGGCCCGTTCGTCCTCGTCGAGCAGCACCATCATCAGTCCCGACCGGCTGCCGAAGCGGCGGAACACAGTGCCTTTGCCGACGCCGGCGGCTCCGGCGATGTCGTCCATGGTCACCGCGTCGGCGCCGCGCTCGTCGATCAGCCGCCGCGCCGCGTCCAGCAGCAGGGCGCGGTTGCGGGCCGCGTCGCCGCGCTCGTGCGGTGCGGAAACCGGCAGGTCGCGAACCGGGTCGACGGCTTTCACAAAATTACTGTAGCGTCATCGGAACAAAGCGGACTGTGGTCCGGTTAAATCATGCGAGGATGTATATCAACCATCGAAGGGACTGGAGAGTATGCCGGACACCAAAGTGTTGGCGCTGGTAGGAAGCCTGCGTGCCGCGTCGATCAACCGTCAGATCGCTGAGCTGGCCACCGAGGTGGCCCCGGACGGCGTTACCGTCACCGTCTTCGAAGGCCTGGGTGACCTGCCGTTCTACAACGAGGAGATCGACGACGCGATGAACCCGCAGGCCACCGCCGTGGCGCCGGTGGCTGCGCTCCGTGCGGCGGCCGCCGACGCCGACGCTGCGCTGGTGGTGACCCCCGAATACAACGGGAGCTACCCGGCCGTGGTCAAGAACGCGATCGACTGGTTGTCCCGGCCATTCGGAGACGGCGCGCTCAAAGGCAAGCCGCTGGCCGTGATCGGCGGGTCCTTCGGTCAGTACGGCGGCGTGTGGGCGCACGACGACACCCGCAAGGGGTTCGGGATTGCCGGCGCTCGGGTGCTCGACGGCATCAAACTGTCAGTTCCGTTCAAGACGCTGAACGGTCAGCATCCGCGCGATCACGCCGACGTGGCTGACAACGTGCGTGACGTGCTGGGCAAGCTGGCCGCCGAAGTCGGCTGATTTCCGTCGACGCGCCCCAGTGGTTTCACACCACTGGGGCGCTTTGCTGTGCGAAGCCGGACGGGTCGAGATGTCGGTGCCGGGTGGTAATGCTGTCCGTACACCGTTGCGAGGCCATTTTGTGACCTGCGACACGCCGAGGACGCTCCGGGCCGGGGCTTACGACCAGGGAATTTCATGAATGTTTTTCCGAACATCTTGTATCTCGACTTATCATCGACCACTAGGTGTAGTGTTTCCGACACCGACGGACCCCAGCTTCATCTGGTCGGTCGGGATGCGCCAGCCGACAGCAAAACCCGGCTGACGTGAACCGGCTAGACGGGAATTCTGCGGCGTGTCGGTTCGCTGAATAGCAGTACTTGAGTGGTAGCCAGTCCGTGTTCGACAGTCAGACAGAGGGGTTGTACCGCCAATGAGCGTCACCGTTTACACCAAGCCGGCCTGCGTGCAGTGCAACGCCACCTACAAGGCGCTGGACAAGCAGGGCATCGCCTACGAGAAGGTCGACATCACCTTGGACTCCGAGGCGCGCGACTACGTGATGGCGCTCGGCTATCTGCAGGCCCCCGTCGTGGTGGCCGGCAACGACCACTGGTCGGGCTTCCGTCCGGACCGGATCAAAGGGCTCAGCGGAGCCGTACTCAGCGCCTAACGGCAAACGGCGCAGTTAAGACTAGGGAGGGGATCGCCGTGCCGTCCTCCAGCTTGGTGTATTTCTCCAGCGTCTCGGAGAACACACACCGATTCGTGCAGAAGCTGGGTATCCCGGCAACGCGGATACCGCTGCACGAACGTATCGAGGTTGACCAGCCCTACGTGCTGGTGCTGCCGACATACGGCGGCGGTCGGGCGACTCCGAACATCAACGACGGTGGCTACGTCCCCAAACAGGTCATCGCCTTTCTGAACAACGAACACAACCGATCGTTGATCCGCGGCGTCATCGCCGCGGGCAACAACAACTTCGGTGCTGAATTCGCCTATGCGGGCGACGTGGTGTCCCGCAAGTGCGGCGTCCCTTATCTCTATCGCTTCGAACTGATGGGTACCCCGGACGACGTGGATGCCGTCCGCGCGGGTCTCGCTGACTTTTGGAAGGAACAGACGTGCCAACAACCGTCGCTGCAGAGCCTGTAACCACCGGCGCCCACGCTCATGCTGCCGGGAGCCCGGCGGAGACTGACTACCACGCGCTCAATGCGATGCTGAATCTGTACGACGCAGACGGCAAGATTCAGTTCGACAAGGACCGTGAGGCCGCGCATCAGTACTTCCTGCAGCACGTCAACCAGAACACGGTGTTCTTCCACAATCAGGACGAGAAGCTCGACTACCTGATCAAGGAGAACTACTACGAGCGTGAGGTGCTCGACCAATACAGCCGCAATTTCGTCAAGACGCTGCTGGATCGCGCCTACGCCAAGAAGTTTCGGTTCCCGACCTTCCTCGGCGCGTTCAAGTACTACACCTCGTACACGCTGAAGACGTTCGACGGCAAGCGCTATCTGGAGCGTTTCGAAGACCGCGTCGTGATGGTGGCGCTGACGCTGGCGTCCGGCGACACGGGGCTGGCCGAGAAGCTGGTCGATGAGATCATCGACGGCAGGTTCCAGCCGGCGACGCCGACCTTCCTCAACTCCGGCAAGAAGCAGCGCGGTGAGCCGGTGAGCTGCTTTCTGCTGCGCATCGAAGACAACATGGAGTCGATCGGACGCTCGATCAACTCCGCGCTGCAGCTGTCCAAGCGCGGCGGGGGAGTCGCGTTGCTGCTGAGCAACATTCGCGAGCACGGCGCGCCGATCAAGAACATCGAGAACCAGAGCTCGGGCGTCATCCCGATCATGAAGCTGCTCGAGGACTCGTTCTCCTACGCCAACCAGCTGGGTGCGCGTCAGGGCGCCGGCGCGGTGTACCTGCACGCGCATCACCCCGACATCTACCGCTTCCTGGACACCAAGCGGGAGAACGCCGACGAGAAGATCCGAATCAAGACGCTGAGCCTGGGCGTGGTGATCCCGGACATCACCTTCGAACTGGCCAAGAACAACGAGGACATGTACCTGTTCTCGCCGTACGACGTCGAGCGCGTCTACGGGTTGCCCTTCGCCGACATCTCGGTCACCGAGAAGTACTACGAGATGGTCGACGACGCGCGGATCCGCAAGACCAAGATCAAGGCGCGCGAGTTCTTCCAGACGCTGGCCGAGTTGCAGTTCGAGTCGGGCTACCCCTACATCATGTTCGAGGACACGGTGAACCGGGCCAACCCGATCGAGGGCAAGATCACCCACTCGAACCTGTGCTCGGAGATCCTGCAAGTCTCCACCCCGTCGGTGTTCAACGACGACCTGTCGTACTCCAAAGTGGGTAAAGACATTTCGTGCAACCTGGGCTCGCTGAACATCGCCAAGACGATGGACTCGCCGGACTTCGCCCAAACCATCGAGGTTGCCATTCGCGCGCTCACCGCGGTGAGCGACCAGACCCACATCTGGTCGGTCCCGTCGATCGAGCAGGGCAACAACGACTCGCACGCGATCGGGCTCGGGCAGATGAACCTGCACGGCTACCTGGCCCGCGAGCGCGTCTTCTACGGGTCCGAAGAGGGCATCGACTTCACCAATATCTACTTCTACACGGTGCTCTACCACGCGCTGCGCGCCTCGAATCGCATTGCGATCGAACGCGGTTCGCACTTCAAGGGCTTCGAGAACTCGAAGTATGCCTCTGGTGAGTTCTTCGACAAGTACACCGAGCAGGTCTGGGAACCCAAGACCGACAAGGTGGCTCAGCTGTTCGCCGACGCGAACATCCGCATCCCGAACCAGGAAGACTGGCTGCGGCTGAAGGAGTCCGTGCAGCAGCACGGCATCTACAACCAGAACCTGCAGGCCGTGCCGCCAACCGGATCGATCTCCTACATCAACCACTCGACGTCGTCGATCCACCCGGTCGCGTCCAAGATCGAGATCCGCAAGGAAGGCAAGATCGGGCGGGCGTACTACCCGGCGCCGTATCTGACCAACGACAACCTGGAGTACTACCAGGATGCCTACGAAATCGGTTACGAGAAGATCATCGACACCTACGCGGCGGCCACTCAACATGTGGACCAAGGGCTTTCGCTGACGCTGTTCTTCAAGGACACCGCGACCACCCGCGACGTCAACAAGGCCCAGATCTACGCCTGGCGCAAGGGCATCAAGACGCTGTACTACATCCGGCTGCGGCAGATGGCGCTGGAGGGCACCGAAGTCGAGGGCTGCGTCTCCTGCATGCTGTGATCGTTGCCGCCGAGTGTGAATTCAGCGACGTCTCTACGGCGTGTCCCGTCGCGAGATTCACGCTCGACCGCGTGAGGAATGCCAGGTCAGGGACCGCACCAGAGTATGGTGCTTGACGTGGTCAGAATTCCCCGGCCTCCGCTGCCGCACCCCGGGCCCAAGCCCGCGGTGAAGGTCGACGCGCGCAGCGAACGCTGGCGTGAGCACCGCAAGAAGGTGCGCGCGGAGATCGTGGAGGCGGCGTTTCGCGCCATCGACCGGCTCGGCCCCGACCTGAGCGTCCGCGAGATCGCCGAAGAAGCCGGCACCGCGAAACCCAAGATCTACCGGCATTTCACCGACAAGGCCGACCTGTTCCAGGCGATTGGGGAGCGTCTGCGCGACATGCTGTGGGCGGCGGTCTTCCCGTCGATCGACTTCGCCAACGACTCGGTGCGCGAGATCATCCGCCGCACGGCGGAGGAGCACGTCAACCTCGTCGACGAGCATCCCAACGTGCTGCGGTTCTTCATCCAGGGCCGCTTCCCGGAGCAATCCGAGTCGGCCACCCGGACCTTCAGCGAGGGCCGCGAGATCACGCTGGCCATGGCTGAGATGTTCAACAACGAACTGCGCGAGATGGAGCTCGATCCGGGCGCCTTCGAACTGGCGGCATTCGCGACGTATGGCTGTGCTGCAGCGGCCACCGACTGGTGGCTGGGCTCCGACGTGGACAGCCCGCGGCGGATGCCCCACGACCAGTTCGTGGAGCACCTGACCACGATCACCATGGGGGTCATCAGCGGCACCGCGGAGATGCTCGGCATCAAGCTAGACCCTGACCAGCCGACTCACGAAGCGATGCCGCGCAACTCCGCTGCCAGCTAGCGGGCGGCGTTGCTACCCTCGGTACCGGATATTCGAGGAGGACCGGCGGACATGACTATTACCGAATCGACCACCCAACCCGACGCGCCGGCCACGCCGGTCCGGACCCGCGCGCTCATCATCGGAACGGGATTCGCCGGGCTGGGCATGGCGATCGCGCTGCAGCGCCAGGGCGTCGACTTCGTCATCGTGGAGAAGGCCGACGACATCGGCGGCACCTGGCGCGACAACAGCTACCCCGGTTGCGCCTGCGACGTCCCGTCGCACCTCTACTCGTTCTCCTTCGAGCCGAAAGCGACTTGGAGCAAGCTGTTCTCGCCGCAGCCGGAGATCCTGGACTACCTCCAGGGTGTTGCCGACAAGTACGGTCTGCGCCGCTACATCCGCTTCGGACAGAAGGTGAGCCGCGCGCACTGGGACGACGGCGAATACCGCTGGCACGTCTTCACCGAGTCGGGCGAGGAGTACGTCGCGCAGTTCCTGATCTCGGGCGCGGGCGCGTTGCACATCCCGCGAACACCGGACATCGAGGGCATGAGCGAATTCCGCGGCCCCGCATTCCATTCCGCGCAGTGGGACCACAGCGTCGACCTGACCGGCAAGCACGTCGCGGTCATCGGCACCGGCGCCAGCGCCATCCAGATTCTGCCGGAGTTGGTGCGACCCGACGCCGGCGTTGCCGAGGTGCAGCTCTACCAGCGTACCCCACCGTGGGTGGTGCCGCGGCCGAACAGCTTGCTGCCCAACGCGGTTCGCAAGGCCTTCGCGACGGTGCCGGGGCTGAGGTTCTTGGTGCGCTCCGGCATCTACTGGGGGCTCGAGGGTCTCGGATTCGCGATGACCCAACGCCCGGGCCTGCTGCGGGCCGTCGAGTTGGTCGGCCGGTGGAACATTCGCCGCTACGTGAAGGACAAGGACCTGCGTCGCCGGCTCACCCCGAGCTACCGCGCGGGCTGCAAACGAATTCTCTACTCCGGCAACTACTACCAGGCGGTCGCCAATCCGAAGGCGACGTTGATCACCGAGGGGATCCGCCGCATCACCGCCAACGGCATCGTCACCGCCGACGGTGTCGAGCATCCCGTTGACGTGATCGTCTACGCCACCGGTTTTCACACCACCGACTCCTACACCTACGTCGAGGTGAAGGGTCCGCGCGGTGAGGATCTGGTGGATCGCTGGAACCGTGAAGGCGTCGTCGCGCACCGCGGCATCGCGGTGGCCGACATGCCGAACCTGTTCTTCCTGCTCGGCCCAAACACCGGTCTGGGTCACACGTCTGTGGTGTTCATGATCGAGTCGCAGATCCATTACGTCGCCGAGGCGATTGCCGCGGTTGACAAGGCGGGGGCACAAGCGTTGGCGCCCAGCCGTTCTGCGCAGGATCGATCGAATGCGGAACTGCAGACGAAGCTGGCCGGTTCGGTGTGGAACACCGGTGGCTGCAGCAGCTGGTATCTCGACGACCACGGCGTCAATCGGACCCTTTGGAGCGGCATGACGTGGCAGTACTGGCGCGACACCCGCTCGCTCAAGCTTGCCGAGTACAAGTTCTTCGGGGTGGGCACCGGCGCGCGGACAAAAATCAGCGCCTAGCTTGCCTGCTGGGCGAACTGTCGAAGGTTCAGCCGCATGATCCGGTCCAGGGTCCGGTCGGAAACCAGGCGGCTGACCCACGCCAGCATCGAGGCGTCGCGTCCAATGGTGTAGCGAGTCCGGGGTCGGGCGGCGGTAGCGGCCTTCGCGATCACCTTGGCCGCGGATTCCGCGGAGGCACCGGTCGCATCGAACGAACGAGCTTGTGCCGTCACGGCTCTCACCAGGGTGTCGTAGCGGGAGCGCTGCGCCGTCGTCATGGTCGCCGTCAACTCTTCCGCGGTGGCGATTCCACGCTCGGCGATCTCGGTCTTGACCGCGCCAGGCTCGATGATGACGACTTTGATTCCGGTATTGCCGGTCTCGCGTCGCAGCGCATCACTGACAGCCTCCATCGCGAACTTCGATCCGGCGTAAGCGCCGTACGTCGGTAACGCGACCTTGCCGCCGATCGAACTGATGTTGACAACGGTGCCCGAACTGTTCAGCAGGGCAGGAAGCAGCGCCTGCGTCATCGCGATGTGGCCGAACAGGTTGACGTCGAATTGCCGGCGCCACTGCGCAATCGGCAGTATTTCCAGTGGCGCGTTGACGGCGATCCCGGCGTTGTTGACCAGTGCACGAAGCGGCCGGCTCTGCGGATCGCGGGCGACCCGTTCGGCGATCGCGGCGACGTCGGCGTCTGAGGTGATGTCCAAGATGCAGGGTTCGATGCCGTCGACAGAGCGGAGCGCTTCGGCGTCGACGTCGCGGCGAACGCCCGCCAATACGTGAAAGCCTTTGCGCGCCAACTCTTTAGCGGTGGCAGCGCCTATACCCGTCGATGCGCCGGTCACGACGACTAGTTCAGTGCGCTCCATGGCAGGCCTCCGACGGGATTTCAGTTGACGTTGTCTACTCAAGTTAGATGGCTCAGTTGACATTGTCAACTTAAGGGCAGGCATATGCTCTGCTGATGTCGACACGGGCCGAGAGCGCCGCAGCGACGCGCCGTTCGCTGATCGACGCGGCGGGGACCCTGCTCGATCTCGGCGGGCCCGAGGCGGTGACGCTGCGCGAGGTCGGGGCCCGCAGTGGTGTGTCACGCTCAGCGGCGTATCGCCACTTCACCGACAAGGAGTCGTTGCTGACCCAAGTGGCCGCCAACGGGCTGAGCGAGTTGGGTGATGCACTGGAAGCGCTTGTCGCCAGCGAGAATTCACCCGAGATGTGCCTGCGATCCGGTCTGCTCGCCCTGATCGACGTCGGCCGTAACCGGCCGCACCTGTACCGGCTGATGTTCAGCACGCCGACCGGGGATATCGCGGGGGCGGTCCAGGCGGCCGAGCGTACCCAGAACCTGTTCCTCGAGATCGTGGCTCGTATCACCGGACCGCGACAGGCACACCGTTACGGTGCGCTCCTTTTGACGACGACCCACGGCATCACCGGGCTTGACCTCAGCGGCCACCTTGATATGGCCAAGTGGCACACCACGGCTGAAGAGCTGGTCGATACGGTCATCTCACTACTGCCGAAGTCGAAGTAACTGGGCGAACATGTCGGCGGCCGCGTCGACGCCGGCGTCGTCGCCGGTAGCGACCAAATCCAACAGCAGCCCCCGAATGACCGCCAGCCCGAGTCGCGCCGCGGCTGGCTCGGCCAGACCCTCGGTGAGCTTCAGCCAATCGTCGACGGCGCCCGGAACCATCCGGTCAAATGGCTGCTCCCCGTTGGCGGCTCGCGCATAGCACTCGAAGAAGAGACGTTCGAACGGGCGCAGTTGCGGTCGCCGGACGTCGGCCCACATCGCGGCGAAGTGATCGCCGGGATCCGACGGCAGATTGGGCAGGACCGTCATCTGACGGCGCTCGATCTCCTCGATGATCGCCAGCAACAAGTCTTCGCGAGAGCCGAAGTGGTGCAACAGCATTCGGTGGCTGGTCCCGACCGCTGCCGCAACGTCACGCAGCGACCGGTCGCCTACGCCACCCGCGGCGAACTCGTCGACCAGCTTGTCCAGTAGCTGACCGCGCCGGCTCCGATCAGGAGGGCTGGCCACTGGCGCGATGAAGTTGCTCAGAGCGGTTCTTGAGCCCTCGAGCCTCGAGTTCGAGGAAGCGTTTGGTTTTCTTGAGCATCATCCGTCCGACCAGGGCGCCGAGCACGCCGCGTTGCTCGAGTTGCTGACGCACCAAAGTCCGGCCGTCGGGCTGCGGGATGACCCAGTGGCGAGCGCTCACGTTGACTCCGGGTGATCGTTGCACCCAGGTCCACGACGATCCGGCGTCGAGCTCGGTGACTTTCCAGACCAGCTTCGCCATGCCTGGCTGTTTGATCGAAAACTGTTTGCCGACAGCCAAATTGGCGCCATCTTGGCCGACCAAGGAGGTCACCGATTCGGTCCAGTCCGGCCAGTGCTCGACGTCGCTGAACACCTGCCACACCAATGCCGCGGGGGCGTCGATCTCGATACTGTCTGCAGTCACCATGTACCAAATGGTACATGGTCGGCGCGGGCGTGCCTAGGGGGCGATTGCGGTGGACAATCGGGGGTACGCAGAGCACGGGGCTGCCTCCCGCGCGACACGCGAAAACACAAGTTGTTGTGTTCCATCGCCTTGTCGTACCCCAGGGGTAGTGTTTGTGACCTACGTAACGTCGACTATTTGTCCTGGTGAAGTGGGGTTCTGGTGACTGATGGAATGAAGCTGATCGACCGGGTCTCCGCGATCAACTGGAACCGTTTGCAAGACGAGAAGGACGCGGAGGTCTGGGAGCGGCTGACCGGAAACTTCTGGCTGCCCGAGAAGGTGCCGGTGTCCAACGACATCCCGTCCTGGGGAACGCTCACGCCCAACGAGAAGCAGTTGACGATGCGGGTGTTCACCGGGCTGACGCTGCTGGACACCATCCAGGGCACCGTCGGCGCGGTCAGCCTGATTCCCGACGCGCTGACGCCGCACGAGGAGGCGGTGTACACCAACATCGCGTTCATGGAGTCGGTGCACGCCAAGAGCTACAGCTCGATCTTCTCCACGCTGTGTTCGACGGTCGAGATCGACGAGGCCTTCCGCTGGTCGGAGGAGAACCCGAACCTGCAGCGCAAGGCCGAGATCGTGATGGAGTACTACCGCGGCGACGATCCGCTCAAGCGCAAGGTGGCCTCGACGCTGCTCGAGAGCTTCCTGTTCTACTCCGGGTTTTATCTGCCGATGTACTGGTCGAGCCGGGCCAAGCTGACCAACACCGCCGACCTGATCCGGCTGATCATCCGTGACGAGGCCGTGCACGGCTACTACATCGGCTACAAGTTCCAGAAGGGCCTGGCCAACGCGGACACGGCGCGCCAGGCCGAGCTCAAGGACTACACCTATGACCTGCTCTACGAGCTGTATGAGAACGAGGCCGAGTACACCCAGGATCTCTACGACGAGGTCGGCCTGACCGAGGACGTCAAGAAGTTCCTGCGCTACAACGCCAACAAGGCGCTGATGAATCTCGGTTACGAGGCGCTGTTCCCGCGCGAGGAGACCGACGTCAACCCCGCGATCCTGTCGGCGCTGTCGCCGAATGCCGACGAGAACCACGACTTCTTCTCCGGATCGGGTTCGTCGTACGTGATCGGCAAAGCCGTCGTCACCGAGGACGAGGACTGGGACTTCTAGACCTGGGTTAGGCCTTGGTGATCACAAGCGATCCATTTCGCGTGCCATCGCGGCGTCTTCCATGAAGGCCTCCCGATGGTGGTGGTGAGGCCGCTCGTGTTCGGCGCGCCGAGTTGGGCTCCAGATCTCCGCGCGACTCGCCGCATAAACACCGGCGATCCAGTTGGCGATGCGACGCCCAATGCGGTTGCGCGGCAGCGCAGCTGGACTGGAAGCCGAAAGACCGGGAAGGACAAATGCATTCGCGCCGACCGTGATATCAGTCATCTCAACCCGCCTTGTGTCGATTGATGACTCGACGTTACGAATTGGTGGCCGCGATGCGCATCGCGCTCGGGTTCGATCTTGATGTACTACTCCAGGGGGACGGTTGTCGATGCGCCTACGACCTAGGCAGTAGGCGATCCGTGTATCTACACCCGTCGAAATCGCTTGACCAGTAGAAGCTTTGCCAGGCTGGCCGCCGCTCCGACGGTCCCTCCGACATAGGCTTTCATCGTCTGCGCAATCCATGGCTTCTCGGCGGTGGCAAGAGAGGCCAGCCACCGGGCAGCCTCGTCGCGGTGGGCGGTGTCGTAGACCCGCACCGGGCATGGCATCCATTTGCCGATGCTTCGTCCTGGGTCCCGTATCCAGTCGATGTCTGTGACCATCGCGCAACCGTCAAGGACGGGGAGGTAGCGTGCGCCGAGCCGGCTGTCCGCCCAGAGCGCTCCCAAGGTGAAGCGGTCGAAGGCCGGCCCAAATTGGTAAAGCAGCCGCAAACGCTGGCTACTTTCGCGGTGCCGGTCGACCAATGGCGCGAATACTCGAGCGTAATCGCTGGCGGTGAGTGTCCCTCGGGCTTCGAGACCCTCCACGCTGTCCGGAAGATCGGGTATCTCCGCAAGCACGACTCCAGTTAATCAGCGCGCCAAGGCATGTCAAACCGCGGCGGGCGGTCAGCAGACCTGGACCGACACGATTTCAGTACGCGCCACGGCCTTCTCACGATCTGCGGCCAGAGCCAACCGCCGTGGATCGGCCATGTAACTGTCCATCGCCTCTTGAGATGCCCACTCGAACAGCTGAATTTCCAGTGGCCGACCGTGAGCGCCGTCAGTTCGGGCGCGGTGCACCACCCGTCCATCGTGCAGACCGACCAGCGTCAGTACCGCATCTTCGTACGCAATAAGCGAGTTCTCCATCCCTGAATGTGCCCACAAGTACACGTACATCGTCTGCTTCACGGTCGAAGGGTGACACGCAGTACTGGTATTCCCAAACGGTTTTCGCCTCTACTGGTGCGAATCACGCCGGAGGGTCGACAATCGGAATCCACGACAAGCGACGTTCCGCCTTCGAGCCACGCCGCGTGCCAACATGATTCTGGAATATTCACGGACGTTTGCCGGTCCATCGGAATCCACTACAGGCGAGGAACCGAATATAACACTGTTATCGACCGCGGGGACCATTCCAGAGCTCCCGTGAACGGCGGGTGAATTGTGCACCCAGTCGGGTGCGAAAGTGGCGACGCCGACCCGCAGCATGAACACTGTTGCGGTGGCGATGACACCAGCTTCTGCCGCCGCTTCGGCGGCGAACTTCTTTCGTTCCGTGATCAAGTGGCTGCAGGTCGGCTACCCCGACGGTGTTCCCGGGCCCGACCGCGTCGCGCTGTTGGCGCTACTGCGCGCGACTCCGCTGACCGAGGACGAGATCTCCAAGGCCGTCGACACGATCGACGAGGAAGAGCTGTCGGCAAGCGGCATCGACCGCGACGTGCTCGCGGATTTCATCTCCGAGATGACGCACTACGACGCCGGTCCGGAGAACATCGCGCGGGTGGCCGCCCGATTGGCCGCCGCCGGCTGGCCGCTGTCCGGGATCGACAGCAACGAGACGGCTACGGCCCCCGAGGCCTAACTCACAGCGTCGAGACGTCGATCACGAAGCGGTAGCGCACGTCGCTGGCCAACACCCGCTCGTAGGCCTCGTTCACGTAATCCGCCTCGATGACTTCGATTTCGGGCAGCGTGTTGTGCTCCGCGCAGAAGTCCAGCATCTCCTGGGTCTCGGCGATGCCGCCGATGTTGGAGCCGGACAGGCTGCGACGGGCCAGCGCCAGCGGGAAGGCCGGCACTTCCATCGGGTGCTCGGGGATGCCCAACTCGACCAGCGTTCCGTCGACGTCCAGCAGACCCAGGTAGGCGCCGAGGTCGAGGTTCGCCGAAACGGTGTTCAGGATCAGGTCGAAGCTGCCGCTCAACTTCTTGAAGGTGTCGCGGTCGGCGGTGGCGTAGTAGTGCTTGGCGCCTAGGCGCAGCCCGTCTTCCATCTTCTTCAGCGACTGGGACAGCACGGTCACGTCGGCGCCCATCGCGGCGCCGAGCTTGACGCCCATGTGCCCCAGGCCGCCCAACCCGATGATCGCCAGCCGGGTATCGGCGCCCGCCTTCCAGTGCCGCAACGGCGAAAACAGCGTGATCCCTGCGCACAGCAGCGGTGCCGCGGCGTCCAGCGGCAGCGAGTCGGGGATCCGCACGACGAAGTTCTCGTTGACGACCACGGCCTGGCTGTAACCGCCCTGGGTGACGGTGCCGTCCTTGTCGATGGAGTTGTAGGTGAACGTCGCGCCGTTCTTGCAGTACTGCTCGAGCCCGGCGCTACAGCTGCTGCAGTGGCCGCAGGAGTTCACCATGCAGCCCACGCCGACGTGGTCGCCGACCTTGTGCTTGGTGACCTCGGATCCGACGGCGGAGACGACGCCGGCGATTTCGTGGCCGGGCACGATCGGGTAGTTGGGAACACCCCACTCGGCTTTGACCGTGTGGATGTCGGAGTGGCAGATGCCGGCGAACTTGATGTCGATGGCGATGTCGTGCGGCCCGGGTTCGCGGCGCTCGATCGTGGTCTTGCTCAGATGCCCCGACTTATCGGAGGCGGCGTACGCGGAAACGGTGCTCATCAGCAATCCTCTTCAGTGCGCGTGATTTCGTATCGAATTCCATTGAACGCCATCCAGATTAGCATAGACAATCTATGTAGTTCGTTGAGTGAGTTCGACCTCACAGCGCCGGCTAATTGATGGGCGCGTTGATCCAGCGCAGGTCGTCGATGACGCCGCGGGCGGCGACCACGCCTCCGCCGGTCTGCCAGATCTCGTTGTTGACCACGAAGACCCGGTTGTCGCGGGTGGCCGACAGCCGGCGCCACGCGTCGCTGTCGAAGATGGTCGGCGCGCGGTCCTTGGCCGCCGGCGAATCGAACGACACGTAGACCACGTCGCCGTCGGCCGCGGCGAAATTCGCGTTGCCCGACAGGTCGTTGTCAGTGCTACCCACCTCGATGTAGGCCTTGTCGGTAAACCGTTGCGCCGCAGGACGATCCACGCCCACGGTGGTCAGCACGCTGCCCGGGAAGTTGTCGGCGCCATAGATCCGCACGGCGTTCTCGGTGAACTGCACGATCGACGCCTGGTAGTGGGTGGCGTCATGTGCGGCTCCGTCGTCGTGGGCCTTGGTGGTGAAGTGATCGATCACATCGTTGGCGGCTTCGGCCCGTGCGGTCGCCTCGCCGACTCCGCGCAGGTTGTTCTGCCAGGCGGCGCCGGGGGCGCCGGTGAAGACCGTCGGCGCGATTGCCGCCAAGTCGCCGTACAGCTTCGGCGTCAGGGCCTGCGAGCCGAGGATCAGGTCGGGCTTGGCGGCCTTGATCGCCCCCAGGTCGGGGTGGCTGCGGGTGCCCGCGCCCGGCAGTTTGTGCACCACGGTGCCCAGGTAGGACGGCTGGTCCGGCGAGCCATCCGGCAGCGCGGCAGCGACGATGCGTGATTGCAGACCCAGCGCGCACAACGCGTCGAGCTGGTCGCCGGACAGCACGACGATGCGCTGCGGGTCGGCGGGGACCTCGACGGTATCGGGTTGCGCCCCGGCCGCGTTGTGCGCAATTCGCGGCGACGCCGGAGCGTCCAGGCCGGCCGGCTCCGGTGCACAGGACTCGTCGGGTCGCCGCTGATTGCCCAGCACGCCCGCGCCCGCGATCTGAGTGGTGCTGGTGATCACCGACGCCGAGGGCGCATTGTTGCCGTGAGAACCCGACGTGCACCCGCTGCACGCGGCGATGGACATCGAGGCCGTGATCGCGGCGGCCAGCGCGGGTCGCACACCCCTGAGCAGCACGGGTCCGACGTTAACATCTGGCCAGGTAGAGCCGACTCCGGCAAGCACCCGGAGGTGCCGTTCAAAAGTATTCACCGGCCCATTACGACAGTTTGTAGGACCTGTCCGTCGTGGCGTCCACTCGACGGCTAGACTCAAAACCCTGTGATCGCGGTTGCCCTGCTCGACGTTTGGAGGAGCTCTTGACTGCCGAAGCCCCCCCTTTGGGAGAACTCGAGGCTAGTCGCCCGTACCCAGCCCGAACAGGCCCCAAGGGCAACCTGATCTACAAGCTGATCACCACCACCGATCACAAGCTGATCGGGATCATGTACGTGGTCACCTGCTTCATCTTCTTCTTCATCGGTGGCCTGCTGGCGCTGCTGATGCGCACCGAGCTGGCCGCGCCAGGACTGCAGTTCCTGTCCAACGAGCAGTTCAACCAGCTGTTCACCATGCACGGCACGATCATGCTGCTGTTCTATGCGACCCCGATCGTGTTCGGGTTCGCCAACCTGGTGTTGCCACTGCAGATCGGCGCGCCGGATGTGGCCTTCCCGCGGTTGAACGCGTTCTCGTTCTGGCTGTTCCTGTTCGGCGCGATGATCGGCATGGCCGGCTTCATCACTCCCGGTGGGGCCGCCGACTTCGGTTGGACCGCTTACACGCCGCTGACCGACGCCATCCACTCGCCCGGTGCCGGTGGCGATCTGTGGATCATGGGCCTGATCGTCGCCGGTCTGGGCACCATCCTCGGTGGCGTCAACATGATCACCACTGTCGTCTGCATGCGGGCACCGGGTATGACGATGTTCCGGATGCCGATCTTCACCTGGAACATCCTGGTGACGTCGATTCTGGTGCTACTGGCCTTCCCGCTGTTGACCGCCGCGCTGTTCGGGCTCGCCGCCGACCGGCACCTGGGCGCACACATCTACGACTCGGCCAACGGCGGAGTTCTGTTGTGGCAGCACCTGTTCTGGTTCTTCGGACACCCCGAGGTGTACATCGTCGCGCTGCCGTTCTTCGGCATCGTGACCGAGATCTTCCCGGTGTTCTCTCGCAAGCCGATCTTCGGTTACACCACGCTGGTCTACGCGACGCTGTCGATCGCCGCGCTGTCGGTGGCGGTGTGGGCGCACCACATGTTCGCCACCGGTGCGGTGCTGCTGCCGTTCTTCTCGTTCATGACCTACCTGATCGCGGTGCCGACCGGCATCAAGTTCTTCAACTGGGTCGGCACGATGTGGAAGGGGCAGTTGACGTTCGAGACACCGATGCTGTTCTCGATCGGCTTCATGATCACGTTCCTGCTGGGTGGCCTGACCGGTGTGCTGCTGGCCAGCCCGCCGCTGGACTTCCACGTCACCGACAGCTACTTCGTGGTGGCCCACTTCCACTACGTGCTGTTCGGCACCATCGTGTTTGCCACCTTCGCCGGCACCTACTTCTGGTTCCCGAAGATGACCGGGCGTCTGCTCGACGAGCGACTGGGCAAGCTGCACTTCTGGTTGACCTTCATCGGTTTCCACACGACGTTCCTGATCCAGCACTGGCTGGGCGACATCGGCATGCCGCGTCGTTACGCCGACTACCTGCCCACCGACGGGTTCCAGCCCTACAACATGGTGTCCACGATCGGCGCGTTCATCCTTGGCGTATCGATGATTCCGTTCGTCTGGAACGTCTTCAAGAGCTGGCGTTACGGAGAGGTCGTCACGGTCGACGACCCGTGGGGTTACGGCAACTCGTTGGAGTGGGCGACCAGTTGCCCGCCGCCGCGGCACAACTTCACCGAGCTGCCGCGCATCCGCTCCGAGCGCCCCGCGTTCGAGCTGCACTACCCGCACATGATCGAGCGGATCCGCGCGGAGGCGCACGTGGGTCGGGCACACGGCCCGGCCGACGGCGACGTCACCAGGGTCGACGACGTCAACGTCCGCTCGTAATGCCTTATCGCCGAGGCAATCTGGGGTGAGTACCCCCCGCAAGGTGTCGGCATTGATCACCGTCACCGGTCACGACAAACCGGGCGTGACGTCGGCGCTGTTCGGCGTGCTGTCAGAGCACAAGGTCGAGTTGCTCAACGTCGAGCAGGTGGTGATCCGGGGCCGCCTGACCCTGGGCGTGCTGGTGACCGCACCCGCGGAAGTCGTTGACGGCCAAGCCTTTCGCGACGAAGTCGAGGCGGCGGTTCACTCGGTGGGCCTCGAGGTTTCCATCGAGCGCAGCGACGATCTGCGGATCATCCGCGAACCCTCGACGCACACGATCATGGTGCTCGGCCGTCCGATCACAGCCGAGGCGTTCGGCGCGGTCGCACGCGAAGTCGCGTCGCTGGGCGTCAATATCGACCTCATCCGCGGCGTCTCCGACTATCCCGTAACAGGACTCGAGCTTCGCGTCTCCGTACCACCGGGTGTGGGCGGTCAACTGCAGGAGGTGCTGACGCGGGTCGCCGGCGAGGTCGGTGTCGACGTCGCGCTGGAGGACTACAACATCGCGCGTCGGGCCAAGCGGCTCATCGTGTTCGACGTCGACTCGACGCTGATCCAGCAGGAAGTCATCGAAATGCTCGCGGCGCGCGCGGGCGCCGAAGAAGCGGTCAAGGCGATCACCGATGCCGCCATGCGCGGCGAATTGGACTTCGCCCAGTCGCTGCTCCAGCGTGTCGCAACGCTGGCCGGCCTGCCCGTCGAGGTGATCGACGAGGTCGCCGAAGACGTGGAGCTGACCCCGGGCGCCCGGACCACGATTCGCACGCTGCGCCGACTGGGCTATCACGTGGGCGTGGTCTCCGGCGGCTTCCGTCAAGTCATCCAACCGCTCGCGGACGAGCTGATGCTGGACTTCGTCGCCGCAAACGTGCTCGAGGTCGTCGACGGCAAACTCACCGGGCGGGTCGTCGGCGAGATCGTCGACCGCGCCGGAAAAGCCAAGGCGCTGCGCGACTTTGCCGCTCAGGCCGGCGTGCCGATGGCGCAGACGGTCGCCGTCGGCGACGGCGCCAACGACATCGACATGTTGGCCGCCGCCGGTCTGGGCATCGCGTTCAACGCCAAGCCCGCACTGCGGGAAGTCGCCGACGCGTCGCTGAGCCACCCCTACCTGGACACCGTGCTGTTTCTGCTCGGCGTGACCCGCGGTGAGATCGAGGCCGCCGACGCGCTCGACGGCGTGGTGCGCCGCGTCGACATCCCTCCGGACTAGGCGCCGACGGTGCTGGTGTGACGCAGGATGAGCCGCGTCGACATCCCGCTCGATCACTAATCGGCGCGGTACGGCACGATGGGCGGGTGGCCGACGGTAGCGAGGCAGTAGACCCCGACCTACTGATCGACTTCACCGAGGTGTCGCTGATCCGCGACGGCCACACTCTGGTCGGGCCGGTGACGTGGTCGGTCGAACTCGACGAACGCTGGGTGATCATCGGTGCCAACGGCGCGGGCAAGACGTCGTTGCTGCGGATCGCCGCCGCCGCCGAGCACCCCACGTCGGGACGCGCGGTCGTGCTCGGCGAGCGACTAGGCCGGGTCGACATGTCCGAGCTGCGGTCGCGGGTGGGGTTGAGCTCTTCGGCTCTGGCACAGCGCATCCCCGGCAACGAGGTGGTCCGCGATCTGGTCGTCTCCGCCGGCTACGCGGTGCTCGGTCGGTGGCGGGAGAAGTACGAAGACGTCGACTACAACCGCGCCGTCGACATGCTCGAGAGCCTGGGCGCCGAGCATCTTGCCGACCGCCGCTACGAAACCCTGTCCGAAGGCGAGCGCAAGCGAATCCTGATCGCGCGGGCGCTGATGACCGACCCCGAGCTGCTGCTGCTCGACGAGCCCGCCGCCGGCCTCGACCTGGGTGGACGAGAGGAGCTGGTGGCACGGCTGGCCGACCTGGCCGCCGACCCCGACGCGCCCGCACTGGTGTTGGTCACCCACCATGTCGAGGAGATTCCGCCCGGCTTCAGCCACTGCATGCTGTTATCGGAGGGGCAGGTCGTCTCCGCGGGACTGCTGTCCGATGTGCTGACCGGAGAGAACTTGTCGGCAGCGTTCGGCCAGTCGATCGAGGTAGACGTGCTCGACGGGCGTTACTTCGCCCGTCGCACCCGCACCCGCGCGGCACATCGGAGGCGTTCATGACCGACGACACGTTTGTCCCGTTGCCGGTGCGCCCGGCCGCGACCGTGATGCTGGTGCGTGACGACCCCGACGGCAAGCACGGTCTCGACGTCTTCTTGATGCGACGCCACTCGAAGATGGAGTTCGCCCCGGGGACGATGGTGTTTCCCGGCGGCGGCGTCGACGACCGCGACCGCAACGCGGACATCGCATGGGCCGGACCGCCGCCGCAATGGTGGGCGCAGCGGTTCGGCACCGACACCGAGCTGGCCGCGGCGCTGGTGTGCGCGGCGGCCCGGGAGACATTCGAGGAGTCCGGGGTCTTGTTCGCCGGCCCCGCCGACGATCCGGACGGAATCGTTCGTGACGCCTCGGCCTACGCCGACGCCCGCCGCGCGCTGGACGACCGGACGCTGTCGTTCGCCGACTTCCTGCGCCGAGAAAACCTGGTGTTGCGATCGGATCTGCTGCGGCCGTGGGCCAATTGGGTTACCCCGGAAGCCGAGCGGACCCGCCGCTACGACACCTACTTCTTCGTCGGAGCCCTGCCGGACGGTCAACGGGCCGATGGCGACAACACCGAATCCGACCGCGCGGAGTGGACGACGCCGCAGGACGCCATCGCCGACTTCGAAGGCGGCCGCTGCTTCCTGCTTCCGCCGACCTGGACGCAGCTGGACTCGCTGAACGGGCGCACGGTAGCCGATGTGCTGTCGGTCGAGCGTCAGATCGTCACCGTGCAGCCGAATGTCGAAATCGACGGCGACAACTGGATTTTCGAGTTCTTCGACTCCGACCGCTATCACCGGGCGCGCAAGGCCGGCGGCCAGCGATGGCACGTGTGACCGAGTTCGTCAGCGTCCACCTCGACACCGACCGTCCCGGCGTCGGGGCCGTCGTGTTGTCCAGGCCTCCGACCAACGCACTCACGCGGCAGGTGTACCGGGAGATCGAGCAGGCCGCGGCCGAGGTCAGCGGTCACGACGGCATCTCCGCCGTCATCCTGTTCGGCGGCCACGAGATTTTCTCCGCCGGTGACGACATGCACCAACTGCGCACCCTGACCGCGGCGGAGGCCGAGAGCTGGATACGCGTGCATCGCGCTGCCGTCGACGCGATCGCGGCGATTCCCAAACCCACCGTCGCCGCGATCACCGGATACGCACTCGGCGCCGGACTCGGCCTGGCACTGGCCGCCGACTGGCGAGTCAGTGGCGACAACGTCCGGTTCGGCGCGACGGAGATCCTGGCCGGGCTCGTTCCCGACGGCGAGGCCATGGCGCGGCTGGCCCGCACGGCCGGGACCAGCAAGGCCAAGGAGCTGGTGTACAGCGGCCGGTTCTTCGACGCCGAGGAGGCGCAGGCGCTGGGCCTGATCGACGAAATGGTGGCCCCCGATGGCGTGTACGACGCCGCCGCCGTCTGGGCGAGCCGCTTCGTCGACGCGCCCCGGTCCGCGCTTGCCGCCGCCAAGGCTGGCCTCGACGACGTCTACCGCGTTGCTCTGGCCGAGCGATGGGATGCCGAGCGACGGCGCTACCTGGAAGTTTTCGACGCGAATTTGCGACGACCGACGACGCAGCCGACCTAAGGTATTGAGCTAACTCACACCTGCGGGCGAGGGAGGTCGCGGTGATCCTCCGACCGAGTCTTGGCATCGGCGCCGCGTTCGCGGCGACCGCGATGTTCGTCTCACCCGCCGCCCACGCCGACGATTTCGGCCTCGGCGGCATGCTCAGCGACCTCGTTGCCAGCGCGACATCCGCGGAAGTCGGCAACCAGGCGATCGAGCAGGCACTGTCCGCCAGTGCGTCGAGCGCCGAAACCCTCACTGCGGCAGGGCTTTTCCAGCAGTACATCTATGACCCGCTGCACGCCGGCATCGAGAGCTGGATGAACAGCTCGTTCGGTGAGCAGGTCGACCACGCCATCAACCTGGCGGCCGGGCAGTTCCTGATCGGCAACGGCGCCGACGGCACGCAGATGGACCCCAACGGCGGCGACGGCGGCCTGTGGTTCGGTGACGGCGGACACGGCTGGGACAGCACGCAAGCCGGAGAAGCGGGGGGATCCGGCGGCGACGCGGTCGGTTTCTTCGGCAGCGGCGGCGAAGGGGGAGCGGGCGGCGCGGGCGCCGCCGGCGGCGACGGCGGTGACGCGGGCTCGCTGTTCGGCATCGGCGGCGACGGGGGCAACGCCGGCGCCGGCCTCACGGCGGTGGGCTTACCCGCGCTCGGCGGGGCCGGCGGCAATGCCGGAGTGTTCGGCGAGCACGGCATGGTCGGCGACTACGCCGTGGTACCCACGATCCCGACCGTGGGGGGCCTGACCACCAGCGGCGACTGGCTGACGAACAGCGACGGCCAAGTCGTCCTGCTGCACGGGCTCAACGAGGTCTACAAGGTGGCCCCGGGGGAGCCGTCGGCCAGCGGCTTCAGCGACGACGACGCCGCATTTCTGGCCCAAAACGGCTTCAACGCCGTGCGGGTTGGCGTCATCTGGTCGTACCTCGAACCCGAGCCCGGCGTCTTTGACACCGCCTACCTGAACTCGATCGAGCAGACCGTCCAAACCCTAGGCAACCACGGCATTCACAGCATCATCGACTTCCATCAGGATGCGTACGGCACCGCTTTCGGGGGAGAGGGCGCACCGGCCTGGGCGACGATCACCGCCGGCGGTGCCAACCCGTCGCTGCCATTCCCGTACAACGAGTTCTTCAACCCCGCCGAGCAACAGGCCTGGGAGTCGTTGTGGACCAATACCGATGCATCGAACGGCATTGGGCTCGAAGACAACTACTCGCAGATGTTGCAATACGTCGCGGGCGCCTTCAACGGCAATCCCAACGTGGCGGGGTTCGAGCTCATCAACGAACCGTCCCCGGGCTCATCGACGTTCCTGTCGACCCTGTTCGGTAACCCGTTCTTCGACAGTCAGCAGCTGACCCCGTTCTACGACCAGGGGGCTGACGCGATCCGGTCCGTCGACCCGACCACGCCGATTTTCTTCGAACCCAACGTCCTGGCCAACGCGGGCTTGCCCATCGATCTGGGCCACGTAGACGCTGCGAACACAGTCTTGTCGTTCCACGACTACTGCGAATTCGATCTCGGCCCGCTTGGCTGCATACCGAGCGTCAGCGGAATCGTCGGCAACGCCGAGAACTACGCCCAAGCACAAGGGATCCCGGCGTTCATGAGCGAGTTCGGCGCCACCAGCAACCAGGCACAGATCCTCGGACCGATGCAAGGCGCCGACCAGCACCTGATCGGGTGGACGGAGTGGGCTTACTCCGGCCAGGGCGACATCACCACCAGCGCGAGCCCGCCGGGATCGGAATCGCTCGTCTACAACCCGGCGGATCCGCCGATCGGCGACAACGTCAACACCGCCAACCTGGAGACCCTCGCCGAGCCCTACCCGCAACTGGTCTCCGGGACGCCAGAGTCGTACTCGTTCGAGAACGGCACCTTCCAGTTCAGCTACTCGACCGAGGAACCCGACGGGCTGGGCAGCTTCCCGGCCGGCTCGCACACCACGATCTCGGTCCCGAGCATCGAATTTCCGGACGGCTACCAGGTCAGCGTGACTGGCGGCGAGGTCGTCTCGGCGCCCAATGCCGCCGAACTGGTGATCGCCTCGAACCCCGGCGCGACCGCCGTTTCGGTGACGGTCAGCGCCGCAGCAGGATAGGCAGGGTGCTCGTCAGGACGTCCGGCCGTTAGGCTGGGCGACCATGACCAGTACCGATCCGGCGCCGCAGCCGCACGCCACCGCAGAGCAGGTCGAGGCCGCGCGCCACGACAGCAAGCTGGCCCAGGTGCTCTATCACGACTGGGAAGCGGAGAACTACGACGAGAAGTGGTCGATCTCCTATGACCAGCGCTGCATCGACTACGCCCGGGATTGCTTCAACACCGTCGTCCCCGACGACGAGATCCACCGACTGCCCTACGACAACGCCCTCGAGCTGGGCTGCGGGAGCGGGTTTTTCCTGCTGAACCTGATTCAGTCGGGGGTGGCGCGGCGAGGATCGGTCACCGACCTGTCGCCGGGCATGGTCAAGGTCGCCACCCGCAACGGGCAGTCGCTAGGGCTGGACATCGACGGCCGGGTCGCCGACGCCGAGCGCATCCCCTACGACGACGACTCGTTCGACCTGGTCGTCGGACATGCTGTGCTGCACCACATTCCGGACGTCGAACTCACGCTGCGTGAGGTGCTCCGCGTGCTGCGGCCAGGCGGACGATTCGTGTTCGCCGGCGAGCCGACCACCGTCGGCAACAGCTACGCACGCACGCTGTCGATGCTGACCTGGCGGGTCGCCACCAACGCCACCAAGCTGCCGGGCCTCGACGGTTGGCGACGTCCTCAGGCTGAACTCGACGAGTCCTCGCGCGCCGCGGCGTTGGAGTCCATCGTCGACCTGCACACCTTCTTCCCGGCCGAGCTGGAAAAGATGGCCAGGGCCGCCGGCGCCGTCGACGTCGACACCGCCACCGTCGAGTTCACCGCCGCGATGCTCGGTTGGCCGCTGCGGACCTTCGAATACGCGGTGCAGCCGGACAAGCTGGGTTGGGCCTGGGCCAATTTCGCCTTCAACAGCTGGAAGGTGCTCAGCTGGGCCGACGCCAACGTCTGGCGGCACCTGGTGCCGAAGGGCTGGTTCTACAACGTCGAGATCACCGGGGTCAAGCCGTCCTGAACTTCGGCCTCGACGACGTCGTCTATCTGACGTCGGACGAGGGCTCGGCTGCGCTGACCGTGGTCGGAGCCCTCCCGCTGACCGACCGGATCGGCGACATCGCGGCGGTACGAAAGCAATTCGGCGATCGAACCCCGGCCCTGGTGGAAACCGTGTTGCTGCGGCGACGCGCGGCCGACAAACTGCCGGGCACCGACGAGTGGCTGTTCACCAACGAAGCGCTGCAGCAGGCGACCACTTCGCCGGTGGCGCTGCACCGGGCGAACCGGTTGCGCGGCAACGTGATTCACGATGTCACCTGTTCGATCGGCACCGAGCTGGCGGCGCTGCGGGGATCGGCCAGCCGGATGATGGGCAGCGACATCGACCCGGTCCGGCTGGCGATGGCGCGGCACAACCTCGGCGATACCGCCGACCTCTGCCGTGCCGATGCGCTCCATCCCGTCACGCGCGACACCGTGGTGGTCGCCGACCCGGCACGGCGAAGCAGTGGTCGCCGGCGGTTCGATCCGCGCGACTACCAGCCTGCGCTCGATGCGCTGATCGACGCCTATCGAGGCCGCGACCTCGTCGTGAAGTGCGGGCCAGGGATCGACTTCGACGGGGTCAGGCTGCTGGGGTTCGACGGCGAGATCGAGGTGACCTCGTATCGAGGATCGGTGCGAGAAGCCTGCCTGTGGTCGGCGGGGCTCACCGAGCCTGGTGTGCGCCGGCGGGCCAGCATCCTCGACCGCGACGAGCAGATCACCGACGGCGAGCCGGACGATTGCACGGTAGGGGAGGTGGGCCGATGGATCGTCGACCCCGACGGCGCGGTGGTGCGAGCTGGACTGGTGCGGCAATTCGCCGCGCGGTACGGGCTCTGGCAGCTCGATCCCAATATCGCCTACCTGTCCGGCGACGAGTTACCGCCCGGCCTGCGAGGGTTCGAGGTTCTCGAGCGGTTGGCGTTCGACGAGCGGCGGCTTCGACAGGCGTTGGCGGCGCTCGACTGCGGCGCGCTGGAGATCCTGGTCCGCGGGGTGCAGGTCGACCCCGATGCGCTGCGTCGGCGGCTGACTCTGCGTGGCAGCCAGTCGCTGACCGTGGTCATTACCCGGATCGGGTCGGGCCCCGCCGCGCGCGGGATCGCGTTGGTGTGCCGTCCGTCGCGATGACCCCGAACGCAGGTATTGGCAGGACGGCGTTTTGATTAACCGCGACCTAACTACCCGCTGAGAAAATACTTGAAGTTTATTAGGCTTTGTTCGTACCAATCACGAATCAATCAATAAACTAAGTCCGCCTCAGCTGGGTGCTGAGGGATAAACAATGCGCACGTTGTGGTGCGGAGGGGGAAGGAAATTCGCATGTCAAAAGCTGGTGGGCTAGCACGGGTGGGCATGTTGGCCATTGGATTGGGTATTGGAGCGGCAGTTGCCGCTCTGCCGGGAACCGCTGCAGCTGACTCCTCGACCGATTGGTTGTCCGCGGTCGACAGTTTGCTGGGCAGTGCGGCCCTCCCGGCCGCAGACGCGCCGGGGATGAACATGGCCATCTCCATCGACGGCGTGACGCTGATGCAGACGGGAACCGCGTTCGCGTACTCGGGAACCAATGGGGACATCGCGATGGCCACGGGCGCGGGTGACACCGCCTATGCGTTCGGTACGGGTAACTACGCCGACGTCCTGGGCACCAACGACACCGGCATTGCCGGCGGTACCTCGGATGCCAGCGCTCTTGGCTCGACCGGCGACACCGTCTTCATCGACGGCGACAACGACTACGCATTCGCAGGCGGCCTCAACGGCGTCGACGACAGTGCGCAGATCTGGGGCAGCAACGACGCAGCCGAAGCCGGTTCCAGCGCAGCGGGTTCGGGAAGTTACGACGTGGCGTATGTCGAGGGCAGCAACCTTGGCAATGCCGATGCGACAGGGGCGAACTATCTCGTCGACGTCTTGAAGGCGTACGGTGACGGCTCGGCCGACGCCGCCGCCACTGCCAACGGCGGAAACCTCCTGGCCGATCTGCTGCCATCCGTCGACGCATCGAGCGCCGCAACGGGCGGTAACTTCCTGACCGACCTGCTCTCGGCATTCGACCCGTCAAGCGCCGCCGCCGACAGTAGCCACTTTTTCACCGAGCTCGCGTCGTTGTTCTGACGTTGCTGTGTGCCGGGTCGGCTGTCGCCGGCCCGGCACACAGTGTGTCAAAGCTGTTTGCTACTCCCGAGTGGTTACAGCGTGAGATCCTCGACCCCCTCGATTGCCTCGGCAGATCTCGGCGCCGAGAGCGCCGCGCACTTGCGCTGAGTTCGCCGCATCGCGTGAACCCTTAATCAATGTCCATCACCGATTTGGCATTTCGCCGCTCGTGACGCCCTTTCTCGGCCCTAATGCGCGAATCGGATCCATTCTTCTCGCCCGGCCGTATTGGGCAAATTCTGGGAGTAAATATCCGGAACTTCGGAAGCCCACACTAAAAAGTGGCGAACTGGCGCTCGCGTTTCTTCTGTTTCCCCAGAACGTCACGGAAGCTGCCAGCGAACGCTGTTCGGCGCTAGGGCGGCCGCCGTGGATGTCCTCCATCGGCGACGGAGACGCAAAAATAGGGAGATCTCCCCATGAACTGTGGCTGGTGCGAGCCGCAGACTGAACGTGAGCGCGCCGGGGGTCGGCGGGGCTACAGCGAAGCATTACCGGGACATGATGCGGCTGCTGTAGTTCCACCGCCCCGGCTGCGCGAACTCGCCGCATGTGTTCATCGTGAAGTCTCGCGGCATTGCCCGAGTGGGCCTTCTGGCCTCGGGCTTGGTAATCGGCTCGTTTCTGGGATCGACGCTAGCCCGCTCGGGGGTGCCGAGGACAAGCGCCGCAAAGTAGATTCTCGGGCGCAGGTCGCCGCCCGCCCGTCAGCGCGCGTTGCACCGGCCACAAGGCGTACATTCGGAACTTCGGTTAGTCTTTCCGGATCTCAGGACATAAATTCCGGTGAAACGTCCGGTATCTTTCAGTTTGATCTTGATCGCGAGTTAAGTTCCGTGGCCGTAAAACCATACCGGCCGCCGCTGATCTTGATCGAAACCCTGCAAACCGCTCCTTTTGACCGCGTTTTACAACATGTTGAACTAGTGTCAGTAAGCAAAAAAAGGGCTAAGGAATTTTTCTAAAATTATTAGACTTTGTTCGAACTGAATTGACGCTTGCGCATAGGCTGTTGCCACTCGGCGCGGCGGACGCCGACAGCGAAGGGGCGCGCGCCACAATGCGCGTTGGGGGAAGGAAAGAACCAATGAGGGGCACTCGTGCTTTGTCTCGGCTGGGAATGCTGGCCATCGGGTTCGGTATTGGGGGAGCGATCGCAGCGACGCCCGGAATTGCGTCGGCAGATTCGTCCTTCGATTGGCTGTCGACTGTCGATAGCTTTCTCACCGGCGGGGCGTTTCCGGCAGCCACCACGCCGGAGTTGAACCTGGCCATCTCTTTCGACGGAATGTCGTTATTCCAGGACGGCAGCGCGCACGCCTACACGGGCACCGACGGCAACATCGCGATCGCCAACGGCGCCGGCGCCACCGCTTACGCGTTCGGCGCCAACAACTACGCAGCCGTCGATGGCACCGGTTCGACTGCCATCGCCGGCGCCTACAGCGATGCCGGCGCGGGCGGTTCGGCCGACAACACCGCCTTCGTCTTCGGCGACCACAGCTTCGCGTATGCGGGAACGACCGACGCTGCGAATCCCGGCAGCTTCAACTACGCCGTGATCTTTGGCAACGACAACGGCGCATGGGCCGGCGGCAACGCTGCCGGATCGGGCAGCTACGACGGTGCTTACGTCGAAGGCAACAACCTCGGGACCGCTAACGCGCAAGGTGCGGACTACCTGGCGGACATCCTGAAGTTCTACGGTGATGGCCCGTCGTCGTCCACCGCCGCGGCCGCCGACAGCACCAATCTGCTGTCGACCACCGATCCCTCGGGCGCCCTGGCGGACGGACAAGCCTTCTGGGCCGACCTATTCTCCGGCGACACGTCGGGCGCCCTGGCCGCCGGCACCAACTTCTGGACCGACCTATTCTCCGGCGCTGACGCATCTGGTGCTCTGGCCGACACCAGCAACCTCTGGACCGATCTGGTTGCTGCCTTCGACGGCGGGGGCGCGGCCGCCGATCTCAGCAACTTCTGGACTGATCTCGCCGGGCTGTTCTAGCGGCCCGCCTGCCGGGTCAGCGGCCGCCGCGGGGGAGGACGGTGGGCCGCTGACCTGCGCGGGCGTTCACCAGCGAGATGCTTGAATTCTGTGGCGGCGGGGGCCAGGTACGCTGGCTGGACGGCATTTCAGCCGTTCTGAGTCTGCGAGGACAAGTCGACCGATGCACAAGATGATGTCGGCCGCGTTGATAGCGGCCGGAGCCCTGCTGGGCTGGTCCGGCGGTGCGGTCGCGGCCGCGGATTCGGCCTGCCTCAACTTGGGCGGCGTGCTCCAGGATGATCAAACGTGCACCGTGCATTCGGTTACTTCGACTTACACGGTGAACATGACATTCCCAGGGGACTATCCAGACCAGGCGCTCACCGATTTCCTTGGCCAGAACCGCGACGGCTTTGTCAATGTCGCGCAAACGTCATCGCAAAGCTCCGGCCCGCGTGATGTCCCTTACCAAATGGATGTCATCTCCGAGCAGTACCATTCCGGCCAGGCACCCGGCGGAACTCGGAGCGTCGTGCTCAAGGTTTTCGAAGACCTCGGCGGACCGCGGCCGTCCACTTTCTATAAGGGCTTCAATTACGACGTGGCGGCGCAGAAGGCGATCACGTTCGACACCCTTTTCGCGCCGAATACTAAGCCGCTCGATTCGATCTTTCCGATTGTTCAACGGGAGATCGGAAAGCAAACGGGGCTCGGTGCCGCGATCTCGCCCGGCTCGGGATTAGACGCGTCGCACTATCAGAACTTCGCCATCACCGACGACGAGCTGATTTTCTACTTCGCACCCGGCGAACTCCTGCCATCATTGGCCGGCGCCAGCCAGGTTCATGTTCCTCGCAACGCCATCCCGCCGCTGGCGATCAAGAGCTAGCTTGGGGCAAAGCTGTATACCTGGCCGTCACTGGTGGCGGTGACCACGCGGCGATCACGGCCGATCGAGACGCCGACCGGGTAGCCGGTCGCCTCCGGCAGCGGGTAGCTGTTGAGCGTTCTGCCGTTGCCGGGATCGAAGATCAGCAACGTCATGCCCCGTGCTCCTTCACCTGGCCCACCGGTCACCACGGCGTAGCCGACGCCGCTCCCGGCCAGGCTTGACGTCGACAACGGGCTGACGTCGTTACGTCGCCACACCTCCTGCGCGTGGTCGCCGGAGTCTTTGAACGCGACCAGTCGGGTGTCCGGGCCGCCGCCCGACACGATCAATCCGTCCGGTGTCACCGATGGCGGAGTCTGCGCGAGGAATTTCAGCGGAACCGACCATTTCGCCTTGCCGTCGGCCGCATGCAGTGCCCACAGTCGCTGGTCACGTCCGTTGACGTAAACCGTGGAGCCGTCGCCGGACATCACTGGACTGGCCTGGACCCCGTCGGCCACCGCGTTGCTGGTCCATTCCCGGGTCAGCAGCGGATTCTGGCCGGGGTGGTACTTCAGCCCGACTAAGCCCGGGGCGGGTGCGCCCGGTTCCCACAGGCTCACCACAATCAGTCCGCGGTCCTTCGCAAATGCCGGCGCAGCCGCGACCGGGCAGCCCTCTTTCGCGGGTTCGCAATCCGCGAGCCCCCGGGTGAAGTCTCGCGGGTCGACGTTGTCCACCAGGTCCACCGCATTGCCGACCACCGTGCCGCGATGGCCGTCGAACACTTGGACCTGTCCCAGGTGCGTGACCACCAACACATGGCCGTGTCCGAGAATCCTTGGCGTAGAAGGCATTCCCATCACGGGGCGACGCCAGCGAATCCACTGTGTGACGGGGAAGGACAGGATTGCCCCGGGCTGGCCGACGTAGAGGTTGTCGAAACCGTCAAACAGCGGGCTGGACATGCCGCCGCCCTGGTAGAGCCGTGTGCACCAGCGTTGCCGGCCGTTCTCGTCGTTCTCCCATTCCATCAGCGAACAGCCGCCAGGCGTCTGCGCATTGGCGGCCAACCAGTTGCGCGAACTGAGCGCCACCGATGACGCCAGCGATCCCTTGACCGAACGGGTCCAGCGCAGGCTCAGACGCTGGGCGCCCGGTGTCGCGGTGTAGCTGCTGTTGGCGGCGTCGCCGTACTGCGCGGGCCAGCCCTCGGCGGGCACGGTGTCGACCCAGCTGTCGGTATTACCGCAGCCCGCTGCGACTGCGCTCAGAAGGATCGCCGACACCATCGATGACCAATGCCGCAGGGCACGGCGGGGAATCGGCCACGACACGGTGTGGGTTCCTCAATCCTTCCCGGAACGCGAAGGCACGGTGGCCATCAGCAGATATCGAGTACAGCCGAGGGTAACCTGTGCCAGCTCAGGTGGGGCCTATTGCCTGGCGCGCACCGTCGCCGGACTAGGCTTTCGGGACATGACGAGCATGTGGGGAGCCCCGATTCACCGCCGCTGGCGGGGCTCGAATCTTCGCGACCCACGGCAAGCCAAGTTCCTGACATTGGCCTCGCTGAGGTGGGTGCTGCGTAATCGCGCCTACACTCCGTGGTACCTGGTGCGTTATTACCGGCTACTGAAATTCAAGCTGGCCAACCCCCACATAATTACCCGCGGCATGGTGTTCATCGGCAAGGGCGTCGAGATCCACGCGACTCCCGAGCTCGCGCAGCTGGAAATCGGGCGCTGGGTCCACATCGGCGACAAGAACACCATTCGCGCCCACGAGGGCTCGCTGCGATTCGGCGACAAGGTCGTCCTCGGCCGCGACAACGTGATCAACTGTTACCTCGACATCGAGCTCGGCGACTCGGTGTTGATGGCCGACTGGTGCTACGTCTGCGACTTCGACCACCGGATGGATGACATCACGCTGCCGATCAAGGACCAGGGCATCGTCAAGTCCCCGGTGCGGATCGGGCCCGACACCTGGGTCGGGGTGAAGGTCACGGTGCTGCGCGGCACTGCGATCGGGCGGGGCTGTGTGCTGGGATCACACGCCGTGGTCCGCGGCGAGGTGCCGGACTATTCGATCGCGGTCGGGGCGCCGGCCAAGGTGGTCAAAAATCGCCAGTTGGCGTGGGAGACCTCGGCGGCTCAGCGCGCGGAATTGGCTGCGGCGCTGGCCGATATCGAGCGCAAGAAGGCCGCTCGCTAGTTCATCGCTTGGTAGCGCCGCAGCGCTTCGCTGCGTTCCGCGGTGTGATCGACCACGGGTTCGGGATAGCCGCTCGGCCGATCGCCCTTGGTCAACGTGACGTCGTTGGCATCGCCGAGTTCGGAGACCCAGCGACGGACGTAATCGCCTGAGGGATCGAACTTTTCGGCCTGCCTAGTAGGGTTGAACACCCGGAAGTAAGGGGCCGCATCGGTGCCACATCCCGCCGACCACTGCCACCCGTGCTGGTTACTGGCCATGTCGCCGTCGACGAGTTGGTCGAGAAACCAACGAGCACCCCACTGCCATGGCAGGTGCAGGTCCTTCACCAAGAACGAGGAGACGATCATCCGCACCCGGTTGGGCATGAAGCCGGTCTCGCTCAACTGGCGCATGCCGGCGTCGACGATCGGAAACCCGGTTCTGCCGGCTTTCCAGGCTTCGAACCGTTTCTCGGCTTCCGTGCCGTCGTCGATTTCGATGGTGTCGAATGCGTGGTTCCAGTTCCACCAGACGCTCTCGGGCCAGTGATACAGGACAGCGGCGTAGAAGTCGCGAAAAGCCAGCTCTCGCAGGTACACTCGTGCACCCCCGCAACTGTGGTCCAAGTCGACGGCCATCGTCCGCGGGTGGATCGTGCCGAATTTCAGATGCGCCGACATCCGGCTCGTGCCGTCGAGGTCCGGTCGGTTTCGGGCGTCGCCGTAGTCCGCGAGTCCCGAGTCGACGAACTTTTTCCACTGCCGTCGCGCCGCGGCCTCGCCCGCCCGATGGTCGAGTTCGACTCCGGGGTCGGGGATCTCCACCGGTTTGGCGCTGCGGCCCAGTTGTGTGGGATCGACCCACGTCGCGGACTTGGCGCTCGAGCGGGCCGGCGACCGCCAGCCCATGTCGCGCCACCGGCCGAAAAACGGCGTGAACACTTTGTAGGGCTCGCCGTCGTCCTTGGTGACCCGGCCGGGCGACACCAGGTACGGCGACCCGGTGGTAACCAGTGGCACGTCATTCAGCATCTTGCGCACGCGCTCGTCGCGTCGTCGACCGTACGGTGAGAAGTCCTCCGAGACGTGGACCGAGGGCGCGTCGATTTCCTTGACCAGGGCAGGGATTCGCTCTTCTGCCCGGCCGCGTGTTACCAACAACCGGCCACCCAGGTCGTCGCGCAGCTGCCGCAGCGAATCGCATAAGAACTGCATCCGCCGACCGCCCGACGACGCTTCCAGCTTCGGGTCGAGCACGAAGCACGCCAGCACCTCGTCGCTGTCGGCGGCCGCGCGCAACAGTGGTGGGAGATCACGCAATCTCAGGTCGCGACGAAACCACAACAGCGCAGGCATCAGCGATTAAGTACCCAAATGTGCCCCGACATCAACGTGGCGAAGGAGCACCACAGCGGATACGGCAACAACGCGGCACCTGCTCGCGGGTCGGCAGCAGCCGTCCGCCTGGCCAAATCGGCGCTGCTGGTGGCCAATACGGCCGCGCCGACCGCTGCGGCGCCAAGCTTTCGGTATTTGAAGAACAGCCAACTCCAGCCGGCATTGAGGATCAGATTGGCGGTCAGCGCCACGGTGTAGTTGCGGGCCTCGTCGTGACGGCCGGCAGCCCGTAGACGGTCGATGGCGATTGCGGAAGTTACTGCGATATCGCCGTAGAGCGTGGTCCACGCGACCGGAAACACCCCGTTCGGCGGCACGTAGCTTGGTTTCTTCAGCCGCGAGTACCACCGGGTGATCCGCGGCTGGCTGGCCACGCTGCCGATACCTGCGGTTGCGCCGACTGCGAGAGTCGTTGCGGTCAGCGTCTGCTTGTTCATCTGGAATCCTTCCGACTTCCACAAGTATTTCAGTATCTTAAGTATTAATCAACTGAAGCAATACGCCCGTGTCGATAAACTGACGCGGTGCCAAGCGATTCCGACGGGATGACGTTCCGCAAACGACGCCACATAGACGTATGCCTTGACGAGCGGGTCACGTATACCGGTCTGACGACCGGGCTGGAGCGATATCGGCTTCCGTACAACGCGCTGACGCAGACCAGTCTCGACCACATCGACCTGTCCACCCACTTCTTGGGCGCACCGCTGCAGGCCCCGATACTGATCGGCGCAATGACAGGCGGTGCCGAACTGTCGGGGACGATCAACAAGAATCTCGCCGCGGCCGCACAGCAATTGGGTATCGGCATGATGCTCGGCTCGCAACGAATCATGCTGGATAGCGCGTTGGGTGCGCAGGCCGCATCCAGCTTTACCGTTCGCGATGTGGCACCGGATGTGTTGCTCTTCGGCAATATCGGACTCGCGCAATTGACTGTGGCTGCGATCGAGGATATTTCGAACGCGCTCGACCGCGTCGGCGCGGATGCGCTTGCGGTGCATACCAATCCATTGCAGGAGGCCGTCCAGCGTGACGGTGACGGCGACTTCTCTGGATCGCTCGACCGACTGCGTCAGGTTGCCGGTGCGTTGGAATATCCGGTCCTGCTCAAGGAGGTCGGTCATGGCATCGGCACCTCGGCGATCACCGAGTTGACGGCGGGGTCTGCGGAATTGCCGGTGGCCGGGATCGACGTTGCCGGCGCCGGCGGAACGTCATGGTCACGGGTGGAGCAGCTCGTCCGGTATGGCGAGGTGAGGTTCCCCGATCTGGCCGACTGGGGCATACCCACGGCGCGGGCGATTCTTGAGGTACGCGAGGCGCTGCCCACCGTCCCGCTGGTCGCCTCCGGTGGCATTCGTACCGGAATGGACGCCGCGAAAGCACTCGCCTTGGGTGCGGACGTGGTGGCCGTCGCGCGTCCGCTGCTGGCAGCGGCCATCGAATCGACTGCGGCCGTGGTGGATTGGCTGCAACTGTTCATCGAGGAGCTGCGGATCTGCTTACACGGCGCCGGTGCCGCGGATCTGTTGGCTCTGCGTCATGTCGGCGTCACGCCGGTCTAGCGGGGGTGTCGCGAGCGTTAGACGCCGTCTTCTGCTGCACCGCGAGGTCGTCTTCGAACCTGGACATCGCCGCGATCATCGCGGTGAAAACGCGGTGCGCGGCCATGAGGTCGGCGTCGGGTAGCTCGGCAAGCTCGGCGCGCAGGTGCGCGCCGAGCGGGGCGAAGAATCCGTGCGCCACATCCATGCCGCTGGATTCATAGCGCAACAGCGCTTTGCGTCGGTCCGCGGGATCCGATTCGCGCCTGATGTGGCCCGCGTCGATCATCCGGTCCACCAGGTACGTGATTGCCGCCGGCGAGACGTCCATTCGCTGCCGGAGCTGAGCCATCGTCAGTGGTGCTCCCGCCGTTTCGGCGACCATGACATGCAGCAATGCGTGGAAGTCGTTACCGCTCACGTCGTGCTGGCGCGCAAAGTAGCGGCCAACCCGGTCCGATTGGGCCGTCACCGCCCGCATGTCCGCCGACATCAGCTTTTCCAGCTGTGGCCTGTCTGGTGAGTTGTTCGTGGCCCGCCTTGTCACCTGACCACATCCTTATAACGATTGTTGGTCCAGCGTATCCGACACCGGCCGGACCAGCGACGATACGCCAGCACCCTACCCAATGTCGTAGCGACTCGCGGTGGGTTGACGCGTCCGGTGTCGTGGTGGTTTCTGTCGCCGTGTCGGAGATCCGGAATCTGCGTCGAGATGTGTCGCCTTTGATTTTGCTTTCCAGTGGACGCCGATACATCGCCGGTGACCACGCTTTGCGGCCAGCATCGCCGTACGCGCGTCGATGCACCGATGACTCCGCCCGCGGAATGCAGATGCAACAACTTAATTAACTATTAATATTATGAAGAAAATGTGAGTCCGAATTGGGGTATACGCAACATGCGGCCGAGATCGTCGCGACCAAACGTCTGAGCAAGCAGGGAGTGAGCGATGCGGTGCGTAGTGTTAGGAGCCACCGGTTATCTCGGAGTACGCCTGGTTTCGGAACTGCTGGTCGCCGGTCACGACGTGAGAGTGATGGCCCGCACGCCCGCGAAGCTTGACGACGTGCCCTGGCGTAAGGATGTCGAGGTCGTCGAGGGCGACGTCACGGATGCCGAAAAAGTGCGGCACGCCCTCGATGGACAGCAGGTTCTCTACTATCTGGTGCACTCGATGCTGAGCGCGAACTTCGTCGACGTCGACGCGCGCGGGGCCTCGATCGTGGCGGACGCCGCTGCCCACGCGGGTCTGACGCGCATCGTCTATGTCGGTGGCATCATCGCCGAGCACCAGGAGTTGTCCGACCATCTGGCATCGCGCGCCGAAGTTGGCCGCCTGCTTCATGATTCCGGAGTCCCGACCGCAGAGCTTCGCGCGGCGGCCATTATCGGAGCGGGGTCGGCCAGCTTCGAGATGCTGCGGTATCTCACCGAGCGTCTGCCGGTCATGGTGACGCCGAAATGGCTGCGCACTCAGGTGCAGCCGATCGCAGTCCGCGACGTTCTGTACTACCTGACCAAGGCGGCTGAACTTCCGCCCGACGTCAGTCGCGCCTTCGACATCGGCGGTCCGGACACCTTCACGTACACCGAAATGATCCGGAAATACGCCGCAATCGCCGGCCTGCGACGGCGTATTGCGATCCCGGTGCCGGTGCTGACGCCGTGGCTCTCGTCGCACTGGGTAAATCTGATCACCCCGCTGCCACGATCGCTGGCCTCATCGTTAATGGAGTCGTTGGAGAACGACGTGGTGTGCACCGAACACGACATCGCCGACTACATACCGGACCCGGAGAATGGCTTGACGCATTACGAGGACGCCGTCGAATTGGCTCTGGAGCGGACCGGCGACAGCGCGCTGAGCACGCGCTGGTCACGCCCGGGACGCGACGACGCGCCGTCTCGTCCGCTTCCCACCGACCCGGACTGGGCCGGCGGCCCGCTGCATGAGCACACCTCGGAGCGTCGCGTGGCCGCCACCCCCGAGACGCTGTGGCAGGTGTTCGAGTCGATAGGCGCGCGAGATCGGTGGCGCGTCGAGCATGTCGATCGGCCCCGATGGCTGCGGCTGCTTGCGGATGTCCCGCTGCCGGGCCGACTGTGGCTCGAGCTGTCGGTTGAGGGCGACGACGGGGGCGGTCGGTCGCGCTACCGGCAGCGGCTGGTGTTCCAGCCGCGCGGTCTTGCCGGCGAAGCGTTTTGGGTCGCGACGAAGCCGCTACGCGAAGCGATAGTCGCCGGGATCGCCCGTGACATCACGGCGAAAGCGGGTCGACGGGCCGGCCATACAGTTTCCGGTTAGACCCAAGCGGGAATGCGGCCCGCATGAGCGTGATGGAACTCGTCAGTGTGCCGTTCCGGTGGGGATCGGCGCTTCGGCGCCGACGAGTATTCCACCCCAACGGCGTGGTGGCGGAAGGTGTGATCGAGCGGCTGGCAACGGCCGGCGTCGGCTTGCCGCTGCCGTCGGCGACGATCCTGGCGCGGGTGTCGAAGGCAGCGGGGATGCCCGGTGGGCTACCCGACGCCATTGGCTTGGCGTTTCGCGTTCTCTCGAGTGGAGATTCGTCGGCAGGTTCGGATTGGGACGTCCTGTTGGCTTCGGCCGTGCCGGGTCCGATCGTTCGGTCGGTTGGGCTTCGTCCGGTCACGTCGTGGTCCGGCAGTTCGATGACAAGCCTCGCCCCACTGCGCTATCGCGACACCAACTGGTGGCTGCGGGCTCGCATCACGACGGAGATCGACGGCTCAGGACTGCAGCTGGACAGCATCCGCAGCGCCCTTGAGCAAGGCGAGATCGCAATCGACGTGGACCAGGCCACGGCGACCTCGCCATTTCAACCGCTGGCCCGCGTGACACTGACGAAACCGGCGCCGGGCCGCGACGTGTCTTTCGACCCGGTGTTACACACGGCCCCCGGAGTCGAGATGTACCCGCGTTGGCTGGCGAACCTGCGGGCGTATGCCTATGCCCAGAGTCGAGAAGGCAGAGCCAACGATCACGCCCCACCACTCCGGAACTGATAGCGACGCTCGGCGTAGGCGAGGTCGTCCTTCCACAGCCGGGCGGCGGCAACACGCATGAGCGGTGTGATCAACGGGGCAGCGGAGAGTGCCCGCCGGAAACCGGTCCGCTCGGAATGCGCGACGGTCGCCTCGATCACCGCCGTTCGGGGTAGCTTGTCAGGGCCCAAACCGACTGGGGTGGCGTGAGTTTCGACCACGCTGCCCACGCCCTCGCCGTCCACGATGCGCATCACGATGGTCCGCGCCTCCGGGCAGCTGAATTCAGCCACCGTCGGTACACCGACGCGGCCGATCCGGAACGTCACCGCGACGAGGAAAGTGTCCACCTCTTCGGTAGGGGTGCTCAGCACTTCGAGTTGTGTGAACGAGTACGGGTGATACCAGGCCCCATGCCAGGGATCGAGCCGGTTGGCGATGATGTCGGATGGTTCGCAGGTGCCGACCATTGTCGCGACGGCGTCCAGCGTGCCGCCGTTCGGCCGAACCGGGACCACCGGCTGATCGAGCGGTTCCTCGCCGCCGACCGAGTCGAGCCGGACCCACGCCAGCACGCCGTCGTCGCAGCTGGGCAGCAGCCTCCAACGGTATTCGTCTGTGTCGCCGCCGAGGCAGAGCCCGTGCCATCGGCAGATCAGCTCGCCGTTGTGGACTTTGGCCGTCGCCAGGTCGGCCCCGAGGTGCGGGCACGCGCGGGGGCCCACGCACAGGCGGGATTGCTGATCGCGCCACGCGACCAACTCGACACCGGCGACGTTGATTCCCAACGGTTTCCGAGTGCGTACATCCCGACTTGCGGCGAACACGTACCAGTTTCCTGTCGGGCGGCGCTGCGACCGGTCCAGCGCGGCCTGAATGACCGCCGGCGACGCGTCACGATAGGTCGGATGCTGACCCGCCCAACTCCCCGGCGGGATCGGTTGCAGCGGCCAGTCTTTCGGCCAGCGGATGCGTACGGTATCGGGGATCTTCATCGGTGCGAAAGCCTGTCTCGGTCGGCGAGATAGCGCAGTGCCGAGCGGCCGCGGGTGGGAACCGTGGACAATTCGTGGCCGGCCAGCCCCCATCGCTGCAGTATCTCGTTGGCGGCCGTCCAGCCGGTAGTGGCCGCCCGCTCCATCAGTGCCACCGGCAAGTCGATGCGCACTGCGTCGCCGGCCAGCATCAACCCCGGGTGCGGGGTCACTACACCGGGTCGGTACGCGTAGGCTCCCGGCGCGAAGAGCGGGCAGTCGTGGTGCCGCAGCGTTCGTTGGTGGACGATTCGCGCGCTGCGGGTCTCCGGGTAGAGCGCGCGCAGTTGACGAATCATCGCATCGCTCGATTGTGGGGATTGCACTGCGTACGAATGCAATTCGACCACGGATCCACCTGAGCGCCGAGCCCAGTCGGTAGCTTGACGCTCGTAGCGGTCCAGCACGCTGATGTTGTCGACCGGTTCGCGGCCGGAAGTTCCCAGGAAGGCGGCCCGGCCTGAGGCGACGGGGCTGTCGAGCCACAGCCGTTGCACGACGAACGGCGGCGCGGTGCGCAGCCGCTTGACACGGACCCGCCACAGGTCGTCGCCGAGGCCTGGCGATGCCTCGACGATCCGCTGCAGTCCGGCGATGTCGGTGGCCAGCACGACGGCATCGGCCTCCAATCGGTCGCCGGTGTCAGTGTGGACGCGGAAAGTCCGGCGCTCGCTGTTGCTGACGCTCGAGACCGAAATGCCTTGGTGAAAGCGGACTCCCAGGCCAAGAAGATACTGCCGCAGCGGCTCCCACAGCGCGGTGTCGAAGTTGGAGTTGGCGACGTCGAAGATCAGACCCTCGCTGGAGCCGAGGAAATAGATGTGGAACATCGTGGCCAACTCGGCGGCGGACAGCTCCGCAGGGCTGGCGAAGAAGCTGCGAGAGAAGACCTCGAAGGCCAGATGCCGAGCGGCCTCGGGAAAGTTGATGCTCTTAAGGAACGTCTCGGCGTCGACGTGATCGAGGCGGTCGAAGATCTTCGGCAGCGATACCGCGGCCAGCGGTGCCGCGGCGCGCGCGTCGATCTTCAGCAGATCGGTGAGCCGAAAAGTAGGGCTGCGTAAAGCGAATACGAGCGCGTTCCAGGGCGGGGTGCGGGGGAGACCCCGAAAGGTGTCCTTGCGGCCAGAGCCATCGACCAGCGGGTAGTCGTCGACCGAGGTCAGCATCGACAACCCCGGGTCGATGCGTCCCAGCAGTGCCCGCAAGTTGTAGTACTGCCGGAAGAAAGCGTGGAAGCCCCGGTTCATCGCGAGCTCGACGCCGTCGACTTGCTCGGTCCAGGCGCCCACGCGCCCACCGAGATACTCCTCGCGTTCGATGACGTCGACGCCGATGCCACGCTCGGCCAGACCCGTTGCGGCGGCAAGCCCTGCGATACCGGCGCCGACGACGACGGCCTGTGGTCGCGAAGACAGCGCTATGGCGCTGGGTAGGCCCTGCGGTGCGGGGAACGTGCAGCGGCGTCGATCGGTCACGAGGGTGCGTCCCCCAGGAACGTATGCGCGATGTTGGTCTCCCACCCGGGCATGGTCTCGCTGTGCACCGCGACGAAGCCCGCGTCACGCATCCGTCGCCGCAATTGTGCTGCGCCGTCGAACGTCAGCACGCTGCGCCACAGGTGCCGGTACAGCGTCGTGTCACGGGTTCTTCGCCAGCCGAGCGGGATGATGATGCCCCAGCACACCGCGTTCCACACCGCGACGGCGAGGCGGGAGTCGCGAACCGAGTAGTCGTGCACCGCCAGGGTGGCACCGGGGGCCAGTAGGTCGCGCAGTGCGCGTAGTTGGGTGTCAGGATCGGCCAGGTTGCGAACCAGATACGCGGCCAGGATTCCGTCGAACGGTCCGACCACCCCGTTCTCGGCGAGAGTCTCCACGGGCGTATGCACAAATTGGACGGATGGTGGCCACGACTTGTTCTTCGCTTCGTCGAGCATGCCCTTCGACGCGTCGATCGCGACGATGTCGGCGCGCGGGGCGACGCGGAGTAATGCGGCCGTCGAGGCGCCGGTGCCGCACCCTGCGTCGAGTAACCGCAACCCGCGGCCCTGATCGGGGAGTCGCAGCCGTTGCGCCGAAAGGTGAAGGTGCGCATGGTATCCGGGGCTGGCGCCGACTAGTCGATCGTATGCGGCGGCGCCGAGGTCGAACGCGGCCGGCACGTCAGCACGGGGCAGACCGTTGTTACTCACGTTCACGTTGTCGCTCCCACAGCAGCAGTACGGCGGTGACCAAGGCGAAGCCGAACAGGAAGTCTTCGATCGGGATGTCGAAAGGGAACCGGATACCGCTGGTCTGCCGGTCGTCGTAGATCACGATCGGGGCGCTCAACTTGGTGAGCCAGCCGTCGGTCAAGATCTGAAACCCGATCACGATCACCATCGACAGCCAGTACGCCGGCCGTCGAAAAAGGCCGGTGCGCAAAGCCATCGACTCGAGCACGAGGACGGCCCCCACCGACGCGACGGCGGGCACGGTGTAGCCGAGACCCGTCATCGTCGGTTGACCATTCGCAGGATGGCGCTCACGGCGTTGTAGGTCAGCAGGGCGCACAACGGAATCACCAGGAAGAACACGACCTCTTCGATCGGCATGTGGAACGGGATGCGCACACCGGTGACGTAGGCCGGGTTGTAATGCCAGATGTGGACGGCGATCGCGAGCTCGTCCCACAAGATGAACACGGCAGCAACCGGCAGCACGGCGCGCGCCGTCCGCCACGCCTGGCGGTATACGCCGGGTCGAAAAATCTCCAGCGGCAAGGTGATCGCCATGCAGGCGCCGAGCACAGTCAGATACTGCCAGTGATCCATTACGCGGCACCAGATCTGCGCGCATCGGATATGACCGGGTAAGTCCGTCTAGCCCGCCACGAGCGGATCAGACCAGCGCCGGCGACCCGCAGCCGTCGCCCGTTCCCCACGGTCGCGCGCCGACTGAACACCGCGAAGTCGCTGTCTTCGATACGGTCGAGAATTTCGGCGTACAGCGTGAGAGCGGTCGCGACGCACGGCTGAGACCTCGGCTCCAGCATCGGGATACCGTCGGCGGCATAGCGGTAGACGCCGCGGGCGATGTCGTGTTGATCGGCCAGAGCAGACCGCACCCGTCGCTCGGTCGTGCGATGGGTGTGGCACCACATCAGCAGCTCACGATCGACGTCGTAGGAGGCCAACTCGTCGGCCGGCAGGTACACGCGCCCGCGCGCCAGGTCTTCATCGATATCTCTGAGGAAGTTCGTCAGTTGGAACGCCCTGCCGAGGGCCGCCGCATGCGGTTCGGCCTCCTCTGCGGGGCCGATGGTGCCAAGGATCGGAAGTACTTGGCGGCCAATCGCTTCCGCGGACCCCTTCATATACAGGTTGAGAGCCGCGCGGTCGGGATAGTCGGTGATTGTCAGGTCCATCCGCATGGACGTCAGGAAGTCGTCGAACAACTCGTCGCCGATGGCGTAGCGCCGTGCGGTGTGCCGGACCGCGGTCAGCACCGGGTTGCTCGAGTGGGTATCGGCGGAGAAGAAGTCGTCGGACAGTCGTTGCAGGCGCGCGGCCCGGGTCGGGGTGTCCAAAGACGGATCGACGTCGTCGAGAATGTCGTCGGCGTAGCGCGCGAAGCCGTAGAGCGCGTGAATCGGCGGTCGCTGATCCGGCGCGAGTAGTCGGGTGGCGAGAAAGAACGTGCGGCCGTGCGCGGCGTTGAGTGCGCGGCAGCGCTGGTATGCCTCACGCAGCTCCGGATCGTTGATGCCGGCGGCGCTGAGTTCGGTGCGGATCATGACCGGGCGGCTTTCGCGATGATGCTTCGTTTCGATTCTTCAGCGGGACCGGTGATCCGATCGGCCGCCAGTCGGCCCGAGATCATCGCGGTCGGCACGCCGACGCCCGGCACCGTCGACGATCCGGCGAGCACCGCGTTGTCGATGCCCCGCACCGTGTTCGCCGGGCGGAAGGGTCCCGTCTGGGCGAACGTGTGGGCCAGTGCGAACGGCGTGCCGGCGATCATCCCCTGGGCTGCCCAGTCCTGGGGGTTGACGACATGAAGCACTTCGGCGCCGTCGCGGAATCGTGGAATCAGCCGTGCGCCAACGGTATCGATGAGCTGTTCGGTGTAGCTGTTACCCAGCTGCGACCAGTCGACCACGCCGCGGTGGAGGTTCGGCGCGGGCGCGAGCACATAGAACAACTCATGGCCCGGCGGGGCCAGGCTCGGGTCGCTGGCTGTCGGGCGGGTGACGAGCAATGACGGGTCACGCATCAACCGGCCGTGTCGGATGATGTCGGTGAACGTCTGGTTCCATGCCTCGCCGAAAATGATGTTGTGGTGTGCCAGTGAATGATTCGCCGGGTCCGCCTGCCGCCGGCCGATGTGCGCGACGACGGCCGAGGGTGCCGGCCGCAGGCCACCGATGCGCCGTGGTGTGCGATCCAGCAACGCGTAGGTGGCGGGGAGTTCAGTGGTCAACACCGCGGCGTCGCAGGCGAGACGTTCACCGGTGTCGGTGAGAATTGCTGACACGCGACTGCCGTCGCGCTCCAACCCCGTAACCGTCGCGCTGTAGACGAACCGCACGCCGGCGTGTTCGGCCGCGGCGGCCAGCGCATCGGGCAGTGCCCGCACTCCGCCACGCGGGAACCACACCCCGGAGATGGTGTCCATGTAGGCGATCACCGCGTAGACCGCCAGCGCCTTTCGTGGCGCGACTCCGGCGTACAGCGATTGGAACGTGAACACGCGACGCAGTCGCGGGTCGGAGATGTAGCGTCCGACCATGGTGTCCCACTTGCGGAATCCGCCCAACGCCGTCAATCGTGCCAGCTGTGGATTCACCAGTGACAGAGGCGAATCGAAGTTCTCGGCGATGAAACCATTGAACTCGGCCCGATACAGCCGCGTCAGCCAGTCGCGCAGCTTCCGATAACCCTCGGCCTGTTTGGCGCCGGCAAATGCTGCGATGGTCTCGGCCATCACATCCGCGTCGCTGTGCACATCGATGCTGCTGCCGTCGGAGAACTGCGCGCGATACGCCGGATGGAGCGGCATCAAATGCAGCCGTTCCGAACGGTTTTCGCCGACGGCGGCAAACGCTTCGTCGATGATCTCGGGCATGGTGAGCACCGTGGGCCCGGTGTCGATTTGATAGCCGTGAATGTCGACACGACCGGCACGCCCGCCGGGCCAGCGCTCGCGCTCGACGACCGTGACCTCGCGACCGCGCCCGGCCAGGTGCAAGGCGGCGGTCAGTCCCGCCAGCCCGGCGCCGACGACGACAACACGGTTGGTGGGGCCCTGGACGCTGCGCATTATTCGGTTCGTTCCGTGCACACGGCGGCCATGTTGGCCAAGCCGGCGCGCACCGACCCGTTGATCCGAAGCTGGTCGATTGCGCTGAGCGCCGCCGAGACCCGTTGGTCGATGATGTCTTCGATCCACTCCACGGCGCCGGTCCCGACGATCAGGGCTCGCCAGCGTTCGATGGCAGCCTCGTCGAGGTCACCGCTGTTCATCAGCTCCGCGAGCTGGCGGCGGGTGGCCGGATCGGCGAGGTCGTGTGCGGCAATGACGACGCTGGTGGCCTTCCGCTCGATCAGGTCTTGGGCGTCTGGCTTGCCGGTGACCGACGACGCGCCAAACACGCCCAACAAGTCGTCGCGCAATTGAAACGCCTCACCGACCATTTCGCCGTAGCGGCCGAGGCCGGAGATGGTGCGATCGCTACAGCCGCTCATGGCAGCGCCGAGCTCCAATGGCCGGCGCACGGTGTAGTTGCCGGATTTGCGGCGTGCCACGTCCAGAACCGTGTCCATCGACGGTAGATCGCGGACATCGATTGTCAGATCGGCGAATTGGCCGACGGCGAGTTCTGTGCGCATCGCATCGTAGAGCGGCCAGGCCCGCTGCAGGCTGCGATACTCCACACCGCTTTCCCGCAGCATCTGCTCGGCCCAGATCAGGCAGAGATCGCCAAGCAGGATCGCCGCCGATTCACCGAACCGTTCCGCAGGTCCGGACAGTTTCTGAGTCCGGTGCCACTGGCTGAATTGGATGTGCGCGGCCGGGCGCCCGCGGCGCGACGAGGCGGCGTCCATAACATCGTCCTGCAGCAGCGCGAACGCGTGAAGCAACTCCAGTCCTGCGGAAGCGAACAGCGCTTCGTCGCTGTCCGGGGAACCCGCGAGCCAGCCGAGGTACATAAACGTCGAGCGCAGGCACTTCCCGCCCGCGACGAAGTTCAGCAGGATGTCGTCGGCCACTTCCACGCCTGACTCGGAAAGTTCCGCCGTGCATCGTCCGGCAACGAAATCGTTGAGGTGGAAGAGGACCTTGCGGCGCAACTCGATTCGCCACGGCTCGAACTGCGCCGGATCTGACCACGTTTGCTGATCCGGCTCAACAGGCGTCGCCGATGGTGCCGATGAGAGTGCACGCACCTCGCCCACTTAGGCCCCTCTCGAACGATCGGGTGACGACCAAGCTGGCATCCCTCGGCGCATACCTCCCGGGCGAGGAAGGCAAACATGCGAGGGCGTCCCGCCAGGTTCACTTCAGAATATTAAACGTTAACTTACTGAACATCTGCGCCGCTCGCCAGCGAGGGCCGATGTCCTAGGGTTGGGGACATGACCGCAGCGCAGCGCGAACGAAGTGCCCTGGTGGAAACGTTGCGCGAAGTGGGCCCACATGCGCCGACGCTCTGCGAAGGCTGGAACACCACCGATCTCGCCGCTCACTTGGTTGTCCGCGAACGACGTCTGGACGCGACCGCGGGCATCGCGTTGCCGTTCCTGGCCGGCTACACGGCCAAAGTGCAGGACAACGTTGCCCGCTCGAACAACTGGGACGCGCTGGTCGACCTGGTCGCATCCGGCCCGCCGATCTACTCACCGTTCAAGCTGCTCGACCCACTCGCCAATCTCGGCGAGATGTTCATCCACCACGAGGACGTCCGGCGAGCCGTCGACGGCTGGCAACCTCGAGTACTGGACGCCTCCACCGCACGGCAACTGCGCCGCCAGCTCGGGCTGATGAGCCGGATCATGTTGAGCAAGCTGCCCGCTCAGGTTGTGTTGCAGACACCGGCCGGAGAGCGGATCGCGGGTGTCGGTCGCGGGGACGCGGTCACGATCACCGGTGAACCTCAGGAGCTGTTGCTGTTCGTCGCCGGCCGGGACGCGGTCCGTGTGGAATTCGGCGGCGACCCACAGACCGTCGCCGCGGTGAAGGCGGCGCCGCGGGGTCTCTAACCGCGGCCGAGCACGTGGCGCAGAGCCTGCTCGAGGCTGGGCTGGCGAAAGCGATGATCGGCTTGTTGTAGTCGCGCGGGCAGCACCCGCTGATTGGCCAGGGCCAGTTCGCGCGCGCCTTGGTCGCCGAGGAGCACCTTCGGTCCGAGCGGCGGCACCGGCAGCAGCGCCGGACGGTGCAGCACATGAGCCAACACCCGGGTGTATTCGACGTTGCGGACCGGATCGGGGGCCACGGCGTTGACCGGCCCGGCTAGCTCGGTGTCCCACAGCGCGCGGTGGTAGATGCCAACGACGTCGTCGATTCCGATCCATGAGAACCACTGCTGACCGTCGCCGAGTCGGCCGCCGAGCCCGGCGGCGAACAGCGGGCGCAGCAGTCGCAGCGTCCCGCCGGCGGGGGACTGCACGATGCCGGTGCGCACCTGTACCACGCGGGCGCCGGCCTGCTCAGCAGCGGCGGTGGCCTCCTCCCAGTCGGCCACGACGTCGGCCAAGAACCCGTCACCGCGCTCGCTGGCCTCGGTCAGCGTGGTCTCGCCGCGGTCGTAGCCGTAGTACCCGATCGCGGACGCGCTGATCAGCACCTTGGGTCCGTCGGGCGACCGCCCGATCAGCTCGGCCAGTCGGCGGGTCGGCCCGATCCGGCTGTCGCGGATCGCGGCGCGATGGTCCTCGGTGAACCGTCCCGCGATCGAAGCACCCGCGAGGTGGATCACCGCGTCGATCCCGGCCAGCAAACCCGGGTCGGGATCGTCCGGATTCCATTGCCGTTCACCGTCTCCCGCGCCCGAATGGCGAACCAGCCGGATCACTCGGTGGCCGCCGGTGGACAGGAACGCGGCCAGCTGCGAGCCGACGAGTCCGGACGCCCCGGTGATTGCGACGGTGCGGGGCGCGAGCCCGTGGGCGGCCGCGTCCCGGTGCGCGGCGATATCGTCGGCCAGCTGTCGGTGCCGGTAGCGGAACATCGACCGCAGCGCAGCGCCGGGAACCGGCGTCCGCACCCGGTCGATGACCCGCGTCTTCTCGCCGTCGACCTCTTCGAACTCGTGGGTATGCCGCCAGCGCACCGCCAGCTTGGCCGGCAGCGACGCCGGGCCGTCAGCGCCGACGGAGTCGACGAACCGGCGCGGCGGGTCGTAGCCGTCCGGTTGATGATCGGCCACCCAGCGCAGGCCGCCCGGCAGGCCGAGCTCGGCCCGCCCGTTCTCGAGTGAATCGGCCTCGGCGATCAGCCGCATCGGGGACCACGGCGGTGTCAGCCGGGTGAAGGCGCCCGGCCGGGTGTGCCAATCGAATACCTCGTAGATCGGTGCGTCGATCACGCTCGAATAGACAAGTCCCATGAGGCCGACGGTACCTGCGTTGGGAAGCCGCCTACCGATCCGGCAGCGCGTGCTCCACGATGGGCAGCCGGGGCAGGGGTTGGCGTTCGGCGCGTTTGGCCGCCAGGTACACCTGGGCGGTTTCGTCGGCCACCGTGTGCCAGTCGAAATCCGCGGTGAGGCGTTCGCGCGCGGCACGCGCCCGGCGCTGGGCGGCCGCCGGGTCGTCCAGCACCGCGACGATCGCCTTGGTCAGCTGCGCCACATTGCGTGGCGGGCAAGACATTCCGGTCTCGCCGTTGATCACCGCTTCGCCCAGGCCGCCGATGTTCGATGTCACCAGCGGAGTGCCCGCCGCGGCGGCCTCCAGCGCGGCCAGCCCGAACGGCTCGTAATGACTGGGCAGCACCGCGGCGTCGGCACGATGCAGCGCGGCCAACAGGTCGTCATGGTCGAGTCGACCCACGAAGCGAGTTGCCTTGAGCACCTTGTACTTACGAGCCTGCTCGATGAGCCAGTCCTGCTGGGTGCCTTCGCCGGCGATGGTCAGGGTGGTGCCGGGGTGCGCGCGCCGGACCCGCGGCAGCGCCGCAATCGCCTCGTGCACGCCCTTTTCGTACTCGAGCCGGCCGACGTACAGCAGTTCCGGCGGGCCGTTGCGCGGCTTGCGAGGCGCGAACGGCCAGCGCGCGGCCTCGATACCGTTGCGGATCACGATGGTCTCGGCCAGCCCGGGCCCGAACAGTTCGGTGACCTCGTCGCTCATCGAGTGCGAACATGTGATCAGCGAGTCGGATTGGCGCACCAGCCACGACTCGACGGCGTGCACCTGTCGACTCAGCGACCCCGCTACCCATCCGGAGTGTCGACCGGCTTCGGTAGCGTGAATCGTGGAAACCATTGGCACATCGTAGAATTCGGCCAGAGCGATCGCCGGGTGGGCGACCAGCCAGTCGTGCGCGTGGACCACGTCGGGCCGCCACTGTTCGTCGCTGCCCGGCTGCTTGACGGAGAGTCCGGCGCGGACCATCGCGTGGCCCATCGCCAGCGTCCACGCCATCATGTCGGTACCGAAGGTGAACTCGTGCGGGTCCTGCGCCGCGGCGACAACCCGGACGTTCTCGTTGATCTCGTCCGACGACGGGTGGGTGCTCGGATCGGTGTCCGTCGGCCGCCGCGACAGCACCACGACTTCGTGGCCGGCGGCGGCGAGCGCCGTCGACAGATGATGGACGTGTCGACCGAGTCCGCCGATCACCACCGGCGGGTACTCCCAGGACACCATCAGGATTCTCATCGCGGCAGCCTCCGGGCATCGAGTGCACCGAACAGGCCGTCTGCCCGATTCCAGCCTTCGGCCAGGCGCTGTGCCGCCTCGCGGCGGCCCGACGCCAGCGTGCCGGCGATTTCGCGGGTGGCGTGCGCGTGCAGATGCGCACGATAGCGGGCGTAGTCGGCCGCCGAGTCCTTGCTCACCATGAACGGCCAGTCGCTGGACACCGTGAGCAGGGTTTCGCGCAGGATCTGATCGGCGATGTGATCGCGGGGAATCGGCCCGTCGAGCGACGCCGTCTGGTCGAGCGCTTTGTCGACGGTGGTCAGCGCGGTGTCGACAACTTCGGCGTTGAGCTGTACCAGATCGGCGACCTTGTCGCCAGACCACACCTGCCAGTCCTTGCCGGAACCCCAAGAGCTGGGCGGCAATTCGACAGCGTCGCCGACCAGGCCTTGGCCGACGGCGTCGCTCAGCGTGCCGACGCGCACCCCGGCCTCCGGTAATGCCCGCAACACCCGCTCGAGCCAGGCCGGTCCCTCATACCACCAATGGCCGAACAATTCGGTGTCGAACGCCGCGACCACGTGCGCGGGACGACCGATGCGCTCGGATTCGGACAGCAGCCGGCGACGCACCACGTCGACGAAATCGGCGACGTGGCTGTCGATTGCCCGGTCGGCGCGCTCGGGGTCGTAGGGCAACTTCTTCTCCGAGGGCACGTTGCGGCCGGTGACCCGGGCCGGCTTGAGGCCGGTGCGGTGGTCGTAGGTGTGGAAGTCGCGGTAGGCCGCGTGACCGGGATAGCCGGACTTGGGCGACCACACCCGATAGCTCACTTGTAGGTCGCGCCCGAACGTCACGACATTCGAGTCGCCGACCGGCCGACCCAGCGCGGTGTCGCCGCGCAGCGACGGGCCGTCGACCATGAAGTGGCCCACCCCGGCGGCGGCATAGTCGTGCTCCATCCCGGGGGCGTAGGCACATTCGGGTGCCCAGATCCCAGTTGGCTTGTGCGACAACCGCTGCCGGGCATCCGCCAGGCCTTCCCGCAGCGCGAACTCGCGCAGGCGCGGGTTCAGCAGTGGCTGGAACGGATGAGCGAGCGGGCCACCCAGCAGCTCGACGGTGCCGGCGTCGATCAGCCGGCGCAGCAGCGGGCTGGCGCCGTGGCGCCAGTGTGTATCGAAATCGCGCAGCGCGTGCTCGGTTTCCGCCATTTCGCGAATGCCGAAGGCGCGCAGAGCTTCCGGGGCCGAGGCAGGCGAACCGTCGGTGGCATCGCCGGGTCGCAGGCTGGCAGCTTCCGCGGCGCGCAGGTGCCAGTTGGCGAGCCAATGATGCATCCCGTCAAGGCAATACGGGTCGTCGAGTTGCGCCATCACGACCGGGGTGACGCCCAGCGTGATCAACCTGTGCCGGTCCTCGTCGGCCAGGCGGCGCAGGACCTGCAGCAGCGGCAGATACGACGCCGCCCACGACTGGTAGAGCCATTCCTCGCCGACCGGCCAGCGGCCATGGTGGGCCAGCCACGGTAGATGGGTGTGCAGCACCAGGGTGAAGAGGCCCGGCACCGGCTCGCTCGACCTATCCGTCACGGCCGCACCGCGATCGCCACCAGATCCAGGCTGTCGTCGATGGGACGTGCGTCGTCGGTGTCGGCTTCGACGATGTCGAAATCCGCGGCGGTCACCGCGGCGACATCGGCCAGCAGGTCCGCCGGCCACGGTGCATCGGCGACCGCGCGGTCGATCTGGGCGTCGATGATCGAGCCGCCGTGGCGGGCGTCCATCTCGCGCAGCCGCGGCGCGTGGAAAACGCCGCTCATCGACACCGAGGTGAAGCCGGCGTCGTGCAACAGCTCCGTCATCTCGTCGGCGTTCAGCTCGCGCGTGTGGAACGGGTTGATCGGGGTGTCGCGGCCCGGTGAGAACGTGATCCGGTTGGGCGTCGACATCATCAGCACCCCACCCGGGCGCAGCACCCGGGCGCACTCGCGGACAAATTGTGGCTGATCCCACAAATGCTCGATTACCTGGAAGTTCACCACGATGTCGACCGACCGGTCGGGCAGCGGCAGCTCGGCAAGGTTGCCGTGGACCACCTCCACCCGCGGATAGCGGGAGCGAACGTGCGCGACGGTCGCCTCGTCGTAGTCCACCGCGATCACCCGCCGCGCGACCCCGGCGATCAGGTCGGCGCCATAACCTTCGCCACAGCCGGCTTCGAGCACGTCGCGGCCCACGCAGCGCTGCGCCAACTGCTGGTAGACCACCTCGTGGCGGCGAAACCAGTAGTTCTCCACGTCGAGGCCCGGGATCGTCCGCTCACCGGTCAACGGCAGGGCGGCGTCCGCGGGGGCATGCGGAACTTCAGGAATAAATGCGCTCATTGCCTAGGCAGGCTAACGCGTGTCGGTGTTTTCCGCGGGGTCGCGAATGGTTGACTTCGGGCAATCGAGCGCCCGGGGTGAGGGGCCGCCCGCTTGTGGAGGCACGGGGGGACAGAACTCGCAGGACGACCCGCTATGGTGTGAGAGCAAACCACACTAAGTTACCGGTCAGTAACATGCGGGTGCGGTGCGCACAAGACGTGACCTAAGTCCTGCGGCTTGCGGCTGCGGGATTCATTCGAGGAGGACGAGCCACTCTCATGACGAACATCGTGGTCCTGATCAAGCAGGTCCCGGACACCTGGTCAGAGCGCAAACTCACAGAGGGCGACTGGACGCTGGACCGTGAGGCCGCCGACGCCGTGCTGGACGAGATCAACGAGCGCGCGGTCGAAGAAGCGCTGCTGATCCGCGAGAAGGAAGCCGCCGACGGCACCGAGGGATCGGTCACCGTGCTGACCGCCGGCCCGGAGCGTGCCACTGAGGCGATTCGTAAGGCGCTGTCGATGGGCGCCGACAAGGCCGTTCACCTGCTCGACGACGGGATGCACGGCTCGGACGTGGTCCAGACCGGATGGGCGCTGGCGCGCGCGCTGGGCACCATCGAGGGCACCGAGCTGGTGATCGCCGGCAACGAGGCCACCGACGGAACCGGTGGCGCCGTGCCGGCCATCATCGCCGAGTATCTTGGTCTGCCGCAGCTGACCCACCTGCGCAAGCTGTCGCTGGAAGGCGGCAAGATCACCGGCGAGCGTGAGACCGACGACGGTGTCTTCACCCTCGAGGCCACGCTGCCCGCTGTGGTGAGCGTCAACGAGAAGATCAACGAGCCGCGCTTCCCGTCCTTCAAGGGCATCATGGCCGCAAAGAAGAAGGAAGTCACCAAGCTCACGCTGGCCGAGATCGGTGTCGAGAGCGACGAGGTGGGCCTGGAGAACGCCGGCTCGAAGGTGCTGACGTCGACCCCGAAACCGCCGAAGACCGCGGGTGAGAAGGTCGCCGATGAGGGCGAGGGCGGCAACGACATCGCCAAGTATCTGGTCGCCCAGAAGATCATCTAAGACGTAAACCTTTAACCGAAGGACACGGAAAACTCATGGCTGAAGTATTGGTGCTCGTCGAGCACGCTGATGGTGCCCTCAAGAAGGTCACTTCCGAATTGATCACCGCCGCACGGGTTCTCGGTGAGCCCGCCGCCGTCGTCGTGGGCAAGCCGGGCACGGCCGACCCATTGGTCGACGGGCTGAAGGCCGCCGGCGCCGCCAAGATCTACGTCGCCGAGTCCGACACCGCGGAGAACTACCTGATCACCCCGGCCGTCGACGTGCTCGCCGCGTTGGCCGAATCCGCCAGCCCGGCAGCCGTTTTGGCGGCCTCCAGCGCCGACGGCAAGGAAATCACAGGCCGGCTGGCTGCCCGGATCGGTTCGGGCCTGCTGGTCGACGTGGTCGGTATCGAGGCCGGCCCCAAGGCCATTCACTCCATCTTCGGTGGCGCGTTCACCGTCGAGGCGCAGGCCAACGGTGACACCCCGGTGATCAGCGTGCGCGCCGGCGCGATCGACGCCGAACCGGCCGAGGGCGCCGGCGAGAAGGTCACCGTCGAGGTGCCCGAAGCCGCCGAGAATGCCGCCAAGGTCACCGCGCGTGAGCCCGCCGTCGCCGGCGACCGCCCGGAGTTGGCCGAGGCCACCATCGTGGTGTCCGGTGGTCGTGGTGTCGGCAGCGCCGACAACTTCCACGTGGTCGAGGAGTTGGCTGACTCGCTGGGTGCCGCGGTCGGCGCCTCGCGTGCCGCGGTGGACTCCGGCTACTACCCGGGTCAATTCCAGGTCGGCCAGACCGGAAAGACGGTCTCGCCGCAGCTTTACATCGCGTTGGGCATCTCCGGGGCCATCCAGCACCGTGCCGGCATGCAGACGTCGAAGACGATCGTCGCGGTCAACAAGGACGAAGAGGCGCCGATCTTCGAGATCGCCGACTATGGGATTGTCGGCGACCTGTTCAAGGTCGCGCCACAGCTCACCGAGGCGGTCAAGGCCCGCAAGGGCTGATCGCACGCGAAAGCCCCCGCACGCCTGCGCGTGTCGGGGGCTTTTTGCTCGCTCCGGCTCGCTCAATACCCTGGTGTGGTGAGCAGCGACCCGCATCGTGAGTTGTCCCAGGTGGCCGACGGCACGGGTCCCGGCGCGGCGCACGCGAATACCGCGCTGGGCGGGGGCCGGGACGCGGCGCGGTTGCGCGCTGCGATCCTCGCTCTCGCGCAGCACCGCGGACCGGACTCCAGCATCTGTCCCTCGGACGCGGCCCGCGCGGTCGGCGGCGCAGACTGGCGCGAGTTGACCGCGCAGGCTCGCCGCACCGCTTTGGACTTGGCGCGCGACGGGGACGTGGAGATCACCCAGCGTGGCACGGCGATCGACCCGGATTCCGAGCCTCGCGGGCCGATCCGAATACGAATACTGCCAGCTTAGGGGCCGTGGCCAGGTTTGAATTCGGGCTCGGCGGTGTACAGACAGTTGCCAGCTTCGTTCCAGGGAAGGGACTCGATGATGAAGGCAACGGCGCCAGCCGTATTCGCGATCGCCGCGGTTCTGTTCAGCGGATGTTCCGCGTCGCAGATCGTCAACACCGGTGGCGACACCAAGTGCAAGGATTTCACGACGCAAGACGAGAAGAAGCAGAACGACGAGGTGAGCAAGATGCTCAAAGACAAGAGCGGCGCTGACCCCTCGAACCTGCAGATCAGTGCGACCCGGTTGTCGGTGGCCACCTACTGCCAGACGTTGGGCAAGCCGGACAGCAAGATTGACGAGGCTCCGCACGGCTGAGCCGGAAGAGGTTGCGCCGGCGGTCTACTCGCCGCCGGCCTGCAACACCACCATGGCCCGCGCCGCCACCCGGACGGCTTGACCGGCGGGGGTCGGCTGAGGATCGTCGGGCGTCCTTCTCGCCGCACTGTCGACCACCGGCGTCCACGCCGGGCCGAATTCCTCTGGGGGCAGAGTAAATTCGATCGGCTCGTGGTGGGCGTTGAAGCAGAGGAAGAACGAGTCGTCGGTAACTCGTTGCCCGCGGGCATCGAGATCGGGAATGCCGAGGCCGTTCAGGTAGACCGCCACGGATTTGCCGAATCCCGAACCCCAGTCGTCGTCGCTCATCTCCGACCCGTCCGGCCGGAACCACGAGATGTCGGGCTGCCCTTGGACGCCGCGCCTGCGGACCGGCACGCCCTGGAAGAACCGGCGGCGGCGGAATACCGGATGCGCGGCGCGCAGCGCTGACACCGATTGGGTGAACTCCAGCAGGTCGGTGTCCATCGAATCCCAATGCACCCAGGTGATCTCGTTATCCTGGCAAAACCCGTTGTTGTTGCCGCCCTGGGTGCGGCCCAGTTCGTCACCGTGGCAGATCATCGGAACCCCTTGCGACAGCAGCGTTGTCGCAAGGAAGTTGCGCTGCTGGTGGGCGCGCAGCGCGTTGATCTCGGGGTCGTCGGTCGGGCCTTCCACGCCGCAGTTCCACGACCTGTTGTGGCTCTCGCCGTCGTTGTTGTCTTCTCCGTTGGCCTCGTTGTGCTTTTCGTTGTACGACACCAGGTCGCGCAGCGTGAAACCGTCGTGGGCGGTGACGAAGTTGATCGACGCGACCGGTCGCCGTGCGGTGTGCTCGTAGAGGTCGGCCGAACCGGTCAGCCGAGACGCGAACTCGCCCAGCGTCGCCGGCTCACCTCGCCAGTAGTCACGCACGGTGTCGCGGAACTTCCCGTTCCACTCGGTCCACTGCGGCGGGAAGTTTCCGACTTGGTAGCCGCCCGGGCCGACGTCCCACGGCTCAGCGATCAGCTTGACCTGACTGACGGTCGGATCCTGTTGCACCAGTTCGAAAAACGCCGACAACCGATCCACGTCATAAAATTCGCGGGCCAGCGTTGCGGCGAGATCGAAGCGGAACCCGTCCACGTGCATCTCGGTGACCCAGTACCGCAACGAGTCCATGATCAGTTGAAGTGTGTGCGGGTGGCCGACGTTGAGGCTGTTGCCGGTGCCGGTGTAGTCCATGTAGTACTGCTGCTCGTCGTCAACCAGTCGGTAGTAGGCGGCGTTGTCGATGCCACGCATCGACAACGTCGGCCCCAGGTGGTTGCCCTCCGCGGTGTGGTTGTAGACCACGTCGAGGATCACCTCGATACCCTCGTCGTGCAGCGCGCGGACCATGGTCTTGAATTCCTGCACCTGGCCGCCGGGAGTGTCGGTGGCGGAATACTTGGTGTCGGGTGCGAAGAACCCAATAGTGTTGTAGCCCCAGTAGTTTGACAGCCCCTTGTCCACCAGCGTGGAGTCGTTGGCGAAGTGGTGCACCGGCATCAGCTCGATCGCAGTGACGCCCAGGTTCTTCAGGTGCTCGATGATGGCGGGGTGCGCGATGCCGGCGTATGTGCCGCGCAGCCGCTCGGGGATGTCGGGATGCAACTGCGTCAAGCCCTTGACATGTGCCTCGTAGATGACGGTGTCGGCGTACTCGTGGTCCGGCGGGCGGTCGTTCCCCCAGTCGAAATACGGGTTTATCACCACCGACTTGGGCATGTTGGGGGCGGAGTCGTCGTCGTTGCGGCTGTCCGGCTCACCGAAGTTGTAGCTGAACAGCGACTGGTGCCATTCGAAGTTGCCGTCGATCGCCTTGGCGTAGGGATCCAGCAGCAACTTGTTCGCGTTGCACCGCTGACCGGCCGACGGGTCGTACGGGCCGTGAATCCGGTAGCCGTAGCGTTGACCCGGTTCGACCGCAGGCAGGAAGCCGTGCCAGACGAAGCCGTCCACGTCGTTGAGCGTTACCCGCGATTCGTTGCCGTCGGCGTCGAATAGGCACAGCTCCACCTTCTCGGCGACCTCGCTGAACACCGCGAAGTTGGTGCCTGAACCGTCATATGTGGCCCCCAGCGGGTAGGCCTTGCCGGGCCACTGCTCGATGCGCGGCCGACTCGTGTCCACAGCTTCCGGCACAAGACCCTCTTTCGTCTCCAGCGCCGCATGGGTGCGACCCGACGGTGGAGGTTACCCGCCTTGCGCGAAGTCACACGTCGTGTGTGCCGAGGCACAATGGCGTGGTGACACCGTGGCCAACGCCCGACAAGCCGGGACCCGGACAGGAGTCGGTGTGGGATTATCCGCGCCCGCCGCGGCTCGAGGAGTTCAGCGGATCGATCACTGTGGAGCTGGGCAGCCGCGTCATCGCCTCGACCACGCGCGCCTGGCGGGTGCTAGAGACCAGCCACCCGCCGACCTACTACCTTCCGGCGGCCGCCTTCGCCGACGGGGTGCTGCGCCGCGCGGGCGGCGCGTCGTGGTGTGAATGGAAGGGGCAGGCAACGTATTTCGACCTGGTGACCGACGCCGCGGTAGCGTCGCGGGCGGGCTGGACCTACCTTGCGCCCACGCCGGGTTTCGCGCCGCTCACCGGCGCGGTCGCCGTGATGGCCGCGGCGGTGGACCGGTGCACCGTGAACGGTGAGACCGTCGTCCCGCAACCCGGTGGCTTCTACGGCGGCTGGATCACCAGCTGGATTGTCGGTCCCTTCAAGGGAATTCCAGATTCGATCGGCTGGTGACGGTCACGGTCCGGTCGTCGCGATGAGGTCGATCCGGCGCAGAGCGATCGCGCATACCGGTAGATACGCCGTCGCCCACCATGGAACGGCCATACTCGCTCGCGAGTAATTGCCGGTCGGCTCGACCCGGTGATGCGTTGCCGGGATGCCGGCCACCTTCCATGCCCAATGCCGACCGGGCTCGAACTCGGTGATGACGAACGGGGCGCTGATGCCCAAAGCCGTTTGGACAGAGCCTGTTACACCCAACTCCAGCCGGGTGTGGGGCGGGTCGAGGCGCGCGCCGCTGACCGTCGGGCCCCACTTGGGCCACGCGTCGACGTCGACCAGAACGCTCCACACCACCGACGGTGGCGCAGCGATGACCCAGTCGACGGACAGCATCAGGGCGCCCGTCCACCGAGGCTTCGTTGTTGTTCGACCACTGCGTCTAGATCCTTGAGTCGTCGCATGCCTGCCAGCGGCTGAGTCATCCGCTGGTTGTTTTCCAGGCGTTTCGCGTTGCGCTCCAAAAACGACCAGTACCCGCCGGTGAAGGGGCAGGCCCGGTCGCCGACCCGCTCGGAAGGCCGGTAGCGACAATCGCCGCAGTAGTTGCTCATCCGGTTGATGTAGGCACCGCCGGAGGTGTACGGCTTGGTGGCCATCAGCCCGCCGTCGGCATGCTGCGACATGCCGACCACATTGGCGACCATCACCCACTCGTAACCGTCGACGAAGCAGCGGTGAAACCAGTCGGCCATCGCGGCGGGGTTCCAGCCGCGTTGTAATGCGTAGTTGGACAACACCATCAGCCGCGGAATGTGATGCACCCATCCGTGATCACGGACCTGGGCCAGCACGTCTTTGAGACAGTGTGCGTCGACGGCGTCGGCGTCCAGCTCCGCGAACCACTTCGGCACCCGGGCGTGCGCGTCGAGCGCATTACGCCGGCGGTAGCCCTTGCCGAAATGCCAATAGACATGCCAGATGTAGTCGCGCCACCCGATCAACTGCCGGATGTAGCCCTCCACGCTGGCCAGTGGGGCGCTGCCCCGACCGTAGGCATCTTCGGCCGCGTACGCACAGTCGAGCGGGTCCAGCAGACCCAGATTCATCGGGGCCGACAGCAGACTGTGGGCCATGAAGCGGTCGCCGCTGAGCATGGCGTCTTCATGAGGGCCGAAGTGCGGCAGGCGATCTCGGATGAAGACTTTCAGGGCTTGCTGCGCTTCGGCTGCGGTGACGGCGAATTCGCGGGGGCCGTCGCGACCGACGAATGACACTTCACCATCGCGCTCCCAGCGGTCCAGATCCCCGCGGACCTGTTCGTCGATCTCGTCTTCCTCGGGTCGCCAGGGCGCTTTGATGCCCAGATGGTCGCTGCTGGGAGGAGGCTCGCGGTTGTCGGCGTCGAAGTTCCACCGGCCTTCGGCGGGGTTGTTCCCGTCCATCAGGAGGTCGAACCGCCGCCGCGCGTCGCGGTAGAAGTTCTCCAGCTTCAGCGTGCGGTGGCCTTCGGCCCATGCGGCGAACGCGTCGCGGTCGGTGCAGAATCCGCGTGCCGGCAGCACCTCGACATCCGGCACCGAGCGGACGAACCGGTCGGCCGCCCACGAGGTTGGTTGGCAGACGCTGATCGGTTCGTCGAGCTGCTCGAGCGCACCCCGGTAGGTGCGGGTCTGCAGGAACGTGGCCTGGTCACCGAGTTCGGCCGCTCGGTGGCGCAGCGCCGACATCACGAGATGCGCCTTGCGGCGATGAAAGCGGCGACGAGCGAATGCGGCCTGGGACTCGATCAGCAGCACCGGCTGGTCGGGTCTGTCCAGGAAATGCGGCCCGAGCTGGTCGGCGAAACACCAGCGTCGGGTCCCAGAGCTCATCTGGGTGCCATACCCTCGCCTGTCGAATCCGAATCACGGTCGGTCTACCGGGCCGACGTCGATTCTCGAACGTCGAACCCGTCGAGCGTGCCCGCCGCCCGCCATGCATTCAGGATGTCGGCGTATTCGGTTGGGCTGCCGAAGAAGAAACTGTCCCGGTTCAGCCGAGCGCTCGCCTGGCCCTCGCGGTTGTAGTAGCCGGGAGTGCAGGATTCCCGCCGGCCGGCGATGACGCTGGAACGCTCGACGACGGTGTCCACCCAGGCCGCTTCGGCATCCGCGGTGGCCTCGAGTTCGATGACGTCGTGCTGCAGGGCCCACGCGATCACCCAGGCGATGTGACGTGATTGGGTGTCGATCAGGTAGGGGAAGTTCACCGTGAACCCGGACTGGGCAATGCTTTCGACGAAGCAGTTCGGAAAACCGTTGACGTGTAGGCCGTGCATGGTGCGGACGCCGTCGGCCCACTTCTCGGTGAGGGTCAGGCCGTCGCGGCCGATGATCTCGAAGCCGGTGCGCTGTGAGTAGCTGGTGCCGACCTCGAAGCCGGTGGCGAAAATCAAACAGTCCAATGGGTATTCGACGCCAGCCACGACCACGCCGCGTGCGGTGATCCTTTCGACGCCGAGGCCGCGGGTGTCGACGAGCGTGACATTGTCGCGGTTGAAAGCCTGCAGGTATTCGTCGTGGAAGCACGGCCGCTTGCAGTAGTAGCCATACCACGGTTTGAGTGCCTCGGCGGTCGCGGCATCGGTGACGATCGACTCGACCCGTGCACGGATCTCTTCCATCTTGGCGAAGTCGGCCATCTCGGCGGCGTTCGGGCCGCCCTCGTTGACGATCGGCATCTTCTTGGTGAGGCTGGTCCACGCGTCGTCGACCAGGTCCTCGTCGGAAGTGCCTCCGGCAGTGAGGATTTGAAAGTTCTCCATCCGCCGCTGCTGCCAGCCGGGCTCCAACGACGCGGCCCACTCCGGTTCGGTCGGCCGGTTGGCCCGCACGTCGACCGTCGACGGAGTGCGCTGAAACACGAACAGGTCCCCGGAAGCCTCGGCGAGCCTCGGCACGCACTGGATGGCCGTCGCGCCGGTGCCGACGATGCCGACTCGCTTGTCCGATAGGCCGCTGAGGTCGTCGCCGGTGTAGCCGTAATCCCAACGGCTGGTGTGGAAGGTGTGACCGCGGAAATCGGTAATGCCATCAATTCCAGGCAGTTTCGGCTTTTGCAGGTATCCGTTGGCCATCGCCACAAACCGGGCGCGAATCTCGTCGCCGCGATCAGTGGAGATCACCCACCGGGAACTAGTTGGTTCCCAACGGATTTCCTGAACTTCGGTCTGAAGGCAGGCGTCACGGTATAGGTCGTAGTGTTCGGCAATACGGCGACAGTGCTCCCAGATCTCGGCGCCCTTGGCGTACTTCTCGGTCGGGATGTAACCGAGTTCTTCGAGAAGCGGCATGTAGACGTAGGATTCGACGTCGCAGGCGATGCCGGGATAGCGGTTCCAGTACCAGGTCCCACCGACGTCGGCGGCCTTGTCGATCAGCCGCACGTTGTCGACCCCGAGCTGCTTGCACCGTGCCCCGATCAGCAATCCGCCGAAGCCCGCACCGACGACGGCGACGGCGACGGCGTCATGGATCGGATCGCGATTGAAGTCCGGATCGGCCCATGGATCGTCACCGAACTTGCTGAATGCACCGGTTATCTCGACGTATTGGGAGATACCGTCGGAGCGCAGGCGCCGTCGGCGCTCTTCGGCGTACTTGGCCCGCAGTGCTTCCGGATCGAACGATTCCCCGCCAATGCCAGACATCACGGCTGAATACTGGACCAATTTTGTGACGCAGGCAACGTCGAAATGCGGATCTTCGTCATCTACCGTGCACGAACACGTTACGGCTGCGATGCCATTTAGCTGATCAATGACGCAACAGTGGCGCACATGAGCACTGAATCGGTCCTCATCGCCGCGGACAAACCGGCCTCGGGAACGCGTCCAACGGCAGAACCTCGGTATTCGCTTCTGCTTTCCGATGATCCGGCCCAGATCGAAGCGGCACAACGGCTGCGCTACGACGTGTTCAGCAGCGAACCGGGTTTCGCGCTGACCAGCCACGGCGACGGCCTCGACGCCGACCGCTTTGACGAGCATTGCGACCACCTACTGGTACGCGAAGAAAACTCCGGCGAACTGGTCGGCTGCTACCGCATGCTGACGCCGACGGGTGCCGTCGCGGCCGGCGGCCTATACACCGCAACGGAATTCGACATCGAGGCGCTCGATTCGCTACGGCCGTCGCTGGTCGAGATGGGCCGCGCGGTGGTGCACAACGACCACCGCAACGGCGCCGTCGTCCTCTTGATGTGGGCCGGCATCCTGGCGTACCTCGACCACTGCGACTACGACTACGTCACCGGCTGCGTGTCGGTACCGGTCGTCGTCGACGGTGAGCCGCCGGGAACCCAGATCCGCGGCGTGCGCGACTTCGTCACGAAACGCCACGCCGCCCCGGCCGAATTCCGGGTCCGCCCTTACCGGCCGGTCGTCATCGACGGACGTCCGCTCGATGAGATTGCGCCGCCCGCTCGACCGGTCATACCGCCGCTGATGCGGGGCTACCTGCGTTTGGGCGCGCAGATCTGCGGTGAGCCGGCCCACGACCCCGACTTCGGGGTCGGAGATTTCCCGGCGCTGCTGGACAAACGTCAAGCCGACACCCGCTACCTGCGAAGACTCCGGTCGATCTCGGCGGCAACCGAGGCAGCGAGCCAGGTGGCCTGATGAGCACCCCAGCGCCGCGCGACCACGCCTGGCTCCCACGGGCGACCTGCGACACGGACTGCATACGCGCTGGCGGTTACGAGGCAACTCGGCGGCTGATCGTCGCGCTGCGCGTCGCCCGACGGGTCACGCTGCTGGTGCTGTTGGCTCCCGCGCTGCCGCTGCTCGCCGGGGTGATCCCAGGCTGGTCGAAATCGCGCCAGATGTACTGTCGGCTGCTGCTGTGGTGCCTCGGCGTCAAGATCGACGTCTCCGGCGGCCCGATCCGCAACCTGCCGGGCGTGCTGGTGGTCAGCGACCACATGTCCTGGCTGGACATCCTGACCATCGGCGCGACGCTGCCGTCCACCCGGTGGCGGGCCTCGCCACTGTCGTTCGTGGCCCGCGCTGACGTCGCCGCCAGCGGCGCGGTGAAGATGATGGCCCGCATCGTCAAGGTCATCCCGATCGAGCGCGCCAAGCTGCGTCAGCTGCCCGAGGTGGTGGCCACCGTCGCCGCCCGGCTGTACGCCGGTCACACGGTGGTGGCGTTCCCGGAGGGCACCACCTGGTGCGGGCTGTCGGGCGACGATGCAGGCCGCTCGGCGGCCCGAGGAGGAGCTGGACCATCGGGCCCGGCGGGGCGTTCCCACCAGGGGTCCGGACCGTTCTACCCGGCCATGTTCCAGGCCGCCGTCGACACCGGCCGGCCGGTCCAGCCGCTGCGGCTGCGCTACCAGCACCGGGACGGCAGCGTCTCGACCGTGCCGGCCTACATCGGCGACGACACCCTGCTGGCGTCGATCGGCCGGTTGATGGTCGCCCGCCGCACGGTGGCCAAGATCTACGTCGAATCGCTGCAGCTTCCGGGTAACGACCGCCGCGAGCTGGCCCGTCGCTGCCAGGCGGCGATCCGCGTCACCTCGGCGGCGCGCCCGGACCATGGGCAGCGGCCGTCTGTGCTCGCGTCCTAGCCGCCGGGCGGTCGCCGCTATCCTGGGCAGGTCATGGTCTACCTGGATCACGCCGCCACCTCCCCGATGCACCCCGCTGCTGTCGAGGCGATGACGGCCGCCCTGAGCACCGTGGGCAATGCCTCGTCGCTGCACGCCACCGGTCGTCTGGCGCGCCGGCGCATGGAGGAAGCCCGCGAACTGGTCGCGGCCAAGCTCGGTGCCCGCCCGTCCGAGGTGATCTTCACCGCCGGCGGCACCGAGAGCGACAACCTCGCCGTCAAGGGCATCTACTGGGCGCGCCGCGATGCCGAGCCGCGCCACCGCCGCATCATCACCACCGAGGTCGAACACCACGCCGTTCTCGATGCGGTGAACTGGCTCGCCGAGCACGAAGGCGCCGAGATCACCTGGCTTCCGACTAACGCCGACGGGTCGGTATCCGGTGCGGCCCTGCGCGACGCGCTGGAACGCCACGACGACGTCGCAGTGATTACGGTGATGTGGGCGAACAACGAGGTCGGCACGATTATGCCGATCGACGAACTCGCCGCCATCGCAGCCGAATTCGACGTTCCGATGCACAGCGACGCGGTTCAGGCGGTGGGACAGCTGCCGGTCGACTTCGGCGCCAGCCAGCTGTCCGCGATGAGCGTGGCCGCGCACAAGTTCGGCGGCCCGGTCGGTGCGGGCGCGCTGCTGCTGCGCCGCGACGTCCCGTGTGTGCCGTTGGCCCACGGTGGTGGTCAGGAGCGTGACATCCGTTCCGGCACACCCGATGTCGCCGCGGCCGTCGGCATGGCCACCGCGATACGTCTCGCCGTCGACGAACTGGAGGCCAACAGCGCGCGCCTTCGGCTGCTGCGGGACCGGCTGATCGACGGGGTGCTGGCCACGGTCGAGGACACCCGGCTCAACGGCGCCACGGGTCCCCGTCGGCTGCCCGGAAACGCGCACTTCACCTTCGAGGGATGCGAAGGCGATGCGTTGCTGATGTTGTTGGACGCCAACGGAATCGAGTGCTCCACCGGCTCGGCCTGCACCGCAGGGGTGACGCAGCCGTCGCATGTGTTGATCGCGATGGGTGCGGACCCGGTCAGCGCGCGTGGATCGCTGCGACTGTCGTTGGGGCACACCAGCGTCGAGTCCGACGTCGACGCGGCGTTACAGGTGTTGCCCGCGGCCGTTGAGCGAGCGCGGCAGGCGGCCCTTGCCACGGCGGCGGTGGCGCGATGAGGGTACTCGCCGCGATGAGTGGCGGTGTCGACTCGTCGGTGGCCGCCGCGCGCATGGTCGACGCGGGTCACGATGTGGTCGGTGTGCACCTGGCCCTGTCGCACGCCCCGGGCACCCTGCGCACCGGCTCGCGCGGCTGCTGCTCCAAGGAGGACGCCGGCGATGCCCGACGAGTCGCTGACGTCCTCGGAATCCCGTTCTATGTCTGGGATTTCGCGGACAAGTTCAAAGAAGACGTGATCGACGACTTCGTGTCGTCGTATGCCCGCGGCGAAACCCCGAACCCGTGCGTGCGGTGCAACGAGCGAATCAAGTTCTCCGCCTTGGCCGCTCGCGCGCTGGCGCTCGGATTCGACGCGGTGGCCACCGGCCATTATGCCCGTCTCTCCGACGGGCGGCTGCGCCGGGCCGTCGACGCCGACAAGGACCAGTCCTACGTGCTCGCGGTGTTGACCGCTCAGCAGCTGCGGCACGCGGCGTTCCCGATCGGTGACACCCCCAAGTCGCAGATCCGCGCCGAGGCGGCCCGTCGCGGCCTGTCGGTCGCCGACAAGCCGGACAGCCACGACATCTGCTTCATCCCGTCCGGCGACACCCGCGCGTTCCTCGGCGAGCGCATCGGTGTGCGCCGCGGTTCGGTGGTCGATCAAGGTGGTGCCGTGTTGGCCACCCACGACGGTGTGCACGGCTTCACGATCGGCCAGCGCAAGGGGCTCGGCATCGCGGGCCCCGGGCCGGATGGCCAGCCGCGCTATGTCACCGCGATCGACGCCGACAGCGGCACCGTTCAGGTCGGCTCGGCGGCTGACCTCGAGGTCTGGCGGCTGACGGGGCACCGGCCGGTGTTCACTTCGGGCACTGCGCCCGAGGGGCCCGTCGACTGCGCGGTGCAGGTGCGCGCCCACGGTGAAACCGTCGACGCCGAAGCGCAATTGGCCGGCGAGGAGCTGGAGGTGCGGCTGCGGACTCCGTTGCGCGGCGTGGCGCCGGGCCAAACACTGGTGTTGTACCGCCGCGACCCGGACGGCGACGAGGTGCTCGCCAGCGCCACGATCGCCACCGCGGCTTAGCGCTAGCCTGGGACGTTCGCCGCCAGGTTCGACATCACGATCGTCGACACCGAGTCCGGAAACCCGCAATAGGTGACTTCCATCAGCACCACGGACTTGAGCCGGTAATCGCGCCCGCAGTCACCGGGCCGCGTCTCCAGCGACCGGTCGTCGGCGTTCCATTCGCCGACGAGGCCGTAGCCGGCTGAACTGCCCGCGCAATTTCGCACGGTGCTGACCAAATCCCCGAACGCGCGCCGCGCGGTCTCGCCGTCGTGATACGCGGCGGCCCCTTCGGAGATGATGCCGCCGTGCGGCGGGTCCTGAAAGGTGGTTTTGTGGAACGTCTCGACGTCAGGCCCGAACGTCACGGTCTCGGCGTAGACGAAACGGCATGCCGGCGGCGCGGTTTGGGCCAGCGTGTCGATGTCGACCGGGGACGTGGCATCCATCGACGGGATGATCGTCAGATGCTCGCCGCCGCCGGTGATCGCCTGCATCCGGGACTGATCGAGCAGCACCCGCCCGACGTCAAATCCGTTGGGCGCGATACCCGATTCCGACGTTGCGATGCCACTCACCACACGGCTGCACGCCGTGGCCAGTAGAACCACCGCGCACAGTAGTAGTCGTCGCATCGCCATCCTGACCTGAGCCTAGTCGCACCGATCGAATACGGTTGTCCGGTGAGTGTTTTCGCAACCGCCAGCGGCATTGGATCGTGGCCCGGAGTGGCCGCGCGACCGGCGGCCGAGGTCGTCGTCGGCGAGTTGGGCGCCGCACTGGCCCACCTGGTCGAACTGCCGGCCAGGGGAGTGGGCGCCGACGTCATCGGGCGCGCCGGGGCCCTGCTCGTCGACATCGCCATCGACACCGTCCCGCGCGGCTACCGGCTGACAGCGCGCCCGGGCGCGGTGACGCGACGGGCGGTCAGCCTTCTCGGCGAAGACATCGACGCGCTGGAAGAGGCCTGGGAGGTCGCCGGCCTGCGCGGCAGCGGGCGACCGGTCAAGGTGCAGGCGGTGGGGCCGATCACGCTGGCCGCGGAGCTGGAGCTGTCCAACGGGCACCGCGCGATCACCGATCCTGGCGCGTTCCACGACATCGCTGCCTCGCTGGCCGAGGGGGTCGCCGCGCACCGGGCGTCGGTGTCTCGCCGACTCGATACTCCGGTGGTCGTGCAATTCGACGAGCCGTCGCTTCCCGCGGCAACCGCCGGTCACCTGAGCGGGGTGACGACGCTCAGCCCGGTGGCGGCCATCGAGGAGTCGGCGGCCGTCACGGTCCTCGACGTCTGCGCGAGCGCCGCCGGAGCGGAGGTCGCGGTGCACAGCTGCTCCTCGTCGATCCCCTGGAAAGTATTGCAGCGCAGCAGCATTGACGCGATATCGGTTGACGTCGGCATCTTGCAGGCGGTCGATCTGGACGCGATCGGGGAATTCGTCGAGTCCGGACGGGTCGTCATGTTGGGCGCGGTGCCGTCGAGCGCACCGGCTCGTCGCCCCGCGGTGGAAGAGATCGCGACCAGCGTGGCGTCCATCACCGACCGCGTCGGGTTCAACCGGTCGGTGCTGCGCGATCGCATCGGCATCGTGCCCGGTTGTGGGCTGGCCGGTGCGACCCCCGAGTGGGCCCGCAGCGCCATCGGCCTGGCGCGCCGGGTCGCCGAGGGATTCGCCGACGACCCGCACGCCATCTGAGTAGCGTTACACGATGTCCTCGCCCGACGTTCAAGAGCTGCTCGACGAATACGCGCTGCGAAAGCTCGTCCACAGGTATTGCCGCGCGGTAGATCGCGGCGACTTCGACGCGCTGCGCAGCCTCTATCACGCTGACGCCGACGATCGCCACGGATCGTTGTCAGAAGGCTCGGTCGACACGTTTCTGCGGATGCTCGCCGAAACGCGGCCCTTCATCCGATCGATGCAACACCACATCACCACCACGAACTTCGCCATCAGCGGCGATGTCGCCGAAGGGGAGATCTACAGCATCGCGACGCATTCGTTCGCCGCAAAGTACGGCGAAACAGAGGTCATCGTGGGCGGGCGCTATCTCGACAAATACGAAAAGCGCGACGGCACATGGAAATTCATCACCCGTTGCATCGTCACTGACTGGGCGCATGTCAACGATCCGTCCGTTGTCGACGTCAGCCATCCGATCACGCGGGACACGCCGCAGGGCCGCCCCGGGCCCGACGATCCGTCCCATGAATTCCTTTCCCTGCTGAAATAAAGGCAACCATAGGGTTGCGTATTGCTGCCGACCGTGATGTGCTGATAGGCAACCAGGAGGTTGCATATGAACACCGATCGCATCGAGAAGCAAGTGCTGCTCCGCGCGCCCCTCGACCGGGTGTGGCGGGCGATCAGCGACTCGCAGGAGTTTGGCCGTTGGTTCGGCGTCCGCGTCGACGGACCGTTCGTCGCCGGGACGTCGGTGACCGCGACGATCACCGGGACCACCGTCGACGACGAGGTCGCCGAGATGCAGCGACCACACGTCGGAGCGAAGGCGACCTGGCAGGTCGTCGCGGTGGAACCGCCACGGCGATTCGCCTACCGCTGGCATCCGTTCGCGGTCGAACCCGACGTCGATTACGACAGCGAACCCACCACTCTCGTCGAATTCACGCTGTCGGAAACACCCGACGGTGTGCAGCTCCGGATCGTCGAGTCCGGATTCGACGCCATTCCCGAGGCGCGGCGGACGGATGCCTTCGAGGCCAACAGCGGGGGATGGGCCAAGCAGACCGAACTCGTGCGCACGTACCTGTCGTTGGAGCAGCGGGTGTGACCGCGACACTGGCCGCGGCGCCGCTGTTCGATGCGCTCGGAGACCCGAACCGATTGCGCATCGTGGTCCGCCTGTGTGAGAGCGGACCGAGCTCGACTTCTCAAGTCACCGAGTCGGTTTCGGTCACCCGCCAGGCGGCCACCAAACATCTCGAGTTGTTACAGTCGGCCGGCTTGGTGGCCAGCAGCCGGCGTGGGCGCGAACGCATCTGGACGCTGCAGACGCGCCCGCTCATCGATGCGGGCGACTACCTCACCCAACTGTCCCGCCGTTGGGACGCCGCGATCGACCGGCTGCGGGCCTACGTCGAAGACTGAACTCCTGATTGTCTGGCAACGTGTTTCCCATGCGGCCGAAAGTCGGGCGGGTTTCTGGCGAGAGGGCAATACGTATATGACTGGCAAAACCGGGACGCGGGGTCAGCGGGTAATCCTGGCGAGCTGGCTCGCCGTGATCGGGCTGGCCGCCGCGGCGTTTCTGGTCCGAAGCCCCGCGATGCCGGCCGCGAGCGGTATGCCCGCGGCCGCACTTCCGGCGCCCACCGTCGACGAGCCCACGACTGGGCAGTCCAAGACCGAGACCGCGGTGCTGGCCGGCGGCTGCTTCTGGGGCGTGCAAGGCGTCTTCCAGCACGTCAAAGGCGTGTCCGCGGCCACGTCGGGATACGCCGGCGGCGACAAGGCGACCGCCGACTACGACACGGTCAGCAGCGGGACCACCAAGCACGCCGAGTCGGTCCAGATCACCTACGACCCGAGCCAGATCACCTACGGCCAGCTGCTGCGGGTCTTCTTCGACGTCGTGCAGGATCCGACCGAACTCAACTACCAGGGGCCCGACGTCGGCCCGCAGTACCGCTCGGTGGTCTTCACCCAGAACGACAACCAGCAGAAGATCGCGAACGCCTACATCGCCCAGCTGAACGCGGCGGGCGCCTTCCCCGCGCCGATCGTCACCACCGTGACTCCGGGCGCGCAGTTCTTTCCCGCCGAGGCGTACCACCAGAACTTTTTCGACCTGCACCCGAACAACCCGTACATCGTCGCCAACGACCTGCCCAAGCTCGGCGCGCTGAAGTCGGACTTCCCCGACCTGTACCGCGACTAGCCGCACGAGGTTGTCCGGGGCCTCCGATAGCCTGCGAAGGTGAGCTCACCCGAGGCCGATCCGGTTCCCTCCGAGGTGCGTCGTGCGTGGCGCGAGTTGGCCGACGAGGTGCGTGAACACCAGTTCCGCTACTACGTGCGCGATGCACCGATCGTCTCCGACGCCGAATTCGACATCATGCTCCGCCGGCTGTCGGCACTCGAAGACGAGCACCCCGAACTACGCACGCCCGACTCGCCGACGCAACTCGTCGGTGGCGCCGGCTTCGCCACGGATTTCACCTCCGCCGATCATCTGGAGCGAATGCTGTCGCTGGACAATGTGTTCAGCGCCGAGGAATTCGAGCTGTGGGCCGGCCGCGTGCGCGGTGAGGTAGGCGCCGACGTTCCGTTCCTCTGTGAGCTCAAGATCGACGGCGTCGCGTTGGCATTGGTCTACCGCAACGGACGACTGGTTCGGGCCGCGACCCGCGGCGACGGGCGCACGGGTGAGGACGTCACGCTCAACGCACGCACGATCGACGATGTGCCCGAACGGCTGACACCCAGCGACGACCATCCGGTGCCCGACGTCCTCGAGGTGCGCGGCGAGGTGTTCTTCCGGCTCGACGATTTCGAGGCGCTCAACGCCGCTCTGGTCGAGGACGGCAAAGCGCCGTTCGCCAACCCGCGCAACAGCGCGGCCGGGTCGCTGCGGCAAAAGGATCCGTCCGTCACCGCCCGTCGCAAACTCCGGATGATCTGCCACGGATTGGGGCACGTCGAGGGCTATCGACCGGACTCCCTGCACGACGCCTATCTGGCCTTGGCGGCCTGGGGCCTGCCGGTGTCCGATCACACCACCCGGGTGGAGAACGCGGCCGGCGCGCTGGAGCGCGTCGCCTACTGGGGAGAGCACCGCCACGACGTCGACCACGAAATCGACGGCGTGGTAGTCAAAGTCGACGACGTGGCACTGCAGCGCCGGCTCGGATCGACGTCGCGCGCTCCGCGCTGGGCGATCGCCTACAAGTACCCGCCGCAGGAAGTGCAGACCAAATTGCTCGACATCCGCGTCAACGTCGGCCGGACCGGGCGGGTGACGCCGTTTGCGTTCATGACGCCGGTCACCGTGTCCGGGTCGACCGTCGGACTGGCCACCCTGCACAACGCCGCGGAGGTCAAGCGCAAGGGCGTGCTGATCGGCGACACGGTGGTGCTGCGCAAGGCCGGCGACGTGATCCCCGAAGTGCTGGGCCCGGTCGTCGACCTGCGCGACGGCTCCGAGCACGAATTCGTCATGCCCACAACGTGTCCCGAGTGCGGCACCACGTTGGCCCCGGCGAAGGAGGGCGACGCTGACATCCGCTGTCCCAATTCGCGGTCCTGCCCGGCGCAGTTGCGGGAGCGGGTGTTCCACGTGGCCGGCCGCGGCGCATTCGACATCGAGGGTCTGGGCTACGAGGCCGCGATCGCGCTGCTGAAAGCGGAGGTGATCGAGGACGAGGGGGACTTGTTCGGTCTCACCGAAGACGAGCTGCTGCGCACCGACTTGTTCACCACCAAGGCCGGCACCTTGTCGGCCAACGGCAAGCGGCTGCTGGCCAACCTGGACAAGGCCAAGAAGCAACCGCTGTGGCGGGTGTTGGTGGCGCTGTCGATCCGGCATGTCGGTCCGACGGCGGCGCGGGCGCTGGCCACCGAATTCGGCAGCCTCGACGCGATCACCTCGGCGTCGACGGAGCAACTGGCCGCGGTCGAAGGCGTGGGCCCGACCATCGCTGACGCGGTCACGGAGTGGTTCACCGTCGACTGGCATTGCCGGATCGTCGACAAGTGGCGGGCGGCCGGGGTGCGGATGGCCGACGAACGTGACGCCAGCGTGCCGCGGACGCTGGAGGGCCTCACGGTTGTGGTCACCGGCTCGCTGCCGAACTTCTCCCGCGACGACGCCAAGGAGGCGATCCTGACGCGCGGCGGCAAAGCCGCCGGCTCGGTGTCGAAGAAGACCGACTACGTGGTCGCCGGGGATTCGCCCGGCTCGAAGTACGACAAGGCCGTCGAACTCGGTGTGCCTATCCTCGATGAAGACGGCTTTCGAAAGCTGTTGGCGGACGGGCCTTCTGAAGCTGGTTAGTTTTCAGTGCAGCAGGGTTCCGACGATGCCGGCCAGATATCCCAGACGGGCCACCTCCGACGGGCGAAACGCCGGCCCGCCCGGTCTGCCGAGCATCACGGCGGTGTCGCTGGAGCCCAGCGGAGCCGCGATCAGCGTGGTGTCCAGATCACGCCAGACCTGCGGCACCCAGTCCTCGGTCGCGTCCAACGCCGTCGCGTGTTCGATCGGCATCCACGGCACGTCGGCCAGAATCGTTTCAGGCGCCCCGGGACTGCCGGCGATGCGCTCAAATCCGTCGTCGGACTTCCGCAGCACCGAGCACCAGCTGACCCGCAGCACCTGTGGCGTCTCACTGACAAGCACCTTGAGCTTGGTGCCGGTGCTGCCTGCGGCGGCGACATGGTCGATCAACGCCAACTCGCGGTGCGCGTCCAGCAATCCGGTGTGCGGTCGCAGGCTGTCCACCCGCACCCCCTGCAGCGCTTCGGCAGCGGTGATCAGCGTGTCGGGCATGCCACCGGGAGGTAGCTCGACCACCAGGTCATCGATGGCGTAATCGGGTCCGCGCTCCACGACGTCGAGGGAAAGGATGTCGGCGCCCACCGATCCCAGCGCCACCGCCAGCGAGCCGAGGCTGCCTGGTCGGTCGGCCAGCTGGACGCGGAGCAGATAGGACGACACGCGGCCACTGTCCCACAGTGCTGCGCGGTCGGCATTTCGGCGGATGCCCGGCGCCGCGCCGGTGGTGCGCTCGCTAGGCTTTCCTGTCGTGTCCCAGATCTCCCGCGACGAGGTGGCCCATCTGGCCCGGTTGGCCCGGCTGGCGCTGACTGACGATGAGTTGGACAGCTACGCCGGCCAACTCGACGCCATCCTGACCCACGTCGGCCAGATTCAGGCCGTTGACGTCGCGGGCGTCGAGCCAACCGACAACCCGCTGAAGTCGGTCAACGTCACGCGTCCGGACCAGACCACGCCTTGCCTGACCCAGCAGGAGGCACTGGCTGAGGCTCCCGAGGCCATTGACGGGCGCTTCGCGGTCCCGCAAATCCTCGGAGAGCCGGAATGACGGACATCATCCGGTTGGACGCCGCGACGCTGGCCGAGAAGATCGCGGCCAAGGAGCTGTCGTCGACCGAGGTCACCCAAGCATTCCTGGACCAGATCGCGGCGACCGATCAGCAGTACGGGGCATTCCTGCACGTTGCCGCCGATGCGGCGTTGGCGGCCGCGGAGGCGACTGACGAGTCGATGGCCGCCGGTGACAAGCCGGCCTCGGCCCTGGCCGGGGTCCCGCTCGCCCTCAAGGACGTGTTCACCAGCATCGACATGCCCACCACCTGTGGGTCGAAGATCCTCGAAGGCTGGCGTTCGCCGTACGACGCGACGGTGACCGCGCGGCTCCGCGCGGCGGGCATCCCGATCCTCGGCAAGACCAACATGGACGAGTTCGCCATGGGCTCGTCGACGGAGAACTCCGCCTACGGCCCCACCCGCAACCCGTGGAACACCGACCGGGTGCCCGGCGGATCGGGCGGCGGCAGCGCCGCCGCGCTGGCGGCGTTTCAGGCGCCGCTGGCGATCGGGACCGACACCGGCGGATCGATCCGCCAGCCCGCCGCGCTGACCGCGACCGTCGGCGTCAAACCCACCTACGGCACGGTGTCGCGCTACGGCCTGGTGGCCTGCGCATCGTCGCTCGACCAGGGCGGGCCGTGCGCCCGCACGGTGCTGGACACCGCCCTGCTGCATCAGGTGATCGCCGGACACGACCCGCGCGACTCCACCTCGATCGATGCCGAGGTGCCCGATGTCGTCGGCGCCGCAAGAGCCGGCGCCGCAGGCGATCTCAGCGGTGTGCGCGTCGGAGTTGTCAAGCAGCTGCGCGGCGAGGGATACCAGCCCGGCGTGCTGGCGTCGTTCAACAAGGCCGTCGAGCAGTTGACCGCCCTCGGTGCCGACGTGTCCGAAGTCGACTGTCCCCATTTCGATCACGCGCTGCCGGCCTACTACCTGATTCTGCCGTCTGAGGTGTCCAGTAACCTGGCCCGTTTCGACGCGATGCGTTACGGCCTGCGGGTTGGCGACGACGGCACGCACAGCGCCGAGGAGGTGATGGCGCTGACCCGGGCGGCCGGATTTGGGCCAGAAGTCAAGCGGCGCATCATGATTGGCACCTACGCGCTGTCGGCGGGCTATTACGACGCGTATTACAACCAGGCGCAGAAGGTGCGGACCTTGATCGCGCGGGACCTCGACACCGCGTATCAGTCGGTGGATGTGCTGGTGTCGCCGACGACCCCGACGACCGCATTCCCGTTGGGGGAGAAGGTCGACGACCCGCTGGCGATGTACCTCTTCGACCTGTGCACGCTGCCACTGAACCTGGCCGGACACTGCGGAATGTCGGTGCCGTCGGGGTTGTCCGACGACGACAACCTGCCGGTGGGGCTGCAGATCATGGCGCCGGCACTGGCCGACGACAGGCTCTATCGGGTGGGCGCCGCCTACGAGGCCGCTCGGGGAGCGCTACCAACCGCCATCTGACCGCGGGCTCGGGGCACTCCCTTACCTAAGGTGTGGGCCCACCCGCTTGCGGGGGGAACACCAAATCGCACTATGGGGGCCGACCCGCATGCGAGTTTGCGTCTGCTCGCGCCACCTGAACGGCGTCTGCGGGGCAAGATGAGGGAATGCGGATCGGAATTCTCACCGGGGGCGGTGACTGTCCTGGACTGAACGCCGTCATTCGGGCGGTGGTGCGCACCTGCGATTCCCGTTACGGGTCGTCGGTGGTCGGATTTCAGGACGGCTGGCGTGGACTTCTGGAAAATCGGCGCATCCAACTGGCCAACGACGACCGCAACGACCGGCTGTTGGCCAAGGGCGGGACGATGCTCGGCACGGCGCGAGTCAACCCCGACAAGCTGCGGGCCGGGTTGGATCAGGTCAAGCAGACGCTGGACGACAACGGCATCGACGTGCTCATCCCGATCGGGGGCGAGGGCACGCTGACCGCCGCGCATTGGCTCTCCGAAGAGAACGTCCCCGTCGTCGGTGTGCCCAAGACCATCGACAACGACATCGATTGCACGGACGTGACTTTCGGCCACGACACCGCATTGACGGTGGCCACCGATGCGATCGACCGGCTGCACAGTACGGCCGAGTCGCATCAGCGCGTGATGCTGGTCGAGGTGATGGGTCGCCACGCCGGCTGGATCGCGCTCAACTCCGGACTGGCATCCGGCGCGCACATGACACTGATCCCCGAGCAGCCCTTCGACATCGACGAGGTCTGCCGACTGGTCAAGCGGCGCTTCCAACGCGGCGATTCCCATTTCATCTGCGTGGTTGCCGAGGGCGCCAAGCCGGCCGCAGGGTCGATGAAGCTGGCCGAAGGCGGCACCGACGAGTTCGGTCATGAGCGGTTCACCGGTGTGGCAGCGCAGTTGGCCGTCGAGGTGGAAAAACGCATCAACAAAGAGGTCCGGGTCACGGTGCTCGGCCACGTCCAGCGCGGCGGCACCCCGACGGCGTACGACCGCGTGCTGGCGACGCGGTTCGGCGTCAACGCCGCCGACGCGGCACACGCCGGCGAGTACGGACAAATGGTGTCGCTGCGCGGCCAGGACATCGGGCGGGTGGCGCTGGCCGATGCGGTGCGCCAGCTCAAGTTGGTCCCGCAAAGCCGCTACGACGACGCCGCGGCGTTCTTCGGCTGACTTGCAGCGATTTTTCAGCGGATTCAGTGGGGAAAGGGATCCGTTACGTTACGGCTAGCTGTAACGTGTGGGCTGTGACCGGGCTTCTGACCTGCGGCGCGTGCGGTATCGGCTTTCGTGGCCGGTCCGACGCGCTCTATTGCTCGTCGGCGTGTCGGCAGAAGGCCCATCGCGGCCGCACAGCGCGCCGCGGCGCCGCGGCGGTCGAACCCCGACGGGCTCGACGGCGAGCATTCGTCAAACCGGATGTCGCTGGCACTATCCAGCGCGCCCGCGATGAACAACACCGCGCTCGCGAACTGTGCCGGGCGGCCGACGAGACAATGCGCCGGGCCCACACGTCACAGCGGGCCTCCAATGAGGGTCGGGAGTCGCGAGAAGGCGGGAGGTAACTGATGTCTGCCGAACTGGACGGTCACGCCGTCGACGTCGGGAAGGCCTTCGCCGGTTCACCGCAACGAGTCGGGTGGTTTCGCTTCTACTTCGACGACGAACGCTGGGAGTGGTCCGACGAGGTGCAGCGCATGCACGGCTACGAGCCCGGCACCGTGACGCCCACGACCGAATTGGTGCTGGCGCATAAGCATCCCGACGATCGGCACGAAGTCGCGAAGACCATCGATGCGATGCTGCACAGCCATTGCGCCTTCAGCACCCGCCACCGGATTGTCGACACCCGTGACGTCGTCCATCAAGTCGTGGTGGTCGGCGACCAGCTCACCGATGACCGTGACGTGGTGATCGGCACGCACGGTTATTACGTCGACATCACGCCGACGTCCGATCGGGCGCGCGAGGAGATGATCACCGCGCGGGTAGCGGAGATCACCGAGCATCGCGCGGTGATCGAGCAGGCCAAGGGGATGCTGATGCTGGTCTACGGGCTCGACGAGGACGCCGCGTTCGACCTGCTCAGGTGGCGGTCTCAATCGAGCAACGTCAAGCTGCGACTCCTCGCGGAACAGATCGTGCGGAACTTCCGTGACGTCCGCGACGACGCGATCCACTCCCGCTCGGTGTTCGACCATGCCTTGCTGGCCGGCGCCGCAGGTGTGGACGGTGAAGGGACGGCCACCTCGGCGGCCAATTAGGATCGTCCGCATGACTTCTGCGGCGATGGCGAGTGCGGAGCTGCTCGACTACGAGGACGTGATCGCGCGTTACGACCCGGTGCTCGGCATGGAAGTGCACGTCGAGCTGTCCACCGCCACCAAGATGTTCTGCGGCTGCGCCAACGAGTTCGGGGCTGAGCCCAACACGCACGTGTGTCCGGTGTGCCTGGGCCTGCCCGGGTCGTTGCCGGTGCTCAACGAGGCCGCCGTGGAATCGGCGATTCGAATCGGTCTGGCGCTCAACTGCGACATCGCGCCGTGGGGTCGGTTTGCCCGGAAGAACTACTTCTACCCCGATCAGCCGAAGAACTATCAGATCTCGCAGTACGACGAGCCGATCGCCATCAACGGCTACCTCGACGTTCCGCTCGACGACGGCAGCACGTGGCGGATCGAGATCGAGCGCGCCCACATGGAAGAGGACACCGGCAAGCTGACCCACCTAGGCAGCGACACCGGCCGCATCGCCGGTGCGACCACCTCGCTGGCCGACTACAACCGTGCCGGGGTGCCGCTGATCGAAATCGTCACCAAGCCGATCGAGGGCACCGGAGAGCGGGCACCGGAGATCGCCCGCGCCTATGTCACCGCGTTGCGAGACCTGTTGCGCGCGTTAGATGTTTCCGACGTCCGGATGGACCAGGGATCGATGCGCTGCGACTCCAACGTCTCGCTCAAACCGATCGGTGCCACCGAGTTCGGCATCCGCAGCGAGACCAAGAACGTCAACTCGCTCAAGAGCGTCGAGGTCGCCGTCCGCTACGAGATGAGGCGACAGGGAGCCGTTCTGGAGTCAGGTGGCCGAGTCATTCAGGAGACCAGGCACTTTCACGAGGACGGCTTCACCAGCTCGGGCCGCACCAAGGAGACCGCGGAGGACTACCGCTACTTTCCCGAGCCCGACCTGGAGCCTGTCGCCCCCAGCAGCGAGCTCGTCGAGCGGCTGCGCCACACCATTCCCGAGCTACCGTGGTTGCGCCGCAAGCGGATTCAGCAGGACTGGGGCATTTCCGACGAGGTGATGCGCGACCTCGTCAACGCCGGCGCTGTGGAGCTGGTCATCGCGACCGTCGACCAGGGCGCTTCGAGCGAGTCTGCGCGTGCGTGGTGGGGCAACTTCTTGGTGCAGAAGGCCAACGAGGCCGGCGTCGCACTCGACGAATTGCCCATCAGCCCAGCCCAAGTCGCCGCGGTGGTGGCGTTGGTCGACTCGGGCAAGCTGAGCAACAAGTTGGCCCGCCAGGTGGTCGAGGGCGTGCTCGCCGGTGAGGGCGAACCTGAACAGGTCATGACGGCGCGCGGTTTGGCTGTGGTGCGCGACGATTCGCTGATCCAAGCCGCCGTTGACGAGGCGCTGGCCGCCAATCCCGATGTGGCCGAGAAGATTCGGGGCGGCAAGGTGCAGGCGGCCGGCGCGATCGTGGGCGCCGTCATGAAGGCGACCAAGGGGCAGGCCGACGCCGCGCGGGTGCGCGAACTGGTGCTCGCCGCCTGCAGCTAGTTGAACAGCGCCGTCAGGTCGCTGAACAAGTGGGCCAGCGGCTGGCCCACACCGTCCCAGCCGATCGCCTCCGCGATTGCCTGATCCTGCAAGAACAATGACGCGATAGGTCCGACGGCGCTGGAGGGAACGTCCAATGTCGCGCAACCGATGCTGCAGTCGCCGAACGTGTCGCTGATGCCGATACCGTTGATCAGCGATCCCGCCGGGCTGAGCAACCCACCGAGGTCCAGCTGGATCGCGCCGGCATCGACGCCCGACGGCGCGCTGCTGCCGAGGTCGGTCAGCAGGGTGTCGAGGTTGATGTCGCCGTAGCCGTTGAGGAAGGCATTGCTGACGTTGGCCGGCATATCGGCCAGCTCGTTGAACGCGGCCGTGTAGTCGGGGGTGGCGCCGCTGAGATCAGTTGTGATCGTGGTGAAGTCGTCGTGCAGTTGCAGCAGCGGACTCAGCGCAGTACCGAAGCTGCCCCACAGAATGCCGCTCAGCGGCGATCCCGAGAATTCGAGGTAGGGCGTGATTTGGGCGGCCTCATTGTCGCCGACCAGCAGCGGCAGGATCGGGATGTCGATGTGGGTGCACAGCGGGCACAGGCCGATGGTGAAGCTCAGACCGTTGGTCAGGTCGTCGATGAGGCCGTCTTTGCCCGGTAGTGGGATGTCGAAGAGGTGAATGCCCAGGGCGCTGATGCCGATGTCGCTCTGGGTCGGATCGACCGAGGTGTAGATGTACGGCTCGGGGTTGGCGGGATCGAACGGTGTGATGGCCGCGTTGTACGCGCTCATCAGATCGGTCTCGAAGTTGCGGCTGCCGTCCAAGTACGCGGGCAGGTTGGCGGTGAACTGCTGGACGTCCGCGAACGGGGCGGGGGAGAAGTGGTCGGAGATGTCGGTCGAATTGGCCATCGCGGTCTGCAGCACCTGATCCCAGGAGACGTCGCCGGAAACCAGCCGCACCGCGCGAGTCTGCACGTCGGGGTGGTCGGCGAACGGAGCGACCACCGGCGCGACGATCGCGCTCGCGGCGGCCAGCGTCGCGGCGAATCGCGCAGTGGTCCAAGGGTTGACGGTGATGTCCATCTGTCTCCTAAGCGCGTCGGCCCCCCGCGGGCAGCTAGATATTAGCTGAGACCTAGCTGATTATTGACTCAACGCCAATAGGCGTCGAGGCGGGAGCACCTAGAGCTACGCCCGAGGCGACGGGCATCGCACGCATCCTGACCCCGATCGTGAAACGCGGCCCCAGGCATTGTCATATGTCGCCGAGGATGAGAGCCTACAAACGATGACCGGCATCGGTGAGCACCTTCACGAACAGACGGTAGACACCGTGCTCGGCCGAATTCGCCTGCAGGTCGGGGGATCTGGCGCGCCAATCGTGTTCTGGCCGAGCCTGCTGATGACCGGCGACATGTGGCACGGCGTGGCGAACGAACTCGTCGACCGTCATCAGGTGGTGCTCGTCGACCCGCCCGGCCAGGGCGGTAGCCAGCCGCTGACGGACTACTTCAGCTTCGCCGACTGTGCGCGGTGCGTGACCGACATCCTCGACGGCCTGGGTCTCGACACCGCGCACTTCGTCGGCAACTCGTGGGGCGGCATGATCGGCGGGACATTCGCCGCGACGTATTCCGACCGGGTCGGCGCAGCCGTGCTGATGAATTGCACTGCCGGGCGAGCCGGCCTCCGCCAAAAAGTCGAATTCGCGATCCTGCTCCAGGCCGCGAAATGGACTGGCGAGATCGGGCCGCTGCTGAATCGTCCTGTGTTGAAAGCCTTTCTGGGGCCGACCACTATGCGGCATCGTCCCGAGGTGGTGGAGCACGTGAGCACGACGGTCAGGTCGGTCAACGTCGCCTCGGCCTCGTGGGCGGTGAAGAGTGTGGTGCCGCGCCGACCCGACCAGCGAGAGCTGCTGGGCCGCATACGGACCCCCGTGCTCGTCGTCGCGGGCGCTGAGGACGCGACGTTCCCGCCGCGCGACGCGATCGACATGGCCAGGGCCATCCCCAATGCATCCGTTCAGGTGCTCGATGGGGTGGCGCATCTGGCCGGTCTGGAGAACCCGCCGCTCGTCAGCAAAATTGTGCAGCAGTTCATCGAAACCGGCACTGCTACAACGTAGATGGGCGACGATCCGTTCGACCATCTGGTTGACCTGCTGGACTACACGATGTATGTGGTGACGACCCAGGCCGATGGTGAACCGTCGGGGTGCCTGGTCGGCTTCGCGACCCAGGCGAGCATCGATCCGGCTCGCTTCATCGCCGGGATCTCCAAGTCCAACCACACCTGCCGGGTAGCGGCGCGATCCGACTTTCTGGCGGTGCATGTGGTGCAGCGCCGTCACATCGACCTGGCCCGCCTGTTCGGCGGCGAAACCGGGGACGAGGTCAACAAATTCGATCGCTGCTCATGGCATACCGGGCCAGAGGACATGCCGATTCTGGACGACGCTGCCGGCTGGTTCGTCGGGCGAACCCTGGAACGGATCGACCTCGGCGACCACATCGGCTACCTGCTGGACCCCGTCGCCGGCGCCGTCCCTGACCCGTCCGACGATCTGGTCAGCCTCAAAGACGTCACCGACATAAAGCCGGGCCACGACGCCTGACGAGCCGCTACGTCTTGTCGTCGTTGGCCCGCGGGAAGCCGCCACCCTGCGGGAACAGCGGGAACACCACGTCATCCAGCTTCTGGGCGTCGCCGCTGGTTTTGTTGATCGTGTCGCCCCAGATGTTGCCGTCCGGCGACACCCGCAACGCCCACGCGTGTCCGTGAGTGTCCTGTCGGACCACGTCCGGCTGACCGGTAACCGCGCCCGTGCCCTGTGCGAGGTGGACCGCGACCGTCTGCTTGGTGTTGACCAGGTTGAGCAGCACGGTGCCGTCCAGCGCCGAGCAGCCCGCAACACCGGGCCGGTCCGGCCACGTCCATACCGTGGAAACCTTGGAGTCCTTGGTGATTCGCTGCAGCCGGTCGGACGTCGGTGTGCGGTCGGCGACGAACAGCGAGCCGTCGACGGGGTCGGTGCAGATGCCACCGCCGACGCCAAGGCCGCTGAGCGCCGTTGTCGGCGGAGCTTGGTTGATCGTGGTGGGCTGTTCGATGCGAATCAGCTTGCCTGCCAACGACGCCGGGTCGTTGGCCATTGCCGGATTACCCGCGTCACCCGTCATCACGACCAGCGTGGTGGGGCTGGTGAACAGCAGTGCGCCGGTATTACCCATGGCGCCCTTGGGAATCCCGGTCAGGATGTCTTTCGGGACGTCGCCGTCGGCGATGCGGATGACCCGGTTGTCGGTGGGCGTGCTGATGTAGGCGTACATCAGCCGGTCCTGCGAGTACGTCGGCGAGAGCACGATGTCCATCAGTCCGCCGTCGCCGGCCGGGTCGACAGGGATGACGACCTTCACCTTCGGCTCGGCGTTGACGGCGACCTCTTTGACGGCGCCGGTCGTTCGCTCGGCGACCAGAGCCGACTTGCTGTCGGGCTGCATCAGCAGGCCGCTGGTGCTTTCTAGGCAGCCCTGCATCACGCCGGGCGCGGGGCATTCCTTCGGGAACGGCTTGTCGGGAAGCGGCGGCGGCGGGGGCGGTGACGAGGTCGGTGCGCCGTGCCGCTCGGGCTCGGTGGTGAACGGCTGCGACGCGTCGTTGTTGAACTGGGCACACCCAGCAAGAATGAGCATCGCCGAGCAGAGCACAGACAACCTGCGCAGCCTCGACCACCACAACCGCATAGCTGCCAGATTACGGATATGTCCGCCCGGGTGCCCGTGACGGGTGCCGCGCGCCACCCGCATTCGCTCGCAAACACCGACCACCGCCGGGCGGTGAGCAAATCGGAACCGCGAAAGCCCCGCTCAAATCCCCGATTCGCAGGAATTTGCCCTTACCCTGGCACGGGTGAGCAGTCAATCGAAAAACGCGCATTGGCAACGACCGGACTCAGCGGCCCTGCCAACTGCTGAGCGGCCGACCGCCGCGCAATTGGTCGACCCCGAAGACGACCTGGCATCCGACTCCTATGCGGGTGATTTCGAGACGACCCTGATCCCGCATTACGACTCCGCCGACTCTGGCAGCGTCCGCTCGTCGAGCAGTGGAGCCGGGGTGATGGGCGTCCACGAGCCTTTGCCGTATCAGCCGCAACCCACCGGCCGGCACTCGGTGTTCGCGCCGGACGGGATGGACCAGCACGAATACATCGACGACGAACAGGTCCGCGCCGCCGGCCGTCGCGGTACTCAACCCCTCGGCCTGCTGGTCCTCCGCGTCGGGCTCGGTGCCGTGTTTCTCGCGCACGGGCTGCAGAAGCTGTTCGGTTGGTGGGGCGGAGAGGGCCTCACCGGCTTCAAGAACGCGCTGTCCGGCGTCGGCTACCAGCACGCCGACATCCTGACCTACTGCGCCGCGGGCGGCGAGATCGCTGCCGGCGTGTTGTTGGTGCTCGGCCTCTTCACGCCGATTGCTGCCGCGGGCGCGCTGGCCTACCTGACCAACAGCATGCTCGCGGGCATGTCGACCCAGCACGGCCACCGGTCGTTCCCGTATTTCCTGCCGAACGGTCACGAATACGAGATCTCGCTGATCGTGATGGCCGCCGCCGTCATTCTCGCCGGTCCGGGTAGCTACGGCTTCGACGCGGGCCGGGGCTGGGCGCGCAGGCCGTTCATTGGCTCATTTGCCGCTTTGGTGGTGGGAATCGGTGCCGGTGTCGGGTTGTGGGTGTTGCTCAACGGCGCCAACCCGATCGGCTAGTCCGCGTACGGATTGGGCACTCGTCCGGCGCTGGCCCGGGTCAGCTGCGGCAGGGTCGCGAAGGTGACCGCGGGTAACCGCAACCGGTGGCCGTCTTTCAGCTGAGCACGACCCCAGGAGCCTCTGCTGAAACGCAGGCCCTCGATGTCCTCCCAGCGCACCGATCGGCTACCCACCAGCGTGCGTACGGTGACGCCGCGGTCATCGGCCCGCGTGCGGAGCCGAACGATCAACGCCGACAACAGCACCGGGATGATCATCAGTGGGGCTGTCACGGGCCAGTTCAGTACGGGCACCAGCAGCCCGAGGGCAAAAAATCCCACCGCGAAGTGGGCCATCGGCGAGATGGCGAGCACCACCGGCGGTGTGCGTTCGGCGTCCTCCGCTGAATCGGTGGCCATCCATGCATCATGGCATCGAGCCGGTCGGCGATCCCGTCGGCCGCCGGAATTTGACGTTTGACCAGTACGGCAGCTACCGTCGTGGGGCGATGAACACTTCTGGAGAGCTCGTAGTAATCCACATGCGCGTTGGTGCCTGACTGATCAGTCGTACCGACGCGCAACCCTCGTGCAGCTGCTGAGCTGACGGGGGTTTTTTGTTGCCCACAACTTTCCAGAGCCAACGACAAAGAGGACACCGTGAGCGCACCCACCCGATCTGCGTCGCAGGATGTGGCCCGTATCGCGTCTGACGCGGCCAAGCCTGCCGCCAAGCCGCCGACGGTTCGACCCAAACACGTTGCGCCCGAGCAACTTACCGGCGCACAGTCGGTAATCCGGTCGCTGGAGGAGCTTGACGTCGAGGTCATCTTCGGCATCCCCGGCGGTGCGGTGCTTCCGGTGTACGACCCGCTGTTCGACTCGAAGAAACTGCGCCACGTGCTGGTTCGCCACGAGCAGGGCGCGGGCCATGCGGCCAGCGGCTATGCGCACGCCACCGGCAAGGTCGGCGTGATGATGGCCACCTCCGGTCCCGGGGCGACCAACCTGGTGACGCCGCTGGCCGACGCGCAGATGGACTCCATTCCGGTGGTCGCGGTGACCGGGCAGGTCGGACGCTCGCTGATCGGCACGGACGCGTTCCAGGAAGCCGACATCTCCGGCATCACGATGCCGATCACCAAGCACAACTTCCTGGTTCGCGACGGCGACGACATCCCGCGGGTGATGGCCGAGGCCTTCCACATCGCCGCCAGCGGGCGGCCGGGTGCGGTGCTCGTCGACATCCCGAAGGACGTCCTGCAGGCGCAGTGCACGTTCAGCTGGCCGCCGCGGATGGATCTGCCCGGCTACAAGCCGAACACCAAGCCGCACAACCGTCAGATCAACGAGGCCGCCAAGCTGATCGCCGCGTCGCACAAGCCGGTGCTCTACGTCGGCGGTGGCGTGATCCGCGGCGAGGCCACCGAGCAGTTGCGGGAACTGGCCGAGCTGACCGGCATTCCGGTGGTGACCACGCTGATGGCGCGGGGCGCGTTCCCGGACAGCCATCGCCAGCACCTGGGCATGCCGGGCATGCATGGCACCGTCTCCGCGGTGGCCGGGCTGCAGCGCAGCGACCTGCTGATTGCATTGGGCACGCGCTTCGACGACCGGGTCACCGGGCAACTCGACTCGTTCGCCCCTGAGGCCAAGGTCATTCACGCCGACATCGACCCCGCCGAGATCGGCAAGAACCGGCATGCCGACGTGCCGATCGTCGGTGACGTCAAGGCCGTCATCACCGAGCTGATCTCGGCGCTGAAGCACCATGACGCACCGTCGAAGATCGACATCGCCGACTGGTGGACCTATCTCGAAGAGGTGAAGGCCACCTACCCGCTGAGCTACGGACCGCAGAGCGACGGCAGTCTGAGCCCGGAGTACGTCATCGAAAAGCTGGGCGAGATCGCCGGCCCCGACGCGGTGTATGTCGCCGGCGTCGGCCAGCACCAGATGTGGGCGGCGCAATTCGTCTCCTACGAGAAGCCCCGAACCTGGCTCAACTCAGGCGGTTTGGGCACCATGGGTTTCGCCATCCCGGCGGCCATGGGCGCAAAGATGGCCCGGCCCGACGCCGAGGTGTGGGCGATCGACGGCGACGGCTGCTTCCAGATGACCAACCAGGAGCTGGCCACCTGTGCCATCGAAGGTGCACCGATCAAGGTGGCGTTGATCAACAACGGCAACCTCGGCATGGTGCGTCAGTGGCAGACCTTGTTCTACGAGGAGCGGTATTCGCAGACCGACCTGGCCACCCATTCGCACCGAATCCCCGACTTCGTCAAGCTGGCCGAGGCGTTGGGCTGTGTCGGGTTACGTTGCGAGCGTGAGGAAGACGTGGTCGACGTGATCAACCAGGCCCGGGCGATCAACGACCGCCCGGTGGTGATCGACTTCATCGTCGGCGCCGACGCGCAGGTGTGGCCGATGGTGGCAGCCGGCACCTCCAACGACGAGATCCAGGCCGCCCGTGGAATCCGCCCGCTGTTCGACGACGGCGTCGAGGGGCACGCATGAGCGCCGGATCGACCAGGACCCACACGCTTTCGGTGTTGGTCGAAGACAAACCGGGTGTGCTGGCCCGCGTGGCGGCGCTGTTCTCCCGGCGCGGGTTCAACATCGAGTCGCTGGCCGTCGGTGCCACCGAGCAGAAGGACATGTCGCGGATGACCATCGTGGTCTCCGCCGAGAGCACCCCGCTCGAGCAGATCACCAAGCAGCTCAACAAGCTGATCAACGTGATCAAGATCATCGAGCAGGACGACAACAGCTCGGTGTCGCGCGAGCTGGCGCTGATCAAGGTCCGCGCCGACGCCGGCACCCGCAGTCAGGTGATCGAGGCCGTGAACCTGTTCCGCGGCAAGGTGATCGACGTGTCACCGGAATCGCTGACCATCGAGGCCACCGGCGACCGGGGCAAGCTGGAAGCGCTGCTGAAGGTGCTCGAGCCGTTCGGCATTCGCGAAATTGTCCAGTCCGGAGTGGTTTCACTCTCCCGGGGGCCACGCGCCATCGGTACCGCCAAATAACCCACTAGTTCGAAAAGCCAACCAAGAAGGAGACATTCACGTGGCTTTGGAGATGTTCTACGACGACGATGCGGACCTGTCGATCATTCAGGGCCGCAAGGTCGGTGTCATCGGCTACGGCAGCCAGGGGCACGCACACTCATTGAGCCTGCGGGACTCCGGCGTCGAGGTGCGCGTGGGCCTGAAGGAAGGCTCGAAGTCGCGTGTGAAGGTCGAAGAGCAGGGCCTGACCGTCGACACGCCGGCCGAGGTGGCCAAGTGGGCCGACGTGATCATGCTGCTGGCGCCCGACACCGCGCAGGCCGACATTTTCAAGAACGACATCGAGCCCAACCTGAAGGACGGCGACGCGCTGTTCTTCGGCCACGGGCTCAACATTCACTTCGATCTGATCAAGCCGCCCGGCAACGTGACCATCGCGATGGTGGCGCCGAAAGGCCCCGGCCACTTGGTGCGTCGCCAGTTCGTCGACGGCAAGGGTGTGCCCGCGCTGATCGCGGTCGACCAGGACCCCACCGGCAACGGCGAAGCGTTGGCGCTGTCCTACGCCAAGGCGATCGGCGGCACGCGTGCCGGCGTCATCAAGACCACCTTCAAGGACGAGACCGAGACCGACCTGTTCGGTGAGCAGGCCGTGTTGTGCGGTGGCACAGAGGAATTGGTGAAGACCGGTTTCGACGTGATGGTCGAGGCGGGCTACCCGCCGGAGATGGCCTACTTCGAGGTGCTGCACGAGCTCAAGCTGATCGTTGACCTGATGTACGAGGGCGGCATCGCCCGGATGAACTACTCGGTGTCCGACACCGCGGAGTTCGGCGGCTACCTGTCCGGGCCGCGCGTGATCGATGCCGACACCAAGGAGCGGATGCGGGCCATCCTGCGGGACATTCAAGACGGCAGTTTCACCAAGAAGCTGGTCGCCAATGTCGAGGGTGGCAATAAGCAGCTCGAGCAACTGCGCAAGGAGAACGCCGAGCACCCGATCGAGGTCACCGGCAAGAAGCTGCGCGACCTGATGAGCTGGGTCGACCGGCCGATCACCGAGACCGCTTAGTCTCGGGTGGGCTTCCGCGAGACTTAAACCACCGCGCTCGTCTGCGGCGTGTCGTGTACGTGGTTTAAGTGTCGCGGAGCCGGCCCGCTAGCGTCGATGGGCGACCGTGACGCGATCCGGCCCGACCGCGACCACTAGGCTGGCCCGCGTGAGCCTGCCTGTTGTTCTTATCGCTGACAAACTTGCCGAATCAACCGTCGCCGCATTGGGCGACCAGGTCGAGGTGCGCTGGGTAGACGGTCCCGACCGGCCGAAGCTGCTCGCGGCTGTGCCCGAAGCCGACGCGCTGCTGGTCCGCTCGGCGACCACCGTCGACGCCGAGGTCCTCGACGCCGCGCCGAAACTCAAGATCGTCGCGCGCGCCGGCGTCGGGCTCGACAACGTCGACGTCAAGACCGCCACCGAACGCGGCGTGTTGGTCGTCAACGCCCCGACCTCGAACATCCACAGCGCCGCCGAGCACGCGTTGGCGTTGCTGCTGTCGGCCGCGCGCCAGATCCCTGCGGCCGACGCCTCGCTGCGCGAGCACGCGTGGAAGCGCTCGTCGTTCTCGGGCACCGAGATCTTCGGCAAGACCGTCGGTGTTGTCGGGCTGGGCCGCATCGGACAGCTGGTCGCACAGCGTCTGGCCGCGTTCGAAGCCAAAATCGTGGCCTACGACCCTTACGTGTCGGCGGCACGTGCGGCCCAACTCGGCATCGAGTTGCTCTCGCTCGACGACCTGCTCGCGCGCGCCGACTTCATCTCGGTGCACCTGCCGAAAACCCCTGAGACAGCAGGACTGATCGACAAGGATGCGCTGGCCAAGACCAAGCCCGGCGTCATCATCGTCAACGCCGCGCGCGGCGGCCTGGTCGACGAGGCGGCGCTGGCCGACGCCATCTCCAGCGGACACGTGCGCGCCGCCGGTCTCGACGTGTACTCCAAGGAGCCGTGCACCGACAGCCCGCTGTTCGAGCTGCCCGAGGTCGTGGTGACACCGCACCTCGGTGCCTCGACCGAAGAGGCGCAGGACCGCGCCGGCACCGACGTGGCCGCGAGCGTAAAGCTGGCGCTGGCGGGGGAGTTCGTTCCCGACGCCGTCAACGTCGGCGGCGGAACGGTCAACGAAGAAGTGGCGCCCTGGCTCGACCTGGTGCGCAAGCTCGGCTTGCTGGCCGGTGCGCTCACCGACGAACTGCCGTCGTCGCTGTCGGTGCAGGTTCGCGGCGAGCTGGCCGGCGAAGAGGTTGAGGTGCTTCGGCTTTCGGCGTTGCGCGGCCTGTTCTCCGAGGTCATCGAGGACCAGGTGACGTTCGTCAACGCGCCGGCGATCGCCGAAGAGCGCGGGGTGGCCGCCGACATCAGCACCGCCACCGAAAGCCCCAACCACCGCAGCGTCGTCGACGTGCGGGCAGTGGCCGCCGACGGTTCGGTGGTCAACGTCGCCGGCACGCTGTCCGGCCCGCAGCTCGTCGAGAAGATCGTGCAGATCAACGGCCGCAACTTCGACCTGCGGGCGCAGGGCATCTACCTCGTCATCAACTACGCCGATCAGCCTGGAGCACTGGGCAAGATCGGCACGCTGCTGGGCACCGCGGGGGTCAACATCCAGGCCGCTCAGTTGTCCGAGGACGCCGAGGGCCCGGCCGCGACGATCCTGCTGCGTGTCGACCGTGACGTCCCCGCCGATGTTCGCACCGAGATCAGGACCGCTGTGGCGGCCAACAAGCTCGAAGTGGTTGACCTGTCGTGAAACTCGCCATCATCCCGGGTGACGGGATCGGGCCCGAGGTGATCAGCGAAGCGGTCAAGGTCCTCGACGCCGTGGTACCCGGAGTTGAGAAGACGCATTACGACTTGGGCGCCAAGCGATTTCGCGCCACCGGCGAACTGCTGCCCGATTCGACGATCGCCGAACTCCGCGAGCACGACGCGATTCTGTTGGGTGCGATCGGTGACCCGTCGGTGCCGAGCGGGGTGCTCGAGCGAGGGTTGTTGCTACGCCTGCGGTTTGAGCTCGACCACCACGTGAACCTGCGGCCGGGCCGGCTGTACCCGGGTGTGACCAGTCCGCTGAGGGTCGAGCCCGGCACAAAGATCGACTTCGTGGTGATCCGCGAAGGCACCGAAGGCCCCTACACCGGAACCGGTGGCGCGATCCGCGTCGGCACCCCCCACGAAGTCGCGACCGAGGTGAGCACCAACACCGCGTTCGGGATCCGCAGGGTGGTCGAAGACGCGTTCGCGCGGGCCCAGCAGCGTCGCAAGCACCTGACGCTGGTGCACAAGACCAATGTGCTGACGTTCGCCGGGTCGTTGTGGTCACGGACCGTCGCCGAGGTGGGCGAGAAGTATCCCGACGTCGAGGTGGCGTATCAGCACGTCGACGCAGCCACCATCCACTTGGTGACCGACCCCGGTCGTTTCGACGTGATCGTCACCGACAACCTGTTCGGCGACATCATCACCGACCTGGCCGCCGCGGTCTGCGGCGGAATCGGCTTGGCGGCCAGCGGAAACATCGACGCCACCCGGACCAACCCGTCGATGTTCGAGCCGGTGCACGGCAGCGCCCCCGACATCGCCGGCCAGGGCATCGCCGACCCGACCGCCGCGGTTATGTCGGTGGCGCTACTGCTTTCCCACGTCGGCGAAGACGCTGCCGCCGCGCGAGTGGACCGGGCCGTGGCGTCCCATCTGGCCAGTCGCCCGAGCGAAAAGTTATCCACCGCCGAAGTCGGCGAAAGGATTTCGTCCGCGCTCTAGTCTCCAGCCCGGGCGGCAATGTCCTGGCCGGTACGATCGGCACCGCCAGAAGCGGAAACAGCGCGCAGACAACGAATGCCGGCGGATAGCCATGTGAGGCGATCAGGCCACCGAACACCGGTGGCGCGCCGGCCGCCATCAATCGTTGATAGGTGTTCTGCAGGCCCAGCGAGCGTCCGCTCCAGAACGGGCCCGCGTATTCGGTGATCGCCGTCGACTCCAGACCGTTGTCGAGCACGGCCACCACCGACGCCGTGATCATCAACGGCACCGCGATCGACGAGCGCAGGTGGTCGGCGAACGCCAAGCCCACCAGCACCAAAACACCTGCGACCGACATGATCCGGACCGGGCGCAGCCGCGACCCGACCCGGTCGGACCATCGGCCCACCAGTACGCGGCCGATCGCGCCGAGTACCTGCGACAGCGTGACGAGGCCGCCCGCCAACGCGATCGAGCACTTGTAGTTGACGATCAGCCAGATCAGCATGAACGTCACGGTCACCGTCTGGGGCACCATCAGCAGGGCCGAGACCGCATGAATGCGGCGCAGCACCCACGATCGGCGGTACGGATTGGCCAATTCCTGCTCGGTGGCTTCGTCCCATTCTTTGCGCGGCGGGTCGGTGATCGCGACGACGCTGAGCACAGCCGATACCGCACACAAGATAGCGGGGAACATCAGAGCGTGCATCGCGGATTTACTGGCCTCGGCGAACTCGGGAATCACCAACGCGCCCAACGCGATTCCGAGCGGTTGCGCGGTCTGCCGGACGCCCATTGCGAGTCCTCGTTGCTCGGGCGGGAACCATCCCGAAACCAGCCGGCCCCCGGCCGAGTTGCAACTGGCGGCCGCCATGCCACCGACGACCAGCCACGCCGCGAACCCGATCATCGAATGCACATGGGCCGCTGCGTAGGCGGCGCCCGCCGTCAGCGCCGACCCAACGGTCAGCACAACGCGTTCGCCCACTCGGTCGAGCAGGTAGCCCCACAGGATCAGGGTGGCCACCATGCCGAAACTCGGCATCGACGACAGCAACCCGGCCTCGCCCAGCGGCGTCCCGCGATCTCGTTCCAAGGCCGGGATCAGGAAAGCGACGCCGTTGATGAAGATGAATGCGCTCGCGGTCACCAGCAGCGAGACGAGGACGATCAACCAGCGCCGGCCCGCGCTGAATCCGACCGCATTCGCCGATTCCGTCGTCATCGATTCATGCTGCCACGCAACGAACAGGATTTATGCGCCAACGGGCCCGGCTGCGCGGGCGCCGGTCGACGCTCCGTAGCGCGATGGTCGGCCTCGCCCCCTCGCCGCTTCGCGGCCGGGAGGTACCCCCACAGCCCGCCGTGCCGGCGCGCATTGTCGGCCGACTAGGCTAAAGCGAATGCGCCTTGGCCGAATTGCCAGTCCCGACGGCGTCGCGTTCGTCTCCATCGAAGGCGAGTCCGACGACCTGACCGTCCGCGAGATCGCCGAGCATCCGTTCGGCACTCCAACTTTCACGGGTCGTTCGTGGCCCCTCGCCGATGTCCGGCTGCTGGCCCCGATCCTGGCCAGCAAGGTGGTTTGCATCGGCAAGAACTACGCCGACCACATCGCGGAGATGGGTGGTGAGGCACCGGCCGACCCGGTCATCTTCCTCAAGCCCAACACCGCGATCATCGGACCCAACGTGCCGATTCGGTTGCCCCCCAATGCGTCGCCGGTGCACTTCGAGGGTGAGCTGGCGGCCGTCATCAGCCGGCCCTGCAAAGACGTCACGGCCGACCATGCCGCCGAGAGCATCCTCGGTTACACGATCGCCAATGACGTGTCCGCGCGCGATCAGCAAAAGTCCGACGGGCAGTGGACTCGAGCCAAGGGACACGACACGTTCTGCCCGGTGGGACCGTGGATCGAGACGGACATCGACCCGGCCGACCTGACGCTGCGCACCGAGGTCAACGGCGAGGTCAAACAGGACAGTCGCACCTCGCTGATGATCCACGACGTCGGCGCGATCGTGGAATGGATCTCAGCGGTGATGACGCTGCTGCCGGGCGATCTGATCCTGACCGGCACACCCGCGGGCGTGGGCCCGATCGTCGACGGTGACACCGTCAACATCACCATCTCGGGAATCGGAACCCTGTCGAATCCCGTTGTCCAGAAGCCGAATTCGTAACGTCCACGGTCGGGAACCGCGGGGGAGTCGGGCGTTGGTGAGAGGTGGCCCGTTTGTTTGGTAGTCTGCTCGTCGGCCCATCTCGGCTGGCAGCAGTGTCCGTATGACCGCTAAGGGTCTAACGGCAGGCCTCTGACCAGCGGTTTTAGGCAGCCAATGGGGTATGGTGTAATTGGCAACACAGCTGATTCTGGTTCAGCCATTCTAGGTTCGAGTCCTGGTACCCCAGCAACGAATGCGCTGAACTGCAACGGTCGTCCGAGACGTGCCAGCCGGTGGGACTAACCGACGTTGACGAGCACGGTGGGCGGTATGCCTACTATCGGACTGGTGGCGAATGAGACCGAGATTGACGCAATCCGTGTCGGCAGGGGAAACACCATCAGGCATCCCCAAACCGGCAGATGGGTAACGGCCACACGAGTTCTCCACGGACGGACAGGTGTGATTAGCCAACGGCCAGGAGAAAGCCGCGACCGCCAGAACGTATGGGTGACTCTGGAAGACGGCGAAAAACTAGAATTCGAAGCTGGCGACACAGTCATCCGCAAGGACTGACCGACCAAAGCCATGCAAAATACGTCCACTACAAGCGATTAGGTGGGCGTTCGGCGGTGAGCTATGCTGGCTGCTCGGATCGGTTCCGGCCCCGTCGTCTAGCGGCCTAGGACGCCGCCCTCTCACGGCGGTAGCGTGGGTTCGAATCCCATCGGGGCTACTCATCCACAAGCCAGCGCATTTAGCTGGCTGCGGGCGCGGTTGAACCGCCCACCGGCATCGCCGGAATTCCAAGCTTGCGGTGATCCCACGAGCGTGTGCGCTGGGCGACGATGCGCACCGCGACCCGCTTGTTCATCATCATGTCGACCGCGGGCTTCATCTCCTCGGTGTAGGGCCCTGTGTAGCGCTCCCACACGCTGACGCCGACGCGGAAGATGGTGTCCGGGTCGTCGACGATCTCAGCGACACCTTCGAAGGACACCCCGCGCAGTGTGTCGTAGGTGTCGCCGGCCTCGATCATGAAGCTGACTCGCGGATCACGCTTGAGGTTGACGGCCTTCTGCGACTTCTCTTTCGTCTCCAGCCAAATTTCTCCGTCGACCACGCCGTACCACATAGCGGTCAGATGCGGCTGTCCGTCCACACCGATGGTGGCCAGCGTGCCGGTACGGCTGCTGGTGACGAAGTCGGTGATCTCCGAGGAGGACATGACGATCTGCGCACGCTGGTTGGTTCCCATCGCGACAGTGTCTCAGGTCACGAATGTGACTCTCACAACCGCCTCGTCAGTGCATCGGCGGCCGCCAGCAGGTCGGCGGCCCAGCGTGCGCCCGGCCGGCGGCCCATGCGATCGATGGGGCCCGACACCGAGATCGCGGCGATCACCGAACCGCGAGCATCGCGCACGGGCGCAGACACACTCGCCACCCCGGGTTCGCGTTCGGCGGCGCTTTGCGCCCAACCCCGCCGCCGTACTTCGGCCAGTGTCCGGTCGCTGAACTTCGCGTCAGGCAGTACGGCCGCGCGGGTCGCGTCGTCGCTGAAGGCCAGCAGCACCTTGGCGCCAGAGCCGGCCGTCATCGGCAATCGCGCGCCGACTAGAACGGTATCCCGAAGGCCCGCAGGCGGTTCCATCGCGGCGATGCAGATCCGCGAGGTTCCTTCGCGACGGTACAGCTGCACGCTCTCGCCGGTGATCTCACGCAACCGCGGGAGCACCGTCGCACTTGCCGCCAAGAGCGGATCGTTGACCTGAGCCGCGAGTTCGCTGATCGCAGGACCCAATCGCCACCGCCCCTGTCCGTCGCGGGCCAGCAGGCGGTGGACTTCCAAGCCCGCGGCCAGGCGGTGCGCGGTGGCCCTCGGCAGTCCTGTGCGATCGCACAATTCGGCCAGCCCGCAGGGCGATTCCGCGATTGTCTGCAGTACCCCCACGGCTTTGTCTAGGACGCCGATGCCGCTATCCTGTCTCACAGAGAGATACTAACGTCTCGCATAGTGAGATCAACGAATTGGGATGAGCTCGTGACGAAAACTTCTGCCCAGGCGGCTGCCGGGCGTCCACGCACGCTGGCAGAGAAGGTGTGGGACGACCACGTGGTGGCGTCGGGCGGCGGCACCGAACCCGACCTGATCTACATCGATCTACATCTGGTGCACGAGGTGACCAGTCCGCAGGCCTTCGACGGACTGCGCTTGGAAGGCCGACCGGTGCACCGCCCGGATCTGACATTGGCCACCGAAGACCACAACGTCCCCACGATCGACATCGACAAGCCGATCGCCGATCCCGTCTCGCGCAACCAAGTGGAGACGTTGCGCCGCAACTGCGAGGAATTCGGGATTCGGCTCTACCCGATGGGCAACATCGAACAAGGCATCGTCCATGTCGTCGGTCCACAACTGGGCCTGACGCAGCCGGGCATGACCGTCGTCTGCGGCGACAGTCACACTTCGACGCACGGCGCATTCGGCGCAATCGCCATGGGCATCGGCACTTCCGAGGTCGAGCACGTGCTGGCGACCCAGACGCTTCCGCTGCGGCCGTTCAAGACGATGGCCGTCAACGTCGAGGGCCAACTGCCTGCCGGCGTGACCGCCAAAGACATCATCCTGGCCGTCATCGCCAAGATCGGCACCGGCGGCGGACAGGGCCACGTCATCGAATACCGGGGCAGCGCCATCGAATCCCTATCGATGGAAGCCCGGATGACGATCTGCAACATGAGTATCGAAGCCGGTGCCAGGGCGGGAATGGTGGCACCGGATACCACTACCTATGAATTCCTGCGCGGCCGTCCGCATGCACCCACCGGGGCGCAGTGGGATGCGGCGCAGGCCTATTGGGATCAGTTGCGCACCGACGACGGTGCCGAGTTCGACACCGAGGTGTATCTGGACGCCGCATCGTTGACACCGTTCGTCACGTGGGGGACCAACCCGGGGCAGGGTGTGCCGCTGGGCGCCACCGTCCCCGACCCCGAGCTGATGACCGACGACCATGAGCGACAGGCGGCCGAGAAAGCGCTGGCGTACATGGACCTTCGGGCCGGGCTGCCGATGCGCGAGATCGCTGTGGACGCGGTGTTCGTCGGGTCGTGCACCAATGGCCGCCTCGAGGATCTGCGCGCGGTGGCCGATATTCTGCGCGGCCGAAAGGTTGCCGACGGGGTGCGGATGCTGATTGTGCCCGGGTCGATGCGAGTGCGCGCGGAAGCCGAAAGTGAAGGCCTGGACCAGATCTTCACCGCCGCGGGGGCCGAGTGGCGTCAGGCCGGCTGCTCGATGTGTCTGGGCATGAACCCCGACCAGCTCGCCCCGGGCGAGCGCTGCGCGGCAACGTCGAACCGAAATTTCGAAGGCCGCCAGGGCAAGGGGGGCCGCACGCATCTGGTGTCGCCGGCGGTGGCCGCCGCCACCGCGGTGCGCGGAAAGCTGTCGGCGCCGGACGACTTGAATTGACTAAGGGGTAACCAACATGGACGCATTTCACACCCATACCGGGATCGCGGTGCCGCTGCGGCGGTCCAATGTCGACACCGACCAGATCATTCCCGCGGTGTATTTGAAGCGGGTAACCCGAACAGGTTTCGACGATGGATTGTTCGCGGCGTGGCGCAACGATCCGTCGTTCGTGCTCAATCTCAGCCCATTTGACAGAGGTTCAGTACTGGTGGCCGGACCCGATTTCGGCACCGGCTCCTCCCGCGAGCACGCGGTGTGGGCGCTTATGGACTACGGCTTCCGGGTGGTGATCTCGTCGCGGTTCGGTGACATTTTTCGCGGCAATGCGGGGAAGGCGGGTCTGTTAGCGGCCGAAGTTGCTCAGGATGATGTGGAACTTCTTTGGAAGCTCATCGAGGCCAGCCCGGGGTTGGAAATCACTGTAAATCTTCAAGATCGGAATGTGTCGGCCGGAACGGTGGTGGTGCCGTTCAAGATTGACGATTACACCGCCTGGCGTCTACTCGAAGGACTCGACGACATAGCGCTTACGCTGCGGAAACAGGACCAGATCGAAGCTTTCGAGGCGGCTCGCCCGGACTGGAAGCCGAGGACTTTGCCCGCTTCGTAGCGGCTCGATTGAGCCCGAATTCGCGGTGCCCCACCGCCGTATTTGACCGCCGCGCCACCTCCCAAGGGCGGCAAGCGGATTCCTAAAAAGTTCGCCAGGAACCATTGAAATTGCGCGTGGCTCTTGGAAATCAGGCACCTGAGGGTTTACCGTGTCTGCTAGTCGGTCCAAACGAGGGCCACTAGCTTCGGAGGATTTGCATGAACAAAGCAGAGCTCATCGATGTACTCACAGACAAATTGGGCTCAGACCGTCGGCACGCAACCGCTGCCGTCGAGAATGTCGTCGACACGATTGTGCGCGCCGTGCACAAGGGCGACAGTGTCACCATTACTGGGTTCGGTGTTTTCGAGCAGCGGCGCCGTGCGGCCCGCGTCGCTCGCAACCCCCGCACTGGCGAGACGGTAAAGGTAAAGCCAACCTCCGTGCCGGCCTTCCGGCCTGGCGCACAATTCAAAGCGGTTGTTTCTGGCTCGCAACGACTTCCGGCGGAAGGACCAGCAGTGAAGCGTGGTGTTGTCGCAAGTGGTGGTGCCAAGAAGGCGGCCAAGAAAGCGCCCGCCAAGAAGGCGGCCGCCAAGAAGGCTGTGAAGAAGGCTCCGGCCAAGAAGGCGGCCGCGAAGAAGGTCGTCAAGAAGGCTCCGGCCAAGAAGGCCGCAACCAAGCGGGCTCCTGCCAAGAAGGCTCCGGCCCGCAAGACCGCAGCCAAGAAGGTCGTGAAGAAGGCTCCGGCCAAGAAGGCCGCAACCAAGCGGGCTCCTGCCAAGAAGGCTCCGGCCAAGAAGGCAGCAGCACGTCGCGGTCGTCGCTAAGCACTCACCGCATCAAACGCAGATTCGCCGCGGATCCGGCTCCCACGAGCCGCCCGCGGCGAATTTGCGTGTCAGGGCACGACGTTGGAGGCCAGCGCGCTGCCGATGTGATCGGCCGCGATCAGTCGCCCGTCCACCAACGACAGCACCCAGGTGCTGCCCTTGCGGTTGCGTGACTTGTCCGGTCGGACGCCGTCGCGCTCGCACCACCATGCGATCAGGTCCGGAATCACCTTGCCCTGTGTGCAGATCACGGGCGTGCCGTCGGATTCGGCAATCTGCAGAACACGTCGCCGACCACGCTTGGGGTTGTCGGCGTAGGCCTCTTCGGTCAGGGAAGGTTCGTTGTTGATGGCGACGCCCAGCTCCTCGGCCAACGGCTCCACCGTCTGATGGCAGCGCACCCGGTCCGCTGAATAGACATCGGTGGGACCGAAGGTCGACAACTGTGCGACGAGCGCCTCAGCCTGCGCCCGGCCCTTCTTGTCCAACGGCCGCAGCTTGTCGTCGCCGGAGAAGCGGGACTTGCTGCCCGCGGTGCCGTGACGCACGATCAGGACCGATTTCGTATCAGGCGATTGCTTGGCCCAGCGCCGCAATATCTTTCGGTCGTACGGATACGTCACTTTCTTGATTGCGGCGGCTGACGGCAGCCAGATCAGATCGTCCACCTCGTTGTTGGGGGCGAACTCGCCGCCGATACTGCGCGCCGACCAGTACTGCACCTTCTTCGTGCGCGGCTCGATCGGATAGCTCACCGTCGCAATCCGGCGGCCCAGCCGAACGTGATGTCCGGTCTCTTCGAAAACCTCACGAACGGCGGTCACCGGCTCCGTCTCGCCGGGATCGATTTTGCCCTTGGGTAGCGACCAGTCGTCGTACCGCGGACGGTGAATCACCGCGACCTCTTCAGCAGACTCGCGATGCCGGGGCCGCCAGAGCACGGCACCCGCGGCGAGAACGATCTTGCCCGCCGAGCGATTCGATGAGGATTGTGTCGACACCTGAACTCCTGCAGGTCAATTCGAGCCCGGGGGACCCGCGGCGAGACGGCTCAAGGCTGCGTGTCCGTTAGCTACTACGGTGTTTGTCCATCTGCGCCACCTGATGATCGCGAACCGAGTGGCCGGGTTGCGGCAGCGCCTTCCACTGGCCTTCGGGGCCCAATTCCCAGCATCGGGTCGCCGGGTCCAGTGCCGAGTCGAGAATGTCGTTGAGTTGGGCGGTCAAGCGGGGATCCTTGACCTGAACCAGGACCTCGACACGGCGATCCAGGTTGCGATGCATCATGTCGGCGCTACCGATCCAGAATTCATTGATGGCGCGGAAATTGAAGATCCGCGAATGCTCCAGATACCGTCCGAGAATCGAGCGCACCGTGATGTTTTCGGAGAAGCCCGGCACGCCGGGGCGCAGCGCGCAAATGCCGCGCACCACCACCTCGACGCGAACGCCGGCCTGCGACGCGCGGTAGAGCGCATCGATGACCTGCTCATCGACGAGGGAGTTCATCTTCAGCCGGATGTGACCGTTCCCGGTTTTTTCGTGCGCAGCGATCTCCCGGTTGACGCGCTCGATGATGCCGTTGCGGATACCGTGCGGCGCGACCAGAAGATTGCGATACGAGACCTTGCGTGAATAACCGGTCAACGTGTTGAACAGATCGGTCAAGTCGGCACCGATGTCGGAATCGGCGGTCAGCAGGCCGAGGTCCTCATATAACCGGGCCGTCTTGCTGTTGTAATTGCCGGTTCCGATATGGCAGTAACGGCGAATCATCGAGCCTTCGCGACGAACCACCAGGCAGGTCTTGCAATGCGTTTTCAAACCGACGAGCCCGTAGGCCACGTGGACCCCCGCCTGCTCCAGCGCGCGGGCCCACTTGATGTTGGCTTGTTCGTCGAACCGGGCCTTGATCTCCACCAGGGCCACGACTTGCTTTCCGGCTGCGGCGGCTTCGATGAGAGCCCGCACGATCGGTGAGTCACCGGAGGTGCGGTACAGCGTCTGCTTGATCGCCAGCACGTTGGGGTCGGCCGCGGCGACCTCGATGAAACGTTGCGTGCTCGTGGAGAACGAGTCGTACGGGTGGTGCACCAGCACGTCACCCTCGCGCAAGGTCGCGAAAATGCTCTTCGGCGTTTCCCGGTCGGCGAACGCGGGGCTGGTCGCCGGGACGAATGCCGGATCCTTCAAGGCCGGACGGTCGACGCCGTAGACCTGCCACAGCGACGAAAGATCAAGCAGCCCTGGCACCTGGATCACATCGCCGGGATGCACGTCGAGCTCGCGCAGCAGCAACTCGAGCATGTGGTCGGTCATGTCGTCGGCGACCTCGAGGCGCACCGGCGATCCGAATCTCCGACGGGCCAGCTCGCGCTCCAGCGCCTGCAGCAGGTCTTCGTCGCGATCTTCGTCGACTTCGTAGTCGGCGTTGCGGGTCACCCGGAAGGCATGGTGCTCAACGATTTCCATGCCCGGAAACAGTGCGGTGAGGAAAGCCGCGATCAGCTCCTCCATCGGCAAGAAGCGGACTTCTCGAGGTCGGGCTGAATCGTCGGCGCCGGGGCGGGCGTCGAGTTCGACGAAGCGATCGACGTTGTCTGGCACCTTGACCCGCGCGAAGTGCTGGCCGCCGTCGTCGGGCTGCTTCACCGTGACGGCGAGGTTCAAGCTCAGGCCACTGACGAACGGGAACGGGTGAGCGGGGTCGACGGCCAACGGCGTCAGGACCGGGAAGACCTGCTCGGTGAAGTAGGTCGACAACCGGTCGCGCTCGGCTTGGTCGAGATCGGCCCACGTGACGATGCGAATGCCTTCGGCCGCCAGGGCGGGCTCCACCGAATTGAGGAAGACCTCCGCGTGCCGGGTGGCGATTTTCTGGGTCTGCTCGCCGATGCGGCGCAGTTGCTCGCGTGGGGTCAGTCCGTCCGCGGAGCGCACCGAGAGCCCCATCTCGTCGCGGCGCTTCAGGCCGGCGACCCGAACCATGTAGAACTCGTCAAGGTTGGAGGCGAAGATCGCCAGGAATTTCGCGCGCTCCAGCAGCGGCAGCGACGTGTCTTCGGAGAGCGCGAGGACGCGCGCGTTGAAGTCCAGCCAGCTCAATTCGCGGTTGAGGTAGCGGTCTTCGGGAAGTGGGTTCTCGACCGCGGTAGCGGTGGTGGCGGGCGGCGCACCCGGCGAGGCGTCGGCTGCCGGCCAGGCGGGCGATTCGGCGGCGACGGTGCTATCCGGGGCTTCGATGTCAGTCACCCTTGCGATCATTCCCCATCGGTGGGGGGTGCTGCCAGCGACTGGTGCGGGGACATTTGCCGTTGAGGCGCCGTTCACCCGTCGTTACCCGGCTTGGTGCGACAACCCTTCGATCGCCCGCATGGTCGCTTGTCCCATGCCGAGGCCGCGCGCGATGGCCAGGTCCTCGGGAGTGTCGATGTCGCAGCGCAATCCCGGCCAGCCGCCAATGAGCTCGACCGCCCCCGAATGCCGATGCCGCTCAGCGGAATTCGATCCGAACCGGGGATCGACCGGGAAGCCGAACGCGCAGAGCGCCGCGGTACCCGTGCCGAGTCGGTCGGCGACAAAACTGCGCCGGTGCCGGCGTGCCGCGGAGATGGCGTCGGCCAGCTCCTGCGTCCGTACCGCGGGCAGATCACCTTGCAGGACAACAATATTCGAGACCGACTCCGATACCACCCGCTCGGCGGTGACGATCGCGTTGTTCAACGGGTCCGGGTGGCCGGCCGGCGTTGGATCGGCGACTACCGTAGCGCCGAGGTCGACGGCCGTAGCGGCCGCGACGTCGTCCGGCGTCACGACCGTGATCAGGCGCACGGCGGGCACCCTCGTCGCCGCGGTGAGCGTGTCGACCAGCATCCCCAACACGATGTCCTCCCGGACCGACGCGGAGAACATCGGCGCGAGCCGGGTCTTGGCGGCAGCCAATCGCTTGACGGCGACGATCACGCCGACATCGCTGTCGGCGTTGGGTCGGCTGCGGCTCATCGCACCATCCTGCCAGTGCCGATCATCGGATCGCCTTCCCCGCCGCTGAGCTACGGTGGAGCGCCGGGAGTTAGAGCACACTGACCAGACGGAGACCGACGCGCCATGCCCACCACCACCACAGCGGTAGCGGTAATGGGTTCCGGTGCGTGGGGCACGGCGCTGGCCAAGCTGCTCGCCGATGCCGGCAGCGAGGTCAGGTTGTGGGCGCGGCGTTCCGAGGTCGCCGCCGAGATCAACTCGAGCCGGCACAACGCCGCCTACCTGCCAGGTGTGGAGTTACCGACCGGCATCACCGCGACCGCGGACGCGAATGAAGCGCTGAGCGGGGTCACGACCGTGCTGCTGGCGGTGCCGGCGCAAACGATGCGAGCCAATCTCGAGCGATGGGCGGGCCAGGTCACCTCCGGCGCCACGTTGGTCAGCACGGCCAAGGGCATCGAGTTGGGCACGCTGATGCGGATGAGCCAGGTCATCGTCGACGTGACCGGCGTCGACACCTCGCAGGTCGCGGTGATCTCCGGGCCCAACCTCGCCAGCGAGATCTCCGCCGGGCAGCCCGCCGCCACGGTCATCGCCTGCAGCGACTCCGGTCGCGCGGTTGCCCTGCAGCGCATGCTGAACGCCGGATACTTCCGGCCCTACACCAACGCCGACGTGATCGGCACCGAGATCGGCGGCGCCTGCAAGAACGTGATCGCGCTGGCCTGCGGCGTGGCGGCCGGGGTCGGCCTCGGTGAAAATACCGCGGCGGCGATCATCACCCGCGGGCTGGCCGAGATCATGCGGCTCGGCATCGCGGTTGGCGCCAAGGGCGCGACGATGGCCGGCCTGGCCGGAGTCGGTGACCTGGTCGCCACCTGCACCTCGCCCCGCTCGCGTAACCGCAGCTTCGGCGAAAGCCTTGGCCGCGGCGAGACGATGGAAGCGGCCATGCGGGCGCGCGACGGCCATGTTGTCGAAGGTGTCACCTCCTGTGAGTCGGTGCTGGCGCTGGCCTCCAGTTATGACGTCGAAATGCCGCTGACCGACGCCGTCTACCGGGTCTGTCACAAGGGGCTGTCGGTGGATCAGGCGATGGCCGCGCTGCTGGGACGCAGCACCAAGCCGGAATGAGCTTGTAACCAGCGCCGCGGCGTCAGACGGTAGCCTCTCTAGGTTGTGAATGCCCGCCCGCCCTTCAACGCGCCCGATCAGGGTCGTGTCCGAGTCGCCGTCGTCTTCGGCGGACGCAGCAACGAGCACGCGATCTCCTGCGTCTCGGCGGGCAGTATTCTGCGCAACCTGGACCCGGAGAGATTCGAGGTCGTCGCGATCGGTATCACGCCGGAAGGCTCGTGGGTGCTCACCGACGGCGACCCGGAGGCGCTGGCGATCACCAACCGGCAGTTGCCGGGCGTGAGTTCGGAGTCCGGCACCGAATTGGCGCTGACCGCCGACCCCCGACGGGCCGGGCAGTTGGTGTCGCTGTCGCCGGGCGGGGCCGAGGTGCTGGCGTCGGTCGACGTGGTGTTCCCGGTCCTGCACGGGCCCTACGGCGAAGACGGAACCATCCAGGGTCTGCTCGAGCTCGCCGGTGTGCCGTACGTCGGCGCGGGCGTGCTGGCCAGCGCGGCCGGGATGGACAAGGAGTTCACCAAGAAACTGCTGGTAGCCGAGCGACTTCCAATCGGCGACTACGCGGTGCTGCGGCCATCGGAGTCCACACTGGACGCCGAACAGCTTGACCGGCTTGGGTTTCCGGTATTCGTCAAGCCCGCCCGCGGCGGCTCGTCGATCGGTGTCAGCCGGGTGACCAGTCGCCAGGAACTGCCCGACGCCGTCGCTTACGCGCGCCAGCACGATCCGAAGGTCATCGTCGAGGCGGCGATCGTCGGCCGCGAACTGGAGTGCGGTGTCCTCGAATTCCCCGATGGCACAGTGCAAGCCAGCACCGTCGGCGAGATCCGGGTGGCCGGCGTGCGCGGACGTGAGGACTCGTTCTACGATTTCGCGACCAAATACCTCGACGACGCCGCCGAACTCGACGTACCCGCCAAGATCGACGACGACGTCAGTGATGCGGTGCGCGAGTTGGCGATTCGGGCGTTCAAGGCGATCGACGGCCGGGGTCTGGCGCGGGTGGACTTCTTCCTCACCGACGAGGGACCGTTGATCAACGAGGTCAACACGATGCCCGGATTCACCACCATCTCGATGTATCCACGGATGTGGGCGGCCAGTGGTGTGGACTACCCAACCCTGCTGGCGACCATGGTGGACTCCGCGCTGTCGCGGGGGATGGGGTTGCGCTAGTTCGGCCTCGAAGGGTCGATCGGGTGGGCCGGCATGATGCGGTCGATCAGCTCGGAGAGTTGTTGGATCGGCGTGGGTCCGGAGCCCTGCGGCAGCGTCAGCGCCACATACACCGCGCGATCCACGGTGTACCAGGTGGCTCGCTGATCCTGGCTGACCTCGAACCACTGCACCCGGTCGACGACCTGGATCGGGGATCCGACGACGAAGTCGGCCGGACGATCGAGGCCGCACCGCAATATGACCGGATCCCCGGTGCCTGCGGGCTGCCACGCGGCGGCGCCGACCGGGGCCGGCTGGGCCAGCTGAGCCCGGGTGTAGCCGCCGAGTCGCTGCGGCAGCGCCTCGGTCAGCTTCTGGCAGGCGGGATCTTGCGCCTGCGGAGCGGGCACGGCGGCGACGACGACCGGCGACGTGTGGTCGCGGGTCGCCGCGATGGCCAGAATCACGCCGATCGTGCCGATCGCGACCACCAACGCGGCGATGAGCGCTGCCCGGGGCGGGCCCTCGGAGTCAGCCATTCCCTCACCCTCTGCTCGATCTCGGAACCTGCTGTGGGGGCCATTTTGTCAGCAGGGTAGGTGGCTTCGGTTGTCGGCTGGTGCCCGTAGAAACCTGCGACCAAGGTCGCTACCCGCAGCCGTTGTGTTCCAAACGATGAACTCGGTGGGATCGTAACTGTGTCCAGGCCCCCCGCTCGCGCATAGCTTTCCTGATAGTGAAAACCGCTGCGGCGCAACCACACACTGCGCCCCAAGAGAGAGGATCATCATGGCATCAACACTCAAAGATTTGCTGGACTTAAAAGGCGTCGTCGCGGCAGGCGAGTTTTCGCGGGACGGCTCATTGAAGGATTTCGAAGCCAGTGTTGACTTCCCAGACGAGTTGGCAAAGACAACTGCGCAGTTCACGGCGGTGGTGACCCAGCTGTTCGATGTGCTGGCCGGGTCCTACACCAAGCTCAACGACCAATTTGCCTTTGCCCCGCAGCAGGGTTGGGCCTACTCGGGCGGCGACTACTCGGTCGCGGTCGGCGGAAGCCGCGGTGTATTCGTCAAGACTGCCGACGCGGACTACAACGAACTGTTCTCCGCGCTCGTCGGTCCGCGCTGACAGGCCTAGAGCTCGTCGCCGGTGGGGTTGCGGATAGCGGCTTCGCCGGCGGCGACGTCTCGCGTCCCCGGTGGGCGCCCCAGGCACAGGCCCTGACCTCGCACACCGGTAACCGCCGAATCGCTTTGTAGCACGAGGCCTTCGGCCTCGGTTGACCCCTCTACCGTCTACCGTTGTCGGTGTGCACAGCGGCGATGAGCATCGAACGCTCGGCGACCTGGGGGAGTTCGGGGTGATCGAGCGGCTTACCCGGGGCCGGCCCGCCTCGGACGATGTCGTGATCGGACCGGGCGATGACGGCGCGGTGGTGACGGCTGCAGACGGTCGCGTCGTGGTGTCCACCGACATGCTGATCGAGGGCAGGCACTTTCGACTGGACTGGTCGACACCGCACGATGTCGGCCGTAAAGCCGTGGCGCAGAATGCCGCCGACATCGAGGCGATGGGCGCACGGGTCACCGCGTTCGTCGTCGGTTTCGGCGCGCCGGCGGAAACGGCTGCCGCGCAGGTCAATGCGCTGGCCGACGGGATGTGGGAGGAAGCCGCGCTGGTCGGCGCGAGCATCGCCGGCGGCGACCTGGTCGCCAGCCCGCAGTGGGTGGTGTCGGTCACCGTGCTCGGCGATCTGGGTGGGCGGCAGCCGGTGCTGCGGTCGGGCGCGCGGCCGGGCTCGCAGCTCGCGGCGGTCGGCCCGCTGGGCCATTCCGCCGCGGGATATGCGCTGTGGCACAACGGCATTGGCGGCTACGACGAACTTCGCCGACGCCATGTGACGCCCCGTCCGCCGTATGGACAAGGCCGCGCGGCCGCCGAGGCCGGGGCGCTGGCGATGATCGACATCTCCGACGGCTTGATCGGTGACCTGTGTCATGTGGCCGAGGCGTCGGGCGTGTCGATCGACGTGAGCACCGAGGCGCTGAGTGCCGATTGCGCGGCGTTGGCTGCTGCGGCCGAGGCGGTCGGTGCCGACCCCTGGGACTGGGTGTTCGGCGGGGGCGAAGACCACGCTCTGGTCGGGGCGTTCGCCGGGCCGATTCCTGCCGGGTGGCGGGTGATCGGTCGGGTGATCGACGGGCCTTCGGGTGTGCTCGTGGACGGTCAGCCGTGGCGGGGATACTCCGGGTGGCAATCGTTTGAACAGTAGGGTGGCTCCGTGACCGTCTACGCGATCGCCCAGTTGCAGTTCACCGACCGGGCGGCCTACGACCGGTACCAGAAGCGGTTCATGGACGTGTTTCGTCAATACCGCGGGACGTTGCTGGCTGCCGACGAGCGGCCACAGGTCGTCGAGGGTAGCTGGGATCGCGAGAAGGTGGTCTTGATGTCGTTTCCCGACGAAGCCGAGTTCCGTTCGTGGTCGGAATCGCCACAGTACCAGGCCATTTCGAAGGACCGCGAGGCCGGAGCCGACTCGGTGGTGCTGTTGGTGAAGGGGTTGGGGTGACCCCACGGCCGCTGCGTGAACTCGTCGATGACGGCTGGGCGTCGGCGCTACAGCCCGTCGAGCAACAGGTCGCCAAGATGGGCCAGTTCCTCCGCGAGGAAATCGCGGCCGGGCGCGGCTACCTGCCGGCAGGGGAAAACGTGTTGCGCGCCTTCACCTTTCCCTTCGACAAGGTACGCGTGCTGATCGTCGGGCAGGATCCCTACCCGACGCCCGGACATGCCGTGGGACTGAGCTTTTCGGTAGCGGCAGATGTGCGCCCGTTGCCCCGAAGCCTGGAGAACATCTTCAACGAATACCGCAGCGATCTGGGCTTTCCTGCACCGTCGTGTGGCGATCTGACCCCGTGGGCACAACGCGGCGTGATGATGCTCAACCGAGTGCTCACCGTCCAGCCGCGCAACGCGGCATCCCACCGCGGCAAGGGCTGGGAAGCGGTGACGGAATGCGCAATTCGCGCCCTGGTGGATCGTCGGCAGCCGCTGGTGGCCGTCCTGTGGGGCCGCGACGCCGCCACCCTCAAGCCGATGTTGGTCGGTGGCGATTGCGTGGCGATCGAATCGCCGCATCCCTCACCGCTGTCGGCGTCGCGGGGATTCTTCGGGTCACGGCCGTTCAGCCGCGCCAACCAATTGCTCGCCCAGATGGGCGCCGAACCGATCGACTGGCAGCTGCCCTAGGACGACGTGGCTGCTAGCCGCGGACGACCTTGCCGGCCTTGATGCACGACGTGCAGACGTTGACGCGGTGCTTGTTACCGCCGGGGCGGTCGGCGACGCGCACGCTCTGGATGTTCGGGTCCCACCGACGGCTGGTCCGGCGATGAGAGTGCGACACCGACTTACCGAAGCCGGGGGCCTTCCCGCAGATATCGCAGACGGCAGCCATACGTGAAACTCCTCAGACTCTGGGGCCAACGACCTGACGGGTGGCCTGACAACCTTGCCAGGATAGCTGCCACGCCCCCGAACCGCCAAAACGATCAACAAACCGCCTGTGGCATGTGACCTGTGCTGTCGTCGGCAATGGATAGGCTGGCGCCCACCGATGGCGGCGTGAGGAGGTGCCCAAAGCATGGGGTCGGGGCTGGCTGAGCCGGGTCGTGCGCTGGATGCGTCCGCTCTGCGTGACTGGGCACACACCGCCGTCGGCGACCTGATCACTCACATCGACGAGATCAACCGGCTCAACGTCTTCCCGGTTGCCGACGCCGACACCGGCGTCAACATGCTGTTCACCATGCGCTCTGCGCTCGCCGAGGCCAACACCGAGGCGAAATCCGACGACGTCGTCAAGACTGCGGCGGCGCTGTCCGCCGGCGCGCTGAACGGCGCGCGCGGCAACTCCGGGGTGATCCTCTCGCAGATCCTGCGCGGCATCGCCGATGCCACCGCCCACGCTTCCGCCGAATCGGGCCACGACCTGCACGACATTGACGCCGAGCTGCTCGGCGAGGCGTTGCACCGCGGGGTCGACCTGGTCGTCGCCTCGATGGGGGGCCGGGAGGTCAAGGGAACGATCGTCTCGGTGCTCAAGGCCGCCGGTGAAGCCGTCGAAAAAGCGGCGAGCGCGGGGTTGGCGGGAGCGGTGGTCGCCGCCGGGGAGGCGGCGGTGGTCGCGCTGGAAAAGACCCCCGAACAGCTCGACGTGCTCGGCGAGGCTGGTGTGGTCGACGCGGGCGGACGCGGCCTGCTGGTGCTGCTCGACGCGTTGCGCTCCACGGTCAACGGCCAGGCGCCGAGCCGCGCTGTCTACGAGCCGGCGCCGCGCCAGCACGCGACCGAGCTCGCCGCAAAGCCCCCGGCGCCACAATTCGAGGTGATGTACTTGCTGGGCGGGTGCGACGGCGAGGGCGCCGACCAGCTGCGCGAGCGACTGGACGAGCTCGGCGAGTCGGTGGCGATCGCGACGGCCGGGGTGGTCGGCGGCTACTCGGTACATGTCCATACCGACGACGCCGGGGCGGCCATCGAGGCAGGTCTGGCGTTCGGTGATCCGCGGCGTATCCAGATCTCGATGCTGACCAGCGGCACGAGCGGGCTGCCGCCGGGCAGCTGGACCCGCGAGCGAGCGGTGCTGGCCGTCGTCGACGGCGACGGCGCGGCCGAACTGTTCGGCGACGAGGGAGCGTGCGTGCTGCGGCGTGACCCGCTCGCCGAGGACCCGGCCACGGTCATCACCGCCCAGCAGCTGTTGCGTGCGATCGTCGACACCGGGGCCGCGCAGGTAATGCTGCTGCCCAACGGCTACGTCCTCGCCGAGGAATTGGTGGCAGGCTGCACCGCGGCCATCGGGTGGGGCATCGACGTGGTGCCGCTGCCCACCGGATCGATGGTGCAGGGGCTGGCCGCGCTCGCGGTCCACGAACCCGGCCGCCAAGCCGTCGACGACGGTTACACGATGGCGCGTGCGGCGGGCAGCGCCCGGCACGGGTCGGTGCGGGTCGCGACCGAGACGGCGTTGACCTGGGCCGGCACCTGCGAGCCGGGCAACGGGCTGGGCATCGCCGGCGACGAGGTGCTGATCGTGGCATCCGATGTCACCTCGGCCGCGACGGGCCTGATCGATCTGCTGCTGGGCGCCGGCGGCGAGCTGATCACCGTCCTCGTCGGTCAGGGCATCGACGAGGACGCCGTCGAGTCGGCGTTGCAGGCCCACGTGCACGACCGCCATCCGGGCATCGAAGTCGCGACCTACCGCACCGGACATCGGGGTGATGCGCTGTTGATCGGGGTGGAGTAGTCGTGGTGTCGCTCGGCGACCGCCTGGATTTCGTCGTCGGCGCCAAAGCCGCCGGCCCGCTGCACGAGGTGTTCGGCATCCAGACGATCGACGATCTGCTGCGTCATTACCCACGCAGCTACGTCGAGGGCACCACGGTCCGCAGCGCCGACGCCGAGCAACCGCCCGAGGGCGAACACGTCACGCTGGTCGACGAGATCACCGACACCGCCTTGCTCCCGATCCGAAGCCGCCCCAAGGACAAGCTGTTTCGCGTCACCCTCGGCACGGGGCGCGGCAAGGTCACCGCCACGTTCTTTCATCCCAAGAAATGGATCACCGACCAGCTGACCAAGGGCACCCGCGTCATGTTGTCCGGGGATGTCGGCTACTTCCGTGGCGCCATGCAACTCACCCACCCCGATTTCCTGGTGCTGGACGCCGACGGACGCAGCCGGGGCAGCAGGTCACTGGCGAAGATCGCCGAGGCCTCCAAGGCGGTGAGCGGGGAAGTGCTCCAGGAGGCATTCGAGCGCAGCTTCTACCCGATCTACCCGGCCAGTGCGAAGTTGCAGAGCTGGGACATCTTTCGCTGCGTCACGCAGGTCCTCGAGGTGCTCGACCCGATACCCGACCCGCTCCCCGAAAAGCTCCGTGCCGCACATCATCTGGTGTCGGAAGACGAGGCTTTGCGCGCCATCCACTTGGCGGAGAACGACGCCGACCGGCGACGCGCGAAGGAGCGCCTGGCCTTCGACGAGGCGGTCGGCCTGCAGTGGGCGCTGGTGAGCCGGCGCCACGGCGAACTCGCCCAGTCCGGGCCGGCGGCGCCGTCGACGCCAAACGGTCTCAAACACCAACTGCTGCATCGCTTGCCGTTTGATCTGACCGCGGGCCAGCGCGACGTCCTGGAGGTGCTGTCCGGCGAGCTTGCGGCGAGCCGGCCGATGAACCGGCTGCTGCAGGGTGAAGTGGGTTCGGGCAAGACCATCGTGTCTGTGTTGGCGATGCTGCAGATGGTCGACGCCGGATATCAGTGCGCGTTGCTGGCCCCCACTGAAGTTCTTGCCGCACAGCATCTTCGGTCGATCAGCGACGTGCTCGGGTCACTGGCGATGGGTGGCCAGTTGGGTGGCGAAGAGGGTGCGACCCGGCTGGCGCTGCTGACGGGATCGATGTCGCCGGCCCAGAAGAAGCAGGTGCGCGCCGAGATCGCCGGCGGCGAGGTTGGCATCGTCGTCGGTACACATGCGTTGCTGCAGGACGCGGTCGAGTTTCACAAGCTCGGCATGGTGGTGGTCGACGAGCAGCACCGCTTCGGTGTGGAGCAGCGAGATCAATTGCGAGCCAAGGCGCCCGCTGGCATCACGCCGCATCTGCTGGTGATGACCGCGACGCCGATTCCGCGGACCGTGGCACTGACCGTCTTCGGCGACCTCGAAACGTCAACTCTGCGTGAGCTTCCCCGGGGCCGTCAGCCGATAACCACGACCGCGATCTTCGTGAACGACAAGCCGGCGTGGCTGGACCGAGCATGGCATCGCATCATCGAAGAAGTGCGCGAGGGGCGGCAGGCCTACGTGGTGGCGCCGCGGATCGACGAGTCCGACAGCGGTGGTCAGAGCGAGAAGGATCAAAGGCCTTCGGCGACAGTCGAAGAGCTGTATGCCCGACTGGGCAGCGACCAGCTGGCCGGTTTGCGGCTGGGGCTCATGCACGGACGGCTGAGCGGCGACGAGAAGGACGCCGTGATGGCGGCGTTCCGGGCCGGTGAGATCGACGTGCTGGTGTGCACCACCGTGATCGAGGTCGGTGTCGATGTGCCGAACGCGACCGTGATGCTGGTGATGGACGCCGACCGCTTCGGCATCAGCCAGCTGCATCAGCTGCGCGGCCGCATCGGCCGGGGTGAACACGCCAGTATCTGCCTGTTGGCCAGCTGGATGCCGCCACATTCCCGCGCCGGCCGCCGGCTGACCGCGGTTGCCGGCACGCTTGACGGCTTCGAGCTCGCCGATCTGGACCTGCAGGAGCGTCGCGAAGGAGATGTGTTGGGCCGCAGTCAATCCGGTCGCGCGATCACGTTGAAGCTGCTCTCGCTGATCGATCATCGCGAGATCATTGAAGCGGCGAGAGATTTCTGCGAGCGGGCCTTCGACGACCCGGCGGCCCATCAGGGGCTGGCGCTGCTTGCCGCCCCGTTCACCGGAAACGAGCGCATCGAATTTCTGGACAAGTCATGACCCGCAAGGTGTGGCTGTGGCTTTCGGCGATCACGGTTCTCGCGGTGCTGGTCGCCTACCAGGTGGTGGCCGCGTCGGCGGGGGATCGGGACCGGGAGTTCGCGGCCCGCGCCGACGTTCCGACCGTGCAACCGGGTGTCGACGTGCTGGGGGGAATCACCGTGGTGCCGTGGCGGACTCGCCACTACGACTACCACCGCGACGCCTTCGGAGACGCCTGGACCGACGACAACGACGCACCCGGTGGTCACAACGGCTGTGATACCCGCGACGACATCCTCAACCGCGACCTCGTCGACAAGACCTATGTCTGGACCAAGCGCTGCCCCGACGCCGTCGAGACCGGCACCCTGCACGACCCGTATACCAACGCCACCATCAGCTTTCACCGCGGCGCGAAGGTCGGCGAGGCGGTACAGATCGACCACATCGTGCCGCTGGCGCTGGCCTGGGACATGGGGGCCAACGACTGGCCCGTCGCGCAACGCATTCGCTTCGCCAACGACCCGGCGAATCTGCTTGCCGTACAGGGGCAGGCGAATCAGGATAAGGGCGACTCCCAGCCCGCACTGTGGATGCCGCCGAACGCGGCGTTCCACTGCCAGTACGCCATGCAGTTCATCGCGGTGTCGCGCGGCTACGGCTTGCCGATCGATCTGGTATCGAGCAACGTGCTGCACCAGGCCGCCGCCACCTGTCCGACAGGCTGAGAGAACTTGCCGAGCGTGAATCTCACGAGACCGGGCAGCTACACGCCGGTGTAGGTCAGCGGATCTTCGCGGACTCGAGTCCCGTCGTTGAGCCCGTTGAGCGCTTCCATGTGCGTGTCGGTCAGCTCGAAATCGAAGACGTTGAAGTTGTCGGCGATCCGCTCGGGGTTGCCGGAACGTGGGATCACCACGTTGCCCAGCTGGATGCTCCACCGGATCAGCACTTGCGCTGCGCTGCGGCCGTATTCGTTGGCGATCGACGTGATGGCGGGGTTGTCGATCAGCCTGCCGATCGCCAGCGGACTGTAGGCCTCGGTGACCACGTTGTGCTTCGCGTTGGCCGCGCGCAACTCGGCCTGGTTGAGCAACGGGTGGAGCTCGATCTGGTTGACCGCGGGGGTGACGTAGGTCAGGTCGATGACCGTCTCCACATGCTCCTCGGTGAAGTTGCACACCCCGATCGATTTTGCATAGCCGTCGCCGCGGGCCTGGATCAGGCCGCCGAACGTGTCCACGTATTTACCGAGCTGTGGCATCGGCCAGTGCACGAGATAAAGGTCCACGTAATCGAGCCCGAGCTTGTCGAGGCTGACCTTGATCGCGTCCTGCGCGGTGTTGAATCCCTGGTCGGCGTTGGCGACCTTGGTCGTGACGAACAACTCCGCGCGAGGAATGCCGGACGCCGCGATGGCGCGACCGACCGCCTCCTCGTTGCCGTACACCGCCGCGGTGTCGATCAGCCGGTAGCCGATCTCCAGCGCCGTCGAAACCGCCCGCTCGGTTTCTTCGTCCGACAATTCCGCCACACCGAGACCGAGGACCGGCATCGTGTTTTCGTCGTTGAGTGCAACCGAGGGGACTGAAAGGTCAGGGCCACCCGACATGTTCACCTGCCTGTGAAGTCGAAGGTTCGTGGATCTGGGCCGAGCCGGTTTCCGTCGTCGAGCGAAGAGATTGTCGCCATGTCCTTTTCGCTCAATTCGAAATTGAACACGTCGAAGTTGCTCGCAATACGCTCAGGATTCACCGACTTCGGGATGACGATATTACCGAGTTGGATATGCCAGCGAATCAGAACCTGGGCTGGCGTCCGTCCGGCGCCCTCGGCAACCGCGACGACGGCGGGGTCGGTCAGCAACGATCCCTGCCCGAGCGGACCCCACGCCTCGGTGGCGATACCGAGGCGAGCGTGCACTTCGCGAAGCTCGGTTTGCGGCAGTCGCGGATGCAGTTCGACCTGGTTGACGGCGGGCACGATTCCGGTGGCGTCCACGAGTGCCGTGAGGTGCTCGGGCTCGAAGTTGCTGACGCCGATGGACCGGATGCGGCCCTGGTCACGGAGGTGGGCGAACGCCTTGAAGGTGTCGATGAACTTGTTCCGCTTGGGCATCGGCCAGTGCACGAGATAAAGGTCCAGGTAGTCGATGCCCAGCCGCTCCATGCTGGCGTCGAACGCGGCCAGCGTGCTGTCGTAGCCCTGCTCGGAGTTCCACAACTTGGTGACCAAGTAAAGTTCGTCCCTGGGCACGCCGGAGGCGGCGACCGCGCGGCCGGTTTCACGTTCGTTGCCGTACATCGCCGCGGTGTCGATGTGGCGGTAGTCGGCTTGCAGGGCGGTGCTCACGGCCTGCTCGGTGTCCGCGGGCGGGACTTTGAAAACGCCGAATCCGAGCGCGGGGATGGAATTACCGTCGTTCAGTGGGACCGAGGGACTCAAGGAACTAGACATGACACGAAGTCTGCCAGGCGTGCGGGATACCAAGCTCAACGCCGGTGGCTGGGCCGGGAGGTTGCAGAGCGCCGCCACCACCGCAGGCCTCAAGATGATTCCGTGGGTGCCGACACGCGCGAAGCGGCTGCTCTCGGGTGGCCGCGAGGTCACCATCGACGGCAACACGCTGGACCCCACACTGCAGTTGGCGCTGGCGGGAATGCGGGCGTTCGGGATGAACGGGCTGGTGAGCGGTCAAGACGTCGCCATTTCCCGGGCTCAGATGCGGGAGATGACCCAGGGCTTTGGCGGACCACAGATCCATGTCGGTGTCAGCGATGTGTCGGTTCCCGGACCGGCCGGCACGATTCCGGCGCGGCACTATCACCCAACGACGTCGGACCCGGCGCCGTTGGTGGTCTTCTACCACGGTGGCGGCTGGACGATCGGTGACCTCGACACCCACGACCCGCTGTGCCGACTGACATGCCGGGACGCCGGCGTCCACGTCCTGTCGGTCGACTACCGGCTGGCACCGGAACACCCGGCGCCGGCCGCGGTAGACGACGCCTATGCCGCGTTCCGGTGGGCGCGCGAGCACGCCGAGGAACTCGGCGCGATACCGGGCAAGGTCGCCGTGGGCGGCGACAGTGCCGGCGGCAACCTGGCTGCCATCGTGTCGCAGATCGCGCGCGACGAAGGGGGTCAGCTGCCGGTCCTGCAGTGGCTGATCTACCCGCGCACCGACTTCACCGCGCAGACCCGGTCGCTGACGCTGTTCGCCGATGGTTTTCTGCTCACCAAGGCCGACATCGACTGGTTCACCGAGCAGTACCTGGGCGCCTCGGATGCCGAGGCGACCGATCCGCGGATCTCCCCGCTGTTGGCCGAGTCGCTGGCCGGGTTGCCGCCCGCACTGATCGCGACCGCCGGTTTCGATCCGCTGCGCGACGAGGGCGACAGCTACGCCGCGGCGCTCACCGCGGCCGGCGTCCACGTCGACCTGCGCTCGATGGGATCGCTGACGCACGGATTCGCCAGCTTGTTCCCCCTCGGCGGTGGCAGTGCGCTGGGCACCACCGAGCTGATTTCGGCGCTGCGGGCACATCTCAGCCGTGTCTGACCTGGCACTAGTGACGTAGGTAGGCTTAAGCGCTATCGCCGACCGCACCGCGGTCGGGGAGTAAAGCCGACAATCCGGAATGGTGAGCAAACCCATGGCCGATAAAGCCGCCAAGTCAAACCGTCCCAAGTACGACCTGAACGCCGCTAGTCGCCGACGCGACCTGCTCGTCCGGATCGGACTCACCTCGGTCGTGGTGCTATTCGCCGTCGTCTTGGTCGGCTACATCGTGATGTCCCACGACAAGAAGGTCGCCGCCAGCGGCGCGCGGGCGATCCGGGTGACGTCGAGCAAGCTGGTCACCAAGGACGGAAGCAAAGACCCGAAGGCCGTGGTGGCCTTCTACGAAGACTTTCTCTGCCCGGCCTGCGGCAACTTCGAGCGCAGCTTTGGCCCGACGGTGTCCAAGCTGATCGACAACGGCGCCATCGCCGCCGACTACTACATGACGGGTTTCCTGAGCCGGCCGCAGAACCAGGATTACTCGTCGCGCGCCGCCAACGCCGCCTACTGCATCGCCGACGAGTCGATCGATGCCTTCCGCCGATTCCACACGGCGTTGTACACCAAGGATATTCAGCCTTCTGAGACCGGGACGTCATTCCCGGACAACGCAAAACTGACCGAGTTGGCCCGTGAGGCCGGCGTGGTGGGCAAGGTCCCACAGTGCATCAAGGACGGCAAGTATCTGCCGATGGTCGACGGGTTGGTGGCGTCCGCCGGGATTCACGCCACGCCCACCGTCCGCATCAACGGCCAGGATTACGAGTTCTCCACGCCGGAAGCCTTTGTCGACAAGATCAAAGGGATCGTCGGGGACGTCCCGGGAATCGACTCGGCTGCGACCCCGCCGGCGCCGTGACAACCACGGCCGCCGCCAAACCCGATGAGCCGGTGGACAATCCGAGCCCGGTGTCGTCCGCGGTCTCTTCGGCCGGCGCGTGGTGGATTTTGATCGCGGGCGTGCTCGGCCTGATTGCCTCGGCCACGCTGACCGTCGAGAAGATCGAAATCCTGATCAACCCGGCGTATGTGCCGTCGTGCAATCTCAACCCGGTGGTGGCGTGCGGTTCGGTGATGACAACGCCGCAAGCGTCCGCCTTCGGCTTCCCCAATTCGCTGATCGGTATCGCGGCGTTCACCGTCGTCATCGTGACCGGTGTGCTGGCGGTGGCCAAAGTTCCACTGCCGCGGTGGTATTGGATTGGCATGACGATCGGCACGCTGTTCGGGGCCGCGTTCGTGCACTGGCTGATCGTTCAGAGCCTGTACCGCATCGGTGCCCTGTGCCCCTACTGCATGGTGGTGTGGGTAATGACCATCTCGTTGCTCGTGGTGGTCGCTTCGATCCCGTTCGGGCCGGCCGGCGACGGTGGCGGCAGTGTTGTCGTACGCGAGCTCCACCGTTGGCGATGGTCGATTGCCACGATCTGGTTCACCGCGGTCTTTCTGCTCATTGTGGTCCGGTTCTGGGATTACTGGTCCACGCTGATCTGAACAAACGAAGTTAGGGACGTACGTTGATCTCCAAAGTGCTGGTTGCCAATCGCGGCGAGATCGCCGTTCGGGCGTTTCGCGCCGCCTACGAACTCGGCGTCGGCACCGTCGCCGTCTATCCGTACGAAGACCGAAATTCGTTGCACCGCTTGAAAGCCGACGAGTCCTACCAGATCGGCGAGATCGGCCACCCGGTTCGTGCGTATCTGTCGGTCAGCGACATCGTCGACACCGCTCGTCGCGCGGGGGCCGACGCGGTGTATCCGGGCTACGGTTTTCTGTCGGAAAACCCTCAGCTGGCCGCCGAATGCGCGAAGAAAGGCATCACATTTGTCGGCCCTAAGGCCGAAGTGCTTTCGCTGACCGGCAACAAGTCCCGCGCCGTCGCCGCGGCTCGCGAAGCGGGTCTGCCAGTGCTGAAGTCGTCGACACCGTCGTCGTCGGTCGACGAGCTGGTGTCCGCGTCGGCCGAGATGGAATTCCCGTTGTTCGTCAAGGCCGTTGCCGGGGGCGGTGGACGCGGGATGCGGCGGGTCGCCGACGCCGAAGCATTGCCCGAAGCCATCGAAGCCGCCAGCCGCGAGGCCGAATCGGCGTTCGGAGATCCGACGGTCTACCTCGAACAGGCGGTGCTCAATCCCCGCCACATCGAGGTTCAGATCCTGGCGGACACCCACGGCAACGTGATTCATCTCTACGAGCGAGATTGCAGTGTGCAGCGGCGCCACCAGAAGGTCGTCGAGCTGGCGCCGGCCCCGAACCTGTCGGCGGAGTTGCGGATGAAGATCTGCGCCGACGCGGTGGCCTTCGCGCGCCACATCGGCTACAGCTGCGCGGGCACCGTGGAGTTCCTGCTCGACGAGCGTGGTCATCATGTCTTCATCGAGATGAATCCGCGCATCCAGGTCGAGCACACCGTGACCGAGGAAATCACCGACGTCGACCTGGTCTCCAGCCAACTGCGCATCGCAGGTGGAGAAACCCTGGAGGATTTGGGATTACGGCAAGAATCCATCCGCCCCCGCGGCGCCGCGCTGCAATGCCGGATCACGACCGAAGACCCGGCCAACGGATTCCGTCCCGACACCGGCCGGATCACCACCTACCGCAGCCCGGGCGGGGCGGGCATCCGTCTCGACGGCGGAACGAACCTAGGCGCCGAGATCAGCGCCCACTTCGATTCCATGCTGGTCAAACTGACCTGCCGGGGCCGCGACTTCACCACCGCGATCAATCGGGCACGGCGCGCGATCGCGGAATTCCGCATTCGCGGGGTATCGACGAATATCCCATTCCTGCAAGCAATCCTGGACGACCCGGATTTCCAGGCCGGCCGCATCACCACCTCGTTCATCGAAGAGCACCCGGCGTTGCTCACTGCGCGATCATCCGCCGACCGGGGCACCAAGATCCTCAACTACCTGGCCGACGTGACGGTCAACAAGCCGCACGGGTCCCGGCCGTCGGCGGTGTACCCGCAGGACAAGCTACCCGACATAGATCTGAGCAAGGCGCCGCCGGCCGGCTCCAAGCAGCTGCTGGTTGAATTGGGCCCCGAAGGGTTTGCGCGGTGGCTGCGGGACTCGTCGGGAGTTCGTGTCACCGACACGACCTTCCGGGACGCCCACCAGTCGCTGCTGGCGACCCGGGTGCGCACCAGCGGCCTCGGCCTCGTCGCGCCCTATATCGCCCGGACGATGCCGCAGTTGCTGTCCGTGGAGTGCTGGGGCGGCGCGACATATGATGTGGCGCTTCGGTTCCTGAAGGAAGATCCCTGGGAGCGGCTGGCCGAACTACGCGAACTGATGCCCAACATCTGCCTGCAGATGCTGCTGCGGGGCCGCAACACTGTTGGGTATACGCCGTATCCGGAGCTGGTCACGTCGGCGTTCGTGGAAGAAGCCACGGCGACGGGGATCGACATCTTCCGGATCTTCGACGCGTTGAACAACCTCGACTCGATGCGACCCGCGATCGATGCGGTACGCGAAACCGGCTCTGCGATAGCCGAAGTCGCGATGTGCTACACCGGTGACCTGTCCGATCCGGCTGAGAATCTCTACACGCTGGACTACTACCTGAAGCTGGCCGACCAGATCGTCGAAGCCGGCGCTCATGTGCTGGCGATCAAGGACATGGCCGGCCTGCTGCGCCCTCAGGCGGCACGCGATCTCGTCGGTGCACTGCGGAGTCGCTTCGATCTGCCGGTGCACGTGCACACCCACGACACTCCGGGCGGCCAACTAGCCAGCTACATCGCTGCGTGGCAGGCCGGAGCCGACGCAGTCGACGGCGCATCGGCCCCGATGGCGGGAACCACCAGCCAGCCCGCGTTGAGCTCGATCGTGGCGGCCGCCGCGCACACCGACTACGACACCGGGTTGTCACTGTCGGCGGTGTGCGAGCTGGAGCCGTACTGGGAGGCATTGCGAAAGGTCTACGCGCCGTTCGAATCCGGTCTACCGGGGCCCACCGGGCGGGTGTATCACCACGAGATCCCCGGCGGGCAACTGTCGAATCTCCGCCAGCAGGCGATCGCGCTGGGGCTAGGGGACCGGTTCGAAGAAGTCGAGGAGGCCTACGCCGGCGCCGACCGGGTACTGGGTCGGCTGATCAAGGTCACGCCGTCGTCGAAGGTGGTCGGCGACCTTGCGCTGGCGCTCGTTGGCGCGGGCCTGAGCGCCGACGAATTCGCCTCGAACCCTGAGCAATTCGACATTCCCGAATCCGTCCTCGGGTTTCTGCGCGGCGACCTCGGCGATCCGGCGGGCGGTTGGCCCGAACCGCTGCGGACCAAAGCCCTGGCCGGCCGTGGCGAGCCCAAGCCGATCGAGGAGTTGACACCGGAAGACGAAACCGCATTGGGCCTGCAGGGGCACAAGCGTCAGGCGACCCTGAACCGGCTGCTATTCCCGGGCCCGACAAAGGAATTCGAGACTCACCGGGAGACCTACGGTGACATTTCCCGATTGTCGGCCAATCAGTTCTTCTACGGCCTGCGGCAAGGCGAGGAGCACCGGGTGCAGTTGGAGCCCGGCGTCGAGCTGCTGATCGGATTGGAGGCGATCTCCGAGCCCGACGAACGCGGCATGCGCACGGTGATGTTCATTCTCAACGGCCAGCTGAGACCGGTGGAGGTCCGGGATCGCAGTATTGCCAGCGAAATACCGGCCGCGGAAAAGGCAGAGAAGGGCAATCCGAATCATGTCGCCGCGCCGTTCGCCGGTGTGGTGACCGTCGGGATTTCCGCCGGGGACCAGGTGCATGCCGGCCAGACGATCGCCACGATCGAGGCGATGAAGATGGAAGCGCCGATCACCGCGCCCGCCGACGGCACCGTCGAGCGAGTGGCCGTGTCGGACACCGCGCAGGTCGAAGGTGGGGACCTGCTGGTGGTGCTCGGCTGACGCGCATCGTCGGCGGTGTCGCCGGAGGCCGTCGGATCGCGGTCCCGCCGCAGGGAACCCGGCCGACCACCGATCGGGTGCGGGAGTCGCTGTTCAACATCGTGACCGCTCGGCTGGACGTGTCGGGTCTTGCGGTGCTCGACCTGTACGCGGGCTCGGGTGCGCTGGGCCTCGAGGCGTTGTCGCGAGGCGCAGCATCGGCACTGTTCGTCGAGTCGGACCGGCGCGCGGCGGCGGTGATCGAACGCAACATCGCCACCCTCGGCTTGCCCGGGGCAATCCTGCGACGCGGCCGCGTCGCCGACGTGTTGGCCGCCAAGGCCACTGCGCCGGTCGGTCTTGTGCTGGCGGATCCGCCGTATGACGTCGACGCGGGCGAGGTCGAGCGCCTGCTCACCGCATTGACGGCGAACGGCTGGGTGCATGAGGGAACCGTCGCCGTCGTCGAGCGCGCGACTGGGAGTCGAGAGGTGAGCTGGCCCGACGGGTGGGACCCCTGGCCGCATCGGATTTACGGCGACACCCGCCTGGAGCTGGCCGAACGGCTGTGACTCGGCGTGTACCGTCATGCCACATGAGCGGCGCCGTATGCCCGGGATCTTTCGATCCGGTGACGTTGGGCCACATCGACGTCTTCGAACGAGCCGCGGCCCAGTTCGACGAGGTGGTGGTGGCGATCCTGGTCAACCCGGCCAAAAAGGGAATGTTCGACGTCGACGAGCGGATCGCGATGATCGACGACGCGACGTCGCATCTACCGAACTTGCGCGTCGAGCCCGGACAGGGCCTGGTGGTCGATTTCGTGACCTCGCACGGCATGACCGCGATCGTCAAGGGCCTGCGCACCGGCACGGATTTCGAGTACGAGCTCCAGATGGCGCAGATGAACAAGCACATCGCCGGCGTGGACACATTTTTCGTGGCGACGTCGCCGCAGTACTCGTTCGTGTCGTCGTCATTGGCCAAAGAGGTCGCGACGCTGGGCGGCGACGTGTCAAAGCTGTTGCCCGACGGCGTTAATCGCCGGCTGGCCGAAAAACTGCGATCGGCCAAGGGTGGTAAATAGCCAACGCGGCCGGGCGAAAGCCACGGCCGCGCTGACGATTTGGTTGAGGTCAGCTCTCCGCGAGTGCCCCGTGCAGTGACTGCTTGGCCTCGGTGATCGCTGTCAGGACCTTGGTCCGCGCTTCGGCCAGTTTCTCCTTCTGCGCGTCAGTGCCCGACCAATGGATGGTCCGCGCCAACCCGGCGAGTTCGAACAGTCCCCAACGGATCTTCGCGACGTCGCCGAACTTACCGGCCTGCGCCAGCCTTGCGTGAATGGTCTCGCTGCTGATTCCCTTCCACTGCAGGACATTCCGGCCCAGCTCGGTCAGGGTAGCCACTCCGTCGTCGACGGTTACGAACCCGCGGCCGGCCAACTTCCCGATCGCAAGCTCGACTATGCCCTGCGGAGGCGCGAAGGCGCCGTCGGTCGCCTCGGAAACCCGCTGCACGATCTGCTCCGCGTTCGCGGGTCCGTCGAGCAGCAGCGCCGCCGTGCCGACCACGACGCGCTTGTGGCGTCCACCGAATCCGGGGCCGCCGGGTCCGCCGTGTCCTCCCCAGCCGTGACCACCGAAACCGGGTGCGCCCCAGCCTGGGCCACCAAAGCCCGGGCCACCAAAGCCCGGTCCGCCCAACCCTGGGCCACCCCACCCGGGGCCGCCCGCAAATCCACCACCGAACATCCTTGTTCTCCTTCAGTTAACGGCGACGACTCCCTGCGACCCGACCGCCGATTTGGATATCTAGCTCCTTGATACCCGCGCCCCGGGTGCGTGTCAAGGAACTTGATATCAATGCGGATGACGCGCCCTTGCGTCGACCAATGCGGCACTAGACCTGCACTTTCATGTCAGCATGGTGGGGATGAGCGAATTCGAGGATCAACCCCTGGGCTTCCTGGTCCGCGGCTTGATGGCGCGGTTGCGGCCCCACGCGGTCCAGGCATTGCGACCGCTCGGTCTCGGGTTGCCCGAATTCGTCTGCATGCGCATTCTCGACGACGATCCCGGCCGCACCAGCGCCGAACTTGCCCGGCATACGCACGTGACCGCGCAAGCAATGAACCAGGTCTTGCAAGGGCTGCAGGAGGCTGGCCTGGTCACCCGTCCCGCGACGGCAGCCTCGGGCCGTGCGCTACCCGCTCAGCTGACGCGCAAAGGCAAGGCATTGCTCAAGCGCGCCGAGGAGGCCGTCGGCTCCGCAGACGAGCAGCTGCTGGCCCACCTCAGCGTTGCCGATCGGCGCCAACTCAAATCGTTGCTCTATCGCGCTGGGCACCCCTCGGCGGACGAAACCTCGGCTTGCGCCACGGGTGGTAGCGCTGGGCTCAGTTAGGTTCGCGGACAACGCTATTTGCCATCAGTGGCAGTGGTGTCCGTGCTCCGCATCGGGGGAGCCGCCCATCGCGCGCAGCATCGGGATGCCGCCGGTGATCACGAAGCGGGCGACCAGCACCGCCGCAAGCCCGAGGAACACGATGTTCAGCCATGTGGTGTAGTTCCAGGAGATTCCAGCCTCCATCGATATCGCGTTGCGGTGCGACGGAACGAGACCCGCAGTCCCGAAGAGGAATTCGACCACATAACCGGCTGCGACCATCGCAGCATAAAAGGTGCCCAGCAACGTCAGCATCATGGCGGTGCCGTAGTACTTCCGGTAGATGTTCAAGATCGGCAGGATCAGCAGGTCGGCGAAGATGAATGCGACGACGCCGCCGAAGCTGATGCCGCCGTTCCACAACACGGCGGCCAGTGGCACGTTGCCGATCGAGCAGACGAACGAGACGATCGCGACGACTGGGCCCACGATCGGCCCCCACAGCGCCGACCACACCGGGTGATCGCTGAAAAAGAAATGCTGCCAGAAGGATTCGGGCACCCAGGCCGCAACGGCGCCAGCGATCAGCAGTCCGACGACGAGGTCGCGCAGGATCGCGGCCCACTCCATCACGAAGAGGTGGGACACCGAGGTAAATCCCTCTCGCGACAACAACCGTCGCAAGAACGAACCGTCGCCCTGCACCGACATGTCCATCGCCGCATGGCCTTCCATCGAACCTGCCAGTCCTAAGTCGGCCTGCCTGCGGGCGGCGTCGACCAGTCGCGACCGCAGGAAAAACCGGAACAGCACGGCCAGGGCCACGATCATCACCGGGCCGCCGACGAATTCCGCCGCGGTGAACTGCCAACCCATCAGCAAGGCCAAGATGATCCCCAACTCGACGACCAGATTCGTCGAGCCGATTTCGAAGGCCATCGCGGCGGTGAAGTCGGCGCCCTTGCGAAACAGCGACCTGGCCAGCGCAACCGCGGCGTAGGAGCACGACGAGGACGCCGCGCCCAGGCCGGCGGCCAAGGCCAGGGTGCGGGGGCGGTCGTCGCCGAGCAGTGCCACGACGGTCGACCTGCGCACGATTGCCTGTACCACCGCAGACAACGCGAAGCCCAGGATCAAGGCCCATAGGATCTCCCACGTCATCGACCCGGCCAGTGACAGGGCGTGAATTACCGCGTGTGCCATAGCGCCTCCAACCAAATACCCCCAGGGGGTATTCCTTACCCGTATGTCGGTATTCCGAATCGCATGTTGACGGCAGCCCAGGATTGCCGCGGAAACGGGCGAGTCGACATAATTACGTCAAGTGTGCAGGTAATCGCGACAGTTTTGAGACTTAAAAGCCCGACACACCGGGCGTGGAAGCACAGTCACAGAAGCAACACCAGGCACACTGGTAACAACAACGAAGCCGGGAGGGTGTTGCCGTGTACCGAGTTTTTGAGGCGCTCGATGAGCTGGGCGCCATTGTCGAGGAAGCTCGTGGCCTTCCGATGACCGCCGGCTGCGTGGTGCCACGCGGTGACGTCCTGGAATTGATCGACGACATCAAAGATGCGATCCCCGGCGAACTGGATGACGCCCAGGACGTACTGGACGCCCGCGACTCGCTCTTGCACGAAGCCAAAGCGCACGCCGATGCCACGGTGTCCTCGGCGAGTGCCGAGTCGGAGTCGATGGTCAACCACGCCCGCGCCGAAGCCGACCGGATTCTGGCCGACGCCAAGGCGCAGGCCGACCGGATGGTCGCCGAAGCACGTCAGCACAGCGAACGGATGCTCGGCGAGGCCCGCGAAGAAGCGGCGCGCCTCGCCGCGTCGGCCAAGCGCGAGTACGAGGCCGCCACCACCCGGGCGAAGTCCGAGGCCGACCGGCTGATCGAGAACGGCAACATCTCCTACGAGAAGGCCGTCCAAGAGGGCATCAAAGAGCAGCAACGGCTGGTGTCGCAGACCGAGGTCGTGCAGGCGGCCAACGCCGAGTCCGCCCGGTTGATCGACGCGGCACATGTGGAGGCCGATCGGCTGCGCGGCGAATGCGACATTTACGTCGACAGCAAGCTCGCCGAGTTCGAAGAGCACCTCAACACCACCTTGCGCTCGGTCAACCGCGGCCGTCACCAGTTGCGGACGGCGGCGGGCGTGCACGACTACGCGCAGCGGTAGCCGCTGGTAGGCGTCCGTAGAATTGCGGACATGGCGCGCCAACACAGCCACGCGGCACAACCACGTTCGGACTCGCCGCTCGTCGTCAACATCGCGCGGCTGGGCCGACGTCCCGGAGCGATGTTCGCCGTGCACGAGACGGTGGCCAACCCGGCGCGCATCGGCCTCGACATGATCGGGATCGAGGCCGGCGCCCCACTGGACCTCGATCTGCGGGTGGAGTCGGTGTCGGAAGGCGTGCTGGTGACCGGGACGATGTCGGCGCCGATTACCGGCGACTGTTCGCGCTGCCTAACGCCGTTCGAACGGCAGATCGACGTACACCTCACCGAGCTGTTCGCCTACCCGGACAGCCTTACGCAGGCGACCACCGAGGAAGACGAGGTCGGTCACGTCGTCGCAGACACCGTGGACCTGGAACAACCGATCATCGACGCGGTAGGCCTGGAACTGCCGTTTTCGCCGGTATGCCGGGACGACTGCCCGGGGCTGTGCGCCACCTGCGGCGTTGCGCTGGCGACCGCCGAGCCTGGGCATCACCATGACCAGATCGACCCGCGCTGGGCGAAGCTGACGACGATGCTCGGCGACAGCGACGGGGCCGTCAGTGAGTGATCTGCTCGCCGCGCTCGAGGTCGACCTGCCCGATGACTTGTTGACGTTGGCGCTGACCCATCGCAGCTACGCCTACGAGCACGGGGGTCTGCCCACCAACGAGCGGCTGGAATTCCTCGGTGATGCCGTGCTAGGCCTGACCGTGACCGACGAGCTATATCACCGGCATCCGCTGCGCCCGGAAAGCGATCTGGCCAAGATGCGTGCCGGCGTAGTGAATACCCAGGCACTGGCCGAGGTTGCGCGCACGCTGACCGATCAGGGACTCGGGGCGCACCTGCTGCTGGGCCGCGGCGAGCTCAAATCCGGGGGAACGGACAAATCCAGCATTCTCGCTGACAGTCTCGAATCTCTGCTTGGCGCAATCTATTTGCACCACGGCATCGAAGCTGCGCGACGCGTCATCCTCCGGTTGTTCAGCGAATTGCTGGATGCCGGCGGCCTTTTGGATTGGAAGACCAGCCTGCAGGAGTTGACGGCGGCCCGCGGCCTCGGAGCGGTGTCGTATCGCGTCACCGCCACCGGGCCCGATCACAAGCGGGAGTTCACCGCGGTGGTGGTCGTGATGGACACTCAGTACGGCTCGGGAATCGGCCGGACCAAAAAAGAAGCCGAGCAGAAGGCCGCCGAGCAGGCCTGCCAGGCGTTGAACCAGCTCGACGGGGCCCTACCCGGGGAAACCGCCGGCTAGATGCCCGAGCTACCCGAAGTCGAGGTGGTGCGGCGCGGACTGGCGGCCCACGTGCTGGGCAAGACGATCACCGCCGTCCGCGTGCACCACCCGCGCGCCGTTCGCCGCCACGAAGCCGGTCCCGCCGACCTGACGGCCCGACTGCTGAACGCGCGGATCAGCGGAAGCGACAGACGGGGAAAGTATCTGTGGCTCACGCTGGACGCGCCGAGCGGCGAAGAGCAGGCGCTCGTCGTGCACCTCGGCATGAGCGGGCAGATGCTGCTCGGGGAGGTCCCCAACGCCGGCCACCTGCGCATCGCGGCGCTCCTCGATGACGGCACCACGCTGAGCTTCGTCGACCAGCGGACGTTCGGCGGCTGGATGCTGGCCGATCTGATCACCGTGGACGGCAGCGTGGTTCCCACCCCCGTCGCGCACGTGGCGCGTGACCCGCTGGACCCGCGCTTCGACATCGATGCCGTGGTAAAAGTGTTGCGGCGCAAGCATTCCGAGATCAAGCGCCAACTGCTCGACCAGACCGTGGTGTCGGGAATCGGCAACATCTACGCCGACGAATCGCTGTGGCGGGCCAAGATCAACGGCGCCCGACTCGCCGAGAAGCTGACCCGCCCTCAGCTGACGACCCTGTTGCAGGCGGCCGCCGATGTGATGCGCGACGCGCTGGCCCAGGGCGGCACGTCCTTCGACTCGCTGTACGTCAACGTCAACGGACAGTCCGGCTACTTCGACCGCTCGCTGAATGTCTATGGCCGCGAAGGCAAGCCGTGTCCGCGTTGCGGCGCGGTGATCCGCCGGGACAAATTCATGAACCGGTCCTCGTTCTACTGCCCCCATTGCCAGCCCCGGCCGCGGACCTGACACAGCGGTCGGTTTTCGCGTATGCGGCGGACTGCGAGATTTGGTCGCACTTTTGCGTCATCATCAGGCGCATGACAGAGCCAGAACAGCCGCACCCTTTCGAGTATCCGCCGATGCCGCAGGGACAGTACCCGCCCCCGCAAGGCGGGTATCCCGGTTGGCAACCGCCATATCCTCCGCCCGGGGGCCAGCCAGGGATGCCGTATCCACCCGGCACGCCGTACGTGGACGCTTACGGTCAGCCGTTGTCCAACAAGAGCAAGCTGACTGCTGGCCTGCTCCAGCTGTTCCTCGGAGGATTCGGCGTGGGCCGGTTCTATCTGGGCTACACCGGGATCGGTATCGCCCAGATCGCGGTGACCTTCCTTACCCTTGGTATCGGCGGGATATGGCCGTTCATCGACGCGATCATGATGCTGACGGGCAACGTCCGCGACGCGCAGGGCCGCACGTTGCGTGACTGACGCCCGCGTGGCACCCGGTACAAATGAACGATGACGGATCTGTGGGTCGAACGCACCGGAGTGCGTCGCTATACCGGCCATAGCTCGCGCGGCGCGGAGGTGCTCGTCGGCTCTGAAGACGTCGACGGGGTTTTCACGCCCGGAGAGCTGATGAAGATCGCGCTCGCCGCCTGCAGCGGGATGTCCAGCGACTTGCCGCTGGCCCGTCGGCTCGGCGACGACTATCAGGCAACGGTCCGGGTGTCCGGTGACGCCGACCGTGAGCAAGAGGTCTACCCGTTGCTGGAGGAGAAGCTCGAAATCGACCTGTCGGGCTTGGACGCGGACGAGAAGGCACGAGTCTTCACCGTGGTTCGACGCGCCGTTGACCAGGTGTGCACGGTGGGGCGAACGCTGAAAGCCGGCACGAAGGTCGACTTCCGGGTCGTCGATGTCGGACACTGAGGCCGTCCGGCTCACCGCGTGGGTGCACGGCCGGGTGCAGGGCGTCGGGTTTCGCTGGTGGACCCGATCCCGGGCGCTGGAGCTGGGTCTGGCCGGCTATGCCGCCAACCGCCCGGACGGCCGGGTGCAGGTCGTTGCACAGGGTCCGCGTGACGCGTGTGAACAGCTGTTACAGCTGTTGCGAGGCGGAAAAACCCCGGGCCATGTCGACACAGTCGTTGTCGACTGGTCGCCGTGCGGCGAACCCATCAGCGGCTTCTCTGAGAGATAAGTCTGGCTCCTCCTCGGACCGCGTTGCGCTCCGCATCGTCGCCAGACGGCGGTAGTCTGGCTCGCCGTGTACCTCAAGAGCCTGACGCTGAAGGGCTTCAAGTCCTTCGCCTCGCCGACGACTCTGCGGTTCGAGCCGGGCATCACCGCGGTCGTCGGCCCCAACGGATCGGGCAAGTCCAATGTGGTCGACGCGCTGGCGTGGGTGATGGGGGAGCAGGGCGCCAAGACATTGCGTGGCGGCAAGATGGAGGACGTCATCTTCGCCGGCACCTCGTCGCGTGCGCCGCTGGGCCGCGCCGAGGTCACCGTGACGATCGACAACTCCGACAACGCGTTGCCGATCGAGTACTCCGAGGTGTCGATCACCCGCCGGATGTTCCGCGACGGGGCCAGCGAATACGAAATCAACGGCAGCACTTGCCGTTTGATGGATGTGCAGGAATTGCTGAGCGACTCCGGGATCGGCCGGGAGATGCATGTCATTGTCGGGCAAGGCAAGCTCAACGAAATCCTCGAATCGCGACCCGAAGATCGCCGGGCGTTCATCGAGGAAGCCGCCGGGGTGCTCAAGCACCGCAAGCGCAAGGAAAAGGCGGTCCGCAAACTCGAGTCGATGTCGGCGAACCTTGCTCGGCTGACCGACCTGACCACCGAACTGCGTCGCCAGCTCAAGCCACTGGGCCGGCAGGCCGAGGTGGCCCGGCGCGCCCAGAGCATCCAGGCCGACCTGCGTGATGCCCGGTTGCGGCTGGCCGCCGACGACGTGGTGACCCGGCAATCCGAGCTCAACAACACCAACCATGCCGAGGCGACGCTGCGCCGCGAGCACGACGAGGCCTCGGCCCGGATGGCGGTGGCATCGGAAGAACTGGCCGCCCACGAGACCGCGTTGTCGGCGCTTTCTGAGCGAGCGGAATTGGCGCAACAGACCTGGTTTCGGTTGTCCGCCTTGGCCGAACGGGTCAGTGCGACCGTCCGGATCGCCACCGAGCGCGCGCAGCATCTGGACGTCGAGACCGCGACGACCGGCGGCCCGGACCCCGACGAGTTGGAGGCGGAGGCCGTGCAGGTGGCCGCGGCCGAGCAGCAGCTCCTCGGCGAGCTTGCCGGCGCCCGGACTCGGCTCGAAGCCGCCCGTGCGGAGTTGGCCGACCGGGAGCGCGCCGCCGCCGAGGCCGAACAGGCTCATCTCGCGGCGGTACAGGCCGAGGCCGATCGCCGCGAGGGCTTGGCCCGGTTGGCCGGCCAGGTGGAGACGATGCGGGCGCGGGTGGAGTCGATTGACGATGGTGTCGCCAAACTCTCGGAGCGCATCGAGGAGGCCGCCGCCCGCGCCCAACAGACCAAGGTTGAATTCGAAACGGTGCAAGGCCGGGTCGGCGAACTCGACCAGGGTGAGGTCGGTCTCGACGAGCACCACGACCGCACGGTCGCGGCGCTGCGCCTGGCCGACGAGCGGGTCGCCGAATTGCAGTCCGCCGAGCGCGCAGCCGAACGGCAGGTCGCCTCGTTGCGCGCGCGCATCGACGCGCTGTCGGTCGGCCTCGAGCGCAAGGACGGTGCTGCCTGGTTGACCCAAAACCGGGGCAGCGCAGGTCTTTTCGGCTCGATTGCGAAACTGGTCAAGGTTCAGCCCGGTTACGAAGCGGCGCTGGCGGCTGTCCTCGGCTCAGCCGCCGACGCCGTGGCGGCCGAAAGCTTCACCGCGGCAACGGATGCCGTGGCCGCGCTGAAGCAGGCCGACGGTGGGCGCGCGGCCATCGTGCTCGGTGATTGGCCCGCTGACGAGCCGGTACCGGTGGGAGCATTGCCCGACGGCGCACGCTGGGCTTTGGACCTCGTCGAGGTGCCCGCGCGGCTGCGCGGCAACAAGATTCATCGCCTCCGTCAACCCGCCGACCACCGCGACGCGCGACAGCATGGCGACCATCGCACCGCGCAGCCGCGCGGGCACCTCGACGAGGTCCAAAGCCCAGCGTGCGCCGTCGGGCAATGCTCCCACCGGTACCGG
>NZ_LZLV01000145.1 GCF_001673405.1 Mycobacterium sp. 1245111.1 | reverse complement strand
CCCGCCCGCCAGGCCGCCGAGCACGAACGGCACGGTTCCGGACACCTGCGCGGCGGCTTCGTCGTACTCGACATCGCTGTCGAGAGCGACGCCCGCGGTGCGCTCACCGGCTGCCAAGGCACCACGCAATTCCGGGTCGGACACCACGAGTGTGGCCAACGCCGTCGTGGCCACCGGGCCGGGCACCAACGCCCTGGCGGCCTCTTCGACCATCGCGGCCAGGTCGTCGATGCTGCCGCCGGCGCCCCCGCAGTCCTCGGGGACCGCGACACCGAACAAACCGAGCCCGGCGAGGCCGTCGAACACCGGCTGCCAGGCATTTGGCTCACCCTGTTCGATATCCCGGACCGCTTCCGTCGCGCCGGAACCGGCAGCCCAGTCGCGCACCAACTCCCGCGCCGCAAACTGCTCGTCGGTGATGGTTGCCACCTGAACTCCTCGATCGACGGAAACGGCGTTGCCGGAGACACAACACACAGGACTAGAACGTGTTCTAATAGTGCCAGTGTTCGACCGTCAAGTCGAATGCCATCGCAGCAGGACATCCCGGTGTCCCGGCCGCACGGAGGTGGGATATTCGCGCTCGGCATGCGTATCGTTTCGGGCGAGCGCGCAAGAAAAGGAGCTGTTCGTCAGATGTCTCGTTCGGCTTCGGAACCAGCACGCGCCAACTCGGGGCAACGCTCGGGTTCGTCTTCGGCGCAACCTCGTGAGGTGATGAACGTGGCGGTACTGGCCGAGTCAGAACTCGGCTCCGAAGCGCAGCGCGAGCGTCGTAAACGCATCCTGGACGCGACGATGGCGATCGCCTCCAAGGGAGGCTACGAGGCTGTTCAGATGCGGGCGGTCGCAGACCGCGCAGACGTCGCGGTGGGCACCCTGTACCGGTACTTCCCGTCCAAAGTGCACCTGCTGGTGTCGGCGCTGGGCCGCGAGTTCGAACGCATCGACGCCAAGACCGACCGCTCCACGCTCGTCGGCGGGACGCCGAATCAACGCCTGAACTTCATGATCAGCAAGCTCAACCGCGCGATGCAGCGCAACCCGTTGCTGACCGAGGCGATGACCCGCGCCTACGTGTTCGCCGACGCGTCCGCGGCCGGTGAAGTCGACCAGGTGGAGAAGCTGATCGACTCGATGTTCGCGCGGGCGATGAGCGACGGCGAGCCGACCGAGGAGCAATACCACATCGCCCGGGTGATCTCGGATGTGTGGACCAACAACCTGCTGGCCTGGCTGACCCGACGGGCCTCGGCCACCGACGTCAGCAAGCGGCTGGAGCTGGCGGTTCGGCTGCTGATCGGCAACGGCGACACCGCCCAGGCCTGAGCGCTCAGGCCGGCGGGCCGGCGGTACGTCCGCGGATCAGCGTGGTGTCGAGCATCTCGATGGTCGGGTTGATATCCCCGCTAAGCAAGAGTTCGCCTGCGCGACGGCCCTTTTGGAGACTTGGCTGCGCGACCGTGGTCAGGCCGCGGTTCATCGCCTCGGGCACGCCGTCGAAGCCGGTGACCGTCATCTGGCCTGGCGCGAACTTGCCGTTGGCGCGCAGATAATCCATGGCGGACACCGCGAGCACGTCGGCGGTGCACATCAGCGCGGTAATCCGCGGGTTGGCCTTGAGCGCGATCTGGGCGGCCACACCACCGGATTCCGGGGTGTGCTCGTGGCTTTCGACGACGGTCAGCGAATCCGGGTCGAGGCCGGCGGCTGTCATCGAATCGCGGACACCGTGGATACGTTCGCTCTGCACATGAAAGGTCGATGCGCCCAAGCGGTTGGCGTCGGCCAGACCCTGATGGCGATCGCGCAACAATCGCATCGTGAGTAGCCCGATCTCGCGATGGCCCAGACCGATCACGTAGTCGGCCATCTTGCGCATCGCCGCCCGGTCGTCGATCCCCACCCAGGACGCGCCGGGAACGTCTTTGGGTTGGTCTACCACCACCAGCGGCAGCCGTCGCTGCAACACCACTTGCAGGTAGGGGTCGTCGCCGGCCGCCGAGTAGACCACGAAGCCGTCGACGCCGGCGGCGAGCACCGACGCCGTGCCGTCGGCGACGCTGCGGCTGGGGCCGACTGCCACCAGCAGGAGCCCTTGCCCGCGCGCTTCGCAAGATTGTGCAAGTCCCGCAACGAAATCCAGGGCTGCGGGATCGCTGAAGGAATAGGTGAGCGGTTCGGTGATCACCAGGCCGACCGCACCGGCCCGCCGGGTCCGCAGCGATCGGGCCACCGGGTCGGGTCCGGGATAGCCCAATCGTTTCGCAGTGGCGAGCACCCGTTCCCGCAGCGCGTCCGAGAGCTGATCGGGCCGGTTGTAGGCATTCGAAATCGTGGTGCGAGAGACCTTGAGCTCAGCCGCCAACGACGCCAGGGTCGCCCGGCGTCGCGGCAGTGGGCTCATGCCTGTGAGGGTACCGGGAATCGCCCGGGTGAGCCGTTTTTCGGCGGCTAAGCTAGCGACGTGGCCTGCATCGACCTCAACGCCGACCTGGGCGAGGGCTTCGGCGTCTGGCAACTCGGCGACGACCACGCCATGCTCGGCATCGTCACCAGCGCCAACGTCGCATGCGGCTTCCATGCCGGCGACCCGGCGGGACTGCTGTCGGTGTGCCGACTGGCCGCCGAGCGCGGAGTGCGGATCGGCGCGCAGGTCAGCTACCGCGACCTGGCCGGTTTCGGCCGCCGCTTCGTCGACGCCACTTACGACGACCTGCTCGCCGACGTCGTCTATCAGATCGGCGCCCTGCACGGGCTGGCGCAGGCGGCAGGATCGACGGTGTCCTACGTCAAACCCCATGGGGCGCTGTACAACACGATCGTGACCAACCGCGAGCAGGCCGCCGCCGTCGCCGCTGCGGTACACGCGGTCGACGCCGGTCTGCCAGTACTGGGCTTGGCCGGCTCGGCGTTTTTCGACGAAGCCACCGAGCGTGGGCTACGCACGGTGGGCGAGGCGTTCGCCGACCGCGCCTATCGACCTGACGGGCAACTGGTCTCGCGGCGCGAGCCCGGTGCGGTGCTCGACGACCCGGAAGCGATTGCCGACCGGGTGCTGACCATGGTGACGTCGGGAACCGTCGCCGCCTGCGACGGATCCGAAGTCACGTTGGAGGTGGAATCGGTGTGCGTGCACGGCGATTCGCCGGGCGCGGTACGAATCGCGACCACGGTCCGTGAACGTCTGACCGCCAACGGCATTGACCTGAAGGCGTTTTGCTGATGCGGCTGCGCCCCGGGCGTCCGGACCTTGCGCGGCATGCGCACCGATTCAGCGTGCCGGCCGCCAGCTCCGGTGCGCCGCTGACGGTGACGTGGCTGGGCGTCTCGACGCTGCTGATCGACGACGGATCTTCGGCGCTGATGACCGATGGCTTCTTTTCCCGTCCCAGCCTGGCACGCGTTGGACTGGGCAAGGTAGCGCCGTCACCCGCCCGGGTGGATGGATCTCTCGCGCGGGTCGGGGTCAAGCGTCTGGAGGCGGTCGTCCCGGTGCATACCCATTTCGACCATGCGCTGGATTCCGCTCTCGTGGCCGACCGCACCGGCGCCCGGCTGGTCGGCGGCGAGTCCGCGGCGAATGTCGGCCGCGGGCACGGCCTCGGCGATCACCGCCTGGTGGTGGCCGAATCTAGTTCGCCAATTCGGCTGGGCCCCTTCGACATAACCCTGGTCGGGTCGCGGCACAGCCCGCCGGACCGGTTTCCCGGCACCATCGATCAGCCGGTTGTCCCACCGGTGAGGGCGGCGGCCTACCGGTGCGGCGAGGCCTGGTCGACGTTCGTCCATCACCGACCGTCGGACCGACGGCTGCTGATCCAGGGCAGCGCAGGCTTCGTGAAAGGCACACTGAGCGGCCAGCGGGCCGATGTCGTCTATCTCGGTGTCGGACAACTCGGCGTGCAACCGGAGTCGTACATCACCGACTACTGGTCGGAGACGGTGCAGACCGTCGGAGCACGCCGCGCGGTCCTGGTGCACTGGGACGACTTCTTCCGCCCACTGTCAAAGCCGTTGCGAGCCTTGCCGTATGTGGCCGACGACTTGGACGCGTCGATGCGCGTCCTGAGTGGACTGGCCGAACGCGACGGCGTCGCGCTGGAGATGCCGACGGTGTGGCGGCGCGAAGACCCCTGGGTTCGAATTTGACGCTTCTTCTGGCGGTTGTGTCGCTGGCGGCTGTGCTGGCGTTCGCGGTTGCCCGCCCGAGGGGCTGGCCGGAGGCGATCGCGGCGGTGCCGGCGGTGGTTCTGCTGATCGCGGTCGGCGCCATCTCGATGCACGACGCGGCGGTCGAGGCCGGGCGACTGCTGCCGGTCGTCGCTTTCCTGGGTGCTGTGCTGGTGCTGGCCAAGATGTGTGACGACGAGGGCCTGTTCGAGGCGGCCGGGGCCGCAATGGCGCGTGGCCGCGTCGGCTCACGACGGCTGTTGGGACAGGTGTTCGTGATCGCGGCGATCATCACCGCGGCGCTGAGTCTGGACGCGACGGTCGTGCTGCTCACGCCGGTGGTGTTGACGACGGTCCGGCGACTGTGCGCGCCGGTGCGGCCGCACGCCTACGCCACAGCGCACTTGGCCAATGCCGCATCGCTGTTGCTTCCGGTGTCGAATCTGACCAATCTGCTTGCCTTTAACGCGGCGAAGCTTTCGTTCTTCAAGTTCACCGTGCTGATGACGCTGCCGTGGCTGGCCGCGGTGGGCACCGTCTACGTGGTTTTCCGCGTGTTCTTTCGTCGCGATCTCGATGTGCCGCCGGAACCTCAGGAGGACGAATCTGCGCCCCGGACGCCGGTGTTCGCGTTGGTGGTGGTGGCGCTGACCCTGGCAGGTTTCGTCATCGCCGAAGCGGTCGGGTTGGCGCCGGCCTGGGCCGCGCTGGCAGGCGCCATGGTGCTCGGGATACGCAACCTCGCGAGCCGGCGCACCTCGGCGGTTGAAATCGTGAGTGCGGTCAACGTGCCGTTTCTGGTCTTCGTGCTCGCGCTGGGCGTGGTCGTGCAGGCGGTGATGCGCAACGGGGTGTCCGAGCGGATGGGCGCGTTGATGCCCTCCGGCTCCGGGCTGCTCGCCCTGCTCGGCTACGCCGCGCTGGCCGCCGTGCTGGCCAACATTGCCAACAACCTGCCAGCGACACTGGTCCTGGTGCCGCTGGTGGCACCGACCGGCCCGGCCGCGGTGCTGGCCGTGTTGATCGGCGTCAACATCGGCCCGAACTTGACCTATGTTGGGTCCCTGTCAAACCTGCTGTGGCGCAGCGTGTTACGTCGCTACGACGTGTCCGCCAGCGTCAGCGAGTACACCCGGCTCGGGTTGTTCACGGTGCCCACATCCCTGGTGATGGCGGTGCTGGCGTTGTGGGCGGTGGGTCGACTGCTCGGTATCTAGCGGCGATAGGCGGGCGGCAACGGCATGCCTCGTTCGGCGAGCACGCCCCTCAGCACGGCGGGATAGTTGGTGATGAGGCCGTCGACCCCGTCGTCGATCTGAGCCCGCATGTCGTCGGGGTTGTCCACCGTCCAGGGAAGGACTTTGAGCGCCGACGAGTGCGCGCGGTCGACGAAGGCCCGGTCGACCAACGAGTAGTCCGGTGAGAGGATCGTCGCGCCGACCCGGGTGGCGCCGGTGACGGCGTCCCCGACCTCGGCAGGGTTGACGCCGGCCAGCCAAGGCGACCCCGGTGCCCAGGTCTGTTGATTCCACAAGGCCACCAATGGAATCGACGGCTCAGCTCGGTGCACCAACGGCAAGGCGCGCCAGTCGAAGCTTTCGATCTCCACCTGGTCGACCCTGCCCGCCGCCCGAACGGCATTCATGATCACGTCGACAAACGTCGCGGGAGGCGCAGTACGAGAGGGCTGTTCGGCGTCGACCTTCGTTTCGATGTCGTAGCGCACATCGGCTCCGTATAGGTCGGCCACGGCGAACACCTCGGGCAGCACGGCAATCGTGCTGCCGCAGTCCAACGTTCGGAGCTGGGCCAGCGTGAGCTCGTGGACGAGCTTACCTACATAGGGGTACTGCGGATCGCCGACGACCGCCGGACCCGTGTCGGCGCATTTCGCGGGGTCGATGAACTCGTCGTGCCAGACCACCGGCTGCCGATCCTTGGTGATCCCGATGTCGAGTTCCAGAGTGCTGACGCCGGTTTCGAGCGCGTTCGCGAATGCCGGCAGCGACTCGCCGATGTACCTGTCACCCGGGCCGCCTCGATGCGCCACCACATCGAAGTCGACCGCATCCGCGGAGGCAGTCGGCGCCAGGACGGCGGCGGTTACCGTGATCGACGCGAACATCAGCCGGGCCAGCACGCGAACCAGGCTAGCTTGCGTAGGTCGGCCCCTGCGGTAGCAAGTGTCGACGAACGAGCTTGCGCCAGCGTCGCTGCCGATACCGGAAGATACCGACCGCCAAGGCTGCGACGAGGGCCGTAATCGGGCGCGCGTCGATCTCGACGGTGTCAAAATAGCGGCAGGTTTGAGCGTCGACCGGTTCGACCCGCAGCGTGTGGTTCCACGCGCGCAGCACCCCGCCGTGCTCATGGGTTCGGATCGTCCGCTGCGCCTCGTCGACGTCGATGACTTCGATGGTGTGCCGGTAGGCCGGGACGACGTGAAAGGCGATCAGCCAGCCGGTGCCGCATTCGCCGGCTTGCAACGGCTCGGACCGCCCGGCCAGGGCCGGCACACCGAACAGGCCTTTGCAGACGTAGAGGAAGGTGACCGGGGATTGCATTGCCCGCCATACCCGATCTGCGCTGGTCGGCAAGGTTGTCTGCAGCTGGATTGTCCGCATCGGTAGCTCCTCGAAAGTGTTAAGGTGCGCTCATTCTGCGGGCCGAGATATGGCCTGACTACTCGCTTTTCCGGAGGTGGACGCCATCGCTCCGCCAGACCGCTTTCAGCCCCGCAAGCAGCCGACACAGGACCGCGCGGCACACACCCGGCAGCGCATCCTCGATGCGGCGGCTCACATTTTTGGCGAATACGGCTACTCGGCCGGGACAACCAACCGCATCGCCGAGTGCGCCGAGGTCTCCATCGGCTCGCTGTATCAATACTTTCCGAATAAGGATGCGATCCTGCGCGCCCTGATGGAGGCCCACGTCGACGCCGGAGCCGAGTTGCTCGGCAAGCGATTGGCCGAAGGTCTGCCAGAGCAACTCGACGCGGCGCTACGCGTCGTCGTCAGGGCCACCATCGACAATCATCGCGATAACCCGCGATTGCACCGGGTGCTGTTCGAAGAAGCGCCGCGGGCGCCGGCTTTCCTTGCGCGGCTGCATGATTTGGAGGAGTCGATGGTCGACGCCACCGCCGGGCTGCTCGACAGCCATTCGGCCGTGCAGGCCAATGGCCGACTCAGCGCCCGCGTCGTCGTGACCACCATCGAGTCGCTCGTGCACCGGCTGATCGCATCGCCGGATCCGGCCGACCCGCAACAACTCGAAGACGAGATCGTCAGCCTGCTCACTAGATACCTTGTTCGGCAACCAGTTTCACCGGATTCTGGAAAATAGCGGGCGCGCGGCCTCGGCCACGACGTAGCCGAGCGCGCCGACCAGCGCCGCGAATTTCCCCAGGGCGGCTCCCCGCGCGCGGCGCGCGTGAAGGTCGACGCGGTCGCGGTCGAGGACCTTGATCAGCGAGACGCCTTCGATCGCATCACCGGCGACGGCCACCAACGCGGCGGATGTGAGCGCGCGCGGATGCCCCCACCGACGTCGTGCACGCTCGATCAGCAGCGCCACAAGGACGCCGTAGGTCGTCATGTATCCGAAGTCCAGCCACATCGACGTACGTGCCGCCCGCTGGCCGTCTCGCCCCCACTGCGCCATGATCTGTTCGGCGCGAAAACCGCTGCCGGCCAACTCAAATGCGATGATTCCCGGGCCGCCGGTGGCCCGCATCCGGCGTTCCAGAACAAGCATGCCTGCGGTGTAGACCGCGAAGACTCCGGTTGCGGCGTGAATCTTGTGGTCGCGCATCCGGTCCATCCTTCGCTAGCGGCGTCGTTGCCGGGCGATTTCGGCCAACACCACTCCGGCGGCGACCGATGCATTCAACGACTCGGTTGGGCCGGCCATCGGAATAGACACCACCGCGTCACAGCTCTGCCGTACCAGCCGAGACAGTCCTTTGCCCTCGGATCCCACCACGACGACGATCGGTCCTGCGCCGTCCACATCGTCGACGACCGTGTCACCTTCGGCGTCAAGCCCGACGAGCTGCAGGCCTTTGTCAGCCCAATCCTTCAGTGTCCGATTGAGATTGGTGGCGCGCGAGACCGGAATCCGGGCGGCCGCACCGGCACTGGTTCGCCAGGCGACGGCGGTCACCGAGGCCGACCGCCGCTCCGGAATCAGCACCCCGTGACCGCCGAACGCGGCGACCGAGCGGACGATCGCGCCGAGATTTCGCGGATCGGAGATGTTGTCCAGGGCGACCAGCAGCGCAGGCGGATTGTTCAGCGCCGCCTTGAGCAGATCATCGGGATGCAGGTAGTTGTACGGCGGGACTTGCAGTGCGATGCCCTGATGCAAACCATTGGTGGTCATCCGATCCAAGTCGGTGCGCGGCACTTCCAGGATCGCGATACCGGAATCGGCTGCCAGCGTGACGGATTCGCTGAGTCGCTCGTCGGCCTGGGCGCCGAGCGCGACATACAGCGCGGTCGCCGGAACTCCGGCGCGCAGGCATTCCAGCACCGGGTTGCGTCCCAACACGGTTTCGGCGCCGTCATCTTTGCGCTTTGCCGGGCGGCGGGCCTGCGCCTTGGCCTTCTTGGCGGCGGGATGGTTGGGCCGCATATGCGCGGGTGGCGTGGCGCCGCGACCTTCCAACCCGCGACGTCGTTGACCGCCGGAGCCGACGGTCGGGCCTTTCTTGGACGTCTTGCGGATCGCGCCGCGCCGCTGCGAGTTACCGGCCATCGGATTCCAGCGACCACTGCGGGCCGTCGCCGGTATCGGTGACCTCGATCCCGGCATCTTTGAGCCGATCCCGGATCTCGTCGGCGAGCTTCCAATCACGTTGCGCCCGAGCCTGTTGGCGTCGTTCCAACTCGGCGCGCACCAGCACGTCGACGGCCCCGAGCGCGGCCGACGTCTCGTCGCGCGTTTCCCACCGCTCATCGAGCGGATCGCAGCCGAGAATGCCCATCATCGACCGGATCGATCCGGCAGCGGCCAGCGCGGCGTCGTGGTCGCCGGCATCGAGCGCGCGGTTGCCGTCGGCGCGCGTGCGGTGCACTTCGGCCAGCGCCGTCGGCACCGCCAAGTCGTCGTTGAGGGCGTCGGCGAACCGTGGCGTCCACTCGCCCGGCTCGACGGCACCGACCCTGGTACGCACCCGATGCAAGAACTCCTCGATCCCGACGTACGCGTTGACCGCGTCCTTCAACGCCGCCTCGGAGAACTCCAGCATCGACCGGTAGTGGGCACTGCCCAGGTAGTAGCGCAGCTCGGCGGCGCGCACGCGCTGCAGCATCGCCGGAATCGCCAGCACGTTGCCCAGCGACTTGCTCATCTTCTCGCCGCCGAGGGTGACCCAGCCGTTGTGCAGCCAGTACCGGGCGAACGTGTCGCCGGCCGCGTGGCTCTGCGCGATCTCGTTCTCGTGATGCGGGAAAACCAAATCCATTCCGCCACAATGGATATCGAACTCAGGACCCAGGTACTCGCGTGCCATCGCCACGCATTCGGTATGCCAGCCCGGTCGGCCACGCCCCCACGGCGTGGGCCACGACGGCTCACCGGGCTTGGCGCCCTTCCACAGCGTGAAGTCGCGCTCGTCACGCTTGCCGGTGGCCACCCCCTCACCTTGGTGGACGTCCTCGATCTTGTGTCCGGACAGCCGGCCGTATTCCGGGTAGCTCTTCACGTCGAAGTAGACGTCGCCGCAACCCTCGTACGCGTTGCCGGACTCGATCAGGCGCTCGATCAGTTCCACCATCTGCGTGATGTGGCCGGTGGCCCGCGGCTCGACCGAAGGAGGCAACACGCCGAGCGCGTCGTAGGCAGCGGAAAACGCCCGCTCGTAGGTGGCCGCCCATTCCCACCACGGCCGGCCCGCGGCGGCGGCCTTGTTCAGGATCTTGTCGTCGATGTCGGTGACGTTGCGGACGAACGCGACGTCGCAGCCCCGCGCCGTCAGCCAGCGCCGCAGGATGTCGAACGCCACCCCGCTGCGCACGTGGCCGATATGCGGCAGTCCCTGCACGGTGGCGCCGCAGAGGTAGATGGAAACGTGCCCTGGCCGCAGCGGAACAAAGTCACGGACGGCACCGGTTGCCGTGTCGTGTAGCCGCAGGTCGGCGCTATCGGTCACGACGGGCCAGCTTACCGGGCCAGTCCGGCCCTGATTGCGCCAGCAGTCGCAAACTCGCACGCAGGACACCGGATCAGTGCGATTTTGTGACTGCTCAGCGTGAAAGTTCGATCACCAGAGCCGTTGCGATTGCCGCACGGCCCTCGCCGCGGCCCGTCAGGCCCAGCCCATCGGTGGTGGTCGCCGATACCGATACCGGCGCATTCAGCACCTCGGACAGCGCGGTCTGCGCCTCGTCGCGACGCGGCCCGACCCTGGGGCGGTTGCCGATGACCTGAACGGCCGCGTTACCGACCCGGTAGCCGTGTTCGGTCAGCAGCTCGGCGACGTGACGCAGCATCGTCATGCCGGTGACGCCGGCCCAGCGGGGCTCGTCGACGCCGAACACGTCGCCGATGTCGCCCAGGCCAGCCGCCGACAGCATCGCATCGCACAGCGCATGGGCGGCCACGTCACCGTCGGAATGCCCGGCGCAGCCGTCGACATCAGGAAACAGCAGGCCCAGCAGCCAACACGGGCGGCCGGCCTCGATGACGTGGACGTCGGAGCCAAGGCCGATGCGGACGTTCACTGGTTCACTATCGCTTGCGCCAGCATCAGGTCCAGCCGGTTGGTGATCTTGAAGGCCATCGGATCGCCGTCCACGACCTGAACCTGTCCCCCGATGTGCTCGACGAGCGATGCGTCGTCGGTGAAATCCGCGGTGCCGGCTTGCTGGTAGGCCCGCAGCAACAGGTCGGTGGTGAAGCCCTGCGGGGTCTGTACCGCGCGCAGGCCGGCCCGTTCGGGTGTGCCCAACACGGCGCCGTTGCCGTCGACGGCCTTGATGGTGTCGGCGACCGGCAGAGCGGGCACGACGGCGGGATGGCCGGCCCGCAGCGCGTCGACGACGCGCACCACCAGATCGGGTGGAGTCAGGGCCCGGGCGGCGTCGTGTACCAGGACAAACTCCGGTGCGCCGACTGCCTCCAGCGCCCGGCTGACCGATTCGCCGCGATTGGCTCCCCCCGCCACCACGGTCGCGTCCCGCCCGAGAATCAGCTTTGCCCGATCGGTGCGGTCGGCGGGCACTGCCACGACGACGCGATCGACCACGCCGGACTTCAGCAGGCCGTCGATGGCGCGCTCGACCAGAGTCCGGCCATCGAGCTGGTAGAACGCCTTGGGAACACCGGCAGCCAGACGTTCGCCCGAGCCAGCGGCCGGAACGACCGCGACCGTACCGGTCAAAGCGGTTCCTCGAGCGTTAGGGAAATCGTCGCCGAAATTCAGGACGCGGCGGCAAGCGCCTCGTCGAGAATGGTCTCCGCGCGGGCGTCGTCGGTGCTTTCCGCGAGCGCCAATTCGCCCACCAAGATCTGTCGGGCCTTGGCCAACATCCGCTTTTCGCCGGCGGACAGGCCGCGTTCCTGGTCACGGCGCCAGAGGTCGCGAACCACCTCAGCAACCTTGTTGACGTCGCCGGAGGCGAGCTTTTCCAGGTTGGCCTTATAGCGGCGGGACCAGTTGGTCGGCTCTTCGGTGTGCGGCGCGCGAAGCACCTGGAACACCTTGTCGAGGCCCTCTTGGCCGACCACATCGCGGACGCCGACGTATTCGGCGTTTTCCGCAGGTACCCGAACTGTGAGGTCGCCCTGCGCCACCTTCAGGACGAGATATTCTTTTTGCTCCCCTTTGATGGTTCGGGTTTCGATCGCCTCGATCAACGCAGCACCGTGGTGTGGATAGACAACGGTGTCTCCGACCGCAAAATTCATCAGTTTCGAGCCCCTTTCGTAGCTCCATGGTAACACGCCCCGCGGACACACGTAGAACAACGGTGCAGGTCAGGGGCCCCGCGCACGCGGAGAGGGGGTTGACAGACCGCGAAATTCGTGCAGGACCACGATGAATCCAGATCCCGTTTGGCGGTATCCGGAAGCCGTCGGCGTCGTGCCGTTCGTCTCAGTTTTCGTGTTACTGCGCTGCTCTAACCGCCTGCGTGCACCATCTCCGCCCTCAGGTTCCGCCGACCCGACCGACCTACTACTGTGCATAGTCGAACCGCAGGCGTTCGAGGGCCGAGCAGGAGGCTTTGAGTGAACCGCTTCGACTACCGCGTCCCGAGATCTGGTCGCTCGGCAAAGCTCGCCGGGCTTGCCGCGAGCGCCGTGATCGGCGCTGTCGCACTCTCCGGATGCGGCGCCGGCCAGCTCTCGCAGACCGCCATGCAGCAATCTGCTGTCGACGGCAACCAGGCGGTGGTCAAGAACGTCGCGCTGCGTAACGTGCGGATCCAGGCGCTGCAGACCAGTGACTACCTGCATCCCGGGGACACGGTCGATCTTGTCCTGGTCGCCGTCAACCAGTCGCCGGACATCACCGACAAGCTGGTCGGCATCACCACCGACATCGGCAAGGTGACAGTCACCGGAGATCCCACCCTGCACCCCAGCGGCGTGCTGTTCGTCGGCACCCAGAACGGCCAGCCCAAGAAGGCCGACGACGCCATCGAGAACGCCGACACGGTCAAGGCCACCATCGCGCTGAGCAAGCCGATCACCAACGGCCCCAACTACGACGTCACCTTCAATTTCGAAAAGGCCGGCAGCGTCAGCGTCGCGGTGCCGATCTCGGCGCCAGAACCCTCGAACCGCTAACTTCCGCGGTTTTGTCACACCTGGCGGATACCGTCACAGGGTGGCCAAGGCGCGTTCGCAGTACCGCTGCTCGGAATGTCGTCATGTCACGGCGAAATGGGTCGGGCGGTGTCTGGAATGCGGCACGTGGGGTTCCGTCGACGAGGTCACGGTGCTCAGCGCGGTCCGGGGCAGCACCCGCTCGATAGTGAGCCCGTCGTCGGCCGCGGTGCCGATCAGCTCGGTCGAGCCCGACGGAACTCGCCACCGCCCCACCGGAATTGACGAGCTCGACCGGGTCCTGGGTGGCGGCGTCGTGCCCGGTTCGGTCACGTTGCTCGCCGGCGATCCAGGGGTGGGCAAGTCGACGCTGCTACTCAAAGTTGCCCACGAGTGGGCGGCGTCGGGGCGGCGGGCGTTATACGTTTCCGGCGAGGAGTCACGCGGCCAGATCCGAATGCGCGCCGATCGGACGGGCTGCAGTCACGACGAGCTCTACCTGGCCGCCGACTCGGATCTCCATGCGGTGCTCGGCCACATCGAGGCGGTGCAGCCGACGCTGGTGGTCGTGGACTCGGTGCAGACCATGGCCAGCTCCGACAGCGACGGTGTCGCCGGTGGCGTCACGCAGGTGCGCGCGGTCACCACCGCGCTGACCGCTGCGGCGAAAACCACTGGGGTGCCGTTGATTCTGGTCGGGCACGTCACCAAGGACGGCGCCATTGCGGGTCCACGCTCGCTCGAACACCTGGTCGACGTGGTGCTGCACTTCGAAGGCGACCGCAATTCGCTGCTGCGGATCGTCCGCGGCATCAAAAACCGCTTCGGTGCGGCCGACGAGGTCGGCTGTTTTGTGTTGCAGGACAGTGGAATCGAAGGGGTCGCCGATCCGTCCGGGCTGTTCCTGGACCAGCGGCCGCAGCCGGTCCCGGGCACCGCGATCACCGTGACCCTCGACGGTAAGCGGCCGCTGGTCGGTGAAATCCAGGCGCTGCTGGCGACGCCTTCGGGTGGCTCACCGCGCCGAGCGGTCAGCGGGATCGACCATTCGCGGGCCGCGATGATCGCCGCCGTGCTGGAAAAGCACGCACGGCTGAAAATCGCCGTCAACGACGTGTACCTGTCGACCGTTGGCGGGATGCGGCTCACCGACCCATCGTCGGATCTCGCGGTCGCGGTCGCGCTGGCGTCGGCGTATGCCAATCTGCCGCTGCCGGCGACCGCGGTGATGATCGGCGAAGTCGGGCTGGCCGGCGACCTGCGGCGGGTCAGCGGGATGGAACGCCGACTGGCCGAGGCCGCCCGGCAGGGTTTCACCACGGCGCTGATCCCGTCCGGCGGCGGCGCGGTGCCGCCCGGATTGAAAACCCTGGAGGCGCCGCACATCGGCGCCGCGTTGGAGCACGTGCTCAATATCGCCGAGCGTCGCGAGAGGCTCCCTGCGGCCCCGTATCCACTGGACGCCATTCGGACGGAGCGCAATGAGTCACAATGAGTGGTGATGACGGTCGGCAAGGCAACCACGAACGGCTCGGCGCCGCAGCAGCGTCCCACCCTGCGTGAGGCGGTCGCGCGGCTGGCGCCGGGTACGGCGCTGCGCGACGGGCTGGAGCGGATTTTGCGCGGCCGGACCGGCGCCCTGATCGTCCTGGGTTACGACGACAGCGTCGAAGCGATCTGCGACGGCGGCTTCTCGCTCGACGTCCGCTACGCCCCGACCAGGCTTCGGGAGCTGTGCAAGATGGACGGTGCGGTGGTGCTGTCCACCGACGGCAGCCGGATCCTGCGAGCCAACGTGCAGCTGGTGCCCGACCCGTCGATCCCCACCGACGAATCCGGGACCCGGCACCGCTCGGCCGAGCGGGCCGCCAGCCAAGTCGGCTACCCGGTGATCTCGGTCAGCCACTCGATGAGCATCGTGACCGTCTATCTCAGTGGCGAGCGGCACGTGCTGGCCGACTCGTCGACGATCCTGTCTCGGGCCAATCAGGCCATCGCCACGCTGGAGCGGTACAAGGCCCGGCTCGACGAGGTCAGCCGGCAGCTGTCCCGCGCCGAGATCGAGGACTTCGTCACGCTGCGCGACGTGATGACGGTGGTGCAGCGGCTCGAACTGGTCCGGCGAATCGGTGTCGAACTGGACTACGAAGTCGTCGAACTGGGTACCGACGGCCGCCAGCTACGACTGCAACTGGAAGAGCTGCTCGGCGGTAACGAGGCTTCCCGCGAGCTGATCGTGCGTGATTACCACGCCAACCCCGAGCCGTTGTCGAAGGCCGAGGTCGCCGCCACGCTCGACGAGCTGGATGCCATGTCCGACACCGAGTTGCTCGACTTCACCACGATGGCAAGGGTTTTCGGTTACCCGTCGACAGCGGAAGCGCAGGATTCCGCGGTGAGCTCGCGTGGCTACCGGGCGATGTCGGAGATTCCGAGGCTGCAGTTCGCCCACGCCGACCGACTGGTCCGCGAGTTCGGGTCGCTGCAGGGCCTATTGGCGGCCAGCGCGGGCGACCTGGAAGCGGTCGAGGGAATCGGCGAGATCTGGGCCCGCCATGTGCGAGAAGGACTGTCGCAGTTGGCCGAATCGACGATCGGCGATCCGATCAGCTGAGGATCAACCGCCGGGGGCGGGGGCCGGGCCGGGCAGCGGACCCGGTGCCGGCGGCGCCCCGGGCAGTCCGGGCTGCGGAGGCGGCGCAGCGCCCGGAGGCAGCGGCGGGGCCATGATGAACGGGACCGCAAGCGAGCGAAGGTTTCCCAGCTGTACGACCAGGTTGTAGGTGCCAGGCCCGATCGCCGGCCGCGGCAACGGGCAGTGCGGAGCCGACCCCATCCCGGTCCAGGTGACCGCGGTGGTGACCTGCTCGCCGGGGGCGAAGGTCTTGACCAGCGTTTCGTTCGACGGCGCGCAGTCCAGGTTCGACCACAGCCGTTTGTTGTCCAGCGAGTAGACGTAGGCGGCCAGCACGGCGGCTCCGACGTCACGCTTGCAGGCCACCAGCCCGATGTTGGTGACCACCATGACGAACTTCGGCTGGTCGCCGATGGCGTACTGCGGCTGGTTGGTCAGACCCTTGACCGCCAGCGTCGAGTCCGGGCAGTCGTCGCCGGCGTTGAGCACGGGCGGCGGCAGCACCGCGGCGGTCGGGGTCGGGGGCGGCTGCTGGCCGGCGTCCTCGCCGGCCGGCGGCTCGACCTGGGTCTTGACCTCGGGGTTCGCGCCCTGCGCGGCCGGGGCCGGCTTCTTGGCGGCGGGCGAGGTATTGGCGCCGGCGTTGCCGCTCATCACGGCCACGATGATCGCGACGACGATGGCGATCACGATGACCGCGACGCCGATCGCCAATCCCCGGCGTCGCCAGTAAATCTCCGGCGGCAGCGGGCCTCGCGGCTCCAGATCCAGATCCAGCACATTTACACGGTAAGGGCAGGTCACACCGACAGCGCCGACCCGGCTCGGCGTGTCGCCCAGTTAACTGATGCCGAGTTGTTACGTTCTCGGGCCCCAGCGGCCGGCCGGCGGATCGGCACCCGCGGCCACCAGAACCAGCGACCCAGCAGCGCCACCAGCGACGGCATCAGGAACGTCCGGACGATCAACGTGTCCAGCAACAGCCCGATCCCGACGGTCAGACCTACCTGTTCAATGCTGAGCACGGTGCTGCCGGCCAGCGCGAACATCGTCATCCCGAACACGACGCCCGCGGTGGTCACCACCCCACCCGTGGCCGCGAACGCCCGGACGATGGCGGTGCGGATCCCCGCGGGCAACTCCTCACGGATCCTCATCGCCAGCAGCAGGTTGTAGTCGGCGCCGACCGCGACCAGGGCGATGAACGCCATCGGCGCCACCGCCCAGTGCAGCGGCTGGCCGAACAGGTACTGGCTGACCAGAACGCTGACACCCAGCGCCGAGGCGTACGAGACGATCACGGTGCCCACCACTGCCACCGCCGCCACCGGGCTGCGCAGCATCACCGAGACGATCAGAAAAATCAACGCGAGGGTCGCTCCGACCAGCAATACGACGTCGTCGTGCACCAGGCTCTGCAGGTCTCGGGTGGCGGGTCCAACCCCGGCCAGACCCACCGACAGCGGAGTCAAGGTTCCCTCCTTGGTGGCTTCGGCGACGGCGGCCTCGACCTGGCGAGCTCGTTGAGCGCCGTCGCCGCCCCACTCCTGGCCGTCTCCGTAGACCACGAAGTAGGTCGTCCGACCGTCTCGGGAAACCAGGTTGTTCAACGCCGCTCGATACCGCGGGTCAGACAGCGCGCGGTCGGGCAGGTAGAAGCCGCCCGCCGCGCTGTTGCGGAAGCCCGCATCGAGTTCCTTCAGATAGTCGGTTACCTGCCGTACCTGTGGGCCGATCGAGTCTGCGACGCCGCGCAGCTCACGAGTTGCCGCATTGGCCTGATTCAGCACCTCACGCATCGACTGCAGCGCCTGCGGCATGGTGGCGAACGACGTCGTCGCCGTTCCCGATCCCGCCGTCAGTTTGGTTGCGCCACTGGCTAACTCATCTGAACTCCGGATCATGCTATCGACGGGTTGCACGACGCGGGACACCAGTGCACAGATCGCGTTGGCCGGGCAGTTTGGCGTGCTGTCGACGAAGTTCCGCAAGGGGGTCATATACCCGGACATCGTTGCGACCTCGTCACGGATGCCGTCGATCCCGTTGCGCATGTCGTCGGCGCCCGAACCGATCTCACGCAGACCACCCGCGCTGCCCTGCATTCCGCGGTTCATGTGGTCCAGCGCTGCGCCCATCTGCGACAGGATGGCGTCCAGGTCTCCTATCCGCCGGAACCGTTGCACGACAGCGTCGATGCTGTCGCCGAATCGCTGACCGATGTACCCGGCCTGATAACTCAATGTGGCTTCGTCGGGCACAGTGCCGGCCGGGCGACTGGCCGACTGCACCGTCCGAACCCCGGGAACGGCCATGATCTGCCGGGTTATCCGTTCGACCGCGATCAGGCCGGCCGGGTTTCGCAGATCGTGGTCGGCTTCTACCGTCACGATGTCGGACAGCAGTTTGTTCGGCGGAAAGTGTTGCGCCATCGCCGAATAACCTTGGTTGGACTCGGTGCCGGGCGGGGTCGCCTCCGGTTCATTCCATCCCGTCCGCATCCCGGCGAGCGGCAGGATCAAGACCGCGATCAATCCCCCGCTGACCACCATGACGGGTCCGGGCCAGCGGGCCACGATGACGCCGATGCGCCGCCAGCGACGCGCGATCATTGATCTCCTCGGCTCCAGCATGCCTCGGTTGCCGGCCAAACCGATCAGCGCCGGGGTGAGTGTCAAGGCAGCTACCATGCTGATCAAAACGCCGATCGCACAGGGTATTCCGGTACTACGGAACATGCCCACCTTGGCGAGGCTCAAGCACGCCAATGCCGCTGACATGGTCAGCGCCGAGCCGATCACCACCGGCGCGACGCCGCGATAGGCGTCGAGCAACGCGACAGCGCGGTCGGCGCCCCGTCGTCGGCCCTCGTGGTATCGACCGATCAAAAAGATCGCGTAATCGGTTCCGGCGCCGAGGATCATCGCCGCGACCAGCGCGACCGAAAACAGCGACACCTCGACCACGCCATGGTTTCCCAAAAGGGCGATCAGCGGCCGAGCGGCCGCCAGCGCCAGCCCGACCGAGATCAACGGGACGGCCGCGGTCACCGGCGACCGGTAGACCACGAACAGCAACACCATGATCACCAGCACGGTCGCCGCGGTGATCAGCAACATCTGACGGTCGATCGCGGCGAACTCGTCGGCCAGCGTGCCACCCGGCCCGGTGACGTAGACATGCAGGCCAGGCGGCGGGCCGAGGCGACGCACGGTGTCACGCACGACCGCGACGGCGGCGCCGGCCTGCGCGGTGCCCAGCATGCCGGACAACCGGACCATCAGATCCGCCGCCCGGCCGTCGCGGCTTTCGGCCGCCGACTTCGTGATCGGGTCCGACCACAGGTCGGTTACCGCGTAGACATGCTCGGTGTCGGCGCGCAACGCCGCGACCAGCTTGTCGTAGTAGCCTCGATCGGCCGGTTGTAGGGGCCGATCACGCTCCAGCACAACATAATCGAGATTGTTACTGGGTGCACCGCCGAACAGCTCGGCGGAGCGTTTCGCGGCTACGGCACTGGCCGCATCGGTCGGCATGAACGTCCGGGCATGCGTCGCGACGACGCGCTCCAACTGCGGAACCGCAAGGTTTCCCGCCACTGCGATCGCGATCCAGCCCAGCACGGCGAGTACGGCGTACCGACCGGTGAACCGGGCGACCGGCGCGAGCAGATCAGGCAACGGTCTGCCGTTGTGACGCAGCGCTGAAATCGGTTGCCGATTCTGGGTTTTCGTGCCATCTCATGTCGGCAACGCTATGGAACCGCGCCGGCCGCGACATCGTGCTGCAGTTCGGTTTTCGTCGTGCTACCACGGTCGTATCCGAATTCCTACCGAGGCAGGATGTCTGCGGCGACAAACCCTTCTACGATGATCCGATGTTGGGTGTGGTGTCTCGATATGTGCGTGATCGCCTTCGGGCGCGCACCGAGCTGATCCCGGTGGGATTCTCCTGGACATTCGTGCTGCTGGTGGACAGTACGCTGATCTTGATCGTGGTGGCCGCGACCGCACAGCACGCCAACCGGGGAGATTTGCCGGCAGCGTTAACCGCTGCACTTATCGCCGTCTCGCCGTTGGTGCTGTTCTTTGCTCTCGCAATCAAATTCAGCCCGGCGCTCACCTGGACCACCTCCTACTCCGCCGTCATCATCTGGCTGTTCGCTACATCGACACCGATCAAAAGCGACGTCGCGCCGGTACTGCTCGCGCTGATGCTCGGAGTCGTCGCAGCCCTTGCCCCGGTGGTTTATGGCGTCCTCGCCCTGGGATCGGCGGTGGCTCTGCTGGCGGTCGCTTCGGCGACCCACCGGCTCGACGAATTGACGTTGTACGCGAGCTGCGCCGCGATGGGCTGGCTGGTCGGCGCGCTAATGCGTATTCAGGCGCAACTACTGGTCAAACAGCAGGAATTGCAGGCCGACCTGGCCGAGCACGCCGCCGCCGACGAGCGGCGCCGGATCGCGCGGGAGGTGCACGACGTGATCGCCCACTCGCTATCGGTGACGATGTTGCATGTCACCGGGGCACGGCGCGCACTCCAGCAAGACGCCGACATCGACGACGCGGTCGCCGCGCTCATCGATGCCGAGCGGCTGGGCAGGCAGGCGATGGCTGACATCCGGCGCACGGTAGGTCTGCTCGAGGCCGGCCCCACCAAGATGGCGCCCGAGCCTGGTATCGCCGACATCCCGGCCCTAATCGATGATTTTGTCTCGGCCGGCCTTCCGGTCACACTGCACAACGAGGGCCGGCAGGAACGCGTGTCGGCCGCGGTGGGTCTAGCGCTTTATCGCATTGCCCAGGAATCGCTGGCCAACATCGCCAAACACGCGATGGCATCCAAAACAGATGTGGCCCTGTCTGTTTCGTCATCGCATGCGTCGCTGTCGGTAGTCAACGACATTCCGGTCACCGTACCTGCCACCTCGTCATCGCAGCGCGGACGTGGCCTTCCCGGGATGCGGCAGCGAGTCGAACTTCTCGGCGGAATGCTCGACGCCGGACCCTGCCCGCAGGGATGGTCCGTGCATGCCGAAATCCCGATCAACGACGCGAACAATTGGCGGTGCGGGCGCTGAGATGGGCACCCCCGAAATCAGCGTGCTGCTGGTCGACGATCAAGAACTGGTCCGCTCCGGGCTGCGCCGGATCCTGCGGCGCAAGGACGGATTCGTGATCGTCGCCGAATGCAGCGACGGCGACGAGGTCGCGCCGGCAGTGGCCGAACACCGACCCGACGTGGTGGTGATGGACCTGCGGATGAAGCGAGTCGACGGCATCGAGGCCACCCGTCGGCTCGCCGCAGTCGAGTCGCCACCGGTGCTGGCACTGACCACCTTCAACGACGACGAACTACTGTCCGGCGCGCTCCGCGCAGGTGCGTCGGGTTTCGTGCTCAAGGACTCGTCGGCCGAGGAGTTGATCCGCGCCGTGCGCGCGGTGGCGCAGGGCGACAGCTACCTCGACCCGGCTGTCACGTCGCGGGTGCTGAGCACCTATCGCCGCGCCGCCGGGGACCATCGCCCCGACACCGTGACCGAAGTGACCACCCGCGAGCGCGATGTGCTCCGGCTCATCGGGCAGGGCCGCTCCAACACCGAGATCGCCGACGAGCTGTGCATTTCGGAGCTGACGGTGAAAAGCCACATCGGCCGGATCTTCGGAAAACTGCAGCTGCGCGACCGGGCGGCCGCGATCGTGTACGCCTACGACCATGGACTCGTCGCACCGCGCACTCCGAGTTAGCCCGCGACGGACTTTCTTCACCCAAGATCAAGAACTTCCCAAATCCAGGCTTAACTTCGGATAAGAAGATTCGGTGCACGGATACCAGGGACTCGCGAAAGTTGCCACCGTCGGCCTCATGACCGGCCTTGCCGGATTGATGAGCAGTCAGGCCGCCCACGCGGACGACACGCTGCTGGGGCCGCTGGCGGGAAGTGAGACCGCGATCATTCTCGGCGGGACCACCGAGCCGATGCCGTCGACCGCCTTCGCGCAGACCGCGGAAAATCTGTACCTGCACGCGCTCGGCTTCGACGGCGGTGCGACATCCTCCACGGTCTGCGACATGATCGCGACCGACCCCTGCAGCGCACCGCTGCAGGTGCTGACGACGCCCGAACTGATCCAGCAGGGCCCGAGTAGCCTCACCGCAGCCGACGATGTCGTCCTCGCCGTGAAGAACGAATTCGAGGCCAACCCAGGCGCTTTCGACGCCGAGCACCCGCTGACCATCTTCGGCTACTCACAGAGCGCGACCGCGGAATCGATCGCGATGAGCCGACTCGAGGCAGACGGAATCCCCAGCGCCGACCTGCATTTCGTGTTCATCGGCGACCCATCGCTGGCGGACACCGGTGTCTGGCCGAACCTGGTCGCGGACATGGACGGAATCTTCGGGACCAGTCTGACCAACACACTTCTCACGGATCTCGGCATGGACGGCGTCCTGGGAAACGTGACGCCGGATGACATCTATCCCACGACGATCTTCACGCTGGAAGGCGATGGGGTCGCCGACTTCCAACCGGACTTCAACGACGGCGGGCTGCTCGAGCCCTTGGTGCGCCTGTTCACCACGCACGTCGAGTACCTGGGGTTGACACCGGAGGAGATCGCCAACGCGACCACGACCGTCGACAACATGATCACCAACGTCGACATCTCCGACACCTTCAACGACACCGCGGCGTGGCTGACGGCGGTGTTCGCGAATGGGGCCGCCAACAGTGGACTGCTCGAGAGCGTCTTCAACTCGTTGGAGTTCTACCTCACCAACACGTTCTGACCGGTTAGTCGGCGACCTCATCGCCGACGTCGCCGATGATGTTGCGCAGCACCACCCGGCCATCGGCGAGGTGGTACGTCGCGCCGACAACCGCCAAGTCACCGGTGGCGACCGCAGCGGCGATCGCCGTGGAACGCTCGACGAGCTGATTGCCGGTCTCGACCACGTGGCGCGCCTCGAACTCGTCGGCACGCTTGAGGCCTTCGCGACGGCCCAGCAGTACCGACGGCGTCACCCGCTCCACGATGTCGCGCACATAACCGCCCGGAAGCACCCCCTCGTCAAGAGCGGTCAGCGTCGCCTTCACCGCGCCGCAGCTGTCATGGCCGAGCACGACGATCAGCGGCACGCTGAGCACGGCTACCGCGAACTCGATCGAGCCGAGCACCGCTGAGTCGATCACGTGACCGGCCGTCCGGACCACGAACATGTCCCCCAGACCCTGGTCGAAGATGAGCTCGGCGGCCACCCGGCTATCACCGCAACCGAACAGCGCCACCGTCGGCTTTTGGCCGTTGGCGAGGCTGGCCCGGTGGTCGACGCTTTGGCTTGGGTGTTGAGGCTGACCGGCGACGAACCGCTCGTTACCCTCTTTGAGTGATTTCCACGCGCTTACCGGGCTCGTATTAGGCATGGCACACATTCTGCCGCAGGCGGTTGAGACATCCCTCCTAACGCCGAGTGAACTTCTCGGCTGGTACGACCGGAACCGACGCGACCTGCCGTGGCGAAAGCCCGATGTGACGCCGTGGCAGATCATGGTGAGCGAATTCATGCTGCAGCAAACGCCGGTATCCAGGGTGGAACCGATCTGGCTGGACTGGATTGCGCGATGGCCGACTCCGTCGGCGACAGCCGCGGCCGGGACGGGTGAGATCGTGCGCGCCTGGGGCAAACTCGGCTACCCGCGTAGAGCCAGACGCCTACACGAGTGCGCCGTGGTCATCGCACGCGAACACGGCGACGAGGTCCCCGACGACGTCGAGGTCCTGCTGACCCTGCCGGGCGTCGGCAGCTACACGGCCCGAGCGATCGCGTGCTTCGCCTATCGGCAGGCGGTGCCGGTGGTCGACACCAACGTGCGCCGAGTAGTGGCCCGCGTGGTGCACGGAAAGGCGGACGCAGGACCGGCGTCCGCGGTCCGCGACCATGCCGACGTCTCGGCGTTGTTGCCCAACGATTCGACAGCGACCACGTTTTCTGCAGCCCTGATGGAATTGGGCGCCACGGTATGCACGGCACGATCACCGAAGTGTGGCCTGTGTCCGCTCAGCGTCTGCCAGTGGCGTTCGGCCGGCTTTCCGCCGTCGGAAGGCCCGACCCGTAAACCGCAAACATACGCCGGAACCGACCGGCAAGTTCGCGGCCGGCTGCTTGACGTGTTGCGCGGCAACGACTTACCGGTCACCGGCGATCAGCTCGACGTGGTGTGGCTGCGCGATCCCGTGCAACGCGACCGCGCCCTGCAGTCACTACTGGCCGACGGCCTGGTGGCCAAGACCAGCGACGGCCGGTTCGCCTTGGCCGGCGAAGAGGGCTAAGCCAGAAACGACTCGACCGCCCGACGGTATGCCTGCGGCGCGTCGTCGTGAACCAGGTGTCCGGCCTCAGGTACTCGTAAATATGTTGTGCGGTAGCCATTCTCGCTCATGGCCTGCATCTGGCCGGCGGGCGCCACCGAGTTGCCCGCCTCGATCAGCAGCGCGGGCGACCGCACCGCCTGCCATTGCGCCCAGTAGTCGCGAGTTCCCCATTCCGCGGCGATCTCGATCCATCGCGAAGTATGGCCATGCAGCCGCCACCCGGTATCGGTTCGGTCGAAGGCTTCCAGGAAGTATCGGCCGGCTACCTCGCCGAATTCTGCGAATATCCTTTCAGCGGAATCGAATTCGACCGGCAAGCTGTGCAGCCATGGCTCCCACGGTCCGGTGGTGCGGCCTCGGAAGTCCGGCGCCATGTCCTCGACCACCAACGACGAAACCAGCTCGGGCCGCTCGGCGGCCAGACACCACGAGTGCAGGCCGCCCATCGAGTGCCCGACCAGCCGAACCGCGGTACCCAGCGCGGCAACGGCGTCAGCGAGGTCGGACACGAAGCGTTCGGTGCTGATCGGGAACGGATCGTCGACGTCGCGGCCGCGGTGCCACGGTGCGTCGTAGGTATAGACGGCGCCGAGTTCGGTCAGCCACGGCAGTTGACGCGACCAGGTGCTGCCACGGCCCATCAGGCCGTGTACCAACACCACCGGATCACCGTGCCCACCACGATGGGTCAGCAGATCAGCGGCCATCCACCCATCTTTGCGCGCTTTACGTCGGCTGTGGTCCACGCGGTAACCTTGGCCAATGCCTGTGGTGAAGATCAACGCAATCGAGGTGCCCGCAGACGCCGGGCCCGAGCTGGAGAAGCGGTTCGCCCACCGCGCACACGCCGTAGAGAACTCGCCGGGTTTCCTGGGCTTTCAGCTGCTCCGCCCGGTCAAGGGCGAAGACCGGTACTTCGTGGTCACGCAGTGGGAATCCGAAGAGGCCTTCCAGGCGTGGGCCACCGGTCCGGCCATCGAGGCGCACGCCGGCCATCGGCAGAATCCGGTGGCAACCGGCGCGTCATTGCTGGAGTTCGAGGTTGTGTTAGACGTTGCCGGATCTGGCCAGTAAACCCCGTAGGCGCTCACGCCTTCGCCGGGTCGCGGCACTGGCCGCCAGCGCGCTACTTGTCGCCCTGACTCCGGGTTGCGCGCCGCCGCGCGCGCCGTCGGCGAACGCCGCCGGCAGTGGTCGGCAGATCGACATGCGGACCCCGGCCGGTCTGCGCGCTCAGCAGACGCTGGACATGTTGAACTCGGACTGGCCGATCGGCCCGGTCGGGGTCGGTACGCTCGCGGCTCCGAAGATGGCTACCCAAATCCAGACCATGATGGAAAAGCTTTGGTGGGACCGGCCGTTCACGCTGCACGGAGTCGACATCAAAGCGGGCGCGGCCACCCTGCAGCTGACCACGTCTTACGGTGCGGAACAAGAGATTCGGATCCACACCAACGACGACACCTTGGTCGACGGATTCGACCTCACCACACTGCCACCGAAGATCTCCTCGTGGAACGACGTCGACGCCGTGCTGGGTAAGACCAAGGCCCGCTACTCATGGCAAGCGACCAAAGTCGTTGACGGCCACTGTGATCGGGTAGCCGGCACCAACACCGACATGTCGCTGCCATTGGCATCGATCTTCAAGTTGTACGTGCTCTACGCCGTGTCTGACGCCATCAAGGTGGGGACGGTGTCCTGGGACGACCAATTGACGGTGACCGAAAAGGGCAGGGCCGTCGGTTCCAGCATGGATCTGCCTGTGGGAGCCCAGATCTCGGTGCGGACCGCGGCCGAGAAGATGATCGCCACCAGCGACAACATGGCGACCGACATGCTGATCGAGAGGGTCGGTCCGCAGGCGGTTGACGCCGCACTGGCCGCCGCGGGGCATCACGACCCGGCCGCGATGACACCGTTTCCGACCATGTACGAGCTGTTTACTGTGGCTTGGGGCCGCCCGGACCTCCGCGAACAGTGGAAACACGGCAGCCCGGCAGACCGCGCCGAGATGCTGCAGCGAGCCAATTCCGCTACCTACCAACCGGATCCGTTCCGCGCGCATGTGCCGGCGTCGGAATCCGGCGCGGAATGGTACGGCAACGCCGACGACATCTGCCGGGTGCACGTCGCACTCCAGGCCGGCGCAGTGGGCCCGGCGGCACCCGTCAAGAAGATCTTGGACGCCGCGACGGGGATCAATTTCGATCGCAACGAGTGGCCCTACATTGCCGCGAAAGCCGGTGGCCTGCCGGGCGATCTGACGTTCAGCTGGTACGCGCTCGACAAGACCCGCCAGCCATGGGTGGTCAGCTTCCAGCTGAATTGGCCCCGCGACCACGGCCCGGCGATCACCGGCTGGGTGCTGCAGATCGCCAAGCAGGTCTTTGCGTTGCTGCCCACGCAACACTGATCGTGCGCGCCTTACTTCATCGACTGGTGGCGACCTGGAACCGTCGCGACTACGTCGAAATCGGCGTGCTGCTCGGGGTGATCGCGCTGATGCACGTGGTCGGCTTCGCAATGCTCGTGTTTACAATCGCGCCGCATCACTACCGGGTCGGCGACCAGATCTTCGGTGTCGGATTGGGCGTCACGGCATACCTTTTCGGGCTGCGGCACGCATTCGACGCGGACCATATCGCCGCCATCGACAACACGACGCGCAAACTGATGTCCGACTGCAAGAAACCCAAGGCGGTGGGCTTCTGGTTCGCGATGGGCCACTCCACGCTGGTCCTGGTGATGGCGGTGCTGATCATGGTCGGCGCGCGAGTGGTGGGCGCATTGGCCGACGAGAAATCACCGACCCGTCATGTGCTCGGAATCGCCGGCACCTTGGCCTCCGGCCTGTTCCTCTATTTGATCGCGATCATCAACGTGATCGCGATAGTCGGCATCTACCGGGCCTTCACCCGGCTTCGGCGCGGTTCGTACTCCGACAGCGAAGTCGAAGCGGCACTTAACGATCGGGGATTTTTCGCCCGCCTGCTACGTCCGATCATGAATCGGATCACACACCCGATCCAGCTGTATCCCGTGGGCGCGCTGTTCGGCCTGGGATTCGACACCGCCACCGAGGTGGCACTGCTGGCGCTGGCCGGCAGCGGCACGGCGGCCGGTCTGCCATGGTACGTCGTCTTGGTGGTGCCGTTGCTTTTCGCGGCCGGCATGACCCTGATGGACACCCTGGACGGATTGCTGATGACAGCCGCCTACGACTGGGCATTCATGCAGCCGGCGCGAAAAGTCTTCTACAACTTGGCTGTAACCGGCCTTTCGATCGCAGTGGCACTGCTCATCGGTTCGATCGAGCTGCTGTCGGTACTCCACGACAACCTGCGTTGGGACGATCCGATCACCAGCTGGATCAGCGGCATCGACCTGAACAATGCCGGCATCGCGATCGTGCTGCTGTTCGCCATCACGTGGATCGGCGCGATCGCCTACTGGAAGCTGGCCAACGTCGAGGACCGCTATCGGGTGGCAGAGCCCGCCGAGTAAACGAAAAGGCCGGCTAACGCATTGCGCTAGCCGGCCTTTCGAGACGGATTACTTCGTGGTCGCCCCCGTGCTACCGGCGGCGTGAGCACCGGTGCTCGCCAGGTCGGGCTCGGCAGGCTTGTGCCGCCCGACGAAGGTGAACACCGCATCCTCGCTGGCGCCTTCGCCGTCCCAGTTGTCCACGTCCACCGTGACAATCTGGCCCGGACCGACCTCTTCGAACAGGATCTTCTCGGACAGCTGGTCCTCGATCTCCCGTTGGATGGTCCGTCGCAGCGGACGAGCCCCCAGCACCGGGTCGAAGCCCCGCTTGGCCAGCAGTGCCTTGGCCTTGTCGGTGAGCTCCAACGCCATGTCCTTGGCCTTCAGCTGCTTGCCGACCCGGCTGATCATCAGGTCGACCATCTCGATGATCTCTTCGCGAGTCAGCTGGTGGAAGACGATGATGTCGTCGATACGGTTGAGGAACTCCGGGCGGAAGTGCTTCTTCAGCTCGTCGTTGACCTTCTGCTTCATCCGCTCGTAGTTGTTTTCACCGCCACCCTGGGTGAAGCCCAGTCCGACCGCCTTGCTGATGTCGGACGTTCCCAGGTTCGACGTGAAGATCAGCACGGTGTTCTTGAAGTCGACCGTGCGGCCCTGTCCGTCGGTCAGGCGGCCGTCCTCGAGCACCTGCAGAAGGCTGTTGTAGATCTCTTGGTGCGCCTTCTCGATCTCGTCGAACAGCACCACCGAGAACGGCTTGCGCCGCACCTTCTCGGTGAGCTGACCGCCCTCCTCGTAGCCCACGTATCCCGGTGGGGCACCGAACAACCGCGACGCGGTGAACCGGTCGTGGAACTCACCCATGTCGATCTGGATGAGCGCGTCGTCGTCACCGAACAGGAAGTTGGCCAGCGCCTTGGACAGCTCGGTCTTACCGACACCGGACGGGCCGGCGAAGATGAACGATCCGGACGGGCGCTTGGGGTCCTTCAACCCGGCGCGGGTACGGCGGATCGCCTTGGAGACGGCCTTGACCGCGTCCTCCTGGCCGATGATCCGCTTGTGCAGTTCGTCTTCCATCCGCAGCAACCGGGTGGTCTCGGCCTCGGTGAGCTTGAACACCGGGATACCGGTCCAGTTGCCGAGCACCTCGGCGATCTGCTCCTCGTCGACCTCGGCGACAACGTCGAGATCACCTGAGCGCCACTGCTTTTCACGCTCGGCACGCTGGGCAACCAGCTGCTTCTCGCGATCGCGCAGGCTGGCCGCCTTCTCGAAGTCCTGAGCGTCGATCGCGGACTCCTTCTCCCGGCGGGCATCGGCGATCTTCTCGTCGAACTCACGCAGGTCTGGCGGAGCGGTCATCCGGCGAATGCGCATCCGGGCACCTGCCTCGTCGATGAGGTCAATTGCCTTGTCCGGCAAGAACCTATCGTTGATGTAACGGTCGGCGAGGGTAGCCGCGGCGGCCACTGCACCGTCGGTGATGGACACCCGATGGTGTGCCTCGTAGCGGTCGCGCAGACCCTTGAGGATCTCGATGGTGTGCTCCACGGTCGGCTCACCGACCTGCACCGGCTGGAAACGACGCTCCAGGGCCGCGTCCTTCTCGATGTACTTGCGGTACTCGTCGAGGGTCGTGGCACCGATGGTCTGCAGTTCGCCGCGGGCCAGCTTGGGCTTGAGGATCGACGCCGCGTCGATCGCACCTTCGGCCGCTCCGGCACCCACCAGGGTGTGCAGCTCGTCGATGAACAGGATGATGTCGCCGCGGGTGTTGATCTCCTTGAGCACCTTCTTCAGGCGCTCCTCGAAGTCACCGCGGTAGCGACTGCCGGCCACCAGCGAACCCAGGTCGAGGGTGTAGAGCTGCTTGTCTTTCAGCGTCTCCGGGACCTCGCCGTGCACGATCGCCTGAGCGAGACCCTCGACGACGGCGGTCTTGCCGACACCGGGCTCACCGATCAGCACCGGGTTGTTCTTGGTGCGCCGGGACAGCACCTGCATGACCCGCTCGATTTCCTTCTCGCGCCCGATGACCGGGTCGAGCTTGCCCTCCATGGCCGCCGCCGTCAGGTTGCGACCGAATTGGTCCAGCACCAGCGACGTCGACGGGCTGCCGGACTCTCCGCCGCGGCCACCGGTGCCGGCCTCCGCGGTTTCCTTGCCCTGGTAGCCGCTCAGCAGCTGGATGACCTGCTGGCGTACGCGGGTGAGCTCGGCGCCCAGCTTGACCAGCACCTGCGCCGCGACGCCCTCACCCTCACGGATCAGGCCGAGCAGAATGTGCTCGGTGCCGATGTAGTTGTGGCCCAGCTGCAGGGCCTCACGCAGGCTCAGCTCGAGGACCTTCTTGGCGCGCGGGGTGAACGGGATGTGGCCCGACGGAGCCTGCTGGCCCTGGCCGATGATCTCCTCGACCTGGCTGCGGACACCTTCCAGCGAGATGCCCAACGACTCCAGCGACTTGGCCGCTACCCCTTCGCCCTCGTGGATAAGACCCAGCAGGATGTGCTCGGTGCCGATGTAGTTGTGGTTGAGCATCCGGGCCTCTTCTTGCGCCAGGACGACCACCCTGCGGGCACGGTCGGTAAAACGTTCGAACATTGGCGGTTACCTGCTCTTCCTCACCATCGGTACTTCGTGATTGTCGGCGGTGGGGCCGACACCGCGTACCTGCCGTCCACTGTAGTGGTCGACCGGCCGGGCTTCCTACCTTGCTATCGCTGAGCCACCTCGGGCTCCCCGGCTACAACGCAGTTCAACAAAACAACGCGGGAAAACAGTCAATCGTTTCCCGCGTTGCTTTCCAGATCAGTTCGCCACCAGCGAAAGCTGGCTCAACCCGTCAGGTCGCGGCGTGAAATGCGTCGATCACATCGGCCGGGATACGACCGCGGGTCGACACATTGTGTCCGTTACGACGGGCCCAGTCGCGAATTGCCGCGCTCTGCTCGCGATCGATGGCGCCGCGACCGCGACCGGAGCTGGAACGTCCGCGACGACGGCCGCCGACCCGACGAGAAGCTTCCACCCACTGCTTCAGGTCGTTGCGGAGTTTCGCCGCATTCTTGGCCGAAAGGTCAATCTCATACGTCACGCCGTCGAGACCGAATTCCACGGTTTCATCGGCAGCGCCTTCACCGTCAAAATCATCGACAAGGGTGACGGTCACTTTCTTCGCCATTGGCTGAGCCTCATGCTTTCTTCTTAGACACTTGCCATACAAGACACGTGCTCGGACCGCCCCCGCGGGACAATCTGCCATATAACGACGAGTAATTCAATACACCGTCACAGAACTGCTCAGTTGCTATGTGGACGCACAATAGGAAACAATACCGTCTCTCTTATTGACAGCCCGGTCAAAGCCATCAGCAGCCGGTCGATGCCCATTCCGGTTCCGGTACACGGCGGCATAGCGTGCTCCAACGCGACAAGGAAATCCTCGTCGAGCACCATTGCCTCGTCGTCGCCGGCGGCCGCGGCCCGCGCTTGCTCAGCGAATCTTTCCCGTTGCACGACGGGGTCGACCAATTCCGAGTATCCCGTGGCCAGCTCGAATCCGCGGAGATAAAGATCCCACTTCTCGGTGACGCCGGCAATGCTGCGGTGTTGGCGCGTCAATGGCGTCGTCTCGACCGGAAAATCTTTGACGAAGGTAGGCGCCGTCAGCGTCGAGCCGACTGTGTGCTCCCAGAGTTCCTCGATCAACTTGCCGTGGCCATAGCCGCGGTCTGTCGGAACCTCAACATCAAGTGACGCCGCGATAGCGAGCAAGCGATCGACATTGGTGTTTGGCGTGATCTCTTCGCCAAGAGCCTCTGATAGCGATGGATACATTTCTATCGACGCCCATTCCCCGTCGATGTCATAGATGCTGCCGTCGGGCAGAGAGAGTTGTCGAGTGCCGATCGCCTCGTCAGCCACCTGTTGAATAAGCTCACGGGTTACAACGGCAGAATCGTCATACGTTCCATACGCTTGATAGGTCTCCAACATGGAAAATTCAGGCGAATGTGTGGAATCGGCACCTTCGTTTCGGAACACCCGATTTAGTTCGAAGACCTTGTCGAACCCGCCGACGACGCAGCGCTTCAGGAACAGTTCCGGGGCGATCCGCAGGTAGAGATCGATGTCGAGCGCATTGGAGTGTGTGACGAACGGGCGCGCAGCCGCGCCGCCGGCCAAAGTCTGCAGCATCGGTGTCTCGACTTCTAAAAAGCCGCGCTGCTCCAAGGCGTTACGTAATGCGCGAATGACAGCAATTCGCTGGCGGGCGACCTTGCGCGCCTCGGGCCGCACGATCAGGTCGACATAGCGCTGTCGCACCCGCGATTCTTCGCTCATCTCTTTGTGCGCCACCGGCAGGGGCCGCAACGCCTTGGACGCCATCTGCCAGCTGTCGCCGAGCACGGACAGTTCACCGCGCCGCGAACTGATCACTTCGCCGTGCACAAACACGATGTCGCCGATATCGACGTCGGCCTTCCATTGGTCGAGTGCTTCCTGCCCGACACTGGCGAGACTGAGCATGACCTGCAATTGGGTGCCGTCGCCTTCTTGGAGGCTGGCGAAGCACAACTTGCCCGAGTTGCGGGCGAAGACCACCCGACCGGCCACCCCGACCACGTCACCGGTCGTCGAATCGGCCGCCAAATCGGGATAGCCGGCGCGGATCTGCGCCAAAGTGTGGGTGCGCGCAACGTCGACGGGATAGGGATCGCGGCCCTCGGCGGCCAGGCGCTCGCGTTTGTCCCGGCGTATCCGGAACTGCTCGGGCAGGTCTTCTCGAGGGTCCCGAGGGTCGGCGGCGTTCACGACCTGCCAGCTTAAAGGAGGAGCGCGCCGCGGGTGCTCGCGGCAGTCAGCGTGCTGTCTTGAGTCGGCCGCGCTGGCTGTCCCGGTTGCGCTCGAACACCAGCCGCAGCCCGTGCAAGGTCAGGTGCTGGTCATAGTGGTCGACGGAGCGCAGCTCTGACAGCAGCAGCGGCGCGGTGTGACCGGTCGCCACGACCGTGACATTCTCACCGGCAAAACCGTCGACGTCGTTGCGAATCCGGCTGACCAGGCCGTCCACCAGACCTGCGAAGCCGAAAACCGCGCCGGCCTGCATGCATTCGACGGTGTTCTTGCCGACCACCGAGCGGGGCCGGGTCAGCTCGACGCGACGCAGGGCGGCCGAACGCGCCGCCGCGGCATCCGACGACACCTGCAGCCCCGGGGCGATCGCGCCACCGAGGAATTCACCTTTGGCGGACACCACGTCGACGCAGATCGAAGAGCCGAAGTCGATCACAATCGAGGCCGTGTTGTATTTCTGAAAAGCTGCTAGGCAGTTGACAATTCGGTCGGCGCCAACTTCTTTCGGGTTGTCCACCAGCAGCGGGATTCCGGTTCGCACACCGGGCTCGATCAAAACGTGCGGCACGGTCGGCCAGTACTGTTCGAGCATCAGGCGCACCTCGTGTAGCACCGAAGGCACCGTCGACAGCGCAGCGGCGCCGGTGAGCTGATCCGAGTCGTCACCGATCAGCCCGTCGATCGTCAGCGCGAGTTCGTCGGCAGTGACCTCGGCTTCGGTCCGAATCCGCCACTGTTGCACGACCTTCGCGTGCTCCTTGGCGCCGGAGAGCAGTCCGACGACGGTGTGGGTGTTGCGGACGTCGATGGCCAGCAGCACGACTAGCAGGCCTTCATCGCGGCGAGACCAGCTCGCCCGCATCGGCCGGCACGAATGCCGGGTCGCTGCCCAGATCAATCGCGTGGTTCTCGGCGTCCACGAAGACGATCTTGGACTGGTAGGCACGCGCCTCGGCGTCCTCCATCTGGGCGTAGGCGATCAGGATCACCAGATCGCCGGGGTGCACGAGATGCGCTGCCGCGCCGTTGATCCCGATCACACCGCTGCCACGCTGACCCGTGATCGCGTAGGTGACCAACCGGGCGCCGTTGTCGATGTCGACGATGGTCACCTGTTCGCCCTCGAGCAGGTCGGCCGCATCCATCAGGTCGGCGTCGATTGTCACCGAGCCTACGTAGTGCAGGTCGGCCTGGGTGACCGTCGCCCGGTGGATCTTCGACTTGAGCATTGTCCGTAACATCAATTCCTCCAATGCGATTCGACAGATTGAGCCGAGACTGCGGGCACTCGCCCGTCGACGCCAACTCCTGCGCCGATTTCGATTCCGATGTTGTCCAGAAGCCTGGTCGTGCCGAGCCGGGCCGCGACCAGCAGACGCGCGGCGCCGGCGGCGGGAGCCGGACCCAGCGCGCTGTCGCGCACCTCGAGGTAATCCACGTCGATTGCTGGCACCGCGGACAGTACCGAACGGGCAGCGTCCAGCGCCGCGTCCGCGCCGCCGGGCGCGGCATGGGACCCGGCCAGCAGCGCCGCCGACAGCAGGCCGGCCAGTTCGCGCTGAGCCGCGTCGAGGTAGCGGTTGCGCGACGACATCGCCAGGCCGTCGCTCTCGCGCACGATCGGCACGCCGACGACCTGGACATCGATGTTGAGGTCGGCGACCATCTGCCGGACCAGAACCAACTGCTGATAGTCCTTCTCGCCGAAGAAGATTCGGTCAGGTGCGACGATTTGCATCAACTTGCAGACGACGGTGAGCATGCCCGCGAAATGAGTGGGACGCGCAGCGCCCTCGAGCTCGGATCCCAGCGGTCCGGGATACACGGTAGTCCGCGGGCCTTCCGGATACATCGCCGAAGCGGTTGGGGTGAAGGCGATTTCGACACCTTCGGCGCGTAGCAGCTCCAGGTCCGCCTCGAGCACCCGCGGATAGGCGTCGAGATCCTCGCCCGCGCCGAACTGCAACGGGTTCACGAAGATCGACACCACCACCACCGATCCGGGCACGCGTTTGGCGGCCCGCACCAGGGCGAGGTGGCCGTCGTGCAGAGCACCCATGGTCGGCACCAGCATCACCCGTCGACCGGTGCGGCGCAGCGCGCGGCTGACATCGCGGACATCGCCCGGGTTCTCGTAGACGTGGAGTTCGCCGGCGTTGAACTTCGGCCGTTGGATGCTCATCGCGCCAGCACCTCGAGCACGTCCTCGGGGGCGTGCACCTTCTCGGCGGTGCGGATCGCATTCACCCGGTAGGCCTGCGCCAGGTGCGGGTCGACGCTCTGCAGCGCGCGCAGATGCCCCGCGACCACGCCGGCGTCGCCGCGGGCGATCGGCCCGGTCAGCGCCGCCTGACCACGTTGCAAGGTGTTCTCGAGGGCCGCGCGCGCGAGCGGGCCGAGGATGCGCTCGGCGATGCCGCCGGGCTGGTCGTCGACGAGCTGCTGGCCGAGCAATTCGGTGCCCGCGACCGCGGCCCGCAGCGCATCCAGCGCGTCGGTGACCACGGTGACGATGTGGTTGCCCGCATGCGCCAGGGCCGCGTGATACAGCGTGCGCGCCTGCTCGGGCACCCGGAACGGCTCGCCGCCGATCTCGAGCACCAGCGACTGCCCGATCGCGTAGCCGACTTCGTCGGCAGCGGTGATCCCGAAGCAGGCGTCCGGCAACCGGGCGATGTCCTCGTCGGATCCGGTGAACGTCATCGCCGGATGAATGGCCAGCGGTATGCAATCTTCCAGCGGCGCCAGCACGTCGACACCGTTGACACCCGAGGTGTGCGCAACGATGGTGCCTGGCCGCACGGCCGCGGTGGCCGCCAAACCCGAGACCAGCCCGGGCAATTCGGTGTCCGGCACCGCCAACAACAGCAGCTCGGCGCTGCGGGCGACGCCCTCGACGGGCGCTACCGGGGTGTCGGCCAGCCGGCGCTCGGCGCGCAGCCGGGAGGCGCGGGAAATTGCGCTGCAGGCGACCACGACATGGTCGACGCGTTCCAGCGCCACACCCAACGCGGTGCCCACCCGGCCGGCGGAGATGATTCCCACCTTGAGCCGAGCCGGGCGCAGTCCGTCGAACTGCACCATCGCAGACGACCCTCACAAGTCCTTTTGGTTTCGTTCCAGTCCCGCGTAGCGGGTACCGGACGGTCGCTACGACTTTACCCCGCAATGCAGCCGAAACGGTGTGGTGTTCGCCTCAGTCTTCGCGGCGCCGTCGCCGCCCCCCACCCTCGGACGGGGTGCTTTGCAGGCGGGCCAGCAGCTCGGCCACCGACTGACCGCCGGATTGCGGCTCCTCGGCCTCGGACAGCGGGTCTGTGCTGCGATGACGGGCGCCGGCAGGTGGTGGCGGCGACATCGTGGGCCCGCGATCGGGCGCGGGCGGCGGCGGTGGCGGCGGAGCTGCCGGGGGCGGCGACATCGCCGGGGCGGGAGTCGATTCGGCGCTGCCCGGCTCGGAGTCGTCGACAGCGTGGCGGGACCGCGCGGCCGGTTCGCTGCCCGCCAGCGATTCGTCGGCCGCGCTGGAATGGCGCCCTCGGCGCTCGGCCGGCGGCTCGGCGGGCTCACCGACGGTCGGTGACCGATGCGACGGCTTGTCTCGGGACGGACCGTTGTCGTACGCCCACGACGTCGGGCTTTCGGGCTGTCTGGAATTCCAGTTGCTGCCGGGCGCTCCGGCGGGCACCCACTGACCCTCGGAGCTGACCGGCTGCCAAGCTGCCGGTTGCTCGGGCTGCCGAGGCGCCTCGGCCGGCGGCGGCCACGGGATCCGCGGCTGCTGCTGTGGTGGCTCGGGCTGGGGCGGCGGGGGCGCGAATTGCGGTTCGGGCGTCGGAGATTCAGCCCGCCGGTGGGAGCGCCTCAGGGGCGGCTCGGCCCGCTCGGGTCCGGCCGTCGGCTGCGGGCCGGGCGTGGGCCATCCAGCGGGCGGGCCCTGCGGCGGAGCCCAGCCACGGGCGTCCTGCTGACGTTCAGCCGGGCCCCCAGCTTGCGGCGGGGCCCAGCCGGCCGCCGGCTCGTTGGGTGCGGCAGAGATGTCCTGCTCGCTGGAACGCCGATGCGAACCGCGATCCGCTGCGGGAGCCTCGGGCCGGCTCTGGCGCGGTGGCGGGTACGCCTCGTGCGGCTGGGGGGCGTAGTTCGGCGGGTTGGCCTCCGCGGCGGGTTGCCGGGGCGGGCTCGGGATCAGCGGTTCCTCGTGCACGTCGATGATCGAGTCGTCGGCCCGTCGCGCAGGCTCTTCGGCCCGTACGGACTGCACCCGGTTGATCCGGTCGCGGGCACTTTCGTTGTCGCGCTCCCATTCGCTGTAGCCGCGCACGGCCTTGCGTTCGCCTTCCAGGGCCGGGCGGTCGCTGAGCTCGGCGTCGAACAGGATCTCCAGGTTGGTGCGCAGCGCGGCCAGCTCAGCCCGCAGCTCCGACACCTCGTCGTTGGCTTGGGCACGCAATTCGCTGGCCAACTCGCGACGCAACTGGGACTCCACGGTGAGCTCGTACTCGCGGCGGGCCGAGATCTCCCGATCCAGCTGCAGGTCGTAAACCAGCTTCAGGTCTCGCGCCCGGGCTTGATCCACGTCGCTTTGCCGTCGGTAGATCACCGAGACGAATGCGGCCACGACGGCGGCCCACAACGCGAGAATCACCGCGAGCTTGAGAAGCTCTACTCTGTTGGTGAAGACGAGCGCGGAACTGGCGCCGATGGCCAACACCAGCAACGCCGTCAGCAGCACCCAACCCGGTCTGCGGCCGCTGCGCCGCACGCGGGCGCCGCGGGACAGATCGGTCATGGCCCGACTGTACCGGCCCTAGGTCACTGCGCGTGTCGTCGTAGTCCGGCGTTTCTCACCTGGACTAATCGCGAAAATCGGATGGTCGCCGGGGCTAGCTAATTTTCGACGCCCTCGCCGTTCTCGGTCGGGTCGCCCGGCGATTTACAGCAATGCTGCAACCACAGCGCGGCGGTCACCAAAGCGAGCGCGCTGAGGGCCGCAACCGCGCTGCCGGTGGTGTCTTCGGCGGCGACCCTGAGCCAGGATCGCCGCGGCAGCAGATACGCCAGCATCGCGACCCACCAGCCCAGCGCCAGCGCGCCAACCCATGCCGACGCCTGGGCGACGACCAGGGTGCGGGCCACCGAGAGCGGATGCAGCCACCCGGGCCCGTCGCCAATCTCGCCCTCGGCGATCTTGGCCCGGACGTGACGCCCCCACAGCGCCTCGGCGACGCCGACCGCAAGCAACGACAGACCTGTCCACACGGTGATCGGCGGAAACCACCGGTAGATCGCCATGACCAGCAGGTATCCCGCGACCGCCGTACCGAGCACTGCGGCCGACAGGTCACGTTTGCGAGTGGGGCCCATCAGCTTTCGGTACGCGGCTCGAGGACAAGCTCGGTGTGCCGCACTCCGGCGCGATCGGCTGGATCCAGCTCCGCGATCAGCTTGGCGACCGATCGCTGTCCGCCCGCCACCGTCAACGTCGCGTCCGGGTCGATGGTCAGCCAGGGAATCAGCACGAAGGCACGCAGATGGGCCAGCGGATGCGGCAGGGTCAGCCCGTCTTCCAGGGAGAACACCTCGCTGTCGCCTTCCAGCGACGTCAGGTGGCACGAGATCACGTCGACGTCCAGGGTGCGCGGGCCCCACTTCTGCCCCCGCACGCGATTGGCCGCGACTTCCATCTCCTGTGCGCAGCGCAGCCAGCCGTGGCCGTCGAGCGTCGCGTCCTCGGCGATGACCACCGCGTTGAGGAACGGGCCCTGCTCGACACCGCCCCAGGCCGCCGTCTCATACACCGGGGACACGGCCTTCACCGCGTCGCCGAGCCGGTCGAGCACCGACTGAAGCCGGGCCAGCCGGTCGCCGATGTTGGAGCCGATCGACAACACGACGCGTGTCATTGGCGCCACTCCTCCACGCCGGCTAGGCCGGCGTCATCGTCGTTGGCGGAAGTCACGCCGGCACCACCTGCCCTCGACCGCCGCGTCTGGATCGCCGCGCCACCACGGCGACGTCGTCGAACATGTGCGGAATAGGAGCCTGCGGCTTGTGCACTGTCACCTCCACTGCGTGCACGCGATGGTCTTTCATGACGTCCTCGGCGATCTCGCCGGCGACCGTCTCGATCAAATTACGGGCCGGCCCCGCGACGACCGTGGCCGCCCGCTCGGCCAGCAGGCCATAGTCGTAGGTGTCTGCCAAGTCGTCGCTGCCCGCCGCATCCGCCAGATCTATCCACACGGTGATGTCGACGACAAAATCCTGACCGTCGGCACGCTCGTGGCCAAACACGCCGTGATTGCCGCGAACTTTCAAGCCGCGCAACTCGATTCGATCAGCCATCCGTCCCGCCCTGTGTCCACGCCTCGACCACTTTGACAGCATCGACCGAAGCCCGCACGTCGTGTACCCGAACGCCCCACGCCCCATGCAGCGCGGCCAGTGCCGACACCACCGCGGTGGCCGTCTCGCGACCGTCCGGTGGTCGAACCTCGCCATCGGGACCGCTGAGCAAACTGCCGAGAAAACGCTTACGTGAGGCCCCCACCAGCACCGGCACCTCTCCGGCCACCAGCTCGGGCAACGCATGCAGCAGGGCCCAGTTATCTTGCGCGGACTTGGCGAAGCCCAGGCCGGGATCGATGATCAGCTTGCCCGGATTCACCCCGGCGGCGACGGCATTGTCGACGCAGACCATCAACTCGGCGCGAACCTCGGCGACCACATCGCGATAGGGCGGGACCTGATGCGGCCGCTCGGCCGACACCGAACGCCAATGCATCAACACCCACGGCACGTCGGCCTCGACCAACAGGGGCGCCATGTCCATGTCGGCGCGGCCGCCGGAGACGTCGTTGACCATCGATGCGCCGTTCTCCAAAGCCGCGCGCGCAACCCCGGCGTTCATGGTGTCGATGCTGACTGTAAGTCCTTTGGCAGCAAGCTCTTTGACGACAGGAACAACGCGCGCCGTCTCGACCCGCGGGTCGATGCGCTGCGCGCCCGGGCGGGTCGACTCACCCCCGACATCGATGATCGTTGCCCCGTCGGCGGCCAATGCCAGCCCTTGCTCAACCGCACGATCGGCATCGAGATAGCGCCCGCCATCCGAGAACGAGTCGTCGGTGACGTTCACCACCCCCATGACCTGGACGTGCGTGATGCTCACTTGCGCAAAATCAGATCGAGCGCTTCGGCTCGAGATGCGTTGTCGGACTTGAACTGTCCACGTACGGCTGACGTCGTCGTGATCGCACCGGGCTTGCGGACACCGCGCATGGACATGCAGAGGTGTTCGGCTTCGATCACCACGATCACCCCGCGCGGATCGAGTTTGCGCATCAGCGCGTCGGCGATCTGCGCGGTGAGACGCTCCTGAATCTGTGGCCGCTTGGCGTACAGGTCGACCAGTCGGGCGATCTTGGACAATCCGGTCACCCGGCCGTCGCGGCCGGGAATGTAACCGACATGCGCGACACCGTGAAACGCCACCAGATGGTGTTCGCAGGTGGAGTACAGCGGAATCTCTTTGACCAACACCAGCTCGTCGTGCTGCTCGTCGAAAGTGGTGTCCAGCACCGCATCCGGATCGGTGTACAGGCCGGCGAACATCTCCTGGAAGCTGCGGGCGACGCGGGCCGGGGTGTCCAGGAGGCCATGCCGGTTCGGGTCTTCCCCGATGGCATGCAGCAATTCGCGAATGGCGGCCTCCGCGCGCGGCTGGTCGAACACCGCTTTGTTCAAGGTCACCGTGTGGGAATTCGGCTGCGCCATCGCAGTCTCCGTTCGTGTCAGCCGTGTGTCGACGGGTTAGACGGACTCGGACCGCCGCCCGCGGGTGGGTCGGCGGCCTGGCCCGCCTCCGGCGCGGGTGCACCTGGCGGGGGGTACGGCGGATACGGCGGATAGGGCTGGCCCGCATGCTGGTGCGGTGGCGTCGGCCAGGGCTGCTGGGGCGGCGGCGGTGGGTACCAATAGCCCGACTGCTGCGGGTTCGGATGCTGTTGGGGCGGCGGCCATCCCGGCGCGTGCCAGCCGGCCGGTGCACCGTAGTCGGGCTGCGTCGAATTGGGCGGACCGCCGTTGGGGCCGGCGTGAAAGCCGTTGTTGCCATTAGTGGCCCGCTCGGCTTCGGCCTGCGCGGCCTCCCGCGACGCCGCTGCGATAGCCGCCTTGAACGCCGGTTCGGCCTCCGGCTTCGGCCAGGGCTCCCCGCGCTCGATCGCGAGTTCACCCGGGGTCTTGATCGGCGGCTTGTCCGACGGAATGCGGCCGCCGAAGTCGTCGAAAAGTGTTAGCCGTGGCCGCTTTTCGACGTTGGTGAAGATCGCTTCCAGGTCGGCGCGGTGCAGAGTTTCCTTCTCCAGGAGTTCACCGGCCAACGTGTCGAGCACGTCGCGGTATTCGGTGAGGATCTCCCAGGCTTCCGTGTGTGCGGTCTCGATGAGTTTGCGGACTTCCTCGTCGATTTCGCGCGCCACCTCGTGGGAGTAGTCGGGCTGGGTGCCCATGGTCCGGCCCAGGAACGGATCGCCGGACTCAGTCCCATATTTGACGGCGCCCAGCTTGGAGCTCATCCCGAATTCGGTGACCATGGCTCGGGCCACCTTGGTGGCGTGCTCGATGTCGGACGACGCCCCCGTGGTGGGCTCGCGGAAGACCAGCTCCTCGGCGGCCCGGCCGCCCAGCGCCATCACCAACCGGGCAATAAGTTCGGAGCGGGTGTGCAGGCCCTTGTCGTCCTCCGGCACTGCCAGAGCGTGCCCACCGGTTTTGCCGCGGGCCAGAATCGTCACCTTGTACACCGGATCCAGGCCCGGCATCGCCCAGCCGGCCAGCGTATGTCCGGCCTCGTGGTAGGCGATCGTCTTCTTTTCGTGCTCGCTGATGATGCGGCCCTTGCGCCGCGGGCCGCCGACCACCCGGTCGACCGCCTCCTCCAGCGCGGCGCCGCTGATCACCGTGCCGTTCTCGCGGGCGGTCAGCAGCGCCGCCTCGTTGATGACGTTTTCCAGGTCGGCGCCGGTCATGCCGACGGTCCGCTTGGCCAGCCCGTCGAACTCGACGTCGGGGCCGAACGGCTTGCCCTTCGCGTGCACCCGCAGCACCGCGCGCCGGCCGGCGAGGTCAGGGCTGGACACCGGAATCTGGCGGTCGAAGCGGCCGGGGCGAAGCAGGGCCGGGTCGAGGATGTCCGGCCGGTTGGTCGCCGCGATCAGGATGACGCCCTGGCGGTCGCCGAAGCCGTCCATCTCCACGAGCAGCTGATTCAGCGTCTGCTCGCGCTCGTCGTGCCCGCCACCCAGCCCCGCGCCGCGCTGGCGGCCGACGGCGTCGATCTCGTCGACGAAGATGATGCACGGGCTGTTCTGCTTGGCCTGCTCGAACAGGTCACGCACCCGGGACGCGCCGACGCCGACGAACATCTCGACGAAGTCGGAGCCCGAGATGGTGAAGAACGGCACCCCGGCTTCACCGGCAACGGCCCGCGCCAGCAGGGTCTTGCCGGTTCCCGGCGGGCCGTAGAGCAGCACGCCCTTGGGGATCTTGGCGCCCAGCGCCTGATAGCGCGACGGGTTCTGCAGGAAGTCCTTGATCTCGTAGAGCTCTTCGACCGCTTCGTCCGCGCCGGCGACGTCGGCGAAGGTGGTCTTGGGCATGTCCTTGTTCAGCATCTTGGCCCGCGACTTGCCGAAGCCGAAGCCCATCCGGGCGCCGCCCTGCATGCGGGAGAACATCAAGAACAAGCCGACCAGCAGCAGCAGCGGCAGGACGTAGACCACCAGCGAGCCAATGATGCTGCCCTGGTTGACGACGGTGCTGACCTGGGTGTCCTTGCTGCTCAGCTGGTCGAACAGCGGGACGGCGTAGCCCGTCGGGAAGTGCGTGATGATCTTGTCGGAACCTTCGGTGCCGGGCGCGGCGCTCTTCAGCGTCAACCGGACCTGCTGCTCGCGGTCGTCGATCTGGGCGCTCTTGACGTTGCCGGCCTTGATCTGCGCCGTCGCCACCGAGGTGTCGACCGGCTTGAAGCTGCGGGTGTCGTCGCTGAAGTAGAAGAAGGACCAACCAAGCAGCAGCACGACTGCGATGGCCGTGAGCGTGCGGATCACGTTTTTCCGGTTCATCAATCATCGGCCGTCGCCGGCCAGGTCCTTCCCGATACACGCAGCTGGAATAGTCCAGGTTACCGCCCGTGGTGATCGCCAGCCCGGCCAGAGCCGGGCGCAGCGGGTCACCACCGTTCGACCCCGTGGTGATCGCCAGCCCGGCCAGAGCCGGGCGCAGGCGGTCGAGCCGTTGATCGCCTCGGTCTGAACAACGAATCGAAGTTCCCGACACCTTCCGGCCCGGGTCGGCGTGTGCTTTGGTGAACGTGTGTCTGACAGCCTGCGGATCACCGAGCGCATCATCGAAACGAATGGTGTGCAGCTGCGCACCGTCGAAGCGGGTGAGCCCGGCGCACCCGTCGTCATGCTGGCCCACGGGTTCCCCGAAACCTCCTATTCCTGGCGCCACCAGATCCCGGTGCTGGCCGCGGCCGGCTACCACGTGCTGGCGCCCGATCAGCGCGGATATGGCGGTTCTTCTCGTCCGGCCGCCGTCGAGGCTTACGACATTCACCAATTGACCGCCGACCTGGTCGGTGTGCTTGACGACGTCGGTGCGCAGCGTGCCGTGTGGGTCGGGCACGACTGGGGCGCCGCCGTGGCGTGGAACGCTCCGCTGCTACACCCGGGCCGGGTCGCGGCCGTCGCCGCGCTCAGCGTCCCGGCGACGCCTCGCTCCCATGTGCCGCCGACGAAAGCCTGGCGCAAAATTTTCGGCGAGAACTTCTTCTACATCCTGTACTTCCAGGAGCCTGGCGTCGCCGACGCGGAACTCGATGGTGATCCCGCGGGTTTCCTGCGCCGGATGATAGGCGGCGGCTCACCAGAATCCGGCGGCCAAGATGCGCTGGTGCGGATGGCTGCCCCCGGACCTGAAGGCTTCGTCGCGCGCCTTCCCGAACCGAACGGACTTCCGGACTGGCTAAGCGAGGACGAGCTCGACCACTACATCACCGAGTTCTCCCGGACAGGTTTTACCGGCGGCCTGAACTGGTATCGCAATTTCGACCGCAACTGGGAGACCACCGCCGAACTCGACGGAGCCAAGATCTCGGTGCCGTGTTTGTTCATCGGTGGGACGGCCGACCCCGTGCTGGCTTTCACCCGGGCCGACCGCGCTTCGGAGGTGATCTCCGGGCCGTATCAGCAGATGATGCTCGACGGCGCCGGGCACTGGTTGCAGCAGGAGCGCCCCGACGAGGTCAATGCGGCCCTACTGGAATTCCTCGACGGACTGGAGCTGCGATGAGCGCGCCGCTACGTTTCGGCGTGTTCGTCACGCCGTTTCATCCAACCGGCCAATCCCCTACGGTGGCACTGGAATACGACATGGACCGGGTCGTCGCGCTGGATCGCCTAGGTTTCGACGAAGCCTGGTTCGGCGAACACCATTCCGGCGGCTACGAACTGATCGCCTGCCCGGAGGTGTTCATCGCGGCGGCCGCCGAACGGACCAAACACATCCGGCTGGGCACCGGCGTGGTGTCGCTGCCCTACCACCACCCTCTGATGGTGGCCGACCGTTGGGTGCTGCTGGACCACCTGACCCGCGGCCGGGTGATGTTCGGCACCGGACCGGGCGCCCTGCCGTCGGACGCCTACATGATGGGCATCGACCCGCTCGAGCAACGCCGGATGATGCAGGAAGCGCTGGAGGCTATCCTCGCGTTGTTCCGAGCCGAGCCGAGCGAGCGCATCAGCCGGCACTCGGACTGGTTCACCCTGCGCGACGCCCAACTCCACATCCGCCCCTACACCTGGCCGTACCCCGAAATATCCACGGCGGCAATGATTTCGCCGTCCGGCCCGCGGCTGGCCGGTGCGTTGGGCACGTCACTGCTTTCGCTGTCGATGTCGGTTCCCGGCGGTTACGCGGCGCTGGAGAACACCTGGGAAGTGGTCGAGGAGCAGGCGGCCAAGGTTGGCCGGAACGCCCCGGACCGCGCGGACTGGCGGGTGCTGTCGATCATGCACATCGCCGACACCCGGGAAAAGGCGATCGACGACTGCACGTACGGCCTGCAGGATTTCGCCAACTACTTCGGCGCAGCCGGGTTCGTCCCGCTGGCCAACGAGGTCGAGGGCGCACAGACGCCGTACGAGTTCGTCGAAGACTATGCGGCTAAAGGTAATTGCTGTATCGGCAGTCCCGACGACGCGATCGCGCACATCGAGGATCTGCTCGTGCGGTCCGGCGGATTCGGCACCCTGCTGATGCTCGGCCACGACTGGGCCGCACCGGAGGCGACCTACCACTGCTACGAATTGATGGCCCGCAAGGTCATCCCGCACTTCAAGGGCCAACTCGAGGCGGCGCGGTCGTCGCACGAGTGGGCTAAGGACAAACGCGACGAGCTGATCGGGCGCGCGGGACAGGCTGTGGTGCAGGCGATCACCGAGCATGTCGCCGAAACGAGCAACTGATGCGCGCCTCGGTGCTGCGGGACGGCCGCATGGTGTACCGCGACGACGCACCCGACCCGGTGCCCGGTCCAGGCCAGGTGCTGGTCGCGGTGCGGTCGTGCGGAATCTGCGGCTCGGACCTGCATTTCGCCAAGCACGGGGCGGAGGTGTTGTCGCTGAGCGACGAGATGGCCAGCGGCGCCGGCGCAATGAGCGTCGACCTGGCCCACGACGTGTTCATGGGCCATGAATTCAGCGCAGAAGTGCTCGAGGCCGGACCTGGCGCTGACACGCACCCGGCGGGGACGCTCGTCACGTCGATCCCGATCCTGTTGTCGGGCACCAACGTCGAGCCGATCGTCTACAGCAACACGACGGTGGGCGGTTACGCCGAACGGATGCTGCTCTCAGCCCCGCTGCTGCTGCCGGTTCCGAACGGTCTTGACCCACAACCCGCCTCGCTCACCGAGCCGATGGCGGTGGGGCTGCATGCCGTCAACAAGTCCGCGATTCAGCCAGGAGAGCCGGCGCTGGTGCTGGGTTGTGGTCCCATCGGGATCGCCGCCATCGCGGCGCTGCGACTCCGGGGCGTCGAGACCATTGTGGCAGATGACTTTTCGCCGAAGCGCCGCGAACTGGCCGCGACGATGGGCGCCCACCAGACCATCGATCCCGCGCGGGGGTCGCCGTTCGACGCCGCGAAGCCGGTGGTGGTGTTCGAGGCGGTCGGAGTTCCCGGAATCATCGACGATGTGATGCGCCGCGCGCGGCCGGGCACCCGGTTGGTCGTGGTCGGCGTGTGCATGCAGGCCGATACCGTGCACCCGTTTTTCGCGATCGCCAAGGAGATCAGCGTCCAATTCGTGCTCGCCTACGACCCACAGGAATTCGGCGATTCGCTGCGAGCGATCGCCGAGGGTGACATCGATGTCACCCCGATGATCACCGGCAGCGTGGGCCTCGAGGACGTCGGGACCGCATTCGACGATCTGGCCGACCCCGAACAACACTGCAAGATCGTCGTCACACCGTAGCTGACCTCATCCCCCGACCGGCGGACGCGCAACCACAGTTGGCTTGAAACCGTAACGGGGAGCGGCGAATTGCATGCCGCGCCCGCCGGTGCCGCCGACCGGAACCCCGCCCATGGTATTGGCGACCGGCTGCGCCGTGAGCGGCTGCGACGAGACCGGGGTGCCGAGATTGCCGACCGAGGTGACGGCAGGGCTCACCGACGGCGCCACCCCGCCCCAGTTCGGCGGCACCGACAACCGACCGACGAGTTCCGCCTTGCCCAGGCTGCCGAGAGCCGCGCCGGGTACGCCCGACGGAATGCTCGGCGCGACCGGCGGAATCGCCTCGATGGCGGAAGCCTTCGTAGCACCCATTGCCGACATTGCGCTATGCGCAAGACCATCCATGTCTTTGAATGCGGTGGTGAACAGGCGTGTGGGCGAAACCAATCGGATGAATGCATCGAACCCGGTGCTGGCATCCAGCGTCTGCGATCCGGTCAGGCCTTCCAGAAGGTCGCCCATGAAGCCGCCGACGACGATTCCGTCGCCGTTGGAATTCCAGACGTGCCCGGTAATCCCGATCGCATTCAGCAAGCTGTCCAGGTTGCCCATCCACGGCGGTGCCGGCATTTCCCCGGCCAGCGCAGCCAAGGTCTCGGTCACCGCGGTCTGCCCGCCGCTGGAACCGACTGCCTGAGCCACCGCGGATGCCTGCGCGCCCAGGCCGGCCGGGTTGGCCGATTCGGCCGCGGTGACGAACGGCGCGAGCGTCGACGCCTGCGACGAAGCGCCGGCGTAGCCGTACATCGCAGCCGCGTCCTGCGCCCACATTTCGGCGTACTGCGCCTCGGTCGCCATGATCGCGGCAGTGTTCTGCCCCAGCACGTTCGTCGCCACCAGCGCCGCCAACAGCGCGCGGTTGGCGGCAATCTCCGGTGGGGGCACCGTCGCGATGAAGGCCGACTCGTAAGCGCTGACCGCGGCCGCCGCCTGAGCGGCGACCTGCTCGGCTTGCGCGCCGGTGCTGGCCAGCCACTCCACCTGCGCCTGGGACGACGCAGCCATCGCCGCCGCGGCCGGCCCCAGCCACGACCCGTCGGTGAGGGCGGCAACCACCGCTTCATAGGCCGCCGCCATGGTGTTCAGCTCCGCGGACAGACTCGCCCATGCCGACGAGGCCGTCAGCATCGGTCCCGAACCGGGTCCTGCATAGATCAAACCGGAGTTGATCTCCGGTGGCAGCGATGCGAAATCCAGCATGTCGGCGACCTATCCGACCGTTGCGGCGTTGGCGGCCTCGGTGGCCGCGTACGAGGCGGAGCTGGCACCGAGCACGTTCGCCATGAATTCCTGGACGGCGGCGGCGTGGGCGCTGACCGTTTGGTAGAGCTGTGCGTGCGAGGCGAACTGCGCGGCGGTCAGGGCCGACACCAGGTCTCCCGCGGCCGGCACGATTCCGACCGTTGGAGCGGCCGCGGCCGCATTCCCGGCCTTGAGGGCCTCGTTGATGGTGCGCAATTTGCCCGCAGCCGCGGCAAGGACTTCGGGCTGCGCGATGACGTTCGACACGGTTCCTCCGAAAAATGCTTGTACCCAACAGCTTCAGCCAGCGTCGTCGCGGCCGAAGCGGATCATGCGACACGTTAAGGCAGTCAAGCCACGCAAACACAGCCCCCACAAAGCCTGTTCACCGTCGAGACGATGACTATTCATTTAGCTGAGGGATTGAACTGGAAGATAGGGATCTGGCATGAAAACCATTGGAGTTCAACATGATTAGAAGTCAGTATGAACTTCCAGATGGTTGCCACCCTACAAGGTAGGCTTTGCTCGACGCATCTTTTGCGCCGAAAGTCGCGCGCTGACCGCGTGGCCCCGCGGATTGCTTGCGCAGATAACGTTGGGAGAGAGTCAAATTCGCTGACCGGTAAGTGAATAGTGTTGTGCTCCACAATCATTCATCGGAGCACGAGGCTCTCTAGCGTGACGCCCTATCAGCGGCGTCGCGCCATCCGTTGCGTCGCATCCGCCGCAAACCGTTGCACTGGTATATCTTGGTTCGAGCTGACCAGCTGTAGGCCCATGCAGTCGACCGTCCCGGCGTGGCGACCACGGATGCTACCGAGGAGGCGCGATGCCCACGCCCGCCCTCCGCCTGCGACAGCAGATGTTGCGCCGCCAGCCGGTACGCGGTGCACCGGTCGCGCCGGGCGCCACCGATCAGCTGCAACGCACCCTCGGCGTCTTCCTGCTGACCATGTTCGGTGTCGGCGAGACCGTCGGGTCGGGCATCTTCATCGTGCTGTCACAATCGGTGCCGCAGGCCGGGCCGGCGGTGGTGATCTCGTTCATCATCGCCGGCATCGCGGCGGGCCTGGCCGCGATCTGTTACGCCGAACTGGCTTCGGCGGTGCCGGTTTCGGGATCGGCCTACTCGTACGCCTACGCGACGCTCGGCGAATTCGCTGCGATCGGCGTCGCGGCCTGCCTGCTGCTGGAATACGGCGTTTCGACCGCCGCGGTGGCCGTCGGCTGGAGCCAGTACCTGAACAAGTTGCTCGCGAACGTCTTCGGATTTGTTCTACCACAATCGATTTCGGCAGCGCCGTGGGACCCCGACCATGGTGTGATCAACCTGCCGGCGATAGCTCTGGTGGCGCTGTGCACGCTGTTGTTGATCCGCGGCGCCAGCACGTCCGCCAGAGTCAACTCGGTCATGGTAATGATCAAGATCGGTGTGCTGGTGCTCTTCTCGGCGATCGCGTTCACCGCGTTCCACGCCGGCAATTTCAGGGACCTGGCGCCGTTCGGCCTCTCCGGCATCAGCCTCGCCTCGGGCACGATCTTTTTCGCCTACATCGGCCTTGACGCGGTGTCCACCGCTGGCGACGAGGTCAAAGACCCGCAACGCACCATGCCGCGGGCAATCATCGCCGCTCTGGTCATCGTCACCGCCATCCATATCCTGGTGTCTGTGGCCGCGGTCGGCGCCCAGCGGTGGCAGGACTTCAAAGGCGAGGAGGCGGTGCTCGCGGTGATCCTGGACCACATCACCGGCAATACCGTGGGCAGCACCATCGTGGCTGCGGGAGCAGTGATTTCGATCTTCTCCGTCACGTTGGTGACGCTGTACGGGCAGACCCGGATCCTGTTCACCATGGGCCGCGACGGATTGCTGCCGGCCGCGTTCGCCAAGGTGCATCCCCGCACGATGACGCCGGTGCGCAACACGCTGATCGTGGCGTTGGTCGTCGCGGTGCTGGCGGCGCTGGTGCCGCTGGACCGGCTGGCCGAGATCGTGTCGATCGGGACGCTGACAGCGTTCATCGTGGTGTCGGGCGGCGTGATCGTGTTGCGAATCCAGGAACCCGACCTGCCTCGCGGCTTCAAGGTGCCCGGCTACCCGGTGACGCCGATCCTGTCGATCGCCGCGTGCGCCTACATCCTGTTCAGCCTGCACTGGTACACCTGGGTCGCGTTCAGCGGCTGGGTCGCGGTGGCGGTGATCTTCTACCTGTCGTGGGGCCGCAGGCACAGCGCCCTCAACGCCGACGGCGCCACTACGGCCGTCCCGCGCGACTAGGAAACGAGGCGAAGGGGATCAGGGTCCCACCTTGCTCCACAGGCAATAACCCTTCATCGTTATCGAGAAGAGATTCGGTAACACCCGAAACGAGAGCTGTTGGCCTGCTTCCCCGGCCTTTACTCGGGGCGAACTTACGACTCCTGGACCGACCACTGTGATCTGCTCCTCGATGCACTGGCTATCAGGGTCTTGTGGGAGGGCGATCCAGTCGCCCGACCGCAGGTCGTAGTTGCGAGTTCCCTCGCCGCGCAGTGTCATTTCGGGTCCATAGGTCAACCAACGATCACTGCTCGGGTAGTCGGAGGTGACGATCGTCCACCGGTAGTCCTCGTTTGCCTGCTGCTGGCACACCAGGGTCATTTGCTGGTCCGGAGGCCGAGTCATCACATTTGCGAGAGTGGACGAACAGGGTGTGTCTGGTTGCGGTACACCGGGATTCGCATGCGCCGCCGCCGGTGCGAGAAGCACCGCGAAGGCTTGTGCCAGCGTCGTCAGCACTATCGGCGCGGTGTGTCTGATGATTGGCTTAGCCTTCGAAAAGCGGCTAGGGCAGCGTGGTGTGCATCAACATTACGCTGTAGGTGGACCACAGCGAGAGATTGAAATACAGGTCGCGGCCGGTCGACCAGGGATGGATGAACGGGGCATAGATGCCGCCAGGAAGTTGTGTTGAGGTCACAAGGGTCTGCGCTGTGCTCCACGGCCCCTGCGGATTGTCCGATGTTCGCATCACCACGCTATTCGAGCCGTCGGTGTAGAGCACGATGTATTTGTTGAGGTAATCGTTGTACTGGACGGACATCTCGCTCACCGGAGCCGAAATGACCGGCGTGGCAGCCCAGGGACTGTTTGTGACCCACGATCCCGTTCCGAAGAAATTCCACCACGGTTGGCTCCAGTATTGGTACTGACTGAGGTCCAGCACAGCATTCTCGGGAACCCGCGACACGTACGCCGAGCCCGAGCGTCCCGACGGCGTGCCGAATGAGTACAGGTAACCGTCACGTCGGACGAAGGCCCCCTGCTGAAAATTCTGATTGCCCCAGTTGAACCAGACGCTTGGCACGCTGAAAAAGAAGCTAGGGCGGACGGTTTCACGGCCGGCGGTCCAAGTTTCGCCGTTGTCGGTGGAAACCGCGATTGCCGAGAAGTTCGTGGTCCACTGGCCCGGATTACCCCACTGCCTGACCGACATAAAATTGACGTATTGCGTTGTCCCCACCGATATTCCAGCGGTTGGGATGATGGTCACCTCGGTTGGGGCGAGATTGAGACTGGCGATGATCTGTCTTGAGAAGTTCGATCCCGGGGGCGTCGCTGACAGTACGGGTGAGCCGGCGTACACGTTGCCGAACGCGGGGTCGGGCACCGACACTCCGTCGGCCAGGTTGTGGTCCGCGCTACGAAACAAGGTGTTGCTCCGCCATTGCTGGCCGGCGACGCTGCAATTGCCGAACGTGTCGCCAAATGCGATGAGCACCTGGTCGTTCGCCCCGGTCTGGCCGTTGTCCCACATGATCCCGAGATCGGCGCCCGAGATGGCGAAGCGTGCGTAGGTGTTGTTCGGGCTGTTGGGCCCGTCAATCCAGCTGACGATGGTTGTTGTCGGGGCCGCGACGGCCGCGGCAGGAGCTCCGGTCGTGAGGCCCATGGGGTTCGGCACCTGTTGGCCCGCCGGACCGGGAAGCCCCGGCGCGGGCGGCGGCAGCACCGCGCCTTGTTGTTGCATCGGCGCGAAGTTCAGAGCGCCCGGCGCCGCCGAGTCTGAGGCCGCGGCCGGAAGCGGGCCAAGCCCGGGCGGCATTGCCTGGGTCTGCGCGCCGCGCGGCATGCGGCCTGTCGGCATGTGTTCTGGCGGGGGCGTCGCCGCCCCGGGCAGCGCCCGACCATTGTTCGTTGCCGCCGCCGAAGCCGCTGGAGAACACGGGTCGGCTGCCGCCGGAGGGGCCATGACGACCGACGCGATGAGTCCCATGGTGGCCGCCAACGCCATCGGCGCCGGCGCGAGCCGGGCAAATGCCCACACCTCAAACCTCCGAGGGATGCCTGGACTACCTGTTGGCCGTCAACAGCGGACGTGTAGGGATTCGAAACTGTGACGATAGTGACTGCAGTGAGCATTGGGGCCAGTGATGCGCTGGATCGGTACCCGGTTGTGACCGTGCCGCAACCACCCCCGCGACCCGTTGGAGGCGGCCGTAAGCCGGCGGAGTCGACCTGTTCCCCGCGACGGACGAAGCAGAGCCAAACAACGAAGCGGTTGAATAGCACAGGCGCGCAACCATAATCGACCGCAAAACGGCTAGGGTGCCAGCATGCCTGCCCGCAGAAGTGCCAGACTGCCATTGCGTATCGCGCTCGCGTTGGGGCTCACGCTCGTCGTCGTGTCGGCGTGCGATCACGATGCGGAGAAAGTGGGCGCCAATCCGCGTCAGGTGACCGTCGTCGGCTCCGGTCACGTGCAGGGCGTACCCGACACGCTCACCGCCGACGTCAGCATCGAGTTCCTCGCGCCGGACGTGACCGCGGCGATGAACCAGACCAACGACCGTCAGCAGGCCGTCATCGCGGCCGTGGCCGACGCGGGAATCGACCGCAAGGACATCAGCACCACCGATGTCAGCCTGCAGCCACAACACGACCCGACGGGCGAAACCATCACCGGCTATCGCGCCGCCAATTCCATCCGGATCAAGATCCACCCCGCCGACACGGCATCGCGGGTGCTTGCCCTCGTCGTCGGCACCGGTGGCTCCGCGACCCGGATCAACTCGGTCACCTACTCGATCGCCGACGATTCGCAGCTGGTCAAGGACGCCCGCTCGCGCGCCTTCCAGGACGCCAAGGACCGCGCGGCGCAATACGCCCAGCTGTCCGGGCTTGGGCTGGGCAAGATCATCTCGATTTCCGAGTCGTCCGGAGGCGCAGCTCCGCCGGCGCCACCCGTGCGGGGTGGGGCTATGCCGTCGATGGTTCCCCTCGAACCCGGTCAGCAGACCGTGAGCTTCTCGGTCACCGCGGTGTGGGAATTGCGTTAGCAGCGGTCATGAAGGTCCGTTTCCCTGACGTTGCCAAGGCACGACCGCACTACGAGAGCGTCTACTGCGCGCTCGTCCACCCCACCGAGCCGGAAGCCCTCTGGGTCCGGACCACCGTTCAGAAACGCCCCGGGAAGGACGCGACCGGCGCCCTCTGGGTCACCTGGTTCAGCCCGGCCGGAGTTCGCGCGACCAAGCTCAACGACCTCCCGGCCAGCCCGAGCGGTCACGGTCTGAGCTGCGGGCCGGCCTCCCAGGGGCCGTCGGGCACCCGTGGGTCGGTCGAGTCCGATTCGCTCTCGGCTCGATGGGATCTGGCCTTCGCTCCCCGGACCCGCGCTCTGGAACACCTGCATTCCGCGTTCCTCTACCGGGCCCCCCTTCCGCGCACCAAGGCGACGTCGCCGGTGCCCGACCTCGACTTCGAGGGAACCCTGGTCCTCGACGGCACACCCGTCGACCTGACCGGGTGGACCGGAATGCTCGGCCACAACTGGGGCACCGAGCACGCGGCGCGGTGGATTTGGTTGCGGGCATGCGGTTTCGGCGACGACGGCGCGGGCTGGCTCGATGCGGTGCTCGGCCGCGTTCGGGTCGGCCCGGCACTCGCGCCGTGGACCGCCTTCGGTGCCCTCGAACTCGACGGCACCCGCCACCGGCTCGGCGGGCTGCTGGCCCGGGGCACATCCGTCACCTTGGCCGACCACGGCGCGACCATCGGGCTCGCCGGTGCCGGCGTCTCGGTGCGCGTAAGGGCCGAGGTCTCCCTCGCGGCAACCGTCGGCTGGGAGTACTCCGACCCCGGAGGTCACCGCCACGAGGTGGTCAACAGCTCGGTCGCCGACATCTCGCTCGCCATCGACCGTGGCAAGTCACGGGATGACTTCCACCCGGTTAGGCGTGGAGTCCTCGAGGTGGGAGGCGACCGACGCGCCTTCGACGTCGCGCTGCAGCCCTTCCCGGACTGACGTTCGGTCAGTCCTGATAGATCCGCGGATCCAGAGTCCCGATGTAGGGCAGATCGCGGTAACGCTCGTCGTAGTCCAGGCCGTAGCCGACCACGAACTCGTTGGGGATGTCGAAGCCCACGTAGGTGATATCGGTGTTGGCCCGCAGCGCGTCTGGTTTGCGCAGCAGCGTGCACACCCGCAGCGAGTGCGGACGGCGGGTGGCCAGGTTACGCAACAACCACGACAGCGTCAGCCCGGAGTCGACCACGTCTTCGACGATCAACACGTCGCGGTCGTTGATGTCGCGGTCGAGGTCCTTGAGAATCCGCACCACGCCCGACGACGACGTGGACGATCCGTACGAGCTGACCGCCATGAACTCGAACTGGGTCGGCAGTGGGATCGCGCGGGCCAGATCGGTGACGAACATGACCGCGCCCTTGAGCACGGTGACCAGCAACAGGTCGCGACCGTCGACGCCGGCCCGGTCGCGGTACTCGGCGCCGATCTGAGCACCCAGCTCGGCGATGCGCGTCTGGATCTCGTCCTCGCGCAGCAGCACCGACTTGATATCCCCCGGATACAGCTCCGGCGATTCCGCTGCCACGAGCACAGCGTGCCATGCCATCGGGCCGAGAACTAGACCGGCTCCCGGTGCAGCGTCAACACCCCGCCGCGGCGGCCCGCAACCAACCGTTGATTGCGCAGGGTCGAGCCGACCGCCACCCCACCCTGGCCGCGCCAGGCGGTGACCAGCCGGTCGACGCCACGGATCTGCTTGTCGGTCAACCCGATCGCGCCACCGGCAAGCAACCAGCGACGGATGACGCCGCGCCGGACCGGGTCGGGTAGCGCCGTCAACACCGCGGTGTCGAGCCCGTCGGAGGTGCCCGCGGTACTCATCGCCTGGTCGATCAGCGAGTCGATCAGCCCGGTATCGCCGCGAAGCGCGGTCGCGGTACGCGCCAGTGCCTCGGCCACGCCCCCGCCGAGCACCTCCTCCAGCAACGGCAGCACTTCATGGCGCAGCCGGCTGCGGGTGAATCGCTGATCGGAGTTGTGCGGGTCGTGCCACGCCTGCAGGCCCAGGTCCGCGCACGCGGCATGCGTCGTCGCGCGTCGAATGCCCAGCAGCGGCCGGCACCAGGGTGGGTCGTAGGGCTGCATGCCGGCGATCGACCTCGCACCCGAGCCACGGCCCAACCCGAGCAACACCGTTTCCGCCTGATCGTCGAGGGTGTGGGCCAGCAGCACCGGCCGGTCGTGACGCGCATCGGCCAACGCGCGGTAGCGGGCGTGACGCGCCGCCGCCTCCGGACCTCCTTCGCCGCCCACCCGCACGCAAAGCACTTGCGTGTCAACGCATCCCACGTGCTCGGCTTGCCGTTGCGCGGTCGCGGCCACCGCTGCCGAGTCCGGCTGCAGACCGTGGTCGACGATCAACGCGCTGGTGGGCCGCAGCGACGCGGCAATCGCGGTGAGCGCCAACGAGTCCGGGCCTCCTGACAGCGCGACGCACCAGCGGTCGGCGCTGTCGAGATGCTCCGTCGCGAACGCCGCTACCGCTGTGCGGAGTTCGGCTACAGCACCCGATCGATCCATCGCTGCGGGTATTCGATCTCGATCGGCCGGGGCAGGGTGTCCGGATTCGTCCAGACGGCGTTGAACCGCTCCATCCCGACGCGGTCCACCACATGGTCGACGAACGCCTTGCCCCGGGTGTACTGGCTCAGTTTGGCGTCGATGCCCAGCAGGGCGCGGAGCAACCGTTGCAGCGGCGGCTGTTTGCGGTTGCGTCGCTCGTCGAAGCGGGCCCGGATGGTCGCCACCGACGGAACCGCCACGGGCCCAACGGCATCCATCACATGGTCGGCGTGACCCTCGAGCAGCGTGCCGAGCACCAGAAGCTGGTCCAACGCCTCGCGTTGCGGTTCGGACTGCACGGCGCGCAGCAGTCCGAGGATGCCGGTCGAATTCGGGTCCGACTGCGGCGAGTCGCCGCGGCCGCGGGCGAACTCGGCCAACCGGCTCAGCACCTGGGTCACGTCGTCGGGGCCGTCGGTGGTCAGCACACCGAGGGCTTGCGACATGTATCCCGACAGCCACGGGTTGGCGGTGAACTGCACCCGGTGGGTAACCTCGTGCAGACAGACCCATAGCCGAAAATCGGACGGCGCGACCCGCAATTGACGTTCCACCGCAATGACATTCGGATAGACGAGCAACAAGGTCCCGCCGTCGTTGAACGGGTCGTACTGGCCGAGAATGCCCGTCGACACGAACGCGAGGACCGCGCCGGTCTGCGCGCCGGTGATCCGTCCGCTGATTGCGCCGCGCGGCTTGTCGGTACCGCCGGTCATCGCCCGCATCGACTCGGCGGCCGCCCGGATCCACTCGGGCCGGTCGATAATGCGGGCCTCGGGCACACGAGCGTCGGTGTGCAGACCGGTGACGTCGCGCACCAGCGGTTCGGCGGATTTGGCTGCGGCAGTGAGGTTTTCGATCACCTGGCGGCGAGTGTAGTCGGTGGACGGCGGGCCCGGGCGGGCCAACCACTGCCCGACCGTCGCCGCGAATCCCCAGTCGACCGCGCGGCCGACGGTGAGGTCCGCCGCGGCGGTCATGTCACGCATCCGCATGACCATAGGGCGACGCCGAGCGCGTCGATCGCAGTCCGGCCGGACATCCCGGCGTCGTTGGAGATCAGCGCGAACGTCAGCACCCGTCCGCTGCGGTCGGTCACCACCCCGGCTAACGCGTTAACGGCGGTCAGCGAACCGGTTTTGGCGCGCAGCCAGCCGGCCGGCCCGGAACCTGCGGGCGTGCCGTCGATGAAGCGGTCGGACAGCGTGCCGCTGCCACCGGCGATCGGCAGCAGGTCCAGCAGTGGTCGAAGCTTGGGTTCGTCGGGCCCGGCGGCCGCTTGGACCACGGCGTCAAGGGTTTTCGCGGTCAGCCGGTCGTCGACGGACAACCCGCTGGAGTCGCGCAGTATCGCGTTGCTGGTGTCGATGTGCGCGGTGCCCAGTCGATTGAGCACCGCGTCGACTGCGCCGGTGAAACTCAGCGGCCGCTGCATGGACTTGGCGACCTCGCGGGCGATGCATTCGGCCATCACGTTGTCCGAGACGTTCATCATCTCGTTGAGCCGGTCGATCAGCGGGGCGGACTGGACCGCGGCCAGCTGTCGCGCGCCCGAGTCGACGGGCTGGTTGGTGACGGTCACGTGCACGGGGTCGATGCCCAGGGCGGTGGCCAGCGCGCGGCCCGCGTCGAGCGCTGGCGTCGCCGATCGTCGCGACTCATCGGTGGCCGGCTGGATCCGCCCGGCGTCAAGCATCACCGATTCGATCGGGGAGATGTCGCCGCCCTCGATGTCGGCCGGATCCCAGCCGGGCGCGAAGGACGGGCCGGTGAACAGTGAGGTGTTCACCTCGACTGCGGTCGGTGTCACGCCGCTGCGCCGGACCTGATCGGCGAGATCGCTCAGCCGCGGCGCGTGGTGATACCAGGTGGCCTGCCCGGGCGCCGCGCCCGACAGGGTCGGATCACCGCCGCCGACCAACACGACGGTTCCCGGGTCGCTGGCCGCGACCACGCGGGTGGTGACCCGCGCGTTGCGGTCGAGGGCCAGCAGCGCGGCGGCGCTGGTCAGCGTCTTGTTTGTGGACGCCGGCTGCAGCAGCAGGTCGTCGAACTGCTGCCAGAGTTCTTCGCCGGTGATCGCGTCGGTGACCCGGGCGCCCAGCTTGCCCAGGTTGGGGTCGGCTGCCGCCAGCGCCAGCGCCGCCGCCAGGGCCGGCTGGCTCGGCGTCGGGGCGTTCGCCGACACCGGCACAACGCCCGGCTTGGCCGTGACGGCCGGCGGCGGGGGTGGAACGTTCGCGCTGGTGCCGCGACCGCTGGAGGTGAGCAGCGCGGCCGCGGCCACCAGGGCGGCAACGACCGCCACCACGCCCGCTCCCACGATCAGGTGCGTAGACGTTCGCCACCGAGTGGGACGCATGACTCTCCTGACTTCTTTGCGCCTATTGTGCGTCAGGGCCGCGCGGACCGGTGCGCCGCGGGAGCCCTACGATCATCGCGAAGCGACAATTCTCTTCGCGAAGGAGCCGGACCGGTGCAATTCGACGTGACCGTCGAGATCCCCAAGGGTCAACGCAACAAATACGAGGTCGACCACGAGACGGGCCGGGTCTATCTGGACCGCTACCTCTACACGTCGATGGTCTATCCGACGGACTACGGGTTCTTCGACGACACCCTCGGCGAGGACGGCGACCCGCTGGACGCGCTGGTGTTGCTCCCCCAATCGGTGTTCCCGGGCGTGGTGGTGAAGGCGCGACCGGTCGCCATGTTCCGGATGACCGACGAGGCTGGCGGCGACGACAAGGTGCTGTGCGTGCCCGCCAAAGACCACCGCTGGGATCACATCCAGGACATCGGCGACGTCCCGCAGAACGAACTCGACGAGATCAAGCACTTCTTCACGCAATACAAGGCGCTGGAGCCGGGCAAGTTCGTCAAGGCCGCCGACTGGGTTGGCCGCGAGGAAGCCGAAGCCGAGGTGCAGCGGTCGATCGAGAGGTTCAAGAAAGAGGGTCACTGACCTTCGTTCGTTCGGCTCTGAGCGAACACCCCGCCGACCGCAGCGGTGGCATCCTGACTAGGTGGGTCCACTTCGATTCGCCGCGGAGTTCTGGTGGCTGATGTTTCCGCTCAGCGGCACGATATTCGGCACCGTGAGGGCGATCGCCGCCGCCAACGAACGACGGGCCAATCGACGGCTCGAAAAGTATCGGCTCAAGCAGCAGGCCAGGATCGCAATCGCCGAGGCATCCGGGCGAGGGCGAGTCAACCAGGACAGTCAGCGCCGCGAGCTCGTCAAACTTCTTGCCGCGCATGATCGGATCGATGCCCGCTGGCTGGACTACGAGGTCGACGTCGCCCGGCTGCTCGACTTCCCGTTGATGACCGACATGCGCAATCCGCTGACCGTCGCTTTTCACAAGTCCAAGCAGCGGGCCGACCTGTTGCGGCCGGAACGGCCCGACGACTTGCTCCACGATCGCGGCGCGCAGCTCGAATACCGCGAGGCCGTGCACGAGTATGTCAGCGCGTTCGAGGTCGCCGAAACCGAAGCGATTCGCCGCCGCCGCAGCGATTTCTCCGACGACGACCAAGAGCGACTGGCCCGGGCGCAAAACCTGCTGCGGCTGGCTCAGGACGAAGCCGCGTCACCGCAGGAGCGCCAGAACGCGTACGCCCGCGCGGGGCACGAACTCGACGGGTTGATCGCCTTGCCGGCCGTTGCACGGGCCGGCATCGAGCAACGCATCGCCGCGCAGATCGAGGCCTAGCCGCTGTCGCGCGTGGCGTAGATGCTGGCGACCGTCGCGACGACAAGGGTCGCCGCAATCACTCCGAGGCTGACCAGCGTCGGTATCTCCGGAACGTCAATGTGCTTGCCGCCGTTGATGAATGGCAGGTCGTTGTCATGCAGCGCGTGTAGGATCAGCTTGACGCCGATGAACACCAGGATCACCGCGAGCCCCTTGGACAGGTAGACCAGCCGCTGTAACAGACCCTCGACGATGAAGTAGAGCTGCCGCAGACCCATCAGCGCAAACACGTTGGCGGCCATCACCAAATACGCTTCGGACGTCAACCCGTAGATCGCCGGAATGGAGTCCAGCGCGAACACCAGGTCGGTGGCGCCGAGCGCGATGACGACCAGAGCCATCGGCGTGATCGAGTGCCGCCCACCGTCTTTCACGACGAGCCTGCGGCCATGCCAGTCGTCGGTGACACTCAAGTGATTACGCGCGAACCGGACCAACGCGTTCTCGCTGTCGGCGTTGTGGGTATCGCCGCGCGCTAATCGGGCCGCGGTGTAGACCAGGAACGCGCCGAAGACGTAGAACACCCACGTGAATCGCTGAATAGCGGCCGCGCCCAACGCAATAAAGACGCCCCGGAAGATCAGCGCGATCACGATGCCGACGAACAGTGCCTCGCGCTGATAGATCCTGGGCACCCCGAAACTCGACATGATGATCACGAAGATGAACAGATTGTCGACCGAGAGGCTGTACTCGGTGAGCCAGCCGGCGAAGAACTGGATGCCGTACTGATGACCGTGAAAGAACCACGTCCAGAGCCCGAAACACACGGCAAGCCCGATGTAGGCCGACAACGCTAGTGCGGAGCGGCGCATCGTCGGTTCGCCGGTCCGGCGCGCCATCACGAACACGTCGAACAGCAACACCACGATCGTCACCGCGAGGGTGAAGATCCACTCCAGCAGGTGGACGTGCACGGGCATACCTCCGGTCGTTGACAACCAGAGGTCTCTTCCACCACCGCGAGTGCGACGGCCCGCGGGCCGGTCACCCGATGGTGGGCGACGTGATGACGACTGCGCGGCCGAGGAATACTCCCCTCCGCCAGCAGTCTGTCAGGTCGGGCCAGTCGCGGCATGCGCAGGTCGGTGAAGGCTGTGAGTATTTTCGAACGGTGACCGAAGTGGGCGGCACCGCAGGCGTCGGGGCCTTCGCCAGCCCGATCGCCCGCAGCAGCGTGGCCCGTGTCGGGGTGGCGACCGCGGTGACCGCGGTATGCGGGTACGCGGTGGTGTACCTGGCCGCCCGCGACCTGGCGCCCGCCGGCTTCTCTGTCTTCGCGGTGTTTTGGGGAGCGTTCGGGCTGGTCACCGGGGCGGCCAACGGCCTGCTGCAAGAAGCCACCCGCGAAGTTCGCGCCGCCGGCTACGTCGAGGCGTTGCCGGGCCCCCGCACCCATCCGCTGCGGGTGGCCGCCCTGGTGGGGATCGGCGCCGCCGTCGTGGTTGCCGTGAGTTCGCCGCTGTGGAGCGGCCGCGTCTTCGCGCAGGGCCAATGGCTTTCGGTGGGCTTGCTCAGCGTCGGGCTGGCGGGATTTTGCCTGCATGCGACCCTGCTGGGCATGCTGGCCGGCACCAACCGCTGGACCCAGTACGGGGCCTTGATGGTCACCGATGCCGTCATCCGGGTGGCCGTCGCGACCGCCACGGTGGTGGTCGGCTGGGCATTGGCCGGCTTCCTGTGGGCCACCGTCGCGGGCGCGGTGGCGTGGCTGATCATGATCGTGGCTTCGCCAACGAGCCGGGCGGCCGCCCGGCTGCTGACGCCGGGCAGCACCGCGACGTTTCTGCGCGGGGCGGCGCATTCGATCACCGCGGCCGGAGCCAGCGCGATTCTGGTGATGGGGTTCCCGGTGCTGCTGAAGGTCACCTCCAGCGAGCTCGGCGCCCAGGGCGGGGTGGTAATCCTGGCCGTGACACTGACCCGCGCGCCGCTACTAGTACCTCTGACCGCGATGCAGGGCAACCTGATCGCGCACTTCGTCGACGAGCGCACCGCCCGGCTGCGGGCGCTCGTCGCGCCCGCAGCGCTGGTCGGCGCCGTCGGTCTGGTCGGGGTGCTCGCGGCGGGAGCGCTGGGCCCGTGGCTGCTGCGGGCCGGCTTCGGCCCCGACTACCAAGCAACGGGTGCCCTGCTGGCATGGCTGACCGCGGCCGCCGCGGCCATCGCCATGCTGACGTTGACCGGGGCCGCTACCGTCGCGGCCGCCCTGCACCGCTCCTATGCCCTGGGCTGGGTGTGTGCGACGGCCGCGGCGGCGCTGCTCCTGCTGCTGCCGCTACCGCTGGCCACCCGCACCATCGTCGCCTTGCTGTGCGGTCCGTTGGTCGGCATCGGCGTACACCTGGTCGCGCTTGCACGTGCGGGCCGCTGATCTGCGTGTACCTTGTGGGCTTGACATGCCCAGTGAAACGCGTGACGTCTGGATCGTGGTGCCCGCCTACAACGAAGCGGGCGTCATCGGCGACGTGATCGGCCAGCTGCGTTCGGTATTCGCGAACGTGGTGTGTGTGGACGACGGCAGCGCCGACGACACCGGCGACATCGCGCTGCGGGCGGGGGCGCATCTGGTGCGACACCCGGTGAACCTCGGCCAGGGCGCGGCCATCCAGACCGGTGTCGAGTACGCCCGCAGCCGCCCCGGTGCACGGACCTTCGCAACGTTCGACGCCGACGGTCAGCATCGCGTCAGCGATGTGCTCGCGATGATCGACCTCTTGCACTCCGATTCCGCCGACATCGTCATCGGCACCCGATTCGGCCCGGGTGTCAGCCGGCCACCGCTGGTGAAACGCGTTGTGCTGCAGACCGCCGCGGCGCTGAGCCCGCGCGGCCGCCGGCTGGGCCTCACCGACACCAACAACGGCCTGCGGGTATTCAACAAGACCGTCGCCGACCGGCTGGACATCACCATGAACGGGATGAGCCATGCCACCGAATTCATCATGCTGATCGACGAAAACCGTTGGCGGGTGGCCGAACAGCCGGTTGAGGTGCTCTACACAGAATACTCATCGGCAAAAGGGCAACCTCTGCTCAACGGCGTCAATATTATCGTCGACGGGTTCCTGCGAGGAAGGATGCCGCGATGAACTGGATTCAGGGCCTGCTGATCGCGTCGATCTTCGCTCTGGTGATCTACCTGGTGCGATCCCGTCGCAGCGCTCAGACGCAGGCGTGGGTCAAGGTCGGTTTCGTGTTGTTCGTCCTGGCCGGCGTGTACGCGGTGCTGCGTCCGAACGACACTACGGTGGTGGCACATTGGCTCGGTGTCGCCCGCGGTACCGACCTGATGCTGTACGCGTTGATCATCGCGTTCAGCTTCAGCACGGTGAGCACCTATCTGCGGTTCAAGGACCTCGAATTGCGTTACGCGCGACTGGCTCGCGCGATTGCACTCGACGGCGCCCAGACGCCGGACTCACACTAGACGCCCCACCCGAAAGGTGCTGTGATGCAACCTGTCTCGATCGCCTTGATGGTCGCCGCCGGCCTGCTGGCCACCTCTCCGGTGGCCGCCGCGACCAGCCAGACCGATCTGGCCGATTGGCTTTCGAAGGCCGCGGTGCCTATCGAAGCGATCCATAAGGCCGAGAACGATGCGTACGCGATTATCGCCAGGCCCGGACACATCGACGACGCCAAGCTGAAGACCAGTTGCGACCAGCTCCACAACGCCAACGAGGCCTTACGTAACGTAATGCCTACTCCTAACCCGCAATTGACGGCGGAGGTCCAGCAGGCCATCGACCACTTCGACAGCGCGACGGAATCCTGCAGCGAGTACTTCTTCGAGGCGGACAGCGACGCCAAGCTCAACGATTTCTGGTCACATTCGCGGGACGCGGAGCAACATCTGTCCAGCGCAGACACCGTCCTGATCGCACTGGTGCCGGCGAAATGACGCGTGCCCAGAGCGCTACCGCCGAACGCAGTGGAGGTACTCCGTTGAACCGTGTCCTGCGCGCCGTCGGCGTCATCGCCAGTGTCGCCGTTCTGGTGCTGGCGTGCTCGAAGCCTTCTCCGCCACCGCATGTGACCGGTCCGATCCTGCCGCCGCCCAACCCGTCGGAGGTGGCCGACAAGCCCGTCGAAAACGGGTTCTCGGGACTGGTCCCCGACGCTCCCCCGCCGACCCGGAAGGTGACCGACGGTGACGGCGGCGAGATCGACAATTTGGCCGCGATGGCCGTGGCCGACATCGAACATTTCTGGGCCGACGCCTACACCGCGCCGCTGAAAGGCAAGTTCGCCCCTGTCAACGATTTGTTCTCGTATGACTCCAGATACAAAAACGGCAAGTTCTGCGGGTCAGACACGCACGGCGTGCCCAACGCTTTTTATTGCCCCGCCGACCGGACCAACTGCCCGGACGACCGGCCCAGTCCCCCCGCCGACTGCACGAGTTCGCAGAACACCATCGGTTGGGATCGCGGGGTGCTGCTGCCCGATCAGCGCAGCACCGGAGGCGATATGGGCGTCGTCGTCGTCCTCGCGCACGAGTACGGTCACGCGGTGCAGCGGATGGCAGGTCTGGAGATCAAAGACCCGGCCTCGCAAACCGTGGGCGAACAGCAGGCCGACTGTTATGCCGGTGTCTACATGCGCTGGGTTGCCGACGGCAAGTCCAAGCGATTCAAGTTAAGCACCGGGGACGGCTTGACCAAGCTGCTGTCGGTGATGATCGGCATCAGCGATTCGCTTGTCACATCAGCGGTTTCGGAAAGGTTGAAGAGACGTCAGGTACACGGCTCGGCGTTCGAGCGGGTGACGGCCTTCCAGTTCGGTTTCGACGACGGGGTGTCGGCGTGCGCAGCGATCGATCAAGACGAGATCAAGCAGCGGCGCGGGAATCTACCCAAGGAGTTCGTCGAGCAAGGCCAGACCGGTGAGTACCTGATCAGTCAGGAGTCGGCGAAGACGTTGATCGAGGTGATGGGCAAGCTCTTCCCCCTCGCGAAGCCCCCACAGCTGAGTTTCGATCCGGCCTTTTGCCCCGAAGCGCGGCCGAACCCGACGGCGTCGTACTGCCCGTCGACCAACACCGTCGCCGTCGACATGCCCCAGCTGATATTGATGGGCACGAGTCTGGCCCGCGGCGCTCCCTTCCAGGGGACAGGTCCGCTATTCGGTGACTACACCGCGTTTTCGGTGCTGGCGTCGCGGTACATGCTCGCGGTGCAGAGCCAGCGCGGCGGTCTTCCCCTGGACAACACCAACACCGGGTTGCGCACCGCGTGCCTCACTGGAGTGTTCACCTCGAAATTCGCCAAGCCGGTGACGATCTCGAATGGGGCAAGCATTGCGCTGAGCGGTGGCGATCTCGACGAGGCGGTATCGGGCCTTCTGACCAACGGTCAGGTCGCCGGCGACGTGAACGGCCAGTCGGCGGCGTCGGTTTTCGCGCGGGTGGATGCCTTCCGCACCGGCGTCTTGAGTGACGAGGACACCTGCTTCAAGCGCTGGACGTGATTGGCCGCGACACGTAACCAGTTGCGACGACTCGTTTACACCCGACGCAGTGGCTTATGTTACGGGTCGGCCCGCCACTAGCCGGAATGCTTTTGCCGGAAATACTCCACGGTGCGCGCCACACCCTCGTCGAGGTCGACGCGCGGGCGCCAACCCAAAACCTGCTCGGCCAAGCCGATGTCGAGGCAGGATCGCTTCAGGTCACCCAGCCGCGGTGGGTGGAATTCCGGGTCGTCGGGCGCGCCCACGGCGGCGGCGACGGCCGAATGCAGTTGGCGGTCAGAGGTTTCCACGCCAGTGCCGACATTGAATCGTTGGCCGCCGCCCGCCGGGCCGGAGGCCTTGACGAATGCGTCCACCACGTCGTCGACGAACACGTAGTCGCGGGTGTTGGAGCCATCGCCGAACACCTTCGTCGACTTGCCGGACAGCAGCGCCTGCGCGAAGATCGCGACCACACCGGCCTCGCCATGTGGATCCTGGCGGGGACCATACACATTGGCCGGGGCGATGTGCGAGCACTCCAGGCCGTAGAGATGGCGGAACGTGTTGAGGTAGATCTCGCCGGCCACCTTGCCCGCGGCATACGGCGACGCTGGGTCGGTGGGCACGGCCTCGGCGGTCGGATAGGTCGGCGGCGTTCCGTAGATCGACCCGCCCGACGAGGTGTGCACGATCTTGCGCACCCCGGTCTGCCGCGCCGCGTCGGCGATCCGCACGGTGCCGATCACGTTGACCGATGCGTCGAATTGCGGATCGGCCACCGAGTGACGCACGTCGATCTGAGCGGCCAGGTGGAACACCACCTCCGGCTGGTGCTCGGCGAAGATGGCCTGCAGATCGGCGGTGACGATGTCCGCTTCGACGAAGGCGAACTCGACCACCTCGACCAAGTGTTCGAGGTTGGTGGCCCGCCCAGAGGCATAGTTGTCCAGGCCGACGACGCTGTGGCCGTCGCTCAACAACCGGTCGACTAGCGTCGACCCGATGAACCCGGCAGCCCCGGTGACCAGTGCGCGCACCGGCTCACCATACCGACGGGCCGGCCGACTCCCGAAAGTGGCGCGGGCCGCCGTGGCGCTGGTCTCAATCCAACTGGTGATCCGCGGGATACTGGCGTTTCGCGGCTACTTCTATTGGGACGACTTCATTCTGGTTAGCCGGGCCGGCACCCATGGCCTGCTGACGCGAGAGTTTCTGTTCGACGACCACGACGGCCACGTCATGCCGGCCGCGTTCCTGGTCTCCGGGGCGATCACCCGGCTGGCGCCGCTGAATTGGATCGGACCGGCGATCAGCCTGGTGGTGCTGCAGCTGCTGGCTTCGCTGGCGCTGCTACGTGCGCTGCATGTGATCCTTGGCTGGCGGCCGGTGCTGCTCGTGCCGCTGACGTTCGCGTTGTTCTCCCCGCTGGGTGTGCCGGGCTTCGCCTGGTGGGCGGCCGCACTGAACTCGCTGCCGATGCTGGCGGCGTTGGCCTGGGTCTGCGCCGACGCGATCATGCTGGCGCGCACCGGGAATCAGCGGTACGCGCTCACCGGCGCCTTGGTGTACCTCGGCGGGCTGTTGTTCTTCGAGAAGGCCGCGGTGATTCCGTTCGTCGCGTTTGCGGTCACCGCGCTGCTGTTCCATGTGCAGGGCGAGCGCGCTCCGTTGCGCACGGTCTGGCGGGCCGGTTTCCGGCTGTGGGTGGTATCGCTTGCGCTGACCGCCGCGTGGATCGCGGTCTATCTGGCTGTGGTCAACCAGCGGCGCTGGAGTTCGGACCTGGCAATGACGTGGGATCTGTTGCGCCGCTCCATCACTCACGGCATCGTCCCCGGCTTGGCCGGAGGGCCGTGGGAGTGGGGCAGGTGGGCCCCGGCCTCGCCATGGGCGACTCCGACGACGTCGGTGATCGCGCTGGGCTGGCTGGTGCTGGCGGCAGGGCTGACAGTGTCGCTGGCGCGCAAGCAACGCATCGCGCCGGTGTGGCTGACCGCCGCCGGCTACGTGGTGGCCTGCCAGGTGCCGATCTATCTGATGCGTTCGTCGCGCTTCACCGCGCTGGAGTTGGCCCAAACTCTGCGCTATCTACCGGATCTCGTGGTGGTGCTGGCGCTGCTGACCGCGGTCGCGTTCTGCGCGCCCAACCGTCCTTCGTCACGCTGGCTTCACGCCTCCGCACTACGCACGACGATCGTCGCCGTGCTGGCGGCGGCGTTCGTGGCGAGCAGCTGCTATTCCACCGCGACGTTCTTGACGTCGTGGCGAGACAACCCCGCACAACCGTACGTGCAGAATGCGCGCCGCTATCTGTCTGACGCGCAAGCGAACTCGAGTGTGCCGCTGCTGGACCAGGAAGTCGACCCGCTGGTGCTCGGTCGGGTCGCCTGGCCCGAAAACCTTGCCAGTCACCTGTTCGCCCTGCTTCACGACCGCCCCGAATTCGGCTCGACGACAACGCAATTGAGAACACTGGATGCCCATGGCCGATTGGTCGACGCGCAGGTGACCTGGGTGCGCGCGATGGTTCCGGGTCCGGTACCGCAGTGCGGGTATCTCGTGCAGCCCGACCATCCGATCGAGATCGGACTCGACGGCCCCCTGCTACCGACGGACTGGACGGCCGAGGTCAACTACCTGGCCAACAGCGACGGCTCGATGACCGTCGCGCTGTCCGACGGGGCGGCCACCCGGGTTCCGGTGCATCCGGGGCTCAACCGGGTGTACGTGCGACTGCCCGGCGCGGGCAACGCGATCCGGGTGCGCGCCAACACGACGGCGCTGAGCGTGTGCATCGCGGCGGGGCCGGTTGGGTACGTGCTACCGCGCTGACGCTGCGGCTGGCCGGCAGGGTCGACGAAGATCTGAGCCACCTAGGAGAATCGAACTCCTGACCTGCTCATTACGAGTGAGCCGCTCTACCGACTGAGCTAAGGTGGCGTGCCCTGACGGGCGGGACGAGTCTACGGCAGGGCCAGTTGAGCACCCAAACTCAGTCGCGCAGCGCCTGACCGATCGTGGCCACCATCGCGTCGACCGCGAACTTGGGTTTGACGTTGATGGCCAGCGCCTCGCGGCACTCGAGCACCGCTTCGATGCAGCGCAGCAGCCGATCGGCCGGCACGTGTGCGGCCATCGACGCGATCTGCTCGGCCATGTCGGGATGGTTTGCTCGCGGACCCGGTGCGCTCGCGGCGACCAGCAGCGCGTCGCGGAAGTACGTGGCCAGGTCGATCAGCGCCCGATCCAACGCGTCACGCGACGCCCGAGTCTGACGCGACTTCTGCCGTCGCTCAAGGTCTTTCAATGCACCAGCGGACCCACGCAGCGCACCTGCGGCGCCCTTACCGGTACCTCCGGCACCCAGCGCCGTGCGCAGCTCCTCGGTCTCGGCCTCGTCGCGGTCAGCCGTCAAAACCGCCGCCTCGGCCTCGGCGGACGACACCAGCGCCTCGGCCGCAGCAAACGCCTTCGACCGGGTGGCGGCGTCGCGGGCCAACCCCAGCGCCTGTAGACGGCGGTCGCGGGCCTCCGAATCGGTGGCCAGCCGTCGAGCCCGACCGACGTGCCCGCCGCTGACCGAAGCCGCCCAGGTCGCGGTCTCGGCGGACAACCCGTCGCTGTCGATCAGCACCTGGGCGATGGCGTCCGGCTTCGGCGTCACCAGCGCGATGTGCCGACAGCGGGACCGCAGCGTGATCGCGATGTCCTCGGGGTCCACCGACGGCGCGCACAGCAGGAACACCGTCGACGGCGGCGGCTCCTCGACCACCTTCAACAAGGCATTCGCCGCGCCCTCGGTCAGCCGGTCGGCGTCCTCGATCAGCACGATCTGCCAGCGACCCGTGCTGGGCCGCCTGGACGCGACCTGGACGATCGCGCGCATCTCGTCGACGCCGATGGACAGCCCCTCCGGAATGACCCGGCGCACGTCGCCGTGCGTGCCCGCCATCGTCGTCGTGCAGGACCGGCATTCACCGCAGCCCGGAACGCCGTCAGACGTGCATTGCAGGGCCGCCGCAAAACACAGCGCGGCCACCGAACGCCCCGAACCGGGCGGGCCGGTGATCAGCCAGGCATGCGTCATCGCGGAGCTGTGAGTGGAATCACCGCGGGCCGCACCCGCGGCGGCAACCAGCTCGGCTTCCACCGCCTCCTGGCCAACCAGCCGCGCGAATACCCGTGACATCACCGGCAAGAGTAGTGGTCGCCGCCGACCATGCCGCATGATCAGCGAACGCGTACCGCCGTTTTGGCTACTTCTTCGTTGCCGTCGACCGATACGGTGGGCAGGTGAGCACGCCGGGGGCACTTCCTGGACGAATCCGCGGATTCGTCGAGTGGTTCGTGCGCACACCGTGGCCGGTGTTCACGCTGAGCCAGATGCAAGCCGACATCATCGGCGCGCTGTTCGTGCTTGGCTTTCTGCGGTACGCGTTGCCGCCGGAAGACCGCATCGAGCTGCAGCAGCTCCCGGCGCTGAACCTGGCCACGTTCACCGGGTCGATTTTGGTGCTGTTCGCGATCGGGACCGCGGTCAGCGCGCGTCTGCTGATACCGGTTTTCCGGTGGCAACGCCGCGACTCTCTGCTGACCGACTCCGACCCGGCCGCCACCGAGCTGGCTCGCAGCCGCGCGCTGCGGACGCCGTTCCACCGCACGGTGATCAACTTGGTGTCCTGGCTCGTCGGCGGAGTGATCTTCTTGGCGGCCAGCTGGCCGGTGGCCCATCACGCGGCGCCGGTGGTTGCCGTCGCCGTCGCCTTGGGCGCCACGGCCACCGCGATCATCGGCTACCTGCAGTCCGAACGCGTGCTGCGCCCGGTGGCTGTCGCCGCGTTGCGGGGCGGGTTGCCGGAGAACATCCGAGCCTCCGGGGTGATCGGACGGCAGATGCTGGCGTGGGCGCTGTCCACCGGTGTGCCGCTGCTGGCCATCGTGCTGGCCGTGGTCGGGGACAAGGCCTCATACCTGCATGGGCCACCGGAGAAGCTGTTGAACCCGATCCTGCTGCTGGCGCTGCTGGCGTTGGGCATCGGGCTGGCCAGCACGCTGCTGGTGGCGATGTCGATCGCCGACCCGCTGCGCCAGCTGCGCTGGGCGCTTGGTGAGGTGCAGCGCGGTAACTACAACGCGCACATGCAGATTTACGACGCCAGCGAGCTGGGTCTGCTGCAGGCCGGGTTCAACGACATGGTCCGCGACCTGTCCGAGCGGCAACGCCTGCGCGACCTGTTCGGTCGTTACGTCGGCGAAGACGTTGCCCGCCGGGCGCTGGAGCGCGGCACCGAGCTGGGCGGGCAGGAACGGGACGTAGCGGTGCTCTTCGTCGACTTGGTCGGCTCGACGAAACTGGCGTCGACACGGCCGCCGGCCGAGGTGGTCAATCTGCTCAACGAATTCTTCCGTGTCGTGGTTGACACCGTCGGGCGGCACGGCGGGTTCGTCAACAAGTTCCAGGGTGACGCCGCGCTGGCCATTTTCGGAGCGCCGATCGAGCACCCGGATGCCTCCGGGGGTGCGCTGGCCGCGGCCCGCGAACTGCATGACGAACTGCTGCCGGTAATCGGCTCTGCGGAATTCGGCATCGGCGTCTCGTCTGGTCGTGCCATCGCCGGCCACATCGGGGCGCTGGCCCGCTTCGAGTACACCGTGATCGGCGACCCGGTCAACGAGGCCGCCCGGCTGACCGAGCTGGCCAAGCTCGAGGAGGGCCATGTGCTGGCCTCGTCGGTCGCGGTCAGCAACGCTCTCGATGCCGAAGCGCTCTGCTGGGATGTGGCCGAGGTGGTGGCGTTGCGCGGTCGGACCGCGCCGACTCAGTTGGCCCGACCGCTGAATCTGGCCACGCCGGAAGACATGATCAGCGAAGAAGCCAGCGGTTAGCGGCCGTTGGGCGACAGCGTGAGATCGCTGGGCAGCAGCGGCCCGATGTCGAAGAACGGCTTGCCCTGCGGGTCCGGGGTGCCGACCGGGTCGTTGCCCAGGTTCAGCAGGTCGCTGAGGCCCGGAACGCTCGACGGTTGACCGCCCTGGAGCACCCCGGCGTCGGACTCGATGATGTTCTGCACCACCACAGAGCTTTCCGGCCCGCCCATCGTTTGCAGCAGGTCAGCGATCGACGGGCTGTTCGCGTCGGGGTTTTCGTGCGCGTTGTTGGAGAGCTGCATCGCGGGGACCTCGACGTCGCGCAGCGGCGGCGAGGACGGGGCGGCGATCAGAATGCTGACACCACCGAGCGCAACACCAGCGGTGATGCAGTATCGGACGGCCGGTCGCATTTCTCTCTCCTGGTGACGCGTGCCTAGTGCACGACGTGTTGAGGAGAACTATACCTGAGAACTGGCTGAGAATCACCATCTAATTCTCAAAAATCGCGAAAAACTTTGCTGAGGGTCCGCTCAGCCCCCCGACGGGGTCGAATATGCCCTGCTAGCTGCGCTTGGCGGCCTTTTTCGCGGCCGTCTTCTTGGCCGGCGCCTTCTTCGCCGCCTTCTTCGTGGCCTTCTTGACGGGGCCGCGGGCACGCCGGTCGGCGAGCAGTTCGGAAGCGCGCGCATCGGTGATCGACAGCACGTCGTCGCCCTTGCGCAGGCTGGCGTTGGTCTCACCGTCCGTGACGTACGGGCCGAACCGGCCGTCTTTGATCACCATCGGCTTGCCGGACGCCGGGTCGGTACCCAGTTCGCGCAGCGGGGGTGCGGCCGCGCCCTGCCGGCCGCGCCGCTTCGGCTCGGCGTAGAGCTTCAGCGCCTCCTCGAGCGTCACCGAGAAGATCTGGTCTTCGGTGGCCAACGATCGAGAGTCGGTGCCGCGCTTGAGATACGGGCCGTAACGACCGTTCTGCGCGGTGATCTCTTCGCCTGAGTCGGGGTCGACACCGACCACCCGAGGCAGCGACAACAGCTTGAGCGCGTCCTCGAGCGTCACGGTCTGCAGATCCATGCTGCGCAGCAACGACCCGGTGCGCGGCTTGGGACCGATGGGCTTCTTGCCCTTCTTGGCCGGCTGCCCGGCGGCACCGTCATCGTCGTCGTCCGGCTTGGGCAGCACCTCGGTGACGTAGGGGCCGTACCGGCCGTCCTTGGCGACGATTTCGTGCCCGGACTCCGGGTCGATCCCCAGCGAGCGCCCTTCCTGCGGCGTCGAGAAAAGCTCCTCGGCGACATCGAGGGTCAACTCGTCGGGAGTCAGCGAATCGTGCAGATTGGCGCGCTGCGGCGTCAGTTCACCGTCGTCGCCGACGACCATCCGCTCGAGGTAGGGCCCGTTCTTGCCGACCCGGACGTTGACCGCGCGGCCCTCGGCATCGTCAAACAGCTTGATGGAGTTGACTTCTCGGGCATCGATGCCTTCGAGGTTGACGCCGACCAGCTTCTTCAGGCCGCCGGAACGGGCGATCGAGTCGGCCACACCGTGCTCGCCGCCGAAGTAGAAGTTGTTGAGCCAGTTGCTGCGTCGCTCGGTGCCCGACGCGATCGCGTCGAGTTCGTCTTCCATCGCCGCAGTAAATCCGTAGTCGACCAGGCGGCCGAAATGCTGTTCCAGCAAACCGGTTACGGCAAATGCGACCCACGACGGCACCAGCGCGCTGCCCTTCTTGTGGACGTAGCCGCGGTCCTGGATGGTCTTGATGATCGACGAATACGTCGACGGCCGGCCGATGCCGAGCTCTTCGAGCGCCTTGATCAGCGAGGCCTCGGTGTAGCGGGCAGGCGGGTTCGTCGAGTGGCCGTCCGGGGTCAGCTCGGTGGCGTCCACCCGCTGGCCCTGGGTCAGATGCGGCAGCCGGCGCTCGGCGTCGTCGGCCTCACCACCGGCCAGCTCGTCGACGGTCTCGACATAGGCCTTGAGGAATCCGGCGAACGTGATGGTCCGGCCGCTGGCCGAGAACTGCAGTGCCCTTTTGGGGCCGCCCGTCTCGATTTCCCCGTTGATTCGCAGGCTCAGCGTGGTGCCGCGGGCATCGGCCATCTGCGACGCGACCGTGCGCTGCCAGATCAGCTCGTAAAGCCGGAAGTCGTCGCCGTCGAGTTCACGCCGCACCGCGTCGGGGGTGGCGAAGGTCTCCCCGGCCGGCCGGATCGCCTCGTGGGCTTCCTGCGCGTTTTTCACCTTGCGGGTGTACTGCCGCGCCGAGGGGTAGACGTACTCCTCACCGTAGAGCTGACGGGCCTGCGTGCGGGCCGCGTTGATCGCCGACTGCGACAGCGTGGTCGAGTCGGTACGCATGTAGGTGATGTAGCCGTTTTCGTAGAGCCGCTGGGCGATGCTCATCGTGCGCTCGGCGGAGAACCGCAGCTTGCGGCCCGCCTCCTGCTGCAGCGTCGACGTCATGAACGGCGGATACGGGCGACGGGTGTAGGGCTTCTCCTCGACCGACCCGACGGTCAGCTGCGATCCGCGCAGACCGGCGGCCAGCGACACGGCGCCGGCCTCGTCGAGCACGGTGACTTCGTCAGGCTTTCGCACGGCGCCCAGGGAGTCGAAGTCGCGGCCGGTCGCGACCCGCAGGCCGTCGACGGTGGTCAGCCGGGCGTTGAAGCTGGGCGGTGTGGCCGTGGGGTCGGAGACGCTGGCATCGAGTTCGGCGACCACGTCCCAATAGGCGGCGCTGCGGAACGCCATCCGGTCGCGCTCGCGCTGGACGATGATGCGGGTGGCCACCGACTGGACCCGGCCCGCGGACAGCTTGGGCGCCACCTTCTTCCACAGCACCGGGCTGACCTCGTAGCCGTACAGCCGGTCCAGGATGCGTCGGGTTTCCTGGGCGTCGACCAAGTCGGTGTCCAGGTCGCGCGGGTTGGCGGCGGCTTCCAGGATTGCCGGCTCGGTGATCTCGTGGAACACCATTCGCTTGACCGGAATGCGCGGCTTGAGGGTCTCCAACAGATGCCAGGCGATCGCTTCACCCTCGCGGTCACCATCTGTGGCCAGGTAGAGCTCGTCGACGTCTTTGAGCAGGCCCTTGAGCTCGGTGACGGTGCTCTTCTTGTCCGGGCTGATGATGTAGAGCGGTTCGAAGTCGTGGTCGACGTTCACCCCGAGCCGGGCCCAGGGCTCCGACTTGTATTTCGCGGGCACGTCGGCCGCCGCCCGCGGCAGGTCACGGATGTGCCCTCGCGACGACTCGACGATGTAGTTGGCGCCCAGGTAGCCGGCCAATTTGCGCGCTTTGGTCGGCGACTCGACAATGACGAGTCGCCGTGTGGCGCCATTTCCGCCGCCGTCAGCCACCTGTATTTACGCTCACTTTCACTTACTTCTACTTCCCCTGCCGGCCCGCTGATATTCACGATCCGCGATCTGCCAGCGTCAATCTACGGTGCCGTTCGGGCCGTAGACACCTGACAATGTGGCACCCGAGATGGGCCGACGCAAACCGACCCCCCGTTAGCGGACCGACTGATTCCCGCTAGACGTGCGGCCAGAACGGCAACGCCTCGGCGACCTCAGGGGGTTCCCCGACGTTCTCTACCAGGCGCGATAGGCGGCGGCGGCCGCTGATCCGCAGAGCGGGCCGAGCTCCGCGGGTGCCGATCAGGGTCGGCGCGATCCCGACGCGCATCAGCGCGGACGCCAGCGGTGAGTGGGTGTCCGGAGCGTGGGGGTCGAGTCCTAATAGATAACGGTCAACTTCCGGGCTGCCGGCGGCCAAGATCCAGGCCCGCAGCTCCCGCGGTCCGGGCAGCCACAGTGGTGGAACGGTCTTTGCCGCACCCCGTGTCCATTCAGCCGCCATCGAGCGCAGCCGGGCATCCACGTCGGTGCGGACCAGCGGGGTGTGTTCGTCGGTCTGGGTGATCTCGGCCGTCAACCCGGCCTCGTCGATCATCTGGCCCAGCGCCTCGGCGCGCCAGGCCTGATCGACCACCACCGACAACCGGGCCCCGGTGCCGACCGGGACGATCTGGCCGGCTGCCGCGAGCACCCCGGTGAGGTCGCTGACCGCAGGCGGCACCGACTCAGCCGAGAAGAACGACAGCTGGCTCACGACAACGACATTAAGCGCCAGGGCGCCGCGGCACGCCGCGGCGTGCGGGGCGCCGCGAAAGCAGATCGGGCAAGCAGCGAAAACCCCCCGAGCGAATCCGGTGATTCCGGACCGTGCGGGGGGTTGTCGTTACTCAGCTGCTCAGATGGAGCGGACGCCGGTGGCCTGGGGACCCTTGGGGCTTTGTCCGACCTCGAACTCGACGCGCTGGTTCTCCTCGAGGGTGCGGAAGCCGCTTCCCTGGATCTCCGTGTAGTGGACGAACACGTCGGCCGAACCGTCTTCGGGGGCGATGAAGCCGAATCCCTTTTCCGCGTTGAACCACTTCACAGTTCCCTGTGGCATTTCTCGATCTTTCCTTTACTACTCGGGTGCGGAGCATCACCTCGATGCTCCGGGCCCGTTCCGACCGCTAGACCTTGCTGAGTCGCCGGAACTTCACCCGACCTACAACCTCGCAGGAACCGCGGCCGCAACGTCGATCCTGCGAAAGTTTGACACGAACACAGAAGCTGCGACCGCAAACAGTCAACCATGTTCATCGCGCCAGCAACAGCCTCAGTCGCGCAATTGAGCTACCACTAGGTAAACAATTGAAGTGCGGCGCTGAAACCCCCGGTCGCAAACGGGTAATCGGCCGCAGTTTTCGGTGACGAGTTCGGATCAGGAGGCACTTAATCGTGGTGACATTCGGCAGCGAGTTGCTCGCCGCCGCGGTCGCCGGCACCGAAGCGGGCGAGCACCCGCTTCGCCATGTCGCCGAACTGCCGGCACGGCATGGCCGCCAACAGCCTTGGCCGACATGGGTCGAACCCGATGTGCTGCGCGCATTTACCGATCGTGGCGTCAGTTTGCCGTGGGCGCATCAGGTTCAGGCCGCCGACCTGGCGCACGGCGGGCATCACGTTGTTATCAGTACTGGCACGGCATCCGGGAAATCACTGGCCTACCAACTGCCCATCCTCAACGCGTTGTCGACCGATCCGCGGGCTCGAGCGCTCTACATTTCGCCGACGAAAGCGCTTGGCCACGACCAGTTGCGGGCCGCCCATGCCCTGACCGCGGCGATTCCGGGGCTTGGCGACGTCGCACCGACAGCGTATGACGGCGACAGCGCCGGCGAGATACGCCGATTCGCGCGCGAGCGCTCCCGCTGGGTGTTCTCCAATCCGGACATGGTCCATCTGGCGCTGCTGCGTAACCACGCCCGATGGGCGATGTTTCTGCGGAACCTCCGGTTTGTCGTCGTCGACGAATGTCATTACTACCGAGGCGTTTTCGGATCAAACGTGGCCATGGTGCTGCGCCGCTTACTGCGATTGTGTGCGCGTTACTCCCCCGACCCAGTCGTGCAGCCCACGGTGATCTTCGCCAGCGCAACGACATCCGCCCCGGGTGCAACCGCTACCGAACTCATCGGCCAACCGGTGTGCGAAGTCACCGAGGACGCCTCACCGCAGGGCGCCCGGACCGTGGCGTTGTGGGAGCCGGCGTTGCGCACCGACCTCACGGGCGAAAACGGCGCTCCGGTAAGGCGGTCCGCGGGCAGCGAGGCGGCGCGGGTGATGGCCGACCTGATCGCCGAAGGCGCACGTACGCTGACATTCGTCCGATCGCGCCGCGGTGCCGAACTGACCGCGCTGGCAACCCGCGCGCGACTGGAAGACATCGCCCCGCAACTGACCGAGACGGTGGCCTCATATCGCGCGGGCTATCTGCCCGAGGACCGCAACGCCTTGGAACAGGCGCTGCTCGACGGGCGGTTGCGCGGTCTGGCCACCACCAACGCACTGGAACTCGGCATCGACATCGCGGGACTGGATGCCGTGGTGCTGGCCGGCTTTCCCGGAACCGTCACATCGTTCTGGCAGCAGGCCGGCCGATCCGGCCGGCGCGGGCAAGGCGCGCTGGTGCTGCTGGTGGCCCGCGACGATCCACTGGACACCTATCTGGTGCACAACCCGGCCGCGCTGCTGGACAAGCCGATCGAGCGGGTGGTGATCGACCCGTCCAACCCCTACATCCTCGGCCCTCAGCTACTTTGTGCCGCAACGGAATTGCCTATCGACGATGCCGAGGCGCGGTCGCTTGCCGCCGAGAAGGTGGCCCGCGGACTGGTCGACGACGGACTGCTACGCCACCGCGCCGGCAAGTACTACCCGGCGCCTGGCGTCGATCCCCATCCGGCAGTGGACATTCGCGGATCGTCGGGCGGTCAGGTGGTGATCGTGGAGAGCGACACCGGTCGGCTGCTGGGTACCGCCGACACCGGCCGGGCCGCCGCCTCGGTGCATCCGGGTGCGGTGTATCTGCACCAGGGCGAGAGTTATGTGGTCGACTCGCTGGACTTCGACGAGGGCATGGCCTTCGTCCACGCCGAGGACCCCGGATATGCCACGTTCGCAAGGGAACTCACCGACATCGCCGTGACCGGCCCGGGCGAACGACTGGCTTTCGGACCGGTCACCCTGGGCCTGGTGCCGGTCAGCGTGACCCACCAGATGGTGGGCTATCTGCGGCGTCGGCTCAACGGCGAGGTGATCGACTTCGTCGAGCTGGCGATGCCGGCGCACACCCTGGAAACCGTCGCGGCGATGTACACCATTACGCCAGAAGAATTGGCCGACAACGGGATTGATTCGCTGCAGATCCCGGGCTCGCTGCACGCCGCCGAGCATGCCGCGATCGGCCTGCTGCCGCTGGTGGCCAGCTGCGATCGCGGTGACATCGGCGGATTGTCGACCGCCGTCGGCCCCGAAACCGACGGTCTGCCAAGTGTCTTCGTGTATGACGGCTTTCCGGGCGGCGCCGGGTTCGCCGAACAGGGCTTCCGACAGGCGAATACGTGGCTGGGCGCGACGCTCGCGGCAATCGAGGCGTGCGAGTGCCCGACGGGATGCCCGTCGTGCGTGCAATCGCCGAAGTGCGGCAACGGAAACGAACCGCTGGACAAGGCTGGCGCGGTCCGGGTGCTGCGACTGGTTCTCAGCGCGCTGGCAAAGGGAGCTCGGGCATACGGATGACGACCGACCCCTCGAACGGTCGACTTCCATATGACGGCGTCTTCGCAGCGTCAGCTATGAAAACGGTTTCCTCACTGCTGAAGAAACGTGCGCCCGTGGTGGGCGCAGCAGAAAAATACCTTCGGCCAGCAACCTGTGCAAGTTCATGACTCGGATGTCAATAAGACCCACAGGTGGCCCCAAGAAAAGCCCCGATGGATTCGACAGTGACGCAACGGGTTATCCACTGTCGCGCAGCTAAACTGCTGACCTATGACCGACGACTGGCTGCTGGTGGAGACGCTGGGCCGAGAACCAGCCGTTGTCGCGGTGGGTCGTCAACTGCAGAACCTCATTCCGATAACAGCGTTTTTGAAGCGCACCCCCGGGCGCGCGGCCATTCAGTCCGCGATCGCCGAGTCGATGCAAACGAGCAAAGGTCTGGTCAGCATCACGTCCAAGAAGGCTCGGGTCATCCGCACCGAGCCGATCGTGATGACCGACGGACGCATTCACGGCGTGCACGTCTGGAGCGGACCGTCCACCGACGAGCCGCCCGAGCGGCCCATCCCGGGCCCGCTGAAATGGGACATGACCCTCGGGGTGGCTACCGACACCGCGGAGTCGCTGACGAACATGGGCCGCAACGTCGAGCTCGAAGATCCCGAAGAGCGGGCGTTCGCGGAGTGCTGGCCGTCGGGTGACCTGAAGCCCAACGAAGGCCGGGCGCTGGCAGCGGCGGTCAGGTTCGAGCCCGATCGCACCATGTGCGACACCTGGGACGGCCGTGATTGGCAGGGCAACCCCATCCGGGTGAGCTTTGTCACCCGCAGCGGGCTCGAGGAAGGCGCCGACGGCCGCGAACACATGGTCGCGCGGGGCATGAATTGGCGGGCCGAACCTGCCGCGGCGCCGGCGTCGTCCGATCGGCTGGCCCAGCAGATCCTGCACGGGCTGGCCCAGCCTGGGGTGCACCGCGCGCTGTTCGATCTGCAGAGTTGGACGCTGCTGAAGTGGCTTGACGCCCCGTGCCCGTTCTACGACTGGCGTCGCATCTCGACCGACAGCCCGCGGATACATCCCGACGACGAAGCGAAGCGCACTGCGATGCGCACCGAGTTCGAAGCCGGGGCCGCCTGCGCCGTGCTGCGGATGCCGGCCCGTGACGGCGGTTGGGTGCCGGTGCACGTGACCGTCAACCGGGTAGAACTCGACACCGACACCTTTGCCGGACTGGTTTCGCTGCGCCTACCGACTCCAGCGGAGCTCGCCGCCGCGGGCCTGCCCGGCTAGGCCGGGCCGGCGCGCGCCGCGGCCCGCGCGTTGCCCCATCGCCCCACCGCCGTTTCGATCGTGACCACGACATCCAGGTCCTCGAGCGTGCAGGCGGCGACGCCGACCCGCATCGCGCGGGCCACGGCGGTGGCTTGGGCGCAGGCCGACTCGGCTCCGGTGGGCACCAGCGCCGCGCCCGCGAGCGCGGCCAAATCGGCCGCGGCCTGAGCCCGGTGCCGCGCCACCACCGCGGCGCCCACATACCCGCTGCCACCGGTGACCGTCAGCAACACGACCACCATGGCGGCGGCGACAACGGTGACCGACCCCCGGTCGTCACTGCGGTTCGACCGCGGCCACGCCCGTTGCCGAGATATGAAGTGCGTGAAGCAGATTCGACCGGACCGCCACGGTCGCGACGACGAAGTCACCGTCGCGGCGAATCCGCACGGCCGCGCCTCTCGGCGCGACTCCACGAGCGGCGGCGACCGCCGACCGCTCGTCACCACGCGCCGCCAACCGGGCGGCCTCACGCGCGGCGTCGATGCAGCGGACTTGCGCCGAGACCGCGGTGATACCGGCCAGGCACAGCATGAGCACCGCGACCAGGGTCGCGACGCCGAATGCCGCTTCCACGGTGGTCGCACCGGTGTCGTCGGCTAGGTCTTGGTGTTCAGCGCACGAGCGATGATGTTCGTCAACGCCGAGACAATCGAGTCGCCGGTCACCACCGCGTACAGCACCGCCGCAAAGGCCGCCGCGGCGATCGTGCCGATGGCGTATTCGACCGTCGACATTCCAGACTCGTCGGCCGCCAACACCGCCAGGCGCGCCCTCAATGTGTGAAACATGTTGCTCCTCTTCTTTTTCCGGTATCACAGCAATCCCGATTGCAGGAAGTCACCGGCCAGACCCGCGATGACGGGGACGATGCCCAGGCAGACGAAGGCCGGCAGGAAGCACAGGCCGAGCGGACCGGCGATCAGCACGCCGGCACGTTCGGCGGTGGCGGCGGCCGCGTGTACCGCGTCCTGGCGGCACTGTGCGGCGAGCCCGGAGACCGCATCGGCGAGTGCCGCTCCGGACGCCGACGACCGCCGGGCCAGCCGCAGCACCGCGTCGATCTGCGCGTCGGCGGAGCCCGGCGGCGCGGACCACGCGACGGCCGGATCGGCGCCCAGCGCCAGCAGGTCGGCTGCGCGACGTAGCACCAGCCCCAACTCCGGTGGCGCCGACGGGGCGGTCGCCGCGGCGGCAGTCGACACCGCCATCCCGGCGGCCAGGCACACCGAAAGCACATCGAGGCTCGAGGCGACCGCCAGCGGATCCGGCCCGCGCGTCACCGGTCGGGCCGCTTGCGGTTGACGGGCCAGCAGCGCGGCTCGGGCCCGAACAGCCGAAGGGCCGGCACTACCTAGTAATGCAGCGGCCAAAAGCATTGCCGCGGTCGCTATCACGCGACAGCTCGATCGGTGATGCGGTCTGCCCACAGCAGCCCGCCGCAGATCAGCGTCAGCCCGATGACCAGCAACCAGCCACCCAGCCCTCCACCGAGCAGGAACGGCAGCGGGTGCGCGCCGATCAGTTGCCCCATCACCACCGACAACACCGGCAGCGCGGCAAGGATGGTCGCAGTCGCGCGGGCGCCCGCCATCGCCGATCGCACGTGGCCCGAGAACCGCTGCCGCTCAGCGATATCGCGTTGTGCCGCGTGCATCAGCGCCGACATGGCCAGCCCGTGGTCGGTGGCCAATTGCCAGCACACCGCCAGCCGCTCCCACTGGGAGGCCAGCGCCGAAGTCTCCGCGACGCCACGCAGGCCCGCGGCGACGTCGGCGCCCAACCGGACCCGCGCGGCCACCGCGCGGCACGACATCCCGACGGGCCCGGCTGCCTCTTCCGCTGCGACGGCGAACGCCGCCGCGGGATGGGCTCCGATCCGCAGTTCGCCCACCAGCACCTCGATCGCGGACTCCATCGACCGGCTCTCATGTATCGCCCGGTCGCTGCGACGTCGACGCCGGTAGCGCAGGGACATTGTCGCGACCACTACGACGATCGCCAAAATGGTTGTCAGCGGCAGTAATACGATGCTAACGGCCAGCGAACAGGCCAACGTGAGTGGCAGAACTTGCGGTGGCAACATCTTGCGATCGGTACGAATCAGCCGCGACCGCGGTGACGACGGGAGCATCAACGCCGCAACGGATAACGCGCCGGCAGCGAGCACGATCATGACGACATCCGGCTTCGTACCAGTCGCCGAAAGTCGTCGATCTCGGCGCTGTATCCGCGGTCCGCGTGCCACACGGTGACCGCGCGCACCCGCTCGTCCGTGCGACGCAACACGGCAATTTCGGCCAGCCGCCGCCGGCCGTCACGATCGCGGGCGACATGAAGCAGCACCTGGACCGCTGCGGCCAATTGACTATGCAGCGCAGCACAATCCAGTCCGCCGAGAGCGCCTAGCGCCTCGAGACGAGCCGGGACTTCCCCGGGGCTGTTGGCGTGCACCGTGCCGGCGCCGCCGTCGTGACCGGTGTTGAGCGCGGCCAGCAGATCGACCACCTCGGCGCCGCGAACCTCGCCGACCACGATGCGGTCGGGCCGCATCCGCAACGCCTGGCGGACCAGTTGGCGCACGGTCACCTCGCCGATACCCTCCACGTTGGCGCCGCGCGCTACCAGGCGCACCAGGTGCGGATGTGGCGGTGCCAACTCGGCCGCGTCCTCGACACACACGATCCGCTCGTCGGCGGCCACCGCGTTCAGCATCGCCGACAACAGCGTCGTCTTGCCCGCGCCGGTCCCGCCGGACACCAGGAACGCCAGCCGCGCGGTGATGACGTCGTCGATCAACTCCGCCGCCGCCGCCGCGATGGCCCCTGCCGCAATCAACGCGGCGAGATCTTGGGTGACCGGTCGCAGCACCCGCAACGACAGGCAGGTGCCACCGGCAGCGACCGGCGGTAGCACGGCGTGCAGCCGGACCGCGAACCTACCCAGTCCAGTGAGCTGACCGTCGACCCATGGTTGCGCATCGTCGAGACGCCGGCCCGTCGCCAAGGCCAGCCGCTGCGCCAACCGCCGCACCGCGGCCTCGTCTGCGAAGCGAATACCGGTGCGTCGCAATCCCTTTCCATCGTCGATCCACACCGCGTCGGGCGCGGTGACCAGTACGTCGGTCGTATTGTCCGCGCACAGCAGCGGTTCCAAAATTCCCGCGCCGGTTAGCTCGGTCTGCAGTGTCCGCAGATTACTCAGCAACTCGGTGTCGCCGAGAACTCCGCCGGATTCGGCTCGGATCGCGTCGGCGACCACGTTCGGTCGCAGCGGAGCCGGCTCGGCCGCAAGCCGTTCGCGCACCCGGTCGATCAGAGAGTCGCTCACGCGGCGTGCACCTCGGGCCGATGCGTCGGTAGCACGGCGAGGACCTTGCGAGCAGCCGCGGCCAGCGCCGAACGTCGGCCTATCCGCAGGCCGGTGTGTTCGAGTTGTCCGGCCAATCCCGGGTGCGGCCGCATCGCCGCCAACAGCGGCACGCCCGCGATCGTCGCCACTTCCCCCGCGCTCAGCCCACCCGGTGATGGTCCCCGCACCACCAGGCCCAGGTTGGGATTGATCGCGGCGAGCACCGGCGCGATGGTCGCGGTCGCCGCGCAGGCCCGCACATCGCATGGGCTGACTACCACCACGAGATCGGCGATGTCCAAGGCGGTTTCGATGGCGTCCGTCATCCGACGCGCAAGGTCACACACGACTGTGACCCCGCCGCGCCGACCGGCGTCGAGCACGGATTGCACTGCGCCGCCGTCTAATTCGTAGGCGCACCGGGTGCCCGACAAGAAGCTCAGCCCGCGGTGCCGGGGTAGCGCGTCGCGCACGGCGGGCCAGGTGAGCCGTCCGCCCTGCAGTGCGAGGTCCGGCCAGCGCACGCCCGGAGCGGTCTCCGCTCCGATCAGTAGATCGATGCCGCCGGCCCAGGGGTCGAGGTCAACCAGCATCGGATCGGACGCCGTTCGCGCCAGCGCAGCGGCGAACAGCGACGCGCCGGCGCCACCGCACCCGCCGATCACCGCGACCACGGCGCCTCGGGTGCCATCGTCGCGGACCGACTCTGCGGCGTCGACGAGTTCGCGAATCAGATCATGCTCTTGTGCGGGCAATCTCAACACGCGCCGGGCACCCACCTCGATGGCCGCTGCCCAGGTTGGCGGCGGCGGGTCGTCGCCGGTCGCGACGACGATGTGCGCACGCCGCGGTAGCCCGCTGCGGGCGCAGCCAACGGCCGCCGCTTCGTCGAGCACCACCGCCGATGCCGCCGACCACGCCTTCCTACTCACCGGCAACGAGCCGGCGGCGTGGACCACCCGTAGGCCGACGGCCGCTGCCACCCGGTCGAGTTCGTCGCGCAGGACGGAATCGTCGAGCACCGCAAGGATCCCGCGGGCATCGGTGGTTGGCATCGGTCCACCGTGCCGCCGACACGTCGACGCGGCCAGTCGCGACAACAGAATTTGTGGACAACGTCGAGGCGATGCGGAGACGGTCCGGCTAAGGATTTACCCGACAAAAGGGACGACCCCCGCCAGGGGGGGAGGAGGCGAGGGTCGTCGTGTATCAGCCCCGGGGGGTCGGGCTGATACACCCTCGGCAAAGCCGAGTGACACTTACTATACACACGAGAGTGTCACGCAGCGCAAGGGTTGCGTTTGAAAGAAGCGTATGACCTTTAAGTAGCTGAACCAAACGTCTCGCTGGTCTCACGTGTTACTAGACCACTTTTGACCGGCGGTTTTACCGGCGGCATCGCAATTTGCCGACTTTCGCCCCTATGCTGGGGCGGTGACCGTTTCCGACTCGGCCGCTGACCAGCAAACATCGTCGACGCCCCCCGGTCCCAGTCCCCGCACCGCGGCATTTTTCGATCTCGACAAGACGATCATCGCCAAATCGAGCACGCTGGCGTTCAGCAAACCCTTCTTCGCGCAAGGGCTGATCAACCGCCGGGCCGTGCTCAAGTCGAGTTATGCGCAGTTTTTGTTTCTGCTTTCCGGTGCCGATCACGACCAGATGGACCGGATGCGGATCCACCTCACCAACATGTGCACCGGATGGGACGTCGAGCAGGTCAAGTCCATCGTCAACGAGACGCTGCACGACATCGTCACGCCACTGGTGTTCGCCGAGGCCGCCGACCTGATCGCCAGCCACAAACTGTGTGGCCGCGACGTGGTGGTGGTGTCGGCATCCGGCGAGGAACTCGTCGCACCGATCGCGCGCGCCCTGGGAGCCACCCACGCGATGGCGACCCGGATGGTGGTCGAAGACGGCAAGTACACCGGCGACATCGGGTTCTACTGCTTCGGCGAAGGCAAGGTGCAGGCGATTCGCGAGTTGGCCGCGCGCGAGGGCTATCCGCTCGAGCACTGCTACGCCTACTCCGACTCGATCACCGACATGCCGATGCTCGAGATCGTCGGGCATCCGAGCGTCGTCAATCCCGATCGCGCGCTACGTCGCGAGGCGAGTTCTCGCGACTGGCCGGTGCTGGAGTTTTCCCGGCCGGTGTCGTTGCGCGACCGCATCCCCGCGCCGTCGGGAGCAGCGGTCGCGACCACTGCGGCGGTGGGGATCAGCGCCCTGGCGGCCGGCGCGCTGACCTACTCGGTGTTGCGGCGGTTGTCGCTGTAGCTACACACAGCAAACTTTTAGCGTCACGGCTGCGCATCGTTTTGACGGTTTCATGATAATTGACTCTTGATGTGACCGGGGTCACGGAGTACAAAGGACTCACGGAAGCCCGTACGGCCAAGGTCGATCCAGAAGAGAAGGGTCGATCTCCCGGACAGGGCAACCGAGCACGGTTCTCGGCACCCACGCGGAGTCATAGCCGCGATAATGGCAGAAGTGTTGCGGGCCTGCGTAATTGCGAAGAGTGGATGGGATCACGGCCCTTTGGGTGGGGCGGTAACCGGAAGCGTCGCGAGAACGCCGAGGCCATCCCACGCAGCCCACAGGTGCACGCATGGTAACCGAGATCCGTGCTAGCGGGCGGCGAGCCGAAAGCCTTCGGTACGCCGCCCGCTTTATCAATTCTGGTGCCCGCTCCCGCCCTGCTCGGTGAGGGTTTCAGCAATCGTCAACGCCTCCTGCGCGCCGGTGCGCATCGCCCGGCAGGACAGCACCAACCACTTGGTCATGCCTTCGGGCTTTCCGGACGCGAACCCGGCCGCGGCCTCGCGGTAATCGGCGGCGCGACGCATCCATCCCACCTCCGGCACACCCAACCCGTGCGGATCGAGTCCGGTGGCGATCGTCACCAGTCGGGACACCGCACGCGCGACCACTCCGTCCGCGGTACCGAACGGCGCGAGGGTCAGCAATTCACCATGAGCGACGGCGGCGATCACCGGTGCCGGCGCGCGGGTGCCGCCGGACACGATCTGCGCGAGCAGTTCCAGGCGGGGCCCGACATCGGCGTCGGCGCGCGGCCGGCCCAGCCGGCTCTCGTCGACGCGATCGGCGGCGGCCAGCATGTGCAACCGGGCCAGGGCCTGAAGCGGGGCGCGCTGCCACACCCCGACCAGGTTGGTCTCGCCACCCTCCAGGGCCTGCGCGACGCGCAGGGCTCCGGCGAACACGGGGTCGCTGACGACCGTGACGTCGATGTCGTCGAGTTTGTGGCCGCCGCCGTCCAGCACCGCCGACGCCCGCGCCGATCGCAGCGCCGCTTCGGCGGCGGTGACGGGCCATCGCCGCAGGTTGGCGCGGTGCCGGTGCGCGCGGCCGAGAGCTTCGCGGGCCTGGTCGCTGGCGGCGGCGACACCGGGCAGCTCCATCAGCGGGGCGAGCGGATCAGTGCTCATCGGCGCCGCTCCTCCTGCCCTCTCTTCATCGGACTGCTCCGCTTATCGTCACCGGCGCAAGTCATTGCGCCGCTCAGGATAGGCCAGCGCCGGCGCGGGGAATCGCGGCCAGCAGCTGGCGGGTGTACTCGTGCTGCGGGCGGGTGAAGACGTCCTCGGTGGCCGCGTGCTCGACCACCCGACCGGCCCGCATCACCATCACCTCGTCGGCGATCTGCCGGATCACCGCCAGGTCGTGGCTGATGAACAGGTACGTCAGGCCCAGCTCGGCCTGCAACTCGGCGAGCAGTTCGAGGATCTGAGCCTGCACCACCACGTCGAGCGCGGAGACCGCTTCGTCGCAGACCACCACCTCCGGCTTGAGCGCCAAGGCCCGCGCGATCGCGACACGCTGACGCTGTCCTCCAGACAGCTCGCGCGGGCGCCGGTTCAGTAGCGACGCGGGCAGCGCGACCCGCTCGGCCACCTCACGAACGGTCTGCCGTCGTTGGTGACGGTCCCCGATCCGGTGGATCCGCAGCGGCTCCTCGATGATGCGGGCCACCGAGTACATCGGATCCAAACTGCCGTAAGGATTTTGGAATACCGGCTGCACTCTGCGGCGAAACGCGAACGTCTGTCGCCGGTTCAACGACGAGATATCGAGCCCGTCGAAAACCACTGTGCCGGAGCTTGGTTGCAGCAGACCCAACACCATCCGGGACAGGGTGGACTTGCCGGATCCGGATTCGCCCGCCAGCGCCAGTGTGGTGCCTCGCCTGAGCCGAAACGACACGTCGTCGACGGCACGCACCTCGGTCGTACGCCACGGAACCCCGTGCGACGACCGGTAGATCTTGCTCAGCCCGGATGCGACGATCACGTCGGGAGATTGCAGAACCGGCTTTTTGGCTGGCGCGGGGCGCAAAGACGGTACGGCAGCCACCAGTCGCTGCGTGTAGGGGTGCTGTGGATCGCGTAGAATCGCTTGGGCCGCATCGGCTTCCACGACCTGGCCCTGGTGCATGACGATCAGCCGCTCGGCTCGCTCGGCGGCCAAGGCCAGGTCATGGGTGATCAGCAGCACCGCTGTGCCGAGATCGCCGGCGAGTTGCTGCAGGTGGTCGAGCACTCGACGCTGCACGGTGACGTCCAGCGCCGAGGTCGGCTCGTCGGCGATCAGCAGCCGCGGCCGGCCGGCCAGCCCGATCGCGATCAGGGCCCGCTGGCACATTCCGCCGGACAGCTGGTGCGGGTACTGCCGGGCGCGGTGCGCCGGATCCGGCATGCCGGCGTCGGCCAGCAATTCGTCGGCACTACGCTTGATATTGTTGGCGCGCAACGCCTCTCGTACTTGGAAGCCGATCCGCCAGACCGGGTTCAGGTTGGTCATCGGATCCTGCGGCACATAGCCGATCCCGCTGCCCCGGATCGCGCGGAGTTGCCGTCGACCGGCGGAGGTGAGGTCGACCCCGTCGAACTCGATGCGGCCCGCGGTGATTCGGCCGCCGGGTGGGAGAAGCCCCAGGATCGCCGCGGCCGTCGTCGACTTGCCCGAACCCGACTCGCCGACGATCGCCACGGTCTGACCGGCCTGTACCGCGAGCTCGACGCCGCGCACCGCGAGGGCGTCACCGAAGCGGACCTCCAGGCCGGTGACGCTCAGCAGCGGGTCAGCGGTGTTCATGGGCGCCGCTTCTCCTCGTCGCTACGCTCCGCATCGTCGCCGGCGCAGTCACAGTCGCCACGCCCGCGACGAAGGATCCAGGGCGTCACGCAGCACGTCGCCCATGATCATGAATGCCAACACCGTGATCGCCAGCGCGCCAGCGGGATAGAACAGGATCGGCGATCCGGCGCGCAGCCGAATCTGGTCGACGCTGATGTCGCCGCCCCATGACACCACCGACGGCGGCAACCCGACACCGAGGTATGACAGCGTGGCCTCGGTGACGATGAACAAGCCGAGCGCGATCGTCGAGACTGCGATCACGGGACCGATTGCATTGGGCAGCACGTGCCGCAGCAGGATCCCAAACCTGTTCATCCCCAACGCCTTCGCCGCCAGCACATAGTCGCTGCCGCGAACCGCGAGCACAGCGCCGCGGGTGATGCGGGCGATCTGCGGCCAGCCGAACAGGGCGAGGATCGCGATCACCGTCCATACCGTGCGGTGGTGCATGACCTGCATCAGCACAATGGCGGCCAGCAGCAACGGAATTCCGAAGAACACGTCGGCAACGCGGGACACGATCGCGTCGAGCCAGCCGCCGTAGAAGCCGGCCAGGGCACCCAGCGCGCCCCCGGCCACGAACACCAGCAGGGTGGCACCGAGCCCGACGGTGATCGAGGCGCGGGCGCCGTAGATGGTCCGGGCGTAAATGTCGTGTCCCTGCAGGTCGGTGCCGAACCAGTGCGCCACCGAGGGCGCGAGCAGGCTCTGGTCGGGGTTGGCGTAGCCGGGGTCGGCTGCGGTGAACAACGACGGGCACACGGCGACCAGCAGGACGAGCGCGATCAGAGCCGCGCTGATGACGAATTGCGGGCGCCGCCATAGCGTGCGCCACATGTCACACCACAGACCCTTGCCATCGGGCGAATCAGCCATAACGGATCCTGGGGTCGAGCGCCGCGTAGAGAAGATCGACCGCGAGGTTGGTGACGAGATACACGACGACCAGCACCGTGACGATCGACACCACGGTCGGCGCTTCCTGACGAGTCACCGCCTGATACAGCACGCCGCCGACACCGTGGATGTTGAAGATGCCTTCGGTGACGATGGCACCGCCCATCAGCGCGCCGAGATCGGCACCGAGGAACGTCACCACCGGGATCAGCGAATTGCGCAGGATATGCACGGCGACCACGCGTGGCCGCGACAACCCCTTCGCGGTGGCGGTGCGGACAAAGTCGGCGTGCGCATTGTCGGCCACCGCGGACCGGGTCAGCCGCACGACGTACGCGAACGACACCGCGCCGAGGACGACGCCGGGCAACAGCAGCCGGGCGAATGTCGGCTGGTCGCCCACCGTCACCGCGGCGACACCCAGGCGGACCCCGAAGACGAACTGCGCGAGGAACCCCAACACGAAAATCGGCACGGCGATCACGACCAGGCTGACGATCAGCACCCCGGCGTCGAAGAACCCACCTTTGCGCAGCCCGGCGATCACGCCGAACCCGACCCCGAACACCGTCTCCACGGTCAGCGCAACCAACGCCAATGTGAAGGTCACCGGAAATGCCTGCGCCAGAACGGTGCTGACCGGAAGACCGGAGTACGCGTGGCCGAGGTCGCCGTGCAGGACCCCACCGAGGTAGTGGAGGTACTGCAGCCAGAACGGGTCGTCGAGGTGGTATTGCGCACGCAGGGCCGCCGCGACCGCGGGGCTCAGCGGGCGATCGCCGCCCAATGCCGCAATCGGATCGCCGGGCAGCAGAAACACCATGCCGTAGATCAGCAGGGTGGCACCCAAGAAGACCGGGACCATCGCCGCGACACGTCGCACCAGATACCAACCCACGTCAGGCCTTCACGATGTGTTCATAGTCGGGCAGCCCGTTCCAGGTCAGCGTGACGTGACTGACCGCGGATGACCGTCCTGCTACCGCGACCGTGTACCACAGCGGAACGACGGCCATGTCCTGCAACAGGATTCGCTGCGCAGCGTTGGCAAGCGAGTACGACTGCGGCAAGTCCGCGGCGGCCTCGGCGGCGGCGATCCCGGCGTCGAACCGCGGATTGGAGTAGCCGACGTCATTGGCGCCCGCATCGGTGACGAACAACGGCTCCAGGAATTCAAGCATCGACGGGAAGTCGCCCTGCCAGCCGGCCCGGAACGCCGTGTTGATCGTGCGGCTGGTGATCTGAGTCCGAAAGCCGGCGAACGTGGGCTGCGGCGCGCCGACGGCGTCGATGCCCAGCGTGTTCTTGATGCTGTTGGCCACCGCATCCACCCACTCCTGATGAGAGCCGTCGGCGTTATAGGAAATCGCGTATCTGCCAGACCATTTCGAGATCGCATCGGCCTGCGACCACAGCGTCCGAG
>NZ_LZLV01000144.1 GCF_001673405.1 Mycobacterium sp. 1245111.1 | reverse complement strand
AAGATGGACCGGAACGAAAAACAGATCGGGATGTCGAAGCAGTGCTTCTCCCAGTAGAAGTAGCTGCGGATCGGCCGCCAGGTGTCCTCGAAGTTGGCGACGTCGTCGCGCAATTCTTCGGTGACGGCCTGCATTTCGCGTGTCTCACCGATCATCTTGTGCGTGATGCCGGTGAGCTGCTGCATGAGGCCGTACATGTGCCTCATCCGGTTCATGGTGTCTTCGAGTTCGTCGGCCTGCTTGAGCATGTCGTCCATGCGGGCCTTCTGGAACTTCATCGTCTGCACCTGCCCGGCGTTCTGCATGCTGAGCTGGAACGGGATCGAGGTGTGCTCCATCGCCGTGCCCTCCGGGCGCGTAATCGATTGCACGCGTGAGACTCCGGGGACGCGGAAGATGCCCTTGGCCAGTTTGTCGAGTACCAGGAAGTCAGCGGGATCGCGCAAATCGTGGTCGGCCTCGACCATCATGACTTCCGGCATCAGCCGGGCCTGCGAGAAGTGGCGCTCCGCGGCGTCGTATCCCTTGTTCGCGGCGATGTTGTGCGGGATGTACAACCGGTCGTTGTAGCTGGTCTGGTAACCCGGCAGGGTCAGCAGACCAACCAGCGCGATCGCGATCGTCACCGCGAGAACCGGCGCGGGCCAACGGACGATCGCGGTACCGATGCGGCGCCAGCCCTGGGTCTGCAACCTTCGCTTCGGGTCCAGCAGCTTGAA
>NZ_LZLV01000143.1 GCF_001673405.1 Mycobacterium sp. 1245111.1 | reverse complement strand
GCACCGCGCACCGCGTTGGCCAGTTCCTCATCGGCGTTATGGGCATGCAGCTTGCAAGTGTCGAGTTGTCCTTGCAGCAGCTGTTCTTCGGCAGCCAACGTCAGCTGGTCAAACCCGATCGCACCTATCCCGGCTTCGATGCGCCAGTCCGGCGTGATCGAAAAGCCAAAGCCCTCGGCGGCCTGCTCGATCCCCTCCAGCTCAGACTTCACCGCACGCACGTCTGCTTCGGCAACCGACACCGCCGCGGCCACCTGCTTGGACTCCTGCCCGTCGGCCTCAATGTCGCGACGCGTCTTGCCCAGATCAGCACGAAACGCATCCCCGGCATCCCCGCGCCAATCGCTCAGCGTGTCATGCACCTGCCCCAGGTTGTCGCCCAACCTCTGCAACGTCACCGCCCGATTGCTGGCGATCTGAAACACCCCATGAATGGCATCAGGATCCCAGCGCTTGACGTCGGCCGGGGTCAACGCCACCACGAGCTACCCCTTACTCAGACAACGACCGCAGCGATCGGGCCGCCTCTTCCTCGTTGGTGACGAAGCGGAGCATCGCTTCGGCGACGTGCGATCCCAAATTGCCCACCTGCAATTTGTGGTGGCCATGCCGAGCCTCCCAGCGCGCCGCCAGCTGACCAAGCGCTTCTTGCGAAGAACCCACCCAGCCGGGCGCGGCTTCGGCCAGCCCGTCTTCGTGGTTCGCGAAACTCAATGCGGCCTCACCGACCGATTCCAGCATGTCGTTGCTGCCGTTGTTCAGCGCGACAGGATCGACCTTCAACACCTCGGCCACGACGATCCCTCCTGTTCACTGGTCCTGCGCGCTGAAGCATAGCCCGAACAAAGGGGGTGCGCCCTTCACCTTTTTGAGCGACCAATTCGCACGTATTCGTGGTCGGCTTGACCAATAATTCGGGCATCCCAACGAAGGGAGCGGCATGGCATCCGCGATGCGCAACGTGACGTGGTCCTCAGCTCTGCCGCGGCGGATGCGATCCATCGGGCTTGCTGCGACCGCGGGCGCCATGGCGATGGCGATCACCGCGCCACACGCCAACGCCGATCCGGCGTACCAGCCCGCGCTCGATCAGCTTCTCGAAGCCATGCAGCAGGCAGCGGCTTACGACGCCAGCCTGCCGTTCGCGACAGTGGACAGCGATGCCATGCTGATGACCGGTCTGCAGAACACCAACTATGAGCTGCTCTCGGCCGGCCTATCCAGGGTCACCGAGCTGTTCAACGGCGTCTTCTTCCAGTCGCCCGAAGCAGTGGCGACCGATGCCGCCGATTCCCGTCAGTACTTCCAGTTCTTCACCCCCGATATCTACTACCACGCGACCGCCGGACTCGCCCCCGGTGCGACCTACGAGCTCACCGGCACCGTCGGCAAGGGCACCGAAGCGCTCGCCATTGCGACCGAAGCCATCACCGGGTCGACGGCCGTGAGCAAGGAGAGCCTGGAACTCGACCACGGCCTGGTCGTCAATCCCGATGGCTCGTTCACTATCGACATCGGTCCCACCGAGCCAACTGGCGCCGTCAATTTCATCAACGACACCGATGCCACCACCAATGGCGATGCCTCCCTGCTGATTCGAGATGTGCTCGGCGACTGGGCCCAGGGCCCCGGCAGCATCAGCATCCATTGCGTGTCCGACTGTCCGGCGTTTTTCTCCATACCGTCCACCGGGCTCTTCCCCGGAGCGGACAGCTCTGCGGCCGAAATAGGCACGCTGACAGGAACTTCCACCCCGCCAATCACCTCGGTCGATTCCCTGCTCACAACCCTGTTCACCGCGTTCAGCAACATCGTCGGACCCTTCAACCAGGAAAACATGGGTCTGGCCCAGGTTGCCGGCATCGATCTGCCGCCCAACACGATGAGCATGCTCGCACCTGAAACCAGTGTGTTCGCAACCGGTCTGCCGAGCGCGGACGTCTCGGGCGGCAATTTCGACCTGAGTCCAGACCAGGCCCTGATCGTGCAGGTGCCCGATGTGCCGTCGGGCTACAGCGGAATCGAGCTGATGAACGTCTTCGGCGCGGCCCTGCCCTTCACGTTGGCGCAGACCACGCTGAACAACACCACGGCGTTCGCCGATCCGGACGGATACACCTACTACGTGGTCAGCGCGACCAACCCCGGCGTCGCGAATTGGCTTGACAGCAGCGGGGTTAGCAGCGGCGAGATCTTCGCCCGCTTCGAGAACCTCCCCGACGGTGTCGACCCGACCGGTCTCCCGGTGACGACAGAAGTGGTTCCGGTAGCCGACGTGGCCAACTACCTGCCCGCCGACACACCCACCGTCAGCCCGGCGGAGTACGCGGCCGACATGTCGCAGCGGGTGCTGTCCTACGACTACGCCTTGGACCTGTCCCGCGAACACGCCCAACCCGATTGGGTGCTACAGGAATTGCTTCTTCACGGGTTCCAGGGCTTGATGGGCACAGACAACTTCGCCGCGGTGTTCGGCAGCGAGCCCAGCATCCCGTTGGACCTGAGGTTCACCCCTGCGCTGTCTCCGGACTGGGCCACCGTCGACCACGACCTGCTGACCAATCCGGTCGCCAGTGTGGAGGCGATTTTCAACACGCTGCCGCTGGCGGCCAGTGACATCAGCCTGCCCACCGAATTGGCGGTGGGCCAGACCGCGCTGTCGTTGCTGCTCCCCCAGCAGCTCGGGTCGCTGTTCAACGACGCGATTCTCGACCCGAATACCGGCATCATCGCGGGCTTCCTCAATGCCCGCGACGACTTGGCGACCGCGATTTTGACCGCCAACAACGGCTTCCCCACCGAGCTGGGAAGTGTGGCGACGGCAGAGTGGGCGAACATGCCCGAGTTGGTGCAGTCGACCGCGAGCACGCTGTTGACGCAGCTTGGGGCGCTATTCGGCGCGTAGAGCCCCGACGAAGCGCGATAACCGCGTTTATTCGTATCGTGATACGGGAATTACACGCTTGTGATTATCGGTTGTAACCGCTGAACCAGTTCAGCCTGGAGCCAGAAAGGGACAAACCTTGAACACGATCCTCTATTTCAGCCCTGATGGCGCCGCGTATGAAACTCGGGCCTACAGCAATGCCGATATCGTCGCACTCGTTCACGACTACGGGCTGGAAAGCCTGACCAGTTCGGATCGACAATTCGACTTCTGGTTCACGCCGACCACGCGGCGGTGCCGGCGGAAAGTGAACCGCAGCGCTACCGAACTGCTTTTGGCCACAACGCGATTCACCGCAAAGACGGTGCCCCTGCTTTATGGCGCGGTAGTGGTCGCCACCCACGACTCGGTTGGCGATCTTGATGGGCTCAGCTGGCGACAGCTCGACCTTCTGGCGAAGCGCAGCGCGACCCTGACCCGGCGCGACGACCGCGTGCTCGACCGGCGGATCAAACGGGAAGCGCGACGTCTGGAGGCACAGGCGTCCGCGAACGTGGTCACCGGTCGCTATGTAGAACAGCGCATCGTCACCGGGAGCTGACCGCAGTTTGTAACGTGAGCGCATGGACCTGCCTCACGGCCCGCTCAATCGCCGTCAGTTGCTCCGGTTAGCGGGCGGCGCCGCGGTGGCATCGACGGCCGGCGCCTGTTCCACCGCTGCGATGCCGATGACCGGCCCACGCCTGGCCAGCGCCACCTCGGCGATGTTGATCTGCCGCGACGCGTGGGGCGCACGACCCGCGCGTCCCGGCGGCAAGCGGCACACCATAACGCGGATGACCCTGCATCACGAGGCAGTTGTGCTCGGCGACAACCGAAATGCGCCAGGACGGCTGCGTCAAGATCAGCGATACCACCAAGAGCAAAAGGGGTGGATCGACATCGCGTATCACGTCGCCGTCGACCGCAATGGCAACCTTTACGAATTGCGGAGCACCGAAATTGCGGGCGACACCGCCACCGATTACGACACGACGGGCCACTTTCTGGTGCTTTGCGAAGGAGACTTCGATCAGGAAGCGGTCTCTGAGCCTCAACTTCACGGCACCGCTGTGGCATTCGCATGGGCCGCGCAGAATTTCCGCATCAACACCGACACGTTGGCCGGCCATCGCGACTTCGCCCAGACCTCGTGCCCGGGTGCGAATTTGTACGCCCACTTGTCATCTGGTGACCTCAAGCACCGGATCGACGCATTGATCGCTTCAGGTGGGGTCAATCTCGAGCGTTTCTGCGGTCCCGATGCCGCCGCACGAGTTACCGCGGTCGAGGCGGGTAGCTAAGCCGCCGTCGCTGGGTCGACCGGCGCGGCTTGCCGGGCTCGCACGCGAACCCGTCGCCGTCGAGGTCGAGTTCCGGCCGATAAGCCGGGTCGGTGTAAGGAATGCTGGACCGTCCGTCGGCGCGAGCCTCACTGCAGTTTTCATACGGCGGATCGGCCATTGCCGTTGACGCTGCCCTCATCTCGACCCCGGCCGAAAACAGAACGACAGCTGCTGCACTCAGCAGGCCTGCGCCGCTCCCGCGTATTGCTGCCATGTCTGTCAGCTTAAGCAACGCGGATACCGCGGTGAAGTGAAAACTGATCCGCGCCTCCCCACGGACGGCTGTCGACGTGTGGCTCGCACATGAAGAAACCCTGAAAAAAGACTGAGCGAAGCGTGTGTGCCGGTCAATGAGGGTTTCCCTTCACTTTCGTGAGGCCCCGCCCCGCCCCGCGGGTCTGCGCCCAGATGGCCCAATGGGCCTCGCGCGAGTGTCCGGGCCGATAGGGTCTTGTTGTCGTCGTTGAGCTGCTGGTGGAGGCGCAATGAGCTATCGGACAATCGTTGTCGGAACTGACGGCTCGGAGTCGTCGTTTCTGGCGGTGGAGCGCGCGGGCGCGATCGCGGCCCAAGACTCTGCGAAGCTGATCATCGCGAGCGCACATCTCGACACGTCGGAAAAAGGCGGCTGGTCCAGAGCACCGTCGCCCGATCGCGTGATCGACCCCAAAGCCGCGGACAGCCTCGGTGACTCGGGTTACCGAATGCATGGAAGCGCGTCCGTTTATTCGATCCTTCAGGACGCCCGCGAGCGAGCGAAGAGTGCTGGCGCTCACGACATCGAAGAGCGGTCGATCGTCGGCGCGCCCGTGAATGCGCTGCTGCATCTGGCCGACGAGGTCAACGCCGACTTGCTCGTGGTCGGCAATTTGGGCGTCAGTACCGTCGCCGGCCGGCTGTTGGGCTCGGTGCCCGACACCGTTGCACGCAAAGCCAAAGTAGACATCCTCATCGTCCACACCGTCGGATAGCGCGGCCACCGCTCCGCCGACCCCGCCACCGTCGGCGCAGCAGCCCATCGTCGACTTCTTTGTCATCACGCCCCGGGGCCCCTGAAAGCAGCCGCCGGGCAGCACTGAGACGAAAAGGTTTGGGATACTAACGAATTCGCGACACCCCGACGCACAGGTGACGGTGGGAACCTGCTACTGCTCGCGTACGTCCTACGTGAACGAGAAGCAGGAAGCATTCGTGAACCGTCCTTGTTGTAACCCCGTGAGCTATTTATACGGGTCGAGGATGAGCACCTTGAGGGAGTAGCGCCGGAATGACTGCTGTGACCGTGGCCAGCAACGGTGTTCCGTCTGCATCCGAGGACACGTCGGCGTGGGCGCCACTGAAGATTGCGATATACCGCAACTTGTTCATCGCGCAGCTGGTATCGAACGTCGGCACGTGGATGCAGACCGTCGGCGCGCAGTGGTTTCTGGTTGAGCATCACAGCAGCGCGACCGTTGTCGCATTGGTCCAAACCGCTTCGCTCACACCGACATTGGTGTTAGGGCTCTTCGGCGGCGTGTTTGCCGATCTGTTCGACCGTCGAAGGCTGCTGATCGTCATTCAAACCTATGCAGTGCTCGCGACTGCTGCGCTCGCCGCACTGGCGTTCATCGGGGTTCTGACCCCGACGTGGCTATTGGGGTTCACCGTCGCCATCGGCTGTTGCTCGGCGCTGACCGCCCCGGCGTGGCAGGCGATCCAGCCCGAACTCGTTCCGCGCGAACAGATTCCCGCTGCTGCGTCGCTGGGCAGCGTCACGGTCAACGTGGCCCGCGCGATCGGACCTGCCCTCGCCGGAGTCGTGATCCTGGCGGCCGGCCCCGCTGCGGTGTTCGCGCTCAATGCGGCGTCCTTCGCCGCGATCATCGTCGCGTTGCGGACCTGGAAGCGGCCGGGTTGCGCGCCGTCGGGTGAGCGCGAAAGCATCGCGCTCTCGATCCTGGCCGCACTGCGATGGGTCCGCCACGGACCGGTCACTCGCCGGATCCTGCTGCGCTCGGCGCTTTTCGCGTTTCCGGCCTCAGCGTTGTGGGCGTTGCTGCCTGTCACGGCTGCGCAGCATTGGCGGATGAACTCCTGCGGTTACGGTCTGGTCCTTGCCGCCCTCGGCGTCGGCGCCGTCATCGGGGTGGTCCTGATCGCGCAGCTCCGCAGATTACTTGAAACCAATACCGTGTTGGCAGGTTCTGCCGGCGCATACGCGCTGGGCCTACTCGTGGTGGCGATCGGCCCGTTCGACCTGGCGGTCCCCCTGCTGTTGGTGTGTGGCATGGCGTGGATCGCCACGCTGACCACTCTCAACGCCGCGGTCCAACTGTCGCTGCCGCCGTGGGTGCGCGCCCGCGTCATGGCCGTATATCTCCTGGTCTTCAGCGGCTCGCAAGCACTCGGGTCGTATCTGTGGGGTCTGATCGCTGCCCACTTCGGGCTTGCACAATCGCTCTCGGCGGCTGCCGCCCTCCTCGTGCTGACGGCGCTCAGCGTGACGGTCCTTCCGCTGCGTCCCGAAACCGGAACGCTGGACCTGACGACCTCGACCGCCTGGCCCACGCCGACGCTGGTTTTCCAGCCCGAGCCCAGCGACGGGCCGGTTCTGATTTCCACCTCCTACCGCGTCACCGACGAGCGCATCGACCAGTTCGCCGCGGCGATGCTGAAAGTCGGCAGGTCGCGCTCACGGACCGGCGGCTACCGATGGCGGTTGTACCGCAGCGGCGAGGACCCGCAACTTGTCATCGAGGAATTCACCGTGCCCTCGTGGGCGGAATTCGACCGCCAACACAGCACTCGTTGGCTGGCCTCCGACAATGCCGCCCTGGCCAGCGCGTTGCAATGCACGGTCGATGGCCGCGCGGAGGAGCACTGGTACTTCGCGCTGGCGGGCCCAACGGGTGTGCTTGGCGGACCATCGAAAACGAGCGCAGCGACGCGCACCAAGCGCAGCACCATCACCCTGAATGGGATTGTTGTGCCGCCGTGGGCAGATCGACGGGTCTAGTACGACAAGGACCAGGCCGTTTCGGCCCGGCCCCTTCTCAGTGGAGCCGCCGAGAGTCGAAACCGAAGCTCTACCAAGAGTTTTGGGATAGTCAGGCACTCCCAATGGCCCGTGACCGCACGCCATCGAACGGGTACGCGCTGCAATCGGTGCCTTTGGTCCCTGGGCTTGCATCTCTTCGGCCCTGATACTTGCGGCCTGCCTGCGCGACCCTGCCGTTGAGTAGACACCACCAGAAGAGAAACGAAAATGTGGCAACCAATACGTGGCGCAATCTTGGTAGGCGTTGACGGTTCAGCAGCGGCATTGCGCGCCGTCCGGTGGGCGGCCCGCGACGCAGCACTGAGGAATGCGCCGCTGACTCTGGTCCACGTCGTCGACGAGCCCTTACCGGAGTGGTTGGAGGTCGCCGCGTTGGCCGGCGTCCGGCACTGGCAGAAACGGCGGGTGCACAATGTGATCGAGTCTGCGACCAAGGTCGCCGAGGTGAGCGCTGATGCGTGCGGTCCAGTGCACATCGACAGCAAGGTGCTTCATTCGGCCACCATCCCGACGCTTGTCGACCTCTCCGCAGAGGTGGCGATGGTCGTGCTTGGTTACCAGGGGCATGGCGGCGCGCTGGGACGCAGCCTCCCCGGCTCGGTGTGTTCGGCGTTGGTCTACCACGCGCATTGCCCAGTCGCCGTCATCCACGACGACGAAGCCATGATCGCCCATGTCGGACAGGCGCCGGTGCTGGTGGGCATCGACGGCTCACCGGCATCGGAAGCGGCGACAGCTATTGCATTCGAAGAAGCCTCCCGGCGGGGTGTCGGGCTACTTGCTTTGCACGCCTGGAATGACCCCCGAGTTAGCGGCTCCGGCCGGCTACTCCAAGACTCCAAATGGGACGCTCAGCTCTCCGAAGAGGAGGAGACGCTCGCCGAACGGCTGGCGGGTTGGCACGAACGCTATCCCGACGTGGGGATCCGTCGCGTCGTCGAAATCGGTGACCCGGCACGGTGGCTCATCGAGGTCTCCGAACGGGCGCAATTGCTTGTAGTCGGCAGCCACGGCTGCAGCCGGCTCAGGGGCACGCTCCTGGGATCGGTCGGGGCGGCGGTGATCAACAGGGCAAGGATCCCGGTGATCGTGGCCCGCCAGCCCTGAGAGGCGGAACCGACAGCAAACTGGCCAGGATTTTTGGTCCTGGCCAGTTTCTTGTAGTGGAGCTGCCGGGAATCGAACCCGGGTCCTACGGCATTCCCTCAAGACTTCTCCGTGCGCAGTTCGCTATGCCTCTACTCGGATCTCTCGATCACGCGAACAAGTTCGAGATGACGATCCCAGTCGCTGTTTGGTGTCCCCACGGGCCCCGCGACCGAACCCGTGGGTGGGTCCCTCTAGCTGATGCCAGGGTCCGGGCCGAGGGCGCTCCCGGTCTGACAGACACGCAGTCGCTTAGGCAGCGAGTGCGTAGTCGCGCTGTGTTGAAACGGCGCTTAATTGGTTGCAACGACGCTTACGGTGGTCTCTTGCCTGCACCGGCACGCTTCCCTTGATTCGATGCGCGAAGTCGAAACCGTTCAGCCCCTCGCACCCCTGCCGAGTTTCGGCAAGACAATTGATTGTACGCGTTTTTCAACAACAGATCAGGGAGCGTTCTTCCCTGGTCAGATCACGAAATTGAGACGCTCGACGATGCGCGCGCCAACCTCGGTGTCGCCTGCGAGCTCAACACCCGCGCTGTCGTCGGTGCGTCCCCCAGCCAGGCGGGCCAGCAGCAGACCGTCCAGGCGAATCGTCGACGTCGGCTCTCGGCCGCCGAAATCGTCGACCACCTGGGCACGGCCGTCCACGGCGACGCGGATGGTCCGGGCCAAGGGGCCCGTCAGTTCGATGGCCACCCGCGACCCTTCGGGCGCTTGTCCGAGTTTGCCGACGACGTATCCCATCGTCGCGGCGATCTCGTCGACTGACTGCCTCGCCGCCGGCCCCCTCAGATCGCTGTCGGGCGATGGCGAATTGACGCCGTCGCGGATGTCCTGCTCGTGCATCCAGCAGTCGAAAAGCCGCACCCGCATGAATCGTCCGAAACTCTCGATGCCCACCGGTGTCGGGGTCGGCGCGTTCCATTCGTCGACCGGCATGGCGGTCAGGCGCTCACGGCGCTCGGCGGTGATCGAGCGGAACCGTTGCAGCAGAACAGCTCCGGGCTCAGGGCTGAGATGCCGAACCCAGGCTTCGTTGGCCACACCGACGTCGTTGCGCACGTGATCCAACGTCGACAGATCGACATCCGCGTCGGGTGGACTGACCCCCTGCAACGACGATTCCGTGCCGATCATGTGGGCAACGACGTCGTGAACGCACCACCCGGGCAGCGGCGTCGGCGCACGCCATTGCTGTTCCGAGAGTCCGCCCAAGAGTTCTTCGAGGCTGTCCCAGGTGCCGAACAGACCCGACAAAACGTCGGACTTGTCGAGCACGGTCACCGGTCGCGGCATGGTCGGATCTTAAGCCCGTACGTTGCCGCGACGAGGTCAGGCAGCGGCGATCATGCTGACCGACACCGCGGCCAACAGCATGCCGATCGCCTGCCAGCGCGTCAGCCGCTCGCGCAGCACGATGATCGCCAAAACCACCGTCGTCGCCGGGTACAACGAGATCAGGATGCTGGCCAACGACAGCATCCATTTCTGGATCGCCAACAGCATGCTGACGTTCGCGCAGGTGTCGAGCAGTGCCGCGAGGACCGCCAGCCGCAGCGGCGTCGTGGACGGCAGCTGGAGATTCTTGCTGGCCGCGGCCACCGCGATCACGAGCACGGTGGCCGCGGCGCGGGCGAAGAACAACGGCCACATCCGGCAGACCACCGGAGCCTGGTGCAGCAGAACGAAGTCCAGGCCGAACGCCACGCCCGAGCCGATGGTCAGCCACGCGACCTTGCTGGTGAATCTGTGTGTGCGGACATCCTCGTCGTCCGGCGACTCCCGGCTGACCAGCATCACCGCGAAGATCGCCAACACCACACCGATCGACGCGGTTGCACCCGGTCGCTCGCCGAGCGACACTCCGACCGCGACAGGAACAGCCGCGTTGAGCACAGCGGCCAGTGGCGAAACCACCGAGATCGGTCCGGCGCTCACGGCGGCGTAGAACCAATAGACCCCGATCGCCTGGCTGATGCCGTATAGCGATCCCCACAGCACGGCGCCCGCATGGATTGGCCCGCCGGCCGTGAGGGCCAGCGCTCCCAGCAAAAGCGTGGCGAGCGGGTAGGTCACCAGCATGATGCGCAGCGCGGCCGCGCGGCGGGACGCTACACCCCCGACGAAATCACTGACGCCGTAGCTGACTGCCGATAGCTGGGCGTAAGCCGCCCCGATCAGCTCATGCCCTTGGATCGTCTGCCCAATTCGCGAATCACTTCGCGCTGAGCGTCACGCTTGGCCATGTCCTGCCGCTTGTCGTGGGCTTGCTTACCACGCGCTAATGCAAGCTCCACCTTGACTTTTCCTTCGGAGAAATACAGCGACAACGGAACGAGCGCGAGGTTACCATCCTTGATTTTCCCGATGAGTACATCGATTTGGCGCCTGTGGAGAAGTAGCTTCCGGTTACGTCGCGGCTCGTGGTTGGTCCAGCTGCCGTGGTGATATTCCGGAATGTGCAGGTTACGCAACCAAACTTCGCCGTCGTCAACGGTGGCGTAAGCGTCGGCCAACGACGCCTTACCGTCCCGCAAACTTTTAACTTCAGTGCCGAGCAAAACTACGCCGGTCTCGTACACATCCAGGATCGAGTAGTTGTGTCGGGCCTTGCGGTTGGTCGCCAGGATCTGCCGGGCCGGCGCAGACTTGTTCGGCGACTTCTTGGCCATCGCTACCGCCGCACGTACAGGCGCAAGGTCACATACGACGTGACGCCGGCCACCGCGACGCCGACTATCAGCAACAGCGGCGCGATGTAGAGAATGTCGGCGTAGTCGACCTTCGCGACTAGATGCGCTTGGTAGAACTGGCGCAATGCGCTGTCCAGGAACAGGGCCCGCACCACCATCAGGCCGACGATCGCGATGACGACACCGGCCGTCGCCGCCACCATCGCCTCGACCAGGAACGGCAACTGGGTGTACCACCGGGTGGCCCCGACCAGTCGCATGATGCTGATCTCGGTGCTACGCGTGCGCGCCGCGACCTGAACCATGTTGGCAATCAACAGAATTGCCCCGATCGCCTGGACCAATGCGACGGCAAAGGCCGCATTGGACAGGCCGTCCAGCACCGCGAAGAGCCGGTCGATGAGCTCTTTTTGGTTGAGCAGGTGATCAACCCCGGGCTGACCCTGCATCGCGGCGTCGAATTCGGCGTGCTGCTCCGGGTTTTCGAGCTTGACGATGAACGACGCCGGAAACGCGTCCTTGCTCGCCAGATCCTTGAACTGCGGGATCTTACGGATGGCGTCGTTGTAGGCGTCCTGGCGATTGAGAAAGCGCACCGACTTGACGTCGCTGCGCTTCTCGATCTTCTCGCGCAACGCTTTACATTCCGGGCTCTCGCAATTCATGTCGTTGGCCGAGACGTCGGGGGTCAGGAAGACCTGGGTCTCGACGCGGTCGAGATAGATGCTGCGGGAATGGTCGGCCAACCGGACCACCAGCAGACCGCCACCGAACAGCCCGATCGAAATGGCGGTGGTCAGGATCATCGCGACCGTCATCGTCACGTTGCGACGAAACCCGGTCAGGACCTCATTGAAGAGAAAGCTGAAGCGCACTTACCGGTCCATCCCATAGACGCCGCGCTGTTCGTCGCGCACCAACCTGCCCAGCGACAGCTCCACCACGCGCTGCCGCATCGAGTCGACGATGTGGTGGTCATGGGTCGCCATCAGCACGGTGGTCCCGGTGCGGTTGATCCGCTCGAGCAAATCCATGATGTCGTTGCTGGTCTCCGGGTCGAGGTTGCCGGTGGGCTCGTCGGCCAACAGGACCAGCGGCCGGTTGACGAACGCGCGCGCGATGGCCACCCGCTGCTGCTCGCCACCGGACAGTTCGTGCGGCAACCGGCCGGCCTTGCCGGACAGCCCCACCATCTCGAGCACGTCGGGCGTCACCCGGTTGATCACGTCGGGCTTTTTCCCGATGACCTCGAGAGCGAACGCGACGTTCTCGAACACCGTTTTCTGCTGCAGGAGCCGGAAGTCCTGGAAGACGCAGCCGATGACTTGTCGCAGTTTGGGCACATGCCGTCCGGGCAGCGTGTTGACGTGAAACTTCGAGACCCGCACGTCGCCTTTGGTGGGCGTCTCGGCCCCGAGCAGCAGCCGCATGAACGTCGATTTGCCCGAGCCGGACGGACCGATCAGGAAGACGAATTCACCCTTGTCGATCTTGAGATTGACGTTGTCCAGCGCCGGTCGAGCCGACGACTTGTACTGCTTGGTGACTCGGTCGAGGGTGATCATCACGGGTCGCCAGTCTAACCGTGAACTTCCGATGTCCCGACGACGCGGCGCGCTGGCGAGCCAGGACGCGTCATCCGGGCAGCCCCGGCAACCGGGGCAGGCCGAGTGCGGGCGGCGGTGACGGAGTCGGAGATTCGGGCGCCGGTCCCGGCGCCGGGCTGGGCGTCGTCGTGCCCGGGCCGAACGGCGGGGGCAGCACCGGCAGTTGGATCAGCGGCGGCGGGGTTGTCGTCGTCGTCGGAGGCGTGGTCGGCGGCGTCGTCGTGGTGGGGACCGTAGTGGTCGGGGTGGGCGTCGGCATTTCGTACGTCGGCTGCTGCACCCGAGTGCGGGGCACCCAGGTGTAGTTGGGATCGGGAACAAAGCCGGGCGGCACGACCGCCGGCGCTGCCGGCGGCGGGGGTGGCTGCGGCTTGTAGGTGTTGTAGGTCCACCAGGTGGCCAAGAACGCAATGATCAACACCAGCGTCGACGTCCGGACCCGCCCGCCGAACATGTAGTTCGGCCAGTGCTTGTCCGTATCGCGGCTGTGGTTTTCGAGGACGTTGAGTGTCAGCTTCATCAGGGTTCAACCGGCTCGCGGGCTTTTTCGTACTCTTCCTGCTGGGCCGCAGCCACCTCGGCGCCGGGTCCCTCGACCACGCCGACCTTGGCGTCGGCCGCGGTCACGATGCCCGCGCGCGCCAGCGCCCGGATAACCAGGACACGCAGCTGACGGCCGGCTTCGAACTGTTTGCCGGGCAGTGTGCGGGCAACCATGCGCAGGGTCACGGTGTCGACCTGGATGCTCTCGACGCCCATCACGGTCGGCGCGTCCAACAGCAGATCGCCCAGGATCGGGTTCTCCAGGGCGTGCTCGCACTCCTGGCGCAGCACCTCGGCGACTCGGTTCAGGTCGACGGTGGTCGAGACGGGGATGTCCACCACCGCGCGTGCCCAGTCCTTGGATTCGTTGACCGCCTTGACGATCTGGCCGTTGGGAATGGTCAGCACCTCGCCGTTCGGCGAGCGCAGCCGCGTCACGCGCAGTGTCACGTTCTCGACCGTGCCGCTGGCCTCGGTCGCCGACACCACCGTCAGCGTCACCAAATCACCGAAGCCGTACTGCTTTTCGACGATGAGAAAGAATCCCGCCAGAATGTCTCTGACCACCTGCTGCGCGCCGAACCCGAGCGCGGCACCGATCACGGTCGCCGGAGCGACCAAGCCCGAGACCGAAAAGTTGAAGACGTCGGCAAGCCGGACCATCCCCCAGATCGCGATCAGAACGATCAACACCCACTGGACGACCGAGGCCAGGGCTTGCCGGTGTTTGGACGATTCCGACCGAACCAGCGCGTCGCTCTCGACGAAACGTTCGTCGAGCTGCCGGGTGATCTGACCGGTGACCCAGGTGACGAACCGGACCGCCAGGATGGCGACGATCACCACCATCACCATCCGCAGACCGCGGGTGATGATCCACTGCCCGAAGACGCCGTGCCAGAAATCGTGCCAGCGCTGCGCCGTGCTCGTCGCTAGGAGCGTTGTGTTAGTCGTCATCTTTTCTGTTACGCCATCTGATTCCTGCTTCCAGGAACCCATCGATGTCTCCGTCGAGAACGGCCGCCGGGTTGCCTACCTCGAACTCGGTACGCAGGTCCTTGACCATCTGATACGGGTGCAAAACGTAGGACCGCATCTGGTTACCCCAGCTGCTGCCGCCGTCACCCTTCAACGCGTCGAGCTCGGCTCGTTCTTCTAAACGCTTGCGTTCCAACAACTTTGCCTGAAGCACCCGCATCGCCGCAACTTTATTCTGCAGCTGTGACTTCTCGTTCTGGCAAGTCACGACGATACCCGTCGGAATGTGGGTCAAGCGAACCGCGGAGTCGGTGGTGTTCACCGACTGGCCACCGGGACCGCTCGAGCGGTACACGTCGACGCGCAGATCGCCCTCGGGTATTTCGATGTGATCGGTGGTCTCCACCACCGGCAGCACCTCGACTTCGGCGAACGACGTCTGCCGGCGGTTTTGGTTGTCGAACGGGCTGATCCGCACCAGCCGATGGGTGCCCTGCTCGACCGACAGCGTGCCGTACGCATAAGGGGTGTGCACGGCGAACGTCGCGCTCTTGATCCCGGCTTCTTCGGCGTAGGAGGTGTCGAACACCTCGACCGGGTACTTGTGCTGCTCGGCCCAGCGGATGTACATCCGCATCAGCATTTCGGCCCAGTCGGCGGCGTCCACCCCGCCAGCCCCGGAGCGGATGTTGACCAGCGCCTCGCGCTCGTCGTATTCGCCGGAGAGCAGTGTGCGCACTTCCATCGCCTCGATGTCGGCGTGCAGCGCCTTGAGCTCGGCGTCTGCCTCGGCCTTCGCGTCTGCGGAGTCCTCCTCGGCAGCCAGCTCGTAGAGCACGGGCAGATCGTCGAGTCGTTGGCGCAAACCCTCGACACGCCGCAATTCGCCCTGCGTGTGGGAGAGCTCGCTGGTGACGCGTTGCGCGCGAGCCTGGTCGTCCCACAAATTGGGATCGGCGGCCTCGTGCTCCAGTTTGTCGATGCGGCTGCGCAGACCGTCGACGTCGAGCACTCGCTCCACCGTGGTCAGCGTGGAGTCGAGTGCTGCAATATCAGCCTGACGGTCGGGATCCACGCCTGACCACGTTACCGGCCGGGCCGGTCGTTCCTGTCACGGGCGAACAGGGCGGGCGTTTAGCATCGTGGCTTATGCGTCCGTATCACGTTGCGATTGTCGGTTCGGGTCCGTCGGGTTTCTTTGCTGCGGCGTCGTTGTTGAAAGCGGCGGATTCCGAGGCGGGTTTCGATGTGGCGGTCGACATGTTGGAGATGTTGCCGACGCCGTGGGGTTTGGTGCGTTCGGGGGTGGCGCCAGATCATCCGAAGATCAAGTCGATCAGCAACCAGTTCGAAAAGACCGCCCAGGACGAGCGGTTCCGCTTCTTCGGCAACATCGGGATCGGCGAGCACATCAGCGCACCGGAGCTGGCGCAGCAATACGACGCGGTGGTCTATGCGATCGGCGCCCAGTCCGACCGGCCGTTGAACATCCCCGGGGAGGACCTGCCAGGCAGTGTCGCCGCGGTCGACTTCGTCGGCTGGTACAACGCCCACCCCCACTTCGAGGACATCTCCCCCGACTTGTCAGGTGCGCGCGCCGTCGTCGTCGGCAACGGCAACGTCGCGCTCGACGTGGCGCGCATTCTGGTGACCGAGCCAAACGAACTCGCCAAGACCGACATCGCCGATCACGCGCTGGAGTCGTTGCGGCCCAAGGGCGTCGAAGAGGTGATCGTCATCGGTCGCCGCGGCCCGCTGCAGACCGCGTTCACCACCCTTGAGCTGCGGGAGCTGGCCGACCTGGAGAACGTCGATGTGATCGTCGACCCGGCGGACTTCGAGAACATCACCGAAGAGGACGCCGCGGCGGTCGGCAAGGTGTGCAAGCAAAACATCAAGGTGCTCAAGGGCTACGTGGGTAAAGAGCCGCGTCCGGGACATCGCCGGATCGTGTTCCGCTTCCAGACCTCCCCGATCGAGATTCGCGGCGAGGGCCGCGTCGAGAAGATCGTGCTCGGTCGCAACGAGCTGGTGACCGACGACAGCGGACGGGTGATCGCCAAGGACACCGGGGAACGTGAAGAGGTGCCGGTGCAGTTGGTGGTCCGCTCGGTGGGCTATCGCGGCGTTCCCACCGAGGGCCTGCCGTTCGACGAGAACTCCGGGACCATTCCCAACAGCGGCGGCCGAATTGAGGGCAGCCGCAATGAATACGTCGTCGGCTGGATCAAGCGCGGCCCGTCCGGGGTGATCGGAACCAACAAGAAAGACTCCCAAGACACCGTCGACGCGCTGATCGCCGACCTCACCGCGGCGACCGACCTGCGCGAATTCGGCGCCGACCACGCTGACGAAATCGCCGCGTGGCTGACCGAACGTCAACCCAAAATCATCACCGATGCGCACTGGAAACTGATCGACGAGCACGAACGCTCAGCCGGTGAGCCGCATGGACGACCCCGAGTCAAACTGGCCAACGTGGCCAAGATGCTCCACATCGGCCACGGCTGACGCGCTACTCGGGGGGCTCGGCGGGCGCGGGCGGATCGGGCGGCTCTGGCGGCACGAAGGCCCACTTTTCCGGATTGCGCTGCGAGTACATCACTGGCTTCAACTCCCCGATCGCCGGCCAATGGTCGACGTCGGAGGTGATCCGCTGGTAGACGGTGAAGTCGCTGACCGTCGGCCCGTCGATGACGCCGGTGACCGTCACGTATTGCTCGCCGACGGCGTCGGGCCGGGGGCTGACACCCGTGATCAGCAGCGTGCCGCTCAGCCAGTCGCTGCCGGGGCGCTGACGGAACATCCGTGGGGCCAGCAGGCTCGCGGCGATGGCGATGAGCAACAACACCGCAAGGATTTCCCACACGACGCCATGGTAGGTCCACAGAGTCAGGTTGATGCGATCCGATAGTCGGGATGCCAGTGCACGTGGGCGATCCGCTCGGCCAGCTCCGCGCTACTTCGCTTCGGGGCCACGCCCTCGGCCACCGCCTGCTCGCCAACGGCCTGCGCAATGCGGATGGCCACGTCGGGTGCCTCCGACCACGACGGCAGCAGCGGCTGGTTCGGATCGTTGAGGGCCGGCGACGCGTCGCCGAGAGTCGCCGCGGCCGCCCGCATCATCTCGTCGGTGACCCGGTTCGCTTGCGCCGCAGTCACGGCCAGACCGATCGCAGGAAAGATATAGACGTTATTACATTGCGCCACAATGTATTCCACACCATCACGCTGGATCGGCGCAAACGGAGAACCGGTGGCGATCAATGCCCGACCGTCGGTCCAGGCATCCAGCTCCGCGGGATGCGCCTCCGCGCGGCTGGTCGGGTTCGACAACGGAAAGATGATCGGTCGCTCGGTTTTACTCGCCATTTCACGCACAATCGATTCCGTGAAAGCTCCTGCAGCGGTGGATAATCCGATCAGAACGCCGATATCGGCGTTGTGGATGACGTCGGCGAGCTGCGCCGTTCCGGACACATCCCAATCGGCAACACGCTCTGCGGGCTGGGCGAAGTCGCGCTGCGCGTCCGACAGATCGGTGCGGTCCTCGGTGAGCAGGCCGGCCACATCGACGACCCAGATTCGTTCTGCAGCAGCCTTTTCGGACAGCCCCTCGGTCACCATCTCACGGCGGATCATGTCGAGGACCCCGATGCCGGCCGAACCGGCCCCCAACATGACCACGTTCTGCTCCGACAACGGCCGATCGGCGACTTTCGCGGCACCGTGCAGCGCGCCGAGGGCGACGGCCGCGGTGCCTTGGATGTCGTCGTTGAATGTGAGCAGCGTGTCGCGGTAGCGGCCGAGGATCGGTAGTGCATGGCTCGTGGCGAAGTCTTCCCACTGCAGTAGGACATCGGGCAGCGCCTTGCGGACGGCGGTGACGAAGCGGTCGATGAACTCGTAATACTCGTCGTCGTCGATGCGGCGGTGGCGCCAGCCGAGGTAACGCGGATCCTGCAGGAGTTCGACGTTGTCGGTACCGACGTCGAGCACGATCGGGAGTGTGCGGGCCGGATCGATGCCGCCGATCAGTGTGTAGAGCGAGAGCTTGCCGATCGGAATGCCCATGCCACCGATGCCTTGATCGCCCAAGCCGAGGATGCGCTGGCCATCGGTCACCACGATCACGTCGATCTCGCGTTGCGGGCGGTTCGCCAACACCTCGTCGAGGCAGTCGCGATCTGGATAGGACACGAACAATCCCCTTGGCCGCCGGTAGATTTCGCTGAAGCGTTGGCAGGCCTCGCCGACGGTCGGCGTGTAGACGATCGGCAGCGATTCGGGAATGTGGTCCCGCAGCACCCGGTAGAACAGGGTCTCGTTGCGATCCTGCAGGGCGCGCAGGTAGATGTGCCTGTCCAGATCGTCGCGCCGCGTGGAGAACTCATGCCAGCAATGCGCGGCTTGCTCGTCTTGCGTCTTCACCGCGGTCGGCAGCAGGCCCAGCAAGCCGAGTTTACGTCGCTCAGCTTCCGTGAAGGCGGTGCCCTTGGTCGTCAACGCGTCGAAAAGGGCGGCTTGTCCTCGCTTTTCGTCAGACATCATCGACGTCCCTTCTGATGTTGCCGGTGTTGCCGGGCGCGACCGCGACCGCGGCCTCACTTCTAATCCTGCGTCCCCGGGGTGAACGGATTCGAAACAAGCCCGCGTACGCGAGAATGCGGAGTCGACGACTACATAGATGTGAGGCGAAAGGCGGCGCATGAGCGACGACGACCTGGCGGTGGCATTGACCCTGGCCGAGCAGGCCGACGAGGTGACGCTGGCCCGCTTCGGTGCGGTCGACCTGAAGGTCGACACCAAGCCCGACCTGACACCGGTGAGCGACGCGGACCACGCGGTCGAAACGGGTCTGCGCGAGACACTCGCCCGGGTCCGCCCCAACGACAGCGTTCTCGGCGAAGAGTTCGGCGGCACAACCACTTTGGCCGGCCGCCAGTGGATCATCGACCCGATCGACGGCACCAAGAACTTCGTCCGCGGCGTGCCGGTCTGGGCCAGCCTGATCGCCCTGCTCGACGATGGCGTGCCGCAGGTCGGCGTGGTCAGTGCGCCCGCGCTGCAGCGACGGTGGTGGGCCTCGGCCGGCGCGGGCGCTTTCGTCGCAGTCGCCGATGCACCAGCCCGGCGGCTCTCGGTTTCCTCTGTGGCGCAACTGGATTCGGCGAGCCTGTCGTTTTCCAGCCTGTCCGGCTGGGCCGAACTCGGGTTGCGGGACCGCTTCGTCGCTCTCACCGACGAGGTCTGGCGGGTACGGGCGTTCGGCGACTTCCTGTCCTACTGCTTCGTGGCCGAGGGCGCGGTCGACATCGCCGCCGAACCCGAGGTGTCGGTGTGGGATCTGGCCCCGCTCGACATCCTGGTCCGCGAGGCGGGTGGGCGATTCACCAGCCTCGACGGTGCGACAGGCCCGCATGGCGGGAACGCGGTGGCGACAAACGGCCTCCTGCACGACCGGGTGTTGCGGAAACTGTCCGCGAACTAGCCGCCACGTGTGAACTAACTAACAGGCGCCTTCTATCTTACTTTGGAGTAAGGTAGTGGCATCGCACTGCCCCAACGACCGAGGCTGCATTCATGACAAACACTGTCACCTCCACAAACGGCTCCCGAAATGGCTCCAAGCAGCGCCCCAACCGCGGCCGCAGCACGTCCACCATTGGGGAGCAAACCCACAAGCGCACTGGCATCGACGTAGCGATCGGCCTGCTCACGCCTATCGTCGGCCAGGAATTCCTCGACAAGTACGGCCTGCGCGACCCGCTGAACCGGACTCTGCGCTACGGCACGAAGCAGATCTTCTCCGCCGCCGGCGCCGCGAACCGGCAATTCAAGAAGGTCGAAAACCTGCGCGGCGGGCCGACCCGATTGAAGACCAGCGGTAAGGACTACTACGACCTGACGCCCGACGACGACCAGAAGATGATCGTCGAGACGGTCGAGGAATTCGCCGCAGAGGTACTGCGCCCGGCCGCGCACGACGCCGATGCGGCCACCACGTATCCGCCGGATCTGGTGAAGAAGGCCGCCGAACTCGGCATCACCGCGATCAACATTCCCGAGGAGTTCGACGGCATCGCCGCGGAACGATCCAGCGTCACCAACGTGCTGGTCGCCGAGGCGCTGGGTTACGGCGACATGGGCCTGGCCCTGCCGATTCTGGCGCCGGCCGGCGTCGCCGCCGCCCTCACCCACTGGGGTAGCGCGGGCCAGCAGGCCACCTACCTCAAGGAGTTCGCCGGCGAGAACGTTCCGCAGGCCTGCGTCGCGATCGCCGAGCCGCAGCCGCTGTTCGACCCGACCGCGCTGAAGACCACCGCGGTACGCACGCCGAGCGGCTACCGGCTCACCGGCGTCAAGTCGCTGGTCCCCGCGGCCGCGGACGCCGAATTGTTCATCGTGGCAGCGCAACTCAACGGCAAGCCGGCACTTTTCATCGTCGAGTCGTCAAGCGAAGGCCTGACCGTCAAGGCCGACCCGAGCATGGGTATCCGGGCCGCCGCGCTCGGCCGGGTCGAACTGGACAACGTCGCGGTGCCGCTGAGCGCACGGCTGGGCGAAGACGACGCGACCGACACCGACTACTCCGAAGCGATCGCGCTGTCCCGGCTGGGCTGGGCCGCGCTGGCGGTCGGCACGTCGCACGCGGTGCTCGACTACGTCATCCCCTACGTCAAAGAGCGCGAAGCATTCGGCGAGCCCATCGCTCACCGGCAGTCGGTTGCCTTCATGTGCGCCAACATCGCGATCGAGCTCGATGGCCTGCGCCTGATCACCTGGCGCGGAGCGGCCCGGGCCGAGCAGGGCCTGTCGTTCGTCCGCGAAGCCGCGCTGGCCAAGAAGATCGGCACCGACAAGGGCATGCAGATCGGGCTGGACGGCGTGCAGCTGCTCGGTGGCCACGGCTACACCAAAGAGCACCCCGTCGAGCGCTGGTACCGCGACCTTCGAGCCATCGGCATCGCCGAGGGCGTCGTAGTTATCTAACTTCCCGAAAAGCGACGAAAGACCAATCATGGCAATCAATTTGGAACTGCCCGGCAAGATGCGCGCAGTGATCGACAAGGCCCACCAGGGCGCGGCCGAGATGATGCGGCCGATCGCTCGCAAATACGACCTCAAGGAGCACGCCTACCCGGTCGAGCTCGACACACTGGCCGATCTCTACGCCGGCGCGTCGGAGTCCAACACGCTGGATATGGCCGGCGCCAACGGTCTTCGCAGCAGCGAGAGCAACGGCGAAAACCGCAACGCCGCCAACATGGCCGCCGCGCTGCAGGCGCTTGAGGCCAGCTGGGGCGACGCGGCCATGCTGCTGTCGATTCCGTACCAGGGGCTCGGTAACGCGGCTGTGTCCGCCGTCGCCACCGACGAGCAGCTGGAGCGGCTGGGCCGGGTCTGGGCCGCGATGGCGATCACCGAACCGGGGTTCGGTTCCGACTCCGCGGCGGTGTCCACCACCGCGAAGCTGGACGGCGACGAGTACGTGATCAACGGCGAGAAGATCTTCGTCACCGCGGGCTCGCGCGCCACCCACATCGTGGTGTGGGCGACGCTGGACAAGTCCAAGGGCCGCGCGGCGATCAAGTCGTTCATCGTCCCGCGCGAGCACCCCGGCGTGACCGTCGAGCGGCTCGAGAACAAGCTGGGCATCAAGGGTTCCGACACCGCCGTCATCCGGTTCGAGAACGCCCGCATCCCCAAGGACAACCTGCTCGGGAACCCCGAAATCGAGCCGGGTAAGGGCTTTTCCGGGGTGATGGAGACCTTCGACAACACCCGTCCGGTCGTCGCCGCCATGGCCGTCGGTATCGCTCGCGCCACATTGGAAGAGCTGCGCAAGATCCTGACCAACGCCGGCGTCGAGATCTCCTACGACAAGCCCGCCCAGGTGCAGAGCGCCGCAGCGGCCGAGTTCCTCCGGATGGAGGCCGAGTGGGAGTCCAGCTACCAGTTGACCCTGCGCGCCGCGTGGCAGGCCGACAACAACATCCCCAACTCGAAAGAGGCGTCGATGTCCAAGGCCAAGGCCGGCCGGGTGGGCAGCGACATCACCCTGAAGGCGGTCGAATTGGCCGGCACCATCGGCTATTCGGAAGAGACGCTGCTGGAGAAGTGGGCCCGCGACTCGAAGATCATGGACATCTTCGAGGGCACCCAGCAGATCCAGCAACTGGTGGTCGCGCGTCGACTGCTGGGCCTGTCGTCGTCCGAGTTGAAATAAGGCACGCGGCGCCGGGCTCGAACCCGTCCCGGCTTAGGCGGCCGAACCTGGCCGCATCAGTTCTTCGAGGTCAGGCAACGGCCGCTGGCAGAGCTTGCGAGCCCGCTGGCGGGACAGCCCCAACATCAGCAAGATGTCTTCAGTGACCTGGTCGGTCGCTTCGCCCTCGTCACGCTCCGGCTCGTCGTTAAACAGCTGCGCCAAGCCCAGCAGCGCTCCACCCACCACAGCGACGGCCAGTTGCGGATCGGCGACCTGAAATTTCCCGGCCGCCGCGGCGTTGGTGATGTCCCGCTTGGCACGTGGGGCCAGCCCCCGCTCGGAGGTGATCAGCGCCAACCCGTTGTTCACCAGCACCCGGCTCATGTCGGGACGCTGCCTGAGCAACCGCCCACATAGCCGATAACTCTGCGCGAACATCTCGGCAGGATCTTCGAGGGTGGCGGTCAGGGTGTCCAGCACCGCTCCGAGCGCGTCGAGGACCTCGTTGACGGCCACCTGAAAGAGCTGTTCTTTGCTCTCGAAATGGTTGTAGAACGACCCGACGCCCACGTCGGCGGCTTGGCTGATGTCCTGGACGGGAACGCTTAAGCGGCCCGCGGCAATGAAGTCTTGGGCCGCTTTGATCAGCGCGGCGCGAGTGCGCTGTTTGCGCCGTTCCAGACGGTTGGGCGGTTGGCCGTCATCGCTCATGCTGATCTCCTTAGCATCCGCCGAACCGAACTACAGGCTACATCACTTCTGAATTATTCTTCACAATAGCTTGACTGAAGCATCCTTCCTAAGTGAAGATAGCTTCAATGTTTCGAAAGGAGGCGCGATGACGCGTCACGCCGAAGCCCATCGAGATCTGCACAGTGAGCGGGGCGCGCGCAAGGGCGAACACTGTGGCCGGTCGCGCAACCCGGTCATCAAGGTGCACGACTTGGCATGGCTGGAATTTGAAAAACCCGACCTGCAGCGTGCCGAGGTGTTCGCACGTGCGTTCGGGTTCGCCACGGTGTCACGGTCAGCCGACGAGCTGCAGTTGCGCGGCACAGCAGCCGGCCCACCATGCATGATTGTGCGCCGCGCGCCTCGCTCGCGCTTTGTCGGCACGGCGTTCGCGGCGCAAGACGAAGCCGATGTGCTACGCCTGGCCAAAGCCACCGGCGCGCCGGCCCGCAGGTTGCCCGACTCCATTGGTGGCATGGGGGTCGAACTCGCCGACCCCAGCGGCGTTCCCGTGCGCGTCGTCGCAGGCACGCACGACCTGACCGCGCTGGCTGCGCAGAAACCCCACACCTACAACTTCGGGCAGGAGCTGCGGCGCGCCAACGCCGTCCAACGCCCTCCGCGCGAGCCAGCACGCATCGAGCGACTCGGTCACGTCGTGCTCCAGACCAACAAATACATCGAGGCCCTCAACTGGTATCTGGACAACCTCGGCTTGATTGTCAGCGACTTCCTGTTCTTCCCCGGACAGCGTGACCGCGGGCCGGCGATGAGCTTCATCCGCTGCGACCGCGGCATGACCCCCGCGGATCATCACTCCCTGGCGATGGCGTTGGGGCCGGTCAATCGCTACGTACATTCCGCCTACCAGGTATGTGATCTCGACGCGTTGGCTGCCGGCGGCGAATACCTGAAAGAACTTGGGTACCAAAGGTCTTGGGGCATCGGCCGGCATATCCAGGGCAGCCAGATCTTCGACTACTGGCGCGACCCGGATGGGTTTCTGGTCGAGCACTTCAGCGACGGCGACATGTTCGACTGCACGCTGGAGCCGGGCTGGGCGCCATTCACCGGCTCGGGACTGGCGCAGTGGGGCCCTGCGGCAACCAAGGACTTCCTCGGACTGAATCCGAGATCCCTTCCACACGAGGCTCGCTCGATGGTCGAGGCGCTTCGGCAAGACAACGAATTCGACTTCCGCCGTCTGATCGGCCTGATGAAAGTAGCAAGCTCATGACGATTTCGATTCTGCGTACCGCTGAGGGCTGGTGGGTTCAGACCGCTAACGGTGCAGCGAAAATCGCGACCACCGCCGCTACCACCGGACAGTTGCTCGCCGACCGCGCCGCCATCGAGGCCGCCGCCCACGGCACCGACACCGTGGCCGCCGATACCCTGACCCTGCTCTCCCCCGTGACGAAGCCGTGCCGGGTGGTGGCCCAGATGACCAACTTCGCATCCCATGTTCGCGATGCGGGCATGGATCCCAAGACAATTCCGCTGACGTTCTTCCGTAAGTCGTCGGCGTCGATCACGGGGCCGTTCGACGACATCGTCAAACCCGCTCACGTCCGGTTCCTCGACTACGAGGTCGAGATAGGCCTGGTGATTGGCCGCGACATTCCGGTCGGCACAATGATTTCGGAATCGAATTGGTTCGAGTTCGTCGCCGGTCTGGTCGTCACGAATGACGTGTCCGCTCGGGACATCCAGTTACCGCAGACCCAGTTCTACGAGGCCAAGTCGTATCCCACCTTCACGCCGGTTGGACCCGCGCTGGTGCTGCTCGACGCCGACGAACTCAAGCGCTTCGGTGATCTGCGCTTGCGCCTGAAGGTCAACGGTGAAGTTCGTCAGAACATGGTCGTGGACGGCGACATGCTGTACAAGCCGGTACAGGCGCTGCAATCGCTGGCCCGTTTCCAAGACCTCGCCGCCGGCGACGTCATCCTGACCGGTACCCCAGTGGGTACCGCGCTGAGCGCACCACCCAAGCCGATCGAGATCATCGGCTCGCTGTTGCCGCCCGCCGTCAAATGGAAGGCCTTCTTCAAGCGGCAAGCCGGCAACGCCAAATATCTGCACGACGGCGACGTCGTCGAGGCCGGCGTGGCGACCGACGACGGCGCCATCGACCTGGGCGCGCAACGCAGCATCGTGCGATTCGCGACATGAGCGAAGAATCCGTCCCCGTCGTCATCGTGGGTGCCGGCCCGACCGGGATCACCGCCGCAACATTGTTGGCGCAGTACGGGATTCAGTCCCTCGTCTTAGAGCGCTGGGACGATGTCTACCCGCAACCCCGCGCGGTTCATCTCGACGACGAGATCCGTCGCATCCTCAATCGACTTGGTATCAGCGATGACTTCGCCGCGATCTCACGCCCGGCGCTGGGGCTTCGGCTACTCGATCCCGAGTTTGGCGTGCTCGCGCAGTTCGACCGGAATGCTACCGAAAGTGCCAATGGATTCCCGCAAGCCAACATGTTCGACCAGCCGGACTTCGAGGCGCTGCTGCGCAGAAACCTGGCGAACTTTCCCAACGCGAGCATCAGAGGCAATTGCGAAGTCGTCGATGTCAGCCAAACCGAGTCCGGCCGGGTTCGGGTGACCTACGCCGACCGCGGCACCGGCAAAGGTCACATTGTCGACGCCGCTTACGTTTTGGGCTGCGATGGCGCTAACAGCCTGGTGCGTTCTTCGATCGGTTCCACGATGCGGGATCTGCGGTTCGAGCAACGCTGGCTCGTTGTCGATGTGGCCACCGATGTCGAGCTCAACCAGTGGGACGGCGTACATCAGGTATGCAGTCCAGAACGTGCTGCGACCTACATGCGGATCGGAGCCACCCGCTACCGATGGGAGTTCCGGCTGCTGGCCGGCGAGACCGCTGACATGTTCGGCAGCTGTGCTGCCCTTCGCGACCTGATCTCACCGTGGCTCGGCCACGTCGCCGAACACGACCTTGAGTTGGTACGCGTGGCCGAGTACACCTTTCGCGCGCAGTTGGCGAACAAGTGGCGTGACCGCAGGGTGTTCCTTCTTGGCGACGCAGCGCATCTCACGCCGCCGTTTATCGGCCAAGGCATGGGTGCGGGACTTCGCGATGCAATGAACTTGGCCTGGAAGCTTGCCGGCGTGCTGAACGGAGCCCTTTCCGACGACGTCCTGGACAGCTACCAGCAAGAGCGAAAAACACATGCGCGCATGTTGATCGGCCTCGCCCTCGTGATGGGGTGGGCCATGACCGCCGGCGGCCGCGCCGGCGATGCTATGCGGCGAATGGTCGTCCCGCGCCTGCACCTGATTCCGGGAATGCGAACCAGGATCGCCAACAGCCGAACCCCCGCCCTGCGCAGATCCGCGCTGGTGGTCACGCGGCACCGACGGCCACGATTGGCAGGCAGCTTGTGCCCCAATCCTGTGCTACCGGAAGGTGTCCGGCTGGACACCGCGCTTGGCATCGGTTTCGCCGTGATCACCACCACGCAGTTCACCGCGCGACAGCATGAGCTGCTCCGCCAACGAGGCGCGGCCGCTCTCACCGTCAAACACACCAGCGACCTAGGCCGCTGGTTGCAGCGTGCCGGCGCGACCGCCGCGATTATCCGTCCTGACCGCACCGTGATGCAGGCCGGGCGTCGATTGTCCAGCCTTTGCGACGCTGTCCCGTCGTTCACACCCGCCGCCAAGCCAGAGAGGGCGAATCAGTGCTGATCCGCGGAATAGACAGGCAAGTTCCGGTATATGACGCCGACATCTACAGTCGCGATGCCATCGTCGATCCGTATCCGCATTATCAACGGTTGCGAGACCTCGGCCCAGTGGTGTGGTTGACCAAGCACAAGGTATACGCGTTGCCCCGCTATGCCGAGTGCAAGTCCGTACTACGTGACGACGGCACCTTCCTGTCGGGAAGCGGCGTTGCGCTCAACGGGATCGCCAACCGCATGTCGCGGGGTACGACGCTCAACAGTGATGGCGCCGAGCATGATCGGCGGCGCAAGCTGCTCGCGCACGGACTACTGCCACGTGCACTGCGATCGATCGGCGACAGGGTGGACGGTATGGCCGCCACGGTCGTCGACGCCGCGCTCAACAGCGGCGAGATCGACGGCGTCAACGATCTTGCGGCCGCCCTGCCGCTAGCCGTAGTCCCCGACCTCATCGGCTGGCCGCGAGATCAACGCGACCACCTTGTCGAATGGGCAGGGGCAACTTTCGATACCCTCGGCCCTCTCAACCGGCACGCAATCAGGGCCATGCCCAACGTGCTTCGAATGCTGCGATTTGCCCGCCGAGTCGTGCGCGAACGCACCTTCCTCGAAGGCAGCATCGCAGATGAACTGCTGAAAGCCGCCGACCAAGGCAAGCTGTCGCACGCCGAATGCCCGGCACTGATGGTCGACTACCTCGCGCCGTCGATCGACACCACGATGAGCGCCATCTCGAACGCGATGTACTTGTTCGCCCGCCACCCCGAGCAGTGGCAGTTGCTCAAAGGCGAGCCAGCCCTCATGGCGAACGCGATCAACGAAGTGATCCGCTACGAGCCACCACTGCGCGCATTCACCCGCCGGGTGAGCCAGCCGGCTGAAATCACCGGTGTGAGAATCCCATCCGGTGCCCGCGTCCTGGTCATGTACGCCTCGGCCAACCGTGACGAACGGGAGTGGGAAAACGCTTCGGTCTTCGATATCCGCCGTGACGCCGGCCGCCAGATAGGCTTCGGACAGGGCGCGCACGCGTGTGCCGGTCAAAGCCTGGCGCGCTTGGAAACGACCGCGATGCTCTCCGCGCTCCTCAAGCGAGTAGACCGCATCGAAGTCACCGGTGCGCCAACGTGGGCGATCAACAACGTCATTCACCGTCATGAACGCTTGCCCCTCAAGCTGATTCCCGTTTAGCTACCTAGGAGTGTCATGCACGTCGCATTCATTGCGGTATCCATCCTGTTGGCGCTGGAGATGGCTGGCGCCGGTGTGCCAAAGCTTCTCCAGCTCAGCGCCGTTCGCGGCAGCGCCGAACATCTCGGCGTCGGCGTCGGGCTGCACCGAACGATCGGGGTAGCTGAGGTCGCCGCGGCCGTCGGTCTGGGGGTTGGAATCGCTTATCCCCCATTGGCAGTCGTGACCGCAGCAGCGGTGTGCCTGCTCATGTGCGGGGCCGTCGGCTACCACATCAAAGCCGGCGACAAGGCCTCGATCATGCTTCCGGCGGTGCTGACCGGCATGGCGGCGATCATCGTTGCGCTACTGGCCGCAGCGTCGACGAGATAATTTGGGTGCCAACCACTTATCAAGGCATCAGCATCTGGGGCCATCCCAGGGAGGGACAGACCATCGTCGAGAAGCTGGGCCAGTTCAAGACCGCAGCCCAGTCGTTACTGCACCGCGAAGACACCGTGCCCGCGCTCTCGCACAGCCGAGGAGGAGATCGTGCTACGCATTGACACTCACCACCACCTGATCCCGCCTGACTATCGAAAAGCGCTGCGGCAAGCCAATTTGCTCGACGCCGGTGGACGCGCACTGCCCGACTGGAGCCCCGAGGCGTCGCTGCAGACGATGGCCGAACTCGGGGTCGGCACCGCGATCCTTTCGGTATCAACGCCGGGCACTGCATTTTTGCCCAACCCCGCCGATGCCGCTGCACTGGCCCGCGACCTCAACGACTACACCGCCGACGTGGTTGCGGCCCGGCCCGACCGGTTCGGCCACTTCGCCACCGTTCCACTACCGCACCTCGACGAGTCCGCCGCGGAAGCCAAACGGGCACTGGATGATTTGGACGCTGACGGTGTCGTGCTGCTGGCCAACAACGCCGGAATGTATCTCGGCCAAGACGGCCAGGACGCTTTGTTCGCCCCCCTCAACGACCGCTCGGCGGTCGTCTTCATCCACCCCGCCGACCTGCCGGGCCCTGCCGTGGCGGACGTCCCGCCGTTCGCGGCCGACTTCCTGCTGGACACCACCCGAGCCGCATACTTGTTGATGCGCAACGGCATCCGCGCCCGGTACCCGAAGATACGTTTCATCCTGAGCCACGCGGGCGGGTTCGTGCCCTACGCCAGTCACCGAATGGCCGTGGCCATCACCGCCGACACCGGCCGCAGCCCCGCCGATGTCCTCGACGACTTCGCCGGCTTCTACTTCGACACCGCGTTGTCCTCAAGTGCCGCAGCGCTGCCCACGCTGCTGGCGTTCGCGAAACCGGGCCACATCACCTTCGGATCCGACTTTCCGTATGCCCCCACCGCCGCGGGAAAGCTGTTCGCGGCGGGCCTGGAGGCCTACCCCGGGCTCGACGCTGATACCCGGGGCGCCATCGAGCGCACCAACGCGTTGGCGCTGTTCCCCCGGCTCGGCGCTGCGCCGCAACCGATCCCGCAGTCATCGGTTCAGCGGCTGCGGCATACCTTCAGCCGCTCGGTGATGCGCGGGATTGCGCGGATGACGAACGTCAGCTAACGACGTCGGCCAATCTGGTTATCCACAGCCCACGATTAGTCGCGACGATATGTCAGCCACCCCGCTTAGCATTTGGTCATGACGAACTGGATCAACACCGTCAGCCGTGACCATGTCGAAAACGGGGTGCGCGGCCGGTTCACCCAGGCCAACCACGGCAAGCCGCACATGCTTGGCCAGATGGCCAAAGGCGACTGGATCGTATTCTATTCACCGAAGACCGTCTACCCCGACGGCGAGCCGCTTCAGGCCTTTACCGCGATCGGTCAAATTGCCGATGACGAGCCATACCAATCGGAGATGACACCCGACTTCCACCCGTGGCGCCGAAACGTCGACTTCCTCGATTGCATGGAGACGCCGATCCGACCGTTGATCGACCAACTCGACTTCATCGAGGATAAAGCCCGGTGGGGCTACAAGTTTCGATTCGGCGTGTTCAAGATCGACGATCACGACCTCGAGGTCATCCGCTCGGCGATGACCGGCTCGTGACGTGCAGACCGTGAAGCAGCCGCTCGCCGGACTCACGTAGCCGTCCTCGGACATCGTCGAGATCGACGTCGACCAAAGCGTGCCCACGTTTGCGCCACCCGCCCCCGATCATCACCGCCTCGATGTTGGCGACGCCGGCGTGCAGCGCCGCCGCGATCGGATCGTGCGCCGGCCAGAGATTCAGCCCGCCCGTATCGATGACGACCAAATCAGCCTGCATGCCAGGTTCGAGCCGGCCGACCCTGTCAGCGAGGCCCAGTGCTTTGGCTCCCTCGACGGTGGCCCATGACAGTGCCTGCTTGCTGGTGATGGACGCCGTGCTCAGCATCATGCCAGCCTCGCGCCGGTGCTTTTCGTGGTCGAGGCCACGCTGATAGGTGAGCGCGCACCTTGCCGCACTGAGGATTTCACCGGAGGTCGCGGTATCGGTGTCGGTGCCCAGCGAGGGCGCCGCGCCGAATCGCAAGAGCCGTCCGGTGATCGGTGCGCAATGACCGTGACTGAGTTCGTTTTCCGGCGTGGTGGTGACGGTAACGCCCAGGTCCACTAGTGCGGCGATCCAGTCGTCGGTCAGTCCGGCGCCGTGCACGACGTTGGTGCACGGTCCGAGTAGCTCCGCGGCGCGCACAGCTTCCCAACCTGGCGCGGGCTCGCCGCCACTTTGGTGCATCGACGCCACCAGCCCTCGTTCTTGCGCGGCGCGTAAATCGGCGACTGCCACATCGGGAGTCGAGAGTTGCGGGCCGCCGATCGCCATCCCGACGGTGATCAGGCCTCGCGCCTGGTCGAGCAGACGATCCACCTCGTCCAACGGGTGCCTAGCATCGGGGTTTCGGTTCGGCGTGCCGTGCAGGAAGGCGGCGCGGATCCCGGAATGGCGTAGGCCCGCGACTGCCGCGTCAGTGTGTTCCGGCGTCGGGTTGTTGTGGCACCAGTCACCGAGTGTCGTTGTACCACAATTTATTTGGTTGATCGCTCCGGCAAGGTTGCCAATATAGACATCGTCGGGCGCGTAACGCGGAGCAATGTCGGCATGGATGCGCTGCAGGTATTCCAGCAGCGTCCAGTCAGTACCCAGGAGTCGAAGTGCGCCTTGCCAGGTATGCAGATGGGCGTTGACCAGGCCGGGAATGACGATCCGGCCGGCCAGGTCAACGATTTCAGCGTCCGGCCGGTCACAGCGTTCACCGATGTCATCGATCCGGTCGTCGTCAATCAGGAGGTCGACGAGTTCCGCGTCGGGCCGATTCGGCGACATGGTGATCACCGCGGCTCCGCGTAGCAGAAGGCGACTCACGATTCAGGCCGGGTCTGCAGCGTCCCACGGGACGGTGCCCGACACCCAATGGCTAATGACCTCTTCCTGATCGTTGCGATGTAGATGACGCGGAGGTTGAGCAAACGTCTCATAAGGCTTGCAGCGCACGACGACTCGATTCTCCTGCTCGGCCATCGCTTCGATGAATGGGCGAGCTTCCTCGCCGAGCGGCTGCCCCGACATCCGCCCGGCCACTGCCATCATGACGTCGACGACCAGGTTCCGATCGCTCTCGATGACCGCATCGGCGTACACCTGCAGGTACGCAAACGGCCAGCGCTCGTCGAGCACACAAATGCTGACCTTCCCGTCACGGGCAATGACCCGGGCCTTGCCGCGCCCCGCCATCGTCGAGATCAAGAGCTCGTCGCTGTCGGTCGGGATGTAATACACGATCGACATTCCGGGGCCGTCGTGTCGTCGGCGGTAACCGAATACGCACGTGCGGTGAGTGCGCACGAAGGTGCGCCGCTCTGACGGCAGCATGTCGCGGTCGGTGGGAGCCGTGAACGGCTCGGTCGAAAGGGGAAGCAGCATGGTGGTGGCCTGACCTCGTCGTAGATTAATGGATACAGTGTTGCCGTTATTGCGGATACTGTCAAGGGTCGCCATACTGACGCGGTGAGCACCAGCAATCCCCGCACCCGCGGGCGTCCACCGGTACCGCTGGATCGGATCGTTGCGACGGCGCTGCAGATCGTCGACGACGAAGGGGCAGACGCCCTGTCGATGCGAACGCTTGCGCAGCGGCTGGATTCGGGTACCGCCACGCTGTATCGGCATTTCGCCAGCCGGTCGGAGTTGATCGCCCACGTCGTCGACACGATGTTCGGCGCCATCGAGTTGGACGTGGCAACGCTGAGCACGCTGCCCTGGCAGGAGGCATGTAAAGCGGCCGCCGACACCATGTTTGACGTATTGCGCCGCCACCAGAATGTGACGTCTCTGCTATACGAGACCGTTCCGATCGGGCCGAACGCCCTCGCCGCCCGGGAACAGATGCTCGCGTTCCTGCTCGCCAACGGTTTCCCGCCGGCACTCGCGGCACGCTCGTACGCGACGCTGGCCCGTTACATCCTCGGCTTTGCTATGCAACTCAACAGCAGCCACGGCGACCTCGGCGATGCGAAGCTGGCGCAGGTCTTCCACGACCTCGACAGGAATCAGTTTCCCGCCACCGTCACCGTGGCGGACAGTCTGCCGGTGCCGTTGGATGACGAGTTCGCGTTCGGCCTCGACCTGATCGTCGACGGATTGGCGCAGGCGCTTCACCGCGCGCGGTCGGGCCGGGCTAACGTCAAGCGCTAGCGACTCACAACGGAGGTGGCATGCGCGCAGCACAGTTGACCAGGCTCGACGGTCCGGAGGCGGTCGAGGTCGGCGAGATCGACGAACCGACCGGCGATGGTGTGATCGTCGACGTGCATGCCGCCGGTGCGGCGTTTCCCGACGCATTGCTCACCCGCGGCCTCTACCAATACCGCCCGGATCCGCCTTTCGTGTTGGGTGCCGAGATTGCGGGCGTGGTGCGATCGGCGCCGGCCGACGCGAACGTGAAGGCGGGCGATCGGGTGGTCGGTCTGACCATGCTGACCGGCGGTATGGCCGAAGTGGCAATGCTGCAGCCCGACCGGGTGTTCAAGCTGCCGGACAACGTGAGCTTCACCGCCGGCGCGGGCCTGTTGTTCAACGACCTGACCATGTACTTCGCGCTGACGGTTCGGGGTCGGCTGCATGAGGGTGAGTCGGTTCTGGTGCACGGGGCCGCCGGCGGCATCGGTACGTCGACGCTTCGGCTGGCGAAGGTGCTCGGTGCGTCGAAGGTCATCGCGGTGGTCAGCACCGAAGAGAAGGCCGACATCGCGCGGGCGGCCGGCGCGACCGACGTCGTGCTGGCCGACGGATTCAAGGACGCCGCCAAGGAACTGACCGGCGGCCGCGGCGTCGACATGGTGGTCGACCCGGTCGGCGGCGACCGGTTCACCGACTCACTGCGCTCACTCGCCCCGGGCGGCCGGCTACTTGTCATCGGTTTCACCGGCGGCGAGATCCCGACGGTCAAGGTAAACCGCTTGCTGCTGAACAACATCGACGTCGTCGGCGTCGGCTGGGGCGCGTGGGCGGGAACTCATCCCGGCTCGCTGGCCGAGCAGTGGGCCGACCTCGAGAAGCTGCTGGCATCTGGCACGTTGCCGCCGCCCGAGCCGGTCGTCTACCCGCTCGAGGAAGCGGCGGCCGCGATCGCGTCGCTGGAAAATCGCACCGCGAAGGGGAAAGTCGTTCTACGCGTTCGCGACTGACGCGGCGAGGCGCGCGCTGGCGTCGCGACACGTAAACGTCGGCGACGACACGCCGGTTCTGATCGCAGCCGTTTACGTTTCGGGGGCGGTCACCGTGACGCCGCCAGATTCGACAGGTTCGCCAGTGAATTCTCGAGATGCGCGGGCTCGAACGGCGGGAATTGAATGTGCTCCCGCAGTTCGGCCGGCACCGCCGACCAGTCGTAGGTCAGCGTGACGTCAGCCTGCGATGGTCCCGCGTCGCGAATGTCGTAGCGCCAGATCCAGCCGCCGAATGACAACTGCCCGCCCCCTGCGTCGTTGCCGGGTTCCCAGGCGATGGCGTGGGGGCGGTCGAACACGACCACCTTGTTGGCCATCTCGTAGTTCTTGTCGGGGTGGTTGTCGTGGTACATCGCGACGCGGAAGATCTGGTCGGGTTGGGTCAACGACTTTCCGTCCAGCGATTCCCGCACCCAGCCGGTCCCGTCGATAGCGGCGTGCGTCGTCGGGTCCGCCAGTACGCCGAACACCGCTTCGGCCGACGCGGGGATGGTGATGGTGGCGTTGATCGTGTCTTTGCTCATGCCGATACAGACTGCGTCGGGTCGGAAAAATAATCTCGGCTTCCCTTGTACGCGCCGTGAAGAAAAAGTAATGTCACTTTTAGTTTCTGCCCGCGCAACCCTGGAGCCGCTATGGAATCCTTCATTCACCTGCGCAAAGGCAAAACACCGCGCCGACTACACGCCGACCTCGACGGGTTGAAAGACGACGAACTGGGCCGCGGCGGTTTCACCGGGCGCACGGCGAACCTGTACCGCCGCCACGACCCCACCGCCTACCGGACCGAGGGGCCACTGCGTCCTATCGACGTGCTGTCCAGCGAATTGAAACCCAGCGACGCCACCGACGCCGACGGCGGGCCGTTGCTGATGTTCAGCAACGCCGATTGCCGGATCTCGCTGTCGCGCCGCGAACAGCCGATGCCGTTCTTCGCCCGACACGTCGACGGTGATCTGCTGTGCTTCGTGCATCAGGGCGAAGGCCTGCTGGAGACCGAGTTCGGACCGCTGCGCTACCGCGCCGGCGACTGGGTGTACTTACCCAAGGCATGCACCTGGCGTCAGGTCCCCGCTGCTGAGACGACGGTGCTGATGATCGAGGCCACCGACGACTTCCGCGTCCCACCTCCGGGTGCGCTGGGCCGCCACTTTCCGTTCGACCCGTCGCAGGCGGTGATCCCGGACCCCGAGCCGATCGACGACGACGGCCGTGACGAGTACCACGTCCGGCTGATCCATGAGGGCGGCCCGACAACGCTTATCTACCAACACCATCCGCTCGACGTCGAAGGATGGCGCGGCGACAACTTCGCGTTCACCTTCAACATCGCCGACTACAACGTGGTGACCTCTGACAGCGTCCATCTCCCCCCGACCGTGCACCTGTTCATGCAAGCCACCGGGGTGTACGTGATGAACTTTCTGCCCAAGCCCGCCGAAGGTGTGCCGGGCACCGAGCGCACTCCGTGGTATCACCGCAACGTCGACTACGACGAGATCGCGTTCTTCCATGGCGGCTCGCTGTATGGCATCCCGATGCCGCCCGGACTGATTTCCCATGCGCCGCAAGGTGTTCACCACGGCGCGCCGGAGAAGGCGCGCGAACGAGCCCGCCGCAAATTCGACGAGCACTCACGCGTCGACTGGCAGGTAATCGCAGTCGACACCCGTCGGCGACTCATCCCGTCAGCCGAGGTGCTGGCGCACGACCTAGGACAGCATTGATGACGACCATTGCTCCGGTAAAGCACGACTACGAGCGAATCCCCTACCTGGTTGCGTTCCAGAACAATTCCGGGGTCCGCGATGTCTACGGTGGGCTCGCCGAAATCGTGGTGCTGGAGAGCTATCTGCTCAAGCCGAAGGACAACCCATCGGACACCGTGCTGATGTTCATGCATCCGATCGGCGGCGGGGCGTATCTGCCGATGATCAACGCGCTGGCCCGGGCGGGGCACCACGTCATCTACTGCAACAGCCGATTTCGCGGCACCGACTCGGCGTTGTTGATGGAGAAGGTAGTCGAGGATCTCGGCGCCGCCATCACGGACGCCAAGGAGCGGCTGGGCTACCGCAAGGTCGTGCTCGCGGGCTGGAGCGGCGGCGGTTCGCTGTCGGTGTTCTACCAACAGCAGGCCCAACACGCGACCGTCACCTCCAGCCCGTCGGGTGACGGGCCCGACCTCACCAAGCTCGACCTGCCCGCCGCCAACGGCATCATGCTGCTGGCCGCGCACATCAGCCGACACGGCACACTGACCGAGTGGCTGGACGCCTCGATCCTCGACGAGTCGGATCCGAGCAAACGCGACCCGGAGCTGGACCTGTACAACCCGGACAACCCGAACCAGCCGCCGTACAGCGAGGAGTTTCTCCAGCGCTACCGGCAGGCCCAGATCGACCGCAACCGCCGAATCACGGCCTGGGTCAAGGACAAACTGGCAGAGTTGAGAGCTAGTGGGCGCCCGGGCAGCGATGTAGCCGAGTTCGGATTCGTCGTGCATGGCACGATGGCCGATCCGCGGTGGCTCGATCCGACCGTCGATCCCAACGAACGGGTTCCGGGAACGTGTTATCTGGGCGATCCTCAAGTGGTGAACATGAGCCCAGTCGGCCTGGCGCGGTTCTCCACGCTGCGCAGTTGGCTGTCCCAGTGGAGTTACGACGACGCGCACGGCGACGGGATCGCCTGCGGGCGCGACATTGCGGTGCCGGCGCTGGTGATCGGCAACCTCGCCGACGACGCCTGCACCCCCGAGCACACCCGCCGCCTCTTTGAGGCCATCGGGCACCCGGACAAGGAGATGCACGAAATCCACGGCGCCACGCACTACTACGCCGGTCCCGACCAGCGCGACAAATTGCGCGAGGCCGTCACCGTCGTCTCCGATTGGCTTGAGCGCCACAACTTCACGGGGGTCGCATGACAGGTGCGCTCGACGGTATCCGGGTGATCGAACTGGGCACCCTGATCGCCGGGCCGTTCGCCGGACGGCTGCTCGGGGACATGGGCGCCGACGTGATCAAGGTCGAGCCGCCAGGCGCGCCCGACCCGCTGCGCACCTGGGGCCAGGCCGAAGTCGACGGCCACCACGTCTTCTGGACCGTGCATGCTCGCAACAAGCGTGCCGTCACACTGGACCTGCGTCAGCCCCGCGGCCGCGGGCTGTTCCTCGACCTCGTCGAGAAATCGGACATCATCGTGGAAAACTTCCGCCCCGGCACCCTGGAGAAGTGGGACCTCGGTTACGACGTTCTCAGCCAACGTAATTCGGGGATCATCCTGGTTCGGGTATCGGGCTACGGGCAGACTGGTCCCGACGCTCACAAGGCCGGATACGCCTCGGTCGCCGAGGCGTCCAGCGGGTTGCGGCACCTCAACGGCTTCCCGGGCGGCCCGCCACCCCGGCTGGCGCTGTCACTCGGCGACAGCCTGGCCGGAATGTTCGGCGCCCAGGGCGCGCTCGCTGCGCTGTATCGGCGCAGCGTCACCGGACGCGGTCAAGTGGTCGACGTCGCGCTGACCGAATCATGCTTGGCCGTACAGGAATCCACCATCCCCGACTATGACGTCGGCGGTGTGGTTCGCGGACCGTCGGGCACCCGGCTGGAAGGCATCGCGCCGTCGAACATCTACCAGAGCGCCGACGGCTCGTGGGTGGTGATCGCGGCCAACCAGGACACCGTGTTCGCCCGGCTGTGCAAGGCGATGGGCCGCCCCGAGCTGGCCACCGACGAGCGGTTCGCCAATCACGTTGCCCGCGGCCGGAATCAAGACGAGCTGGACACCATCATCGGCGCCTGGGCCGCCGAGCGTGAACCCGGCGACATCATCGACACCCTCAGCGCCGCGGGCGTGATCTCAGGTCCGATCAACACCGTCGCCGAGGTGGTGAACGACCCGCAGCTTCGGGCGCGCGGCATGCTCGTCGAGCACCACGACGAACGACTCGGCCGACCGGTGCTGGGCCCGGGCGTCACACCGGTGCTGTCGGAATCACCGGGAAGTGTCCGCAATGCCGGCTCGGCCCGTCCTGGTCAGCACAACGACGACGTCTACCTCGGCCTGCTCGGCAAGAGCGCCGCCGAGGTCGAGGAGTTGCACAGCGAAGGGGTGATCTGATGACCCCGCCGGCGACGATCAACAGGGCAGTGCGATCCAGAGAAGCAGGAGGAGCGGCGCTATGGTTCACGTCGACATTCGCGAGGTAGCGCTGCGCGACGGTTTGCAGATCGAGAAGCCAATCCCGTTGTCGGCCAAGCTGGAACTGCTGGCCGCCGTCGCCGCCACCGGGGTGCGCGAAGTCGAGGCCACCGCGTTCGTCTCCCCGTCGAAGGTACCGTCGATGGCCGATGCCGCCGAGCTGGCCGCCGAATTGCACCACTACCCCGACATCGATTTCTCCGCTCTGGTGGCCAGCCCCAACGGTGCCAGGCGGGCCGTCTCGGCGGGTTTGCGCTCGATCGAATACGTGGTCGCCGCCAGCGATGCGTTCAGCCAGGCCAACGTCGGGCGCAGCAGTGCGCAGGCCACCGAACAGATCAGCGACATCGTCGCCATCGCCCACGACAGCGGCGTCACCGTCGAGGTGATCGTCGCCGTCGCGTGGGACTGCCCGTTCGAAGGGCCCACCCCGCCGCAGCGGGTCCTCGACATCGCCGCCGCCGCGCGCGACCGCGGCGCAGACCGGTTCAGCATCGCCGACACCGTCGGCACCACCACCCCGGGACGGGTGCGCTCGCTGATCACCCAGCTGCGGCCGGTGATCGGCGAGTTGGCACTGGGCGGTCATTTCCACAACACCCGCGGCGCCGGGCTGGCCAGCGCGTACGCCGCGGTCGAGTCGGGCGTCACCCGGCTGGACGCCTCGGCCGGCGGGTTGGGCGGCTGCCCGTTCGCGCCGGGTGCCACCGGCAACATCGCCACCGAGGATCTGGTGTACCTGCTGCGCGACAGCGGCATCGACGTCGATATCGACCTGCCGGCCGCGATCGAAGCGGCAGGCGTGGCGAGATCGGTTGTCGGCCATGACTTACCGAGTGCCTTACTGCGGGCGGGCGACCGGATACAGCACTGATGCCCACCGATGTCGTGACTGCGAAAGGCCGCCAGACCCGGGCGGCCATCGAGCAGTCCGCCCGCAAACTCTTCGCGGAGCGGGGTTTTCACGGCACCACGCTGGCCGACATCACATCTGCCGCCGGCAAGTCCGGCGCGGTGTTCTACAGGTACTTCGACGACAAGGAAGATCTGCTTGCGGCCCTGGCCGAATCGTTTCTGCACGAGGTGTTGACGCCCTCCGGGTTGAGCCTGCATCTGCCGGACTCTGCCGACGACGAAGCATTCTTCACGACGGTGGTGACCGGCTACTGGAATATGTTCAAGCAGAACATCGGCATCATGATCGCGATCGATCAGCTAGCGACCACCCAGCAGCGATTTGCCGCTCTGCAGAACGAATTTCGGCGGTTCGGCATGAACATCGTCGCGGACTCGGTCCGAAGTGCGCAGCGACAGGGCTACGCCGCCGACCTCAACCCCGAGCACATCGCTGCGGCGATCGCGCTGTTGTTCGAGAACTTCACCACGGTATTCGTCGGAGGCTCCGGTCTGGATATGAAGATCAGCGACGACGACGCGATCGCGACCCTCGCTACGGTGTGGAAGAAGACCCTGTACGGCGCCTAAGGAGAAATCACAGTGGATTTCACGTTGCCCGACCACCTTCCGGGTGTGCTCGCCGAGATGGACGCTTTCATCGAACGCGAGATCGCCCCGCTGCAGGCCGAGAACATGCAGTACTTCGACCAGCGGCGGGAACACGCCCGCACCGACTGGGACAACGACGGGATCCCTACCCGGGAGTGGGAGGACCTGCTGTCCGAGATGCGCCGGCGGGCAGACCGGGCCGGCTGGCTGCGCTACGGGCTGCCGGCGTCGCTCGGCGGGCGCGACGGCACCAACGTCGACATGGCGGTGATTCGGGAACATTTGGCGCACAAGGGTCTTGGCCTGCACAACGACCTGCAGAACGAATCGTCGATCGTCGGCAACTTCCCACAGGTGATCATGATGGAGCGGTTCGGCACCGACGAGCAGCGCGCCGCGTGGTCCGAGGCGCTGATCACCGGCGAGCGTTCGATGGCGTTCGGTCTGACCGAGCCGCTGCACGGCTCCGACGCCACCTGGCTGGAGACTCATGCCAAACCCGACGGCGACGACTGGATTATCAACGGTTCCAAGCGATTCAACACCGGCGTGCACCGGGCCACGCACGACTTGATCTTCGCCCGCACCTCCGGCGAGCCCGGTCAGGCCCAGGGCATCACCGCGTTCCTGGTGCCCACCGACACTCCGGGTTTCGAAGTGCCGTACTACTGGTGGACCTTCAACATGCCCACCGACCACGGTGAGGTCGAGTTGACCGACGTGCGGGTACCCGCCGACGCGGTGCTCGGCGAAGTCGACCGGGGACTGGAGGTCGCGCAGACCTTTCTGCACGAGAACCGCATCCGGCAGGCAGCCAGCAGCCTGGGCGCGGCGCAATACTGCATCGGCCGTGCCGCCGAATATGCCGGTAAACGAATGGTTTTCGGCAAGCCTTTGGCAACAAACCAGGCGGTGCAGTGGCCACTGGCCGAGCTGCAGACCGAAGCCCAGATGGTCCGGTTGCTGGTCCAGTACGCGGCGTGGCACCTCGACCGCGACCATCACATGGAAGTCTCGGACAAGGTGTCCATGGCCAATTACCGGGCCAACCGGCTGGTGTGCGACGCCGCCGACCGCGCGATGCAGATCTTCGGCGGCCTGGGATACAGCCGCCACGAGCCGTTCGAGCACATCTATCGGCATCACCGCCGCTACCGCATCACCGAGGGCGCCGAGGAGATCCAGATCCGCCGGGTCGCCCAGCGGCTGTTCAGGTTCGGACACAAGTGACCCTCGCCGAACACCTGGCGCCGAAACTCGTCGACGTGCTCGAACCCGCCCTCGGTGCCGGCACCGTCGTCGAGAGCCTGGTGACGTTGACCGGCGGGGCCAGCCGCACCACGTGGGCCTTCGAAGCGATCACCGGCGGACAGCGACGGTCGCTGATCCTGCGCACCGGTCCACCCGACGAGGTGCACGCCGGCATGGAACTCGAGGCCAGCGCGCAACGCGTCGCGGCTGCCGCCGGCGCACCGGTCCCCCACATCATCGTTGCCAGCGATTCCGTTGTCGCACTGGGTAATCCGTTTCTGATTTGCGACGCGATCGCCGGCGAGACGATCGTCCGGCGTATCCAGCGTCAGCTCGACGACGTCGGGCGGCAACGACTGCTGCGCCAGTGCGCCGAAGCACTGGCCGCTATCCACCGGGCTGACACGAATCTGCCCGGCATCAGCGACGAGGACCAGTTGGCGGGGTGGCGCGAGCAGCTGGACACCATGGGCGACACCACCGCCACCTTCGAGTGGGCGTTTCGCTGGCTCGCCGACAATCGGCCGGCGCCGTCCCCGCAGCGGTTGGTGCATGGCGACTTTCGGATGGGAAACCTCATCGTCGACCGATCCGGGCTGGCGGCCGTGCTGGATTGGGAGCTCGTGCATATCGGCGAGGTCTATGAAGACCTGGCGTGGTTCTGCATCCGGGCCTGGCGGTTCGGCGCGCCACTGAGTCTCGCGGCCGGCGGGCTGGGCAGCATCGAGGATTTCGTTCACTGTTATGAAAAAGCCGGCGGGACGACGATCGATCGGACCGCGCTTCACTGGTGGGTGGTTCAGGCCACACTGCGTTGGGGAATCATCTGCCGCTACCAGGCCGAACGCCACCTGAGCGGGCAGGCCCGCTCGGTCGAACTCGCGACGATCGGTCGCCGCGTCTGCGAGACCGAGTGGGACTTGCTCAATTTGCTCGAGAACGCGGTCGCGCATGCTGGTTGAGAGCCTAGGGTTGTGCTGTGGTCACTCCTGATCAGGCAATCGACGCAATCCGCGCAACTGGTGGCGCCCAACCGGGCAACCGGGCACTGCACGCCAAGGGCAAGCTCTACCGAGGTACCTTCACGGCAACTCCCGAGGCCGCCGCACTCTCGCACGCCGCGCACCTGAGCGGCGCGACCGTTCCCGCCCTGGTCCGATTCTCCAGCGGCTCAGGCAATCCCAAGCAACCCGACAATGCGCCGGGCGTGCGCGGGCTGGCGGTCAAGTTCACCCTGCCCGACGGGTCGACAACCGACGTCTCTACCCAGACCGCGAAACTGTTCCCGGCCAGCACACCCGACGGCTTCGTCTCGCTGCTGCGGGCGATGCGTCCCGGCCCGACCGCTCCCCTACGGCTGATCGGATACATCGCCACCCATCCGCGTTTCGTCAAGGCGCTGCCCGTTGTCAAAGAAGCGAACAAGGTACCGGCCAGCTACGGCAGCGTCGCGTATCACGGGTTGCACGCGTTCCGCTGGATTGCCCCCGACGGCAGCCGGCGATTCGTGCGCTATCACTTGCAGCCCGCCGGCGGCGAGGAGTTCCTGCCGGCGGACGTCGCGAAAGCCAAGGACGCTGACTTCCTGACCACCGAACTCGACGAACGCCTTGCGTCCCAACCGATTCGGTTCGACTACGAGGTGCAGATCGCCGCGCAGGACGACTCCACGGTCGACCCGTCCAAACCGTGGCGCAGCGATCAGACCGTCACCGTCGGCACGCTCGAGATCACCGGCGTCGAAACCGAACGCGAACACGGTGGCGACATCGTCGTCTTCGACCCGATGCGCGTCACCGACGGCATCGAGCCCTCCGACGACCCGGTGCTGCACTTCCGGACGGTGGCGTACTCCGCGTCGGTCAAGCTGCGCACCGGCGTCGACCGCGGACCCGAGGCTCCCGCGACCTGATGACGTCCGCACACGGTCGTCCCACCGCGGCGGAGCTGATCGCCGCGGTAGCCGAGTTCCTCGAAACCGACGTGCGGGATTCCACCTCGGGTCAGGTGAACTTCCATTCCCGGGTCGCGGCCAACGCGCTGCGCATGGTCGAACGCGAGTTGACCGCCGATCCCGATGACGGCGTCGGCGAGGCGCTCACCCGCATCGGATTCGACGACGAAGCCCAGCTAGCCGCGGCCATCCGCGCCGGCAAGGTCGACGGGGGCGACGCACCCGTGCGGTCGGCCTTACGCGCGCTGGTCGGACGCCGGCTGGCCGCCGCCCACCCCGGCTACGAGCTCGAGGATCGGGCCTGAGAGCAACGCCCCGGTAACGCCCCGGCATAAGGGGTAACCAATCGCGGCCATTTCCTTCACGTTTCGACATCGACGGAGAACCGTTTATGGCCAAGCCAGAGATCGCTGCCGTGCTGGCTCTGGGTTCGGCGCTATGCATCGCGATCGGCGACGTCCTACAGCAGCGCGCGGCGTACAGCATGGATAGATCGCTCGGGCAGGTCGCCGTGCTCACCGGTCTGCTGCGCAATCGACGCTGGTGGTGGGGTGCGCTGCTGCTGCTGGCCAGCATCGGATTGCAAGCGGCCGCGCTGGGCCAAGGATCAGTGTTGTTGGTCCAGGCGTTGTTGATGTTCTCGGTGCTCTTCGCTCTCCCCATCAATGCGAGGGTGTATCGGCGCACGATGTCCGGCAAAGAATGGCTGTGGGCCGGCTTGCTGACAGCTGCGGTGACGGTGATCGTGACGTTGGGCAATCCGCAGGCCGGACGATCGAGTGCGCCGCTTCAGACCTGGGCGGAAGTCGCCTGCGTGGTCGGGCCGCTGTCGATCATCTGCGTCGTTGCGGGCCGGATGTGGGGCGGCTCTGCTGCCGCGGTGCTCTTCGCGCTCGTCTCTGGATCACTATGGGGGGTGTTCGCGGTGCTGACCAAAGAGGTCATGGCACGACTCGGACAAGGCCTGCCGGGGGTGCTCGCAACCCCCGCGCTGTACGCGTGTGCCCTGGCCGCTACCGGCGGTGTGATGCTGAGCCAGGCGGCGTTTCACGCGGGCTCCCTTACCGCGTCGATGCCCGCGTTGCAGGTGTCGCAACCGGTGGTGGCGGCGGTACTCGGCGTGGTGGTGCTCGACGAGACGTTGAACACCGGTCGGGCCGGATTGATCGTGATCTACCTGGCGTTGGCGCTCACGGCCGTAGCCATCTTTCGGCTTGCTCGCATCGACGCGGTGGCGACCCGCCGTCAGGTCCACCGGCGGTTGCGGGGCGGCCGCCCACTAGTCGCCACGCGGCACTGACGCAGCGGGCTGTCCCGTGACGTCATTTTCGTGACGCTCAGGCGTGTCGCCAAACCAGCGGTCCCGCCCCACCGCGGCCTCGGTTTCTTCGTCGATCGAAATCCGATTACGCAGGCGGACAAGCGGTTCCGGCGCCCACCAGGTCCACCGGCCAAGCAGGTGAATGAATGCCGGAACCAGGACCATCCGCACAAGGGTGGCATCCACCAGCACGGCGAGCGTCAACCCGACACCGAGCATTCGCATGAACGACACATGAGCAGGAATCAGCGCGGGGAACGAAATCGACATCACCAGCGCGGCGGTGGTGACGACACGGCCGATGCCGGCGATGCCGTGCGCCGTGCTCTCGTCGTTGGCCGCGCGTGCGACGGCCGCACTCGGCAACACCTCACGGGTGACTTCGGAGGCCACCCAATACTCGTGAATGCGCGAAACCAGGAATACCTCGTAGTCCATCGCCAGCCCAAAAGCGATGCAGAACAACAACACTGGGATGTTGGCGTTCAAGGTTCCGTTCGTCGTGGTGCCGAAGGCGCCCAAGTGGCCGTCTTGAAACACCCATACCAACGCGCCGAATGCGGCGGTCAGCGACAACACGTTGCACACCAGCGCTTGCAACGGCAGCACGGCGCTGCCGGTCAGCAAGAACAACAGCGCGAAGGTGATCACGGCGATCAGCCCGAGCACCAACGGCAACCGGGTGGTGATCGCCGCGATGCTGTCGCGGTTGATTTGGGCCAACCCGGTCATCTCCACCGACCGGCCTGACGGCGTCGGGACCCGGTGCAAGCGGTCCAGCTGCGTGGCCGAGGCCTGGGAGTACAACGGCGCTGTGGTCGACACTGTGAGAAACGCGCTGCCGTCCGCCGAGCCGGTGGCGGCGGCGACGGGTCCGGCCAGCGCGCCGCGCACGTAGGTCCCGCTTGGCGCGGTGACCGATGAGACATCCGGAACGTGCGACAGGTCGGCGGCATAACGTCCCACATCGCTGGCGTTGCCGGCGTCGGGCACGGCAACCGTGACCGCGGTTCCCAGGCCGTTGCTGAAATCGTGGTCCAGCATGTCGGCGACCTGACGGGAGGACGCCGACTGGGGCAGCACGCGTTCGTCCGGAAATCCCCACTTGACGCCCAAGAACGGGGTGCCGAGTACCAGCAGAAGCACCACGACGCTCAGACCGGCGGGCAGCGCATGCCGCAGCACGAACCGCGTCGACCGGTACCAGAACTGCAGGTGAACCGGTTTGTGCGCGTGATCGCGCCACGACTTTCCCGGCGGCAGCAGGCGCCGGACCAGCCGGTGAGCATCCAGCGCGTCCAGCCGCGGGCCCAGCAGCGCAATGGCGGCAGGCGTTATCACCACCGCCGCGATCGCGACAACGACGGCCGTGGCCACGATGGTGTAGGCCGATGATTTCAAGAAATACATCGGGAACACCGCCATTACCGCCATCGACAACCCGACCGTCGTCGCCGAGAACAGCACGGTCCGACCGGCGGTGGCCATCGTGCGCAGCAACGCCTCGCGCCGGTCGCCGGCCCGCGCGAGCTCCTCGCGGTAACGGCTGATGATCAGGAGGTTGTAGTCGATGGCTAGTGCCAAGCCCATCGCAATGCTCAGGTCCAGCGCATAGGTCGAAACATCGGTGGCGAAGCTGATCAGCCGCAGCACCGCCGTCGTGCAGACGATGGCGAATCCACCCAGCAGAACCGGCAGGGCCGCGGCTACCACGCCGCCCAGCACCCAGACCAGCACCGCGAAGCTCAGCGGAATCGCGATGGATTCCATCACCACCAGGTCGCGTTCGTTCTGGCCGTTGATCTGGGCATACGCCACGGCCATACCGCCCGCGCGCATGGTCACACCGTCTCGGTCATGCACCAACTGAGATGTCAGCGCGCTGGCGTACTTCTGCGCGTCGTTTTCTCCGCCCTTCAGCCCGGCCGCGATCATCCCCGACTTGCCGTCCTTGCTGATCAGCCCAGCGGCGGCCGGTGGCGGCGACGTCCAGGCCGATGACACGTCCAGCACCCATGGCGACCTTCGGAGCCGGTCCACCACGTCCGTGCCGACCCGCCGCGCCCGGGCGCTGGTCGCGCCGTCCGGTGCGGTGACGACAATCAGTATTTGCTGATCGGTCTGTCCGAATTTGTTCCGGAGCAGGTCGCTGGCGCGGGCCGACTCCGAGGACGGGTCTTCGAACCCGCCGCCGGATAGGCGGTCGACCACGGGTAGGCCGAATATCGCGGCCCCGATGGCAAGCAGGACAGCCACGACAATGACCCGGCGCGGTGCGCCGATCGCCACTCGAGTGAGTCGTTGCAACATCCCGGTGTCCCTCCGCATTCGTTCCTGGCCCTTGGGGCGCATACCCGATCCGGGATACGCGACACCGGTGGTAGCGGTTTCCGCTGATTGGACCAACCGGTTGACGGGTACGTGACGACGAGGATCGCCGCGGATCGTAGTGCCAACAGCGAATTGGATAAGCAATGAACACGACGCAGGACGGCATCATCATTCGGCACCCAACCGAAAAGGATTGGGACGCAGTCTATGAGAACCAGGCGCGCACGTTCGGCGATCCAATCGACGAGCGCAGCGTCAACGCATGGAAACAACGCGTCGAGTTGGACGACATTCTGATTGCCGAGGATGTGGCGAATCCTGACGATACGTTCATCGTCGGCACGTCGATCATCTATCGTTCGCGACTTACGGTGCCCGGTGGCGCAAGTCTGCCCGCTGCGTGGTTGACGATGACCGCCGTTGCGACAACGCATCAGGGGCGCGGTGTTTGGGCCGAACTCAGCGCCAAAGGCCTGGGGATTCTGATCGATCGCGGCTATCCGATCGTATGCGGGGTGCCCACCCAGACCGAAATGTACGACAACGTCGGTGCAGGCGTCGCGAGTTACAGTCAGAACTACTCGATCGACCGTCGCGCGGCGAAGCTTCGCGACGCGCCGCGTGAGTACCACACTCGCGAGATCAATGCCTCGACGGCGCGACACATCCTGCCCGAAATCTACGAAAGATGGTGTGCTGCAACGAATGGAGCAGTTGAGCGGAATGATGCTTGGTGGAATGACTGCCTGGAAGATCGTCCCACCCAACGGGGTAACGGATCCGTGCTGAATTGCACAACCCACCCCGACGGCTTCTTGACCTACCGCGTGTTCGGCCAATCGAACCACGCGTTCCGGCCACCGCTCGGCGCGACGGTCGTCGAGGACTTCTGTGCGATCACCGACGAAGCCCACACGGAATTGCTGCAAACGCTGCTGGCGCTGGAGATGTTCGACGAGATCAGCATCGATGTGCCGCTTGACGACCCGCTGCAACTCAAGCTGACCGACCCGCGTGCCGCTGAGGTCAAAGGTGTGAGCGACTGGCTTTGGGTGAGGATCAACGATGTCCCTGAGGCGTTGGGGGCTCGCACATACGGCGCCGATGCCGACGTCGCACTCGACATTGTCGACCCACTCGGCCTGTCGGGCGGTCGATTCCTGCTTCAAGTGCGTGACGGCGCCGGCAAATGCGTGCCCTATGAAGGGGACGCCGATGTCGAAATCGGCCTCGCGGACCTGGCGACGATGTACACCGGCGCGCACGGAGCATCAGAGCTGTTGCGCGCCAATCGAATCAACGAGACACGCAGCGGCGCTGTGCGCAACCTTGACGCGGCGTTCCGGGTTGACCGCGCCCCGTTCTGCAACACTCTGTTCTGATACCCCACCGAGGCAGCGAGTACGGTCGTCTCATGCTCGCTAGCGAGGCCGTGGTCGATCTGGCCGATGATCTGTTCGCGACGATCGAGCGCGGCGACGAGGCGCGACTCGAGCAAATCCTCGCCGACGACGTCGCGGTGTGGCGGGCCGGCGCGCAGCGTGACGACGACAAAGTCCGGGCGATGAAGGTGCTGCGATGGTTCATCCGCGTCACCACCGAGCGCAGCTATGAGGTGTTGGACCGTCGGTTGTTTCCCGGCGGCTTCGTCCAGCAGCACGTCTTGCACGCCACCGGAACGAACGGCGGGTTGATCGCGCTGCGGGTCTGCATCGTGATCACGGTGAATGCCGACAACCTGATCGATCGCATTGACGAGTATTTCGACCCGGCCGATATCGCACCGATCATGAACTGAGGAGGAGCGCCGCATGAGTGACGTCGACACCCTGCTGAACGACCCGGAGACCGCCGGGGTGTGGAACCTGGACCCCGACCGTTCCAGCGTGGGCTTCAGCATCAAGAACTTCTGGGGCCTGCTCAACGTCAAAGGTCGGTTCACCGACGTCAACGCCGACGGCCAAATCACCAGCAAGGGCGCGATTTTCGGCCGCCTCGCCGTCGAGGTAGCGTCGCTGCACACCGGTATCGGCAAACGCGACCAGCACCTGCGGTCGGCCGACTTCTTCGACGCCGACCGGTATCCGGAGATCAGCGTGCAGGTGACCGGCATCGAGCCGGGCACGGGCGACGCCGCCAACCTCCACGCCACGTTCACGATCAAGGGCGTCACCGCGCCGGTCCCGCTGCCGGTCCAGGTCAGCGCACTCGGCGGCGGCACGGTACGAGTCACGACGAAAACCCAGATCGACCGCGATCAGTTCGACATCGGATGGAACCAGCTAGGCATGGTCGCGAAGACGGCGACGGTCACGGCCGAGGCGTACTTCGTGCGGGCGCCGCAGTAAATCTCGCCGGGCAGTACCATCTGGATCGTGTCTGCCACCAGCCCCTTGCGGGTCCTCGTGTACAGCGACAACGCCAACACCCGGCAGGCCGTCATGACGGCCCTGGGCAAACGGGTGCACCCCGACCTGCCCGAGCTGAGCTACGTCGAGGTCGCGACCGGGCCGGTCGTGGTTCAGCAGGTCGACGCCGGCGGCATTGATCTGGCTATTTTGGACGGCGAAGCGACCCCCGAAGGCGGCATGGGGCTCGCCAAGCAGCTCAAGGACGAAATCCACGACGGGCCCCCGATCGTGGTGCTGACCGGTCGTCAAGACGACGCCTGGCTGGCCAGCTGGTCACGCGCCGAGGCTGCTGTCCCCCACCCGATCGATCCGATCCGGCTGAGCAGGACTGTTCTCGAGTTGCTGCGCACCCCGGTGCGGTAGCCGGGAACCGACTCCGAAATCCGGCACGGTCAGTCTTTTGGGCGGGCCGAATTCCTGACTGAATCGCGTCTCGAAAATGAGTCAAAGCGCTTTGCACTCTTAATACTTCGCGCTTTTCGCCTGATCGGCTCCATGGCGCCTGTCTCGTTGCGTTCACCGGTCGTCAAGCTGTGGTTGAGGTCACATCTAACCTGCTGAGCGCCCGACCACACACGGTCGCTAGGCTGTGGTTGCGCTCACAGTCCAGCCCTAAACCAGAGTGAGGAAGCGTCGTCGCGGGATGAATCTCTACCTACCCATTCTCGTTCTCGGAGGGATCGCCGCAGCTTTCGCGCTCGGCTCGGTCGCACTCGCGCAGATCACCGGCCCGTCGCGCTACAACCGGGCGAAGCTGGAGGCTTACGAATGCGGGATCGAGCCCAGCGATCAGCCGGCCAATGCTCCCCACGCGGGCAGCGGGCAGCGGTTCCCGGTCAAGTATTACCTGACCGCGATGCTGTTCATCGTCTTCGACATCGAAATCGTGTTTCTGTACCCGTGGGCGGTCAGCTACGACCAACTGGGGCTGTTCGCGCTGATCGAGATGGTGGTGTTCATGCTCACCGTCTTCGTGGCCTACGCCTACGTGTGGCGCCGCGGCGGATTGACGTGGGATTGAGGTAATCGTGGGCATCGAAGAAAAACTCCCCAGCGGCTTCTTGCTGACCACCGTCGAGCAACTGGCCGGATATTTTCGCAAGAGCTCGCTGTGGCCGGCCACGTTCGGCCTGGCTTGCTGCGCGATCGAGATGATGGCCACCGCGGGCCCACGTTTCGACATCGCCCGGTTTGGCATGGAGCGGTTTTCGGCAACACCGCGTCAGGCCGACCTGATGATCGTCGCCGGCCGCGTCAGCCAGAAGATGGCACCGGTGCTGCGTCAGATCTACGACCAGATGGCCGAGCCCAAGTGGGTGCTCTCGATGGGTGTGTGCGCCTCGTCCGGCGGCATGTTCAACAACTACGCGATCGTGCAGGGCGTCGACCACGTTGTGCCGGTTGACATTTACCTGCCCGGCTGCCCGCCGCGCCCCGAGATGCTGCTGTACGCAATCCTCAAGTTGCACGACAAGATCCAGGAGATGCCGCTCGGCGTCAACCGCGAGCAGGCCATCGCCGAGGCCGAGCAGGCGGCCCTCGCCGCGCGGCCGACGATCGAGCATCTGGGGCTGCTGCGATGAGCTCACCGGAACACGACCCCGCTCGCGCGGCCAGCGAGGTCGGCGGGCCTCCCGTCGGCACCAGCCCGTCGGATGCCGACCGGATCGCTGTGCGCCGCGGCATGTTCGGCGTCCGCGGCAGTGGTGACACCTCCGGCTACGGGCGACTGGTTCGCCAGGTCACCATCGACGAGGGCAGCCCCCGCCCCTACGGCTTCTATTTCGACGAAGTCGTCGACCGGCTGACCGAGGCGCTGAAGACCGACGACGACGTCGAATTCGCCGACGCGATCGAGAAAGTCGTCGTGTACCGCAACGAGCTGACGCTGCATGTGCGCCGCGAGTTGCTGCCACAGGTCGCACGCCGGCTGCGTGACGACCCGGGGTTGCGCTTCGAGCTGTGCCTGGGTGTCAGCGGCGTGCACTACCCGGACGAAACCGGCCGCGAGTTGCACGCGGTGTACCCGCTGAACTCGATCACCCACAACCGCCGCGTCCGCCTGGAAGTGGCTGCGCCCGATGGTGATCCGCACATCCCGTCGCTGTTCGGGATCTACCCGACCAACGACTGGCATGAGCGCGAGACCTACGACTTCTTCGGCATCATCTTTGACGGCCACCCGTCGCTGACCCGTATCGAGATGCCCGACGACTGGGAGGGACATCCCCAGCGCAAGGACTACCCGCTCGGCGGTGTCCCAGTGGAATACAAGGGAGCGAAGATTCCCCCGCCCGATCAGCGGAGGTCCTACAACTGATGACCGAAACACTCGTAACCCTCGGCGGGCAGGACTGGGACAAGATTGTCGAGGAAGCCCGCCGCAAGGGCGAACCCGGCGAGCGGATCGTCGTCAACATGGGTCCACAGCACCCGTCCACGCATGGCGTGCTGCGACTGATCCTCGAGATCGAGGGCGAGACCGTCACCGACGCCCGATGCGGAATCGGCTACCTGCACACCGGAATCGAGAAGAACCTCGAATACCGATACTGGACGCAGGGCGTCACCTTCGTGACCCGAATGGACTACCTGTCACCGTTTTTCAACGAAACCGCATTCTGCCTCGGCGTGGAGAAGCTGCTGGGCATCACCGACGAGATCCCCGAGCGGGTCAACGTCATCCGGGTGATGATGATGGAGCTCAACCGAATCTCCTCGCATCTGGTCGCTTTGGCGACCGGCGGCATGGAGTTGGGCGCGATGACACCGATGTTCACCGGCTTCAAGGGCCGCGAGATCTGCCTCACGCTGTTCGAATACATCACCGGCCTCCGGATGAACAGCGGCTACATCCGTCCCGGCGGGGTCTCGCAGGACCTGCCGCCCGATGCGAAGACCGAAATCGCCAATGCCCTCAAGGATTTGAAGGTCGCACTGCGCGAGATGGGCGATCTGCTCAATGAGAGCGCGATATGGAAGGCCCGCACCAAGGACGTCGGCTACCTGGACCTCACCGGCTGCATGGCACTGGGCATCACTGGGCCGATCCTGCGCAGCACGGGGTTGCCGCACGACCTCCGCAAGGCCGAGCCCTACTGCGGATACGAGAACTACGAATTCGACGTGATCACCGACGACGGCTGTGATTCCTACGGCCGCTACATCATTCGCGTCAAGGAAATGTGGGAGTCGGTCAAGATCGTCGAGCAGTGCCTCGACAAGCTGAAGCCCGGGCCGACCATGATCGAGGACCGCAAGATCGCCTGGCCCGCCGACCTGAAGGTGGGCCCGGATGGCCTCGGTAACGCGCCGGAGCACATCGAGAAGATCATGACCGGCTCGATGGAGGCGCTGATCCACCACTTCAAGCTGGTCACCGAGGGCATCCGCGTTCCGGCCGGACAGGTCTACGTCGCGATCGAATCGCCGCGCGGCGAGCTGGGTGTGCACATGGTCAGCGACGGCGGCACCCGCCCCTACCGCGTGCACTACCGCGACCCCTCGTTCACGAACCTGCAAGCCGTCGGCGCGATGTGCGAGGGCGGGATGGTCGCCGACGTCATCACCGCGGTGGCCAGCATCGATCCGGTGATGGGCGGGGTGGACCGATGACTGAAGCATTAAATCCCGGCGCCAGCAACGGCGAGCGGGTGTTCCTCCGGCTTGGGCCGCCCCCGGAGGAGCCCGGCCAGTTCGTCACCGACGGCGCACCCAAGTCGTATCCGGCCGACGTGCAGGCGCGACTCGAGGTCGACGCCAAGGAGATCATCAGCCGCTACCCGAGCCCGCGCTCGGCGCTGCTGCCACTGCTGCACCTGGTCCAGGCGCAAGACGGCTACGTGACACCGGCCGGCGTGGAGTTCTGCAGCGCACAGCTCGGATTGACCGGAGCCGAAGTCGCCGCTGTTGCAAGCTTTTACACCATGTACAGGCGCGGACCCACCGGCGAGTACCTGGTCGGCGTGTGTACGAACACGCTGTGCGCGGTGATGGGCGGCGACGCGATTTTCGACGCGCTCAAAGACCATCTCGGCATCGGCAATGACGAGACCACCGACGACGGATCGGTCACCCTGCAGCACATCGAGTGCAACGCCGCGTGCGACTTCGCGCCAGTGGTGATGGTCAACTGGGAGTTCTACGACAACCAGACCGTCGAATCGGCGCGCACGCTGGTCGACGGTCTGCGTTCTGGCAATCCCCCGGCCCCCACCCGCGGAAACCTGTGCACGTTCAAGGAAGCCGAGCGGATCCTGGCCGGCTTCCCCGATCCGCGGCCCGACGAGGGCCAGGGTGGTGCCGGCGCGGCGACGCTGGCCGGCCTTCAGGTGGCCAAGGAGCACAACATGACCGCACCGCCCGCAGGGGAGGCCACGTAATGGGGTCATCGACACCGCTGGCGCCGGTGCTGAGCCGATTCTGGGACGACCCCGAATCGTGGACGCTGGAAACCTATCGGCGCAACGACGGCTACAAGGCGCTGGACAAGGCCTTGAAAATGGAGCCCGACGCCGTCATCTCGGCCGTCAAGGACTCCGGGCTGCGTGGTCGCGGCGGAGCAGGCTTCTCGACCGGGACCAAGTGGTCATTCATCCCGCAGGGCGACAGCGGCGCCGCCGCCAAACCGCACTACCTGGTGGTCAACGCCGACGAGTCGGAACCCGGTACGTGCAAAGACATCCCGCTGATGCTGGCCACCCCGCACGTACTCGTCGAGGGCGTCATCATCGCGTCCTACGCGATCCGGGCAAGTCACGCCTTCATCTACGTCCGCGGTGAGGTGCTGCCCGTGCTCCGGCGCCTGCAGAACGCCGTCGCCGAGGCGTACGCCAACGGCTACCTGGGCCATAACATCGCCGGGTCGGGCTACGACCTGGAACTGGTGGTCCATGCCGGTGCCGGTGCCTACATCTGCGGCGAGGAAACCGCGCTGCTGGACTCGCTGGAAGGCCGTCGCGGCCAGCCGCGTCTGCGTCCGCCGTTCCCCGCGGTCGCCGGCCTGTACGGGTGCCCGACGGTGATCAACAACGTCGAGACCATCGCCAGCGTCCCGTCGATCGTACTCAACGGTGTGGACTGGTTCCGCTCCATGGGCAGTGAGAAATCGCCTGGCTACACGCTGTATTCGCTGTCGGGCCATGTCACCAAACCCGGTCAGTACGAGGCGCCGCTCGGCATCACACTGCGTGAGCTGCTCGACTACGCCGGCGGCGTGCGGGCCGGACACAAACTGAAGTTCTGGACGCCCGGCGGATCGTCGACACCGCTGCTCACCGACGAACACCTCGACGTGCCACTGGATTACGAGGGCGTCGGATCGGTCGGGTCGATGCTGGGCACCAAGGCGCTCGAGATCTTCGACGAGACCACCTGCGTGGTACGTGCGGTCAGCCGCTGGACCGACTTCTACAAGCACGAGTCGTGTGGCAAGTGCACGCCGTGCCGCGAGGGCACGTTCTGGTTGGGCCAGATCTACCACCGTCTGGAAAACGGTCAAGGCACCCCCGCAGACCTCGACAAGCTCGAGGACATCGCCGATGCGATTCTCGGAAAGTCGTTCTGCGCCTTGGGTGATGGTGCGGCGAGCCCGGTCGCATCGTCGATCAAATTCTTCCGCGACGAATACGTCGCACACATCGAGGGCGGCGGCTGTCCGTTCGACCCCAAGCTGTCCATGCTCGAGGCAGACGGAGTGAAAGCGTGACCCAAACTGCTGACACCGGAGAAAAGGTCACCGAGCCTGAATTGGTGACGCTGACCATCGACGGCACCGAAGTCAGTGTTCCCAAGGGAACTTTGGTGATCAGGGCCGCCGAGCTGATCGGTGTGCAGATCCCCCGGTTCTGCGACCACCCGCTGCTGGACCCGGTCGGCGCGTGCCGCCAGTGCATCGTCGAAATCGAGGGACAGCGTAAGCCGATGGCGTCGTGCACGATTCCGGTCGCCGACGACATGGTGGTGCGCACGCAGTTCAGCTCCGAGGTGGCCGACAAGGCGCAGCACGGCGTGATGGAGCTGCTGCTGATCAACCATCCGCTGGACTGCCCGATGTGCGACAAGGGCGGCGAATGCCCGCTGCAGAACCAGGCCATGTCCAACGGCCGCCCGGATTCTCGGTTCGAGGACGTCAAGCGCACCTTCACCAAACCGATCAACATCTCCTCGCAGGTGCTGCTGGACCGCGAGCGTTGCATTCTGTGCGCGCGCTGCACCCGGTTCTCCGACCAAATTGCCGGCGACCCGTTCATCGAAATGCTCGAACGCGGCGCGCTGCAGCAGGTCGGCATCTATGCCGAGGAGCCGTTCGAATCTTATTTCTCCGGCAACACCGTGCAGATCTGCCCGGTCGGCGCGCTCACCGGCACCGCTTACCGTTTCCGTGCCCGGCCCTTCGACTTGGTCTCCAGCCCCAGCGTGTGCGAGCACTGCGCATCGGGATGCGCGCAGCGCACCGACCACCGCCGCGGCAAGGTGCTGCGCCGACTCGCTGGCGACGAGCCCGAGGTCAACGAAGAGTGGAACTGCGACAAGGGCCGCTGGGCGTTTACCTACGCCACCCAAGGCGACCGGATCACCACTCCCCTGGTCCGCGGTGCCGACGGCGCGCTGGAGCCCGCCTCATGGCCGCATGCGGTCGCCGCGGCGCTCGAAGGGCTCACCACTGCGGCCGGTGGCGCCGGTGTGCTGCCCGGCGGCCGGTTGACCGTCGAAGACGCCTATGCGTACTCCAAGTTCGCGCGAATTGTGTTGGGCACCAACGACATCGACTTCCGCGCCCGTCCGCATTCGGACGAGGAGACGGAATTCCTAGCGGCGCGGGTCGCGGGCAAGCTGCTCACCACCAGCTACTCCGACCTGGAGTCGGCGCCCGCGGTGCTGCTCGTCGGCTTCGAGCCCGAAGAAGAATCGCCGATCGTGTACCTGCGGTTGCGCAAGGCGGCCCGCAAGCACGGACTGCCGGTGCACGCGATTGCGCCGTTCGCGAGCAACGGTTTACAGAAGATGGACGGCACGCTGATCGAGACCGCACCGGGCGACGAGGCCGCCGCGTTGGACGCACTGGCCGGCGGCGAACTCGCCGGGCTGCTGTCGAAACCGGGCGCCGTGATCATCGTCGGCGAACGGCTCGCGAGCGTGCCCGGTGGGTTATCCGCGGCGACCCGGCTCGCCGACAGCACCGGTGCGCGACTGGCGTGGGTGCCTCGCCGCGCCGGTGAGCGCGGCGCGATCGAGGCCGGCGCGCTGCCGGGCCTGCTGCCCGGCGGCCGGCCGCTGAGCGACGAGACCGCGCGATCGCAGGTCGCCGCTGGCTGGAACGTCGCCGAACTGCCATCGGCCGCAGGGCGTAGTGCGGAGGCCATCCTGGCCGCCGCCAAGGACGGCAGCCTGGGCGCACTGTTGGTCGGCGGCATCGACCCCTACGACTTCGCCGACCCCGACGCGGTGCTGGCCGCGCTGGACGCCGCGGGCTTCATCGTGAGCCTGGAACTGCGGCACAGCGCCGTCACCGAGCGGGCCGACGTGGTCTTCCCGATCGCGCCGGCCGCCGAGAAAGCCGGAACCTACGTCAACTGGGAAGGCCGTCAGCGCAGCTTCTCGAATGCGCTGCCGCCGACCGCGACCCCGGATTGCCGCGTGCTGGACACCCTGGCCGACGAGTTGGGCATCGACCTCGGATTCCCCACGGTCGCAGCCGGTTTGGCCGAACTCAACGGATTGGGCACCTGGGACGGCACGCCTGCAGCGGCACCGAGCGTCGCGGCGGCCGCGGCCCCCAAGCCGGGTGCCGGAGAGGCCATCCTGGCGGCCTGGCGGATGCTGCTCGACGACGGACAGCTGCAGGACGGCGAGCCGCATCTGGCCGGTACCGCCCGCACCCCCGTCGTGCGGTTGTCGGCAGCGACGGCGAGCGGGCTCGGGGCCGCCGACGGCGACAACGTCAGTGTCAGCACCGCGCACGGCTCAATCACCCTGCCGCTGATGATCACCGAGATGCCCGACCACGTGGCATGGCTACCGCTGAACTCACCCGGCTCGGCGGTGCACCGGCAACTGGGCGTCACGCTTGGCGCCGTCGTCAAGATTGGAGCGGCGAAGTGATCGGCTTCGGACACGACACCTGGTGGCTGATCCTGGCCAAAGCGCTTCTGGTCTTCGTGTTCCTGGTCCTGACGGTGCTTGTCGCGATCCTCGCCGAACGCAAGATCCTGGGCCGCATGCAGATGCGTTGGGGACCCAACCGGGTCGGCCCGCGCGGCTACCTGCAAAGCCTGGCCGACGGCATCAAGCTGGCGCTCAAGGAGCCGCTGATCCCATTCGGCGTCGAAAAGCCCATTTTCCTTCTGGCGCCGGCCATCTCGACGATCCCCGCGATCACCGCGTTTGCGTTCATCCCATTCGGGCCGCAGGTTTCGGTGTTCGGCCACTGGACCCCGCTGCAGGTGACCGATCTGCCGGTGGCGGTGCTGTTCATCCTGGCCCTGTCGTCGATCGGGGTGTACGGGATCGTGCTCGCCGGATGGTCCTCGGGCTCGACCTACCCGCTGCTGGGAGGGGTGCGCTCCACCGCGCAGGTGATCTCCTACGAGGTCGCGATGGGACTGTCGTTCGCGACGGTATTCCTTTACGCCGGAACGATGTCCACCTCGCAGATCGTCACGGCCCAGAACCGGGTTTGGTACATCTTCCTGCTGCTGCCGTCGTTCTGCACCTACCTGGTGTCGATGGTCGGAGAAACCAACCGCGCCCCGTTCGACCTGCCCGAGGCCGAAGGCGAACTGGTGGCCGGTTTCCACACCGAGTACTCGTCGCTGAGCTTCGCGATGTTCTTCCTTGCCGAGTACATCAACATGACCACGGTGTCGGCGCTGGCCGCGACGTTGTTCCTGGGCGGCTGGCACGCACCGTGGCCGCTGACCATGGTGTGGGCCGGCGCCAATAGTGGCTTCTGGCCGGTGCTGTGGTTTACCGCCAAGGTGTGGGTGTTCCTGTTCATCTACATCTGGCTGCGCGGTGTACTCCCCCGACTGCGCTACGACCAGTTCATGGCCCTTGGCTGGAAGATCCTCATCCCTGTGTCGCTGGTCTGGGCGTTGATCGCCGCCGGTATCCGCACGCTGCGCGACCAGGGTTATGCGCACTGGACGACGGTGCTGGTCGTCGCCAGCCTTGTCGTGACAGCCGTGTTGCTGTATCTGCTGCAACGACCGTTCAGCAACAGAACGCTTCGCAGGAAGCGTCGCCGCACAGAGTCGGAGCTGAGGTCCGCATACGCGGCCCTCGAACCGGCGTTCCCTACGCCGCCGATGCCCGGCAAAGCTCTGGCGCCGGCGACCAAGGAGACAGCCAATGGCTAAGTTCCTCAGTTCCCTCGCCGGTTTCGGCGTCACGTTCGGCGCGATGTTCAAGCGCCCGATCACCGAGAGCTATCCGGAAAACCCCGGCCCGGTCAAGCCGCGGTATCACGGCCGCCACCAGCTCAACCGCTACGCCGACGGGCTGGAGAAGTGCATCGGCTGCGAACTGTGCGCATGGTCGTGTCCCGCCGACGCGATCTACGTCGAAGGCGCCGACAACACCGACGAAGCCCGCTATTCGCCGGGTGAACGCTACGGCCGCGTCTACCAGATCAACTACCTGCGCTGCATCGGATGCGGGCTGTGCGTCGAGGCCTGTCCGACCCGCGCGCTGACGATGACGAACGAGTACGAGATGGCCGACGACAACCGGGCCGACTTGATCTACGAAAAGCAGAACCTGCTCGCGCCGTTGCTGGACGGCATGACCCCGGCCCCGCACCCCCGGGCCGAGGGCGCCACCGACGCCGACTACTACCGTGGCAACATCACCGCGAACGGCCTTCGGCGCCTACCGATTTCGGATGTCTCCAAGTGATCACTCATCTGGCCGCTGACGCCATCGCCCGCACGTCCACCGGCGAGGCGGTGACGTTCTGGATTCTCGCCGCCCTCGCGCTGGTCGGCGCCCTGGGCGTGGTGATGTCCGCCAACGCGGTCTACTGCGCGATGTCGCTGGCGATGACGATGATCGTACTGGCGGTGTTCTACATGATCCAGGACGCGCTGTTCCTCGGCGTCGTACAGATCGTGGTCTACACGGGCGCCGTGATGATGCTGTTCCTCTTCGTGCTGATGCTGATCGGCGTCGATTCGGCGGAATCGTTGGTGGAAACCCTTCGCGGACAACGGATTGCCGCCGTGGCGGCCGGACTGGGCCTGGGTATCGTGCTGATCGCCGGCATCGGCAACGTCGCCACCAACCGCTTCCTGCCAAACGGCAACTCCATTGACATTGCTCCCGAAGGCAACGTCCAGGGACTCGCGACGCTGATCTTCTCCCAATACTTGTGGGCATTCGAACTGACCAGCGCGCTGCTGATCACCGCGGCGATCGGTGCGATGATCCTGGCCCACCGCGAGCGCTTCGAGCGCCGCAAGACCCAGCGCGAGATGTCCATCGAGCGATTCCAGCCCGGCGGACACCCGACCCCGCTGCCCGGCCCCGGTGTCTTCGCGCGGCACAACGCGGTGGACACTCCCGCGCGACTGCCCGACGGATCACCCTCCCGGTTGTCGGTGCCCGCGGTCCTGGAACCGCGGCCGGTCAAGGAGAAGGACATGCCAGCCATCCACGGTTCCAACGGTTCTGGCTCCAATGGGGCCGGGGGTGTGTCATGAACCCGATGAATTACCTGTATCTGTCCGCGCTGCTGTTCACCATCGGCGCTGCCGGTGTTCTGTTGCGGCGCAACGCGATTGTCATGTTCATGTGTGTCGAGTTGATGCTGAACGCGGTCAATCTGGCCTTCGTCACGTTCGCCCGGCTGCATGGTCATCTCGACGGCCAGATGGTGGCCTTCTTCACGATGGTCGTCGCCGCCTGCGAAGTGGTGGTCGGGCTGGCCATCATCATGACGATTTTCCGTGCCCGCAAATCGGCTTCGGTCGACGACGCCAACCTGCTCAAAGGCTGACGGTATGACACATCTGACCTGGCTGCTCGTCGCGTTGCCCGCGGCCGGCGCCGCAATATTGCTGCTCGGCGGCCGGCGCACCGACGCGTGGGGGCACTGGCTGGGCTGCCTGACCGCGGTGGCCTCGTTCGGTGTCGGTGTCGCTCTGCTGACCGACATGCTCGGTCGGCACGGGGATGCCCGCACGATCACCCAGCACTTGTTCAGCTGGATTCCCGTCGGCACCTTGCAGGTCGACTTCGGACTGCAAATCGACCAGCTGTCAATCTGTTTCGTGCTGCTGATCACCGGTGTCGGATCGCTGATCCACATCTACTCGGTGGCCTACATGGCCGAAGATCCCGACCGCCGACGGTTTTTCGCCTACCTGAACCTGTTTCTCGCAGCGATGCTGTTGCTGGTGGTGGCCGACAACTTCGTGGCCCTCTACGCCGGCTGGGAAGGCGTCGGTCTGGCGTCCTACCTGCTGATCGGGTTCTGGTACCAGAAGCCGACCGCGGCCACCGCGGCCAAGAAGGCCTTCGTGATGAACCGGGTCGGCGATGCCGGGTTGGCGCTGGCGATCTTCGTGATCTTCGCCAACTTCGGCTCGCTGTCCTACCCGCAAGTGTTCGGCCAGGCCCCGGGCGCCAGCCCAAGCGCGTTGACCTGGATCGGCTTACTGCTACTGGCCGGAGCGTGCGCCAAGTCCGCTCAGGTTCCGCTGCAGGCCTGGCTCGGTGACGCGATGGAGGGTCCCACCCCGGTCTCGGCGCTGATCCACGCCGCCACCATGGTGACCGCGGGTGTGTACCTGATCGTGCGGTGCAACCCGCTCTACAGCCTGTCCCCCGACGCCCGTCTCGGCGTGATCATCGTCGGCGCGGTGACGCTGCTCTTCGGGGCATTCATCGGCTGCGCGAAGGACGACATCAAGCGCGCGCTCGCGGCGTCCACGATGAGCCAGATCGGTTACATGGTGCTGGCCGCGGGTCTGGGTCCGGCCGGCTACGTGTTCGCGATCATGCACCTGCTCACCCACGGCTTCTTCAAGGCCGGTCTGTTCCTCGGCTCGGGCTCGATCATCCACGCGATGCACGAAGAGCAGGACATGCGCCGCTACGGCGCACTGCGCACCGTGCTGCCGATCACCTTCGCCACCTTCGGCTTTGGCTACCTCGCCATCATCGGCGTGTGGCCGTTCGCGGGCTACTTCTCCAAGGACGCGATCATCGAAGCCGCCCTGGGTGCCGGCGGCGTCCGCGGTTACGTGTTGGGTGGGGCCGCCTTGCTGGGCGCCGGCATCACGGCGTTCTACATGACCCGGGTGATGCTGATGACGTTCTTCGGCGAAAAGCGTTGGGCCGACGACGCGCATCCGCACGAGGCGCCCGCGTTGATGACCTGGCCGATGATCCTGCTGGCCGTCGGCTCGGTGTTCTCCGGCGGCTTGTTCGCCTTCGGCGGCAGGCTGCAGCACTGGCTCGAGCCGGTGACCACCTTCGAGGAAAGCTCACACGTGTTGCCGACATGGACGTTTAACGTGGTCACCCTCGGCACCGTCTTGGTGGGAGTCGGCGTCGCCGTCCTGCTCTACGGCCTGCGCGCAGTGCCTGCGACCGCGCCCGCGAAGGTGTCCGTGCTGACCACCGCCGCCCGCCGGGACCTCTACGGCGATGCCTTCAACGAGGAAGTGTTCATGCGACCGGGCGCCCAGTTCACCCACGCGCTGGTCGAATTCGACGATCAGGGCGTGGACGGCTCGGTCAACGGGCTGGCCAACCTGGTGGGTCGCACGTCGGAATGGCTGCGTGGCTTCCAGACCGGATTCGCCCGCAATTACGCGTTGTCGATGTTGGCCGGAGCGGCGCTTGTCGCCGCCGCGATCCTGGCGGTGCAAACGTGGTGACTTCAAACGTCCCTTGGCTTTCGATCCTGTGGCTGCTGCCACTGGTCGGGGCCGTCGTGATCATCCTGGTGCCGCCGGGCGGCCGGCAGCTCGCCAAGTGGCTCGGCGTCGCCGTCTCGGTGGCGGTGCTGGCGCTGTCGATCGCGCTCGCGGTGGCCTTCAAGGCCGGCGGCCCGACCTACCAGTTCACCGAATCTCACCCGTGGATACCGGCTTTCGGCGCCGGCTATACCATCGGCGTCGACGGCATCGCGCTGATGCTGGTCCTCGTGACCACGATCCTGGTGCCGGTCCTGCTGGTGGCCGGCTGGAACGACGGTGGCGAGCGATCCCGCGGCACACAGGCCTATGTGGCTCTGACCTTGACCATCGAATCGATGGTGCTCATCTCGGTCGTCTCACTGGACGTGCTGCTTTTCTACGTGTTCTTCGAGGCGATGCTCATCCCGATGTATTTCCTCATCGGCGGATTCGGCGGTGGCGCCCACCGGTCACGCGCCGCGGTGAAGTTCTTGCTGTACAACCTGTTCGGCGGGCTGATCATGCTCGCCGCGGTGATCGGCTTATACGTGGTGACCGCCGAAAACGGCTCGGGCACATTCGATTTCCGTCAGATCGTCGCTGCCGTCACGTCAGGTACCTTGGGCGCTTCGTCTGGCGTGATGAAGGCGCTGTTCCTGGGATTCATGTTCGCGTTCGCCATCAAGGCACCGCTGTGGCCGTTCCACCGCTGGCTGCCCGACGCCGCGGTGGAATCGACACCGGCGACCGCGGTGCTGATCACCGCGGTGATGGACAAGGTCGGCACGTTCGGCATGCTGCGCTACTGCCTACAGTTGTTCCCTGACGCGTCAACGTATTTCCGGCCTGCCATCGTCGCGCTCGCGGTGATCGGCGTCGTCTATGGCGCCATCGTCGCGATCGGACAGACCGACATCATGCGGCTGATCGCCTACACGTCGATCTCGCACTTCGGCTTCATCATTCTCGGCATCTTCGTGATGACGACCCAGGGTCAGAGCGGTTCGACGCTGTACATGCTCAACCACGGCATCTCCACCGCCGCGGTCTTCCTGATCGCCGGATTCCTGATCTCGCGCCGCGGCACACGTTCGATAGCCGCCTACGGCGGCGTCCAGAAGGTGGCCCCGGTGCTGGCCGGCACGTTCCTGGTGGCGGGGTTGGCCACGGTGTCGCTGCCCGGCCTGGCACCCTTCATCAGCGAATTCCTGGTGCTGCTGGGCGCATACAACCGTTACTGGTTGGCGGCGGCAGTCGGCGTCACCGCGCTGGTGCTCTCGTCGATCTACATCCTCTGGCTCTACCAGCGGGTGATGACCGGCCCCGTCACACCGGGCAACGAACGGATCCGCGACCTGCTACCACGGGAAATCCTGGTCGTCGCACCTCTGATCGCGCTGCTGCTGGTGTTGGGGATCTACCCCAAGCCGGTGCTCGACATCATCAACCCCGCGGTGGACAGCACCATGGCAACCATCGGTGCGCATGACCCCGCGCCGATCGTGCGGCCGGGCACGACGCACGTGCCCGGAATGGCGGAAGGACCGCGCCGATGACGTCACTGCTTGCTGCTTCTATGCCGACGCCCAGTGTCGAATACGGTGTGCTCTCACCGATTTTCATCGTCTTCGGTGTCGCGGTGGTGGGCGTTCTGGTGGAAGCATTCCTGCCCCGACGGGCCCGCTACGGCGCCCAGGTGCTGCTCTCGCTCGGCGGATTGATCGCGGCCATCGCCGCGGTCATCGTCGTCGGGCGGCGACTCGATCCTCCGGGCCGCTACGCAGTGATGCACGCGTTGGCCATCGACGGACCGACCCTGCTGCTGCAGGGCACTATCCTCCTGGTCGCGGTGCTGGCCGTGTTCTTCTTCGCCGAACGCCAGAAGGGCGATAATGCGGCCGCCGGACCCGGTGCCGCGACGGCTACCGCTCACCAGCCGGCCGGATTGGATTCTTTTACACCGCAAGCGTCCGCGGTTCCGGACAGCGCGGCCGAGCACGAGGCGAAACGGGCCGGCGCGAGCCAAACCGAGGTCTTCCCGCTGACGATGCTGGCGGTCGGCGGCATGCTGGTGTTTCCGGCCGCCAACGACCTGCTGACGATGTTCGTCGCGCTCGAGGTCCTGTCGCTGCCGCTCTACCTGCTCTGCGGGCTGGCCAGGCACCGTCGCCTGCTGTCCCAGGAAGCGGCGGTCAAATACTTTCTGCTGGGCGCATTTTCGTCGGCGTTCTTCCTGTATGGCGTGGCTCTGCTGTACGGCGCGACCGACAACCTGACACTGCCCGGCATCGCGAAAGCACTGGCAGCCAACCACAGCCACTCGATGGCGTTGACCGGGGTCGCGCTGTTGTCGGTCGGTCTGTTGTTCAAGGTCGGCGCGGTGCCATTCCACTCCTGGATTCCCGACGTCTATCAGGGCGCACCGACCCCGATCACCGGGTTCATGGCCGCCGCAACGAAAGTCGCGGCCTTCGGTGCACTGCTGCGCGTCGTCTATGTCGCGCTGCCACCGCTGCACGACCAGTGGCGCCCCATTCTGTGGGCCATCTCGATTCTGACCATCGCGGTCGGCACCGTCACCGCGGTGACGCAGACCGACGTGAAGCGGATGCTCGCGTACTCCTCGATCGCGCACGTGGGCTTCCTTCTCACCGGCGTGATCGCCGACAACCCGCCGGGGCTGGCGGCCACGATGTTCTACCTCGTCGCCTACAGCTTCAGCACCGTGGGTGCGTTCGCGGTGGTCAGCCTGATCCGCGACGCGCGCGGCGAGGAAGACGCCACCACGGCGCACTGGGCGGGACTCGGTCAGCGTTATCCCGTTGTCGGCCTGCTCTTTTCGATGTTCCTCCTGGCCTTCGCCGGGATTCCGCTGACCAGTGGTTTCATCAGCAAGTTCGCGGTGTTCTCGGCGGCGGCCAAGGGCGGCGCGGTGCCGTTGGTGATCGTCGGTGTGATCGGTAGCGCGGTGGCCGCCTACTTCTACGTGCGGGTGATCGTGCTGATGTTCTTCACCGAGCCGCACGCCGAGCCGGTGCACGTCGTGATGCCCAGCTTCTGGAGCAAGGCCGCGATCGCGGTCTGCGCGGCGATCACCATCGGCTTGGGCATCTTCCCGCAGCCACTGCTCGACCTCGCCCGGCAGGCCGCACAGTTCCTGACATGACCTCGACGCTGGTTCTCAGCGACGACACCGGAGCGGTCCGGGTGCTGACCATGAACCGGCCAGCAAAGCGAAATGCGTTGAGCCCCGGCCTGATCGAGACGCTGTATGCCGCGCTTCGCGAGGCTGACGACGACCCGTCGGTGCGGGCAGTGGTCCTCACCGGCGCCGACCCGGCGTTCTGCGCCGGCGTGGATCTCAAAGAGGCCCAGCGCCTCGGTTCGGTCTACTTCGAACAATTTCAGAACCAGAGTTGTATCCGGCAGACCGGCGAGATGCGCACGCCGATCGTCGGCGCCATCAACGGCGCGGTATTCACCGGCGGACTCGAAATGGCTTTGGGCTGCGACTTTCTGATCGCCTCCGAGCGCGCGGTCTTCGCCGACACGCACGCTCGCGTCGGGATCCTGCCGGGCGGCGGGATGACGGCGCGACTCCCCCACGTAGTCGGGGCCGCGATGGCCCGCCGGCTGTCGATGACGGGCGAAGTGGTCGACGCGGCGCGTGCCGAGCGCATCGGGCTGGTCACGGAGGTCGTCCCCCACGAGCGGTTGATGGCCAGATCGATCGAGCTGGCCACGCAGATCGCCGAAGTGCCGGCGCCAATCATGGCCGGGCTCAAGGAGATCTACGTGACCGGTGCGGCGCCGGTCATCGACCCGGCGCTGGCCGCCGAGCGGACCATCGCCGGCGCACAGACGCCGGATCGCGACGGCCTAACGGACCGCTACCTGGAGATCAGCGAACGCAATCGCCGCCAGATCCAGCCTCAGCCGGACGCGCGAAACTAGACGGCCGCCGCGTTCAGGTCGTCGAGCGCGACCGCCGCGAGGTCCGGCCGCAGCACGCTCAATTCCTCGAGTTCCTCGTCCGCACGACGCTGCACCAGCAGCGGAATGAAATCCCTGACCCGACTGCTCTGGAACTGCGAATACGCGTGTCGCACGACAGTAGCCACGTGATCAATAGGGAGAGCCGTGTACTTCTCGGCGAGGCGACGTTCTACGTCGTCGATCCGCGCCCGCTCTTCTTGCGGCATCCGCATATTGTTGCCCTCAACTGACCACCGGTCAACATTTTCCGTTCACCCTGCGTCTAGAGTGTGACGGCTAACGCTGGCCGCGCTCGTCGCCCAGGAAAGGCCGCGTGGCCAGCAGATAGATCGCGAAAATCGCCAGCGGCGCCAGCAGCGGCAACCACGGCAGTTGCAGCGGGAAGGCCGTGGCCACCAGGCCGGCGAGCGTGAATCCCAGCGCGGCAACCAGCGACGCCCCGCTTACCGAGTCGAGGCCGACGTCGCTCGCGGCGGCGTGCCGCAACATCAGATAGACGGCCGCCGACAAGCCCGCCACAGCGGCGACCACGCCCGTCGGACTGGTCGCCGCGATCACCAACACGGCCAGCAGTACGGCGAGTGTCGCCAGCGGACGAAGCACCACCGCGGCCGCGACCACGAGCACGGCTGCCAACGCGACAACCCGGGCCGGGCCGTGCGTTCCGATACCGACGGCGGCCACCATCAGCAGCCCGCAGGCCGTCGACAGCAGATGCGCCGCGCCTTTCATGACCAGCGTCCCGCCAGCCGCCGACGGCGGTCGGGCACCGCATGCATCGACTGATCGAGGGTCCGATCCGGCCGCCATGCCACGACGTCGACGCCGACGGTGCCGATGTCGCGGTACATCGCCGACCGCTGCAGCGCCCACATCCTGTTCACCAGTGGGTCTTGGGCGGAGTCGAACGGCGCGCCTTGCAACACGTCGACCGCCACCACAACGTGGCCACGTCGGCGTAAGTCGATCAGCGCCAAGGCGAATTCGGTGTCGAGCAGCGTGGAGAACCCGACGACGATCGCGCCCGATGGCACTGCCGCCCGTGGTGCCAATGTACCTGTGGTGCTTTCGAATTCATCGCCTGCGCTGAGCACGGCGTCGAGGACCCGATAGAACTGGCGCTGCCCGATGTCGGCGCCAAGCCAGCGGGGGCTGCGCCCGCCGAGCGCGACGATGCCGGCGCGGTCACCGCTGCGCAGCGCGGTCTGCACCACCTGAGCCGCACCGCGCACGATGCGCTCGGTGGCCTCGGTCGCCGGGCCGGCGGGCTGCGGGTAGCCGTCGATCAGGACGACGACGTCCGCGGAACGGTCGGTGAGCCGCTGGGTCACGTGCAGCCGTCCGCGGCGTGCGCTCACCGGCCAGTTGACCGTCCGCAGCTGGTCGCCCGGGACGTAGGTGCGGATGTCGGCGTATTCGACTCCGCGGCCGATGTGGCGGGTCAGGTGGGTGCCGAGCCGATCGAGCAACTCGGTCGGCGGGAGTGTGGTCGGTTGGGGCGGTGTCGTCGGAAACACCGTCACCTCCGCCGCATCCACGGCTCCGGCGCCCGCCAGCAGCCCGCCGTGGGCCAGGACGTCGACCGAAGCCCGCACCGGATACCGACCCCAGCGGTCGGCGGTCGCGGTCACCGTCAGGCCCTCGCCGGGCACCACGTCCAGGCGCATGCCGTCGACCGCTGACGCTGTGAGTTCAATTGCGGTACCGAATGTTTCAGTGCTGGCGCGCAGATTCAGCTGCGCCTGCTCGCGCTCGAAGCAGCGTTGCGAACCGGGCTCGGCATGCACCCAGACTTTCGGCAGTGGCCGTTGCCAGCTGACCGAACACAACACACCGAGCAGTGGAGCCGCGAAGGCGACCAGTTGCCAGCACGATCTGATTAAAGCGACGGCCAGTGTGAGCGCAGCGCAGGTTGCCATCGCGCGCGTCAACGACGATGCGCGCCAACGCAACTGAACTTCTCGCGTCTCAACCATCACTGTGCGCTCGGGGCACCGGCAACCGCCGCAGCAGTTCCTCGATGATGTCCGAGCCTTGAATTTTTCGCACCCACATCTCCGGGCGCAGGGTGATCCGATGGGCCACGGCCGGCGGGGCGAGCGCCTTGATGTCCTCGGGAATCACGTAGTCACGGCCCAGTAGCAGCGCGCGGGCCCGTGCGAGCTGCACCAGGTCGAGTTCGGCGCGGGGGCTGGCGCCGACGGCCACCTGGGGGTGATGGCGGGTCGCGGCGGCCAGTGACACCACGTAGTTCAGCACATCCTCGTGCACGCTGACCTGCTCGACGGACTCACGCATGGCCAGCAGATCATGTTGGTCCACAACCTGATTGACCGTGGGCTCGGCCGATCCTCGATCCAGGCGGCGGCGCAGCATCGACACCTCGTCGCGTTCCGAAAGGTAGCGCAATTCGAGCCGCACCGCGAACCGGTCCAGCTGCGCCTCGGGCAGTGGATAGGTGCCCTCGTACTCGATCGGGTTGTCGGTGGCCAACACGATGAACGGCTGGGGCAGCGCGTGTGTGACTCCGTCGATGCTGACCTGACCCTCGGCCATCGCCTCCAGCAGCGCCGCTTGGGTCTTGGGCGGAGTGCGGTTGATCTCGTCGGCCAGCAGCAGGTTCGTGAAGATCGGACCGGGCCGGAAATCGAAGTGGCCTGACTGCATGTCGTAGACCGTCGAGCCGAGCAGGTCCGCCGGCAGCAGGTCCGGGGTGAACTGCACGCGGGTGAAATCCAGCCCGAGTGTGGCGGCGAACGATCGGGCGATCAGCGTTTTCCCGAGCCCGGGTAGATCTTCGATCAGCACATGCCCGCGAGCAAGCACGGTCGTCAGGATGAGGGTGAGCGCCGCGCGCTTGCCCACCACGGCGCGTTCGATCTCGTCGAGCACCGCGGTTGCCTGAGCCGTCGTCGTCGCAGCCGAGGTCATCTTCGGCGCCTACCCTCCGTCATACCTGCTCCAGTCGTTCCAGGATTTCCTCGAGCGTGGCCCGGCCCGGGCCGGGTTCACTCAGGCCGGTGTGTGAAACATTGTTGGGGTTCACCCATGCCCACAGCTCAGGGCCGAAAAGCGTTCGCCCCGTGGCGTCGAACGCCGCTGGATCCTTGGTTTGCTTGTGACCGGTTGCGATCGCGAACCGCCGCGCCAGCATCGGCCTCAGGTGCCTGTCCCAGTCCGCCCGCGTCGACTCCGACCGGTGAATCATCGTCTGTGTTCGGGACAACCAACTGCGCAGCGTCTCCTCGAGAGCGTTCGGCGTTTCGGGCGGCGGCGGATCGATGTCGCGCCCCAAGACTTGGCGCACATTCATCAGCGCGAAGAGAACTGCGGCGCCGGCGGTCCACAGCACCAAACGGCGATCATGCAGTGACAGGGCCGTCAGCTCCGCGCACACCACGACGGAAACACCTAGTGCAATAAGCCTTTTCATACCGCACTCCGCATGTCGGCGAGCACCATCTGCAGGACGTCAATCGCGCGGCTGCGATGCTCTTCGGTCATCACGTGCGGACTGAATCGCGCCTCCTCGAACAGGCTCACGAGTTCGGCTGCGTTGTCGACGTGCAGCACACGGTGTTCGACGGCACGGGCCAACACCTCTGTCGGAGTGTCGAAATCCTGCGGGACAGCACCGGGGAAATGGCGTAGCTCGCGTTCCATCGCCGCGTAGCACGCGATGATCGCCTGCCGCGGTTCCCGATTGAGATCTGCGATTTCGGCCAGACCGCTTTCGGCGGCCCGCACCAGGGTCGTGGCCGCTGCCGCGACCGGCGGCCCATCGGTAACTGGTTGTGCCACAGTGATTCTCGGTTCGACGATACGCCGTCGCCGGGCGACTATCACCCCCGCGACGACCATCACCAACAGGCTGACCGTGCTGGCGATCAGATAGCGCAACACGTCGCGATCAGGCTCACCGTCTTGCGAACCCGGCGGTTGCGGGGCGTTGCCTGCCGGCGTGGGGTTGCCCGATTGCGGTGCGGGCTGTGACGGACCGAGCTGATGCGGCCCGACGTGCTGCGCCAGCAGCCACAGCAACAGCACCCACACCGCCAGCACCGCGGACCCGATCAGGAGCACCCGCCAGGCCGGGCGACCATGGCCGCCCGACAGCCGGTCCGACAGCGGGCTGGCGCTGGTCGCCACCCGCCGCGGATCGCGCAGCCGGGCAATCAGCGCCGCACCGACGATCACCAGCGAGATGCTGAGCAGCGCTGCGATGTAAACCAGCGAGCCGCTGCTGTGTGGCGGTTGGTGCCTGTCGGCGTGCTCGACGCCCGGAAGGTACCCGCGCAGCGACGCGGCGATCGCGATCAACAGCACGATCACGGCGACTACGCGGCCAGTCGCCTTGTCAAAAATCGGGGCACTCGACAAGTGCCCATCGTGGCACGGAGTCGAGGTGCACGGCCAGCGATCGGCCCAGTTCAGTGGCGCCGAAGTTCACTCGCGCTCGGCGAACTCCGCAAGCCGGTCCAGTGATGCCCGAAGCTTGTCGCTGGTCGTCGCGCGGGCCCGCGGGAGCCGCTGTTCGTCGGTCAGGCGGCTCCAGTCGTAAGTGTGCGTCACGCGGGTGCGCGCCTCACCCAGTGGCTCGAGCTGCCAGCGCCACAGATGCCCCGGCGGTGGTTGGCCTTCCGCGGAAGGATTCCAAGCGATGCGACGGCCTTCTTCGAACTCCACGATGTGGTTCTCCCGAACGGCGCCATTGAGCAACGTCATTGTGAACACGTCACCAACCGCGCGAACACGTTGTCCGCCTTCGGCATTCGCCAGATTGTCATTGCCGTCCCACCTGGGCTGCTGAACGGGATCGGCGATCAGTTCGAAGATTCGATCTGCACTGGCGGCGATTTCGCGGGTGGCGCTCACCACCCGCGGCGTCTCGTCGGACATACGACCATCCAAGCATTCAGGTCCGGCGGTAGTTCACGAGGTATGACGGCAGCGGTATCGCATCGAGATCGTCGGCGCCGATGGGCGATCCCGGCTGGATGGTGAGCGGTACGACCCCGGCCCAATGCGGCAACGCCAAGTCGTCCTCGTCGTCGGCCGGCCCGCCGGTGCGGACCTTGGCAGACACCTCCACCAGGTCGAGCGCGAGCACCGCGGTCGCCGCGAGTTCGCGGGCGTGAGGAGGTCGGCTGTCGGCCGCTCGGCCTGACACCACATGGTCGACTACTGCCGCGAGCGCGCGGCGCTTCTCGTCGTCGTCCCGCACCAGGCGGGCGTTCCCGACGGCGACCACCGAGCGGAACTCCAGGGAGTGGTGCATCCACGAGCGCGCCAGGACCAGGCCGTCGACCAGCGTCGCCGTCACGCAGACGGGCAGGCCGTCCGACGACCCCGCGGCGGCGAGCATCGGGTGGCTGCCGGTCGATCCGTGCAGGTAGAGCGTCTCGCCCAGCCGCGCGTGAATCGTGGGCAGCACCACCGGGCCGCGCTCGCCGACAAAGCCGACGTGACAGATCAGCGCCTCGTCGAGGATGGCGTGCACGGTGGCGCGGTCGTAGCGAGCGCGTTCGCGGTACCGGGTGGGCACGGTCCGCGCTGTGGGAGCGTAGGCCTGATCAGTCGTCGTCATCGTTGCCTTCTGTTTTGCACTAGTACATAATAGCTAATGTGCCAGAACAATACACGATTCGCGGTAGCGGCGCCGAGGCAATTGCATCCGACGTCGAGGCGGCCATCTCTTCCGGCGCCCTGACACCGGGCGCCGAGCTGCCACCGATCCGCGAATTGGCCAGCCAACTCGGTGTCAATGCCAACACGGTGGCTGCCGCGTATCGCTTGTTGCGCGAGCGGGGGGCCGTCGAGACCGCGGGTCGCCGCGGCACCCGGGTGCGCGAGCGCCCGGCCACCACTCCCCGATCGCTACGCGGGATCGCCGTCCCGCCCGGTGTGCGTGACATGTCCACGGGCAACCCGGATCCGGCCCTGCTGCCGATCGCACGGCTCGGCCCGCCGGTGCTGTACGGCGATCCAGCACTGTCGCCCGCGCTGGCCGAGTACGCGCAGGTGTCGCTGGCAGCCGACGGTGTGCCGGCCGATCACATCGCGGTGACCGCGGGTGCCCTCGACGGCATCGAACGCGTTCTCTCCGCCCACCTGCGTCCCGGGGACCGCGTCGCCGTCGAAGACCCAGGCTGGGCTAACCTGCTGGATCTGCTTGCCGCGCTGGGTGTTTCAGCCGAACCGGTCAGAGTCGACGACGACGGGCCGCTGACCGCCGATGTGGCCCGGGCGTTGCGTCGCGGCGTGGGTGCGCTGGTGCTGACGACCCGTGCCCAAAACCCCACCGGTGCAGCGGTTTCGGCTGCCCGCGCCGCCGAGTTGCGCGTGTTGCTCGCCGAAAGCGACCTGCTGCTCATTGAGGACGACCATTGCGCGGGCATCGCCGGCGCACCACTGCACGCCCTGGCCGGCGTCACCCGGCACTGGGCGTTCGTCCGTTCGGCCGCCAAGGCCTACGGTCCCGATCTGCGACTGGCGCTGCTGGCCGGGGATCGACGCACGGTCGAACGGGTGCAGGGCCGGCTGCGCCTGGGCCCCGGTTGGATCAGCCACCTGCTGCAGGACCTCGCCGTCAGCCTGTGGCGCGACGAGGCCGCCGCCCGGAAGGTCCACGACGCCGAGATCGCGTACGCCCGCAATCGTGACGCGCTGGGCGCGGCGCTGGCCGATCGCGGGGTGACCTCGCACGGCAGGTCCGGACTCAACGTGTGGGTACCGGTGCCCGACGAAACCGTGGCGATCACAAGGCTATTGAACGCGGGCTGGGCCGCGGCGCCGGGAGCACGGTTCCGCATCGGCAGTCCGCCCGGCATGCGGATCACCATCTCGGGTCTTGACACCGACGAGATCGACGCGTTGGCGTCGGCGGTTGCCGAGGCCGTGCACGGGGTCGGTCGCGCCAGCGTGTGAGGATGGCCCAAAGGAGGCGGATATGCGGATGAGACTTCGCCAGGTGGCACTGGTGGCTCATGACCTTGCTCCGGTGGAGGCCAGCATCATCGAAGAACTCGGGGTCGAGTTGTGCTACCGCGACCCCGATGTCGCGGTGTTCGGGCTCAGAAACGCGCTCTTCCCGATCGGGGACAAGCTGCTCGAAGTCGTCTCCCCGATGCAAGATGGCACCACTGCGGGCCGGCAACTCAGCAAGCGCAACGGCGACGGCGGGTACATGGTGCTGGTCCAGGTCGACGATCTCGCGGCGATCGAGTCTCGCATCCAAAAGCATGGTGTACGAATCGTTTTCACCGCGGCGAGGCCGGGTATCACCGGCATTCATCTGCACCCCAAGGATGTCGGCGGCGCCATTCTGTCGATCGACCAATCCGACCGGTGGGATGACTGGGGCTGGGCTGGACCAGGCTGGCGCGATCATGTCGCAACCGGGGTGGTCACCGATTTGGTCGGTGTGGCGATGCAATCAGATCACCCGGCGAGGACGGCCGAGCGGTGGTCAGCAGTACTAGAGCGTGCGGTGATCGAAAGCGGCGACGAGTACCACGTCCAGCTCGACGAAGGTGTGCTGCGGTTCGTCCCACCCACCGATACTCGCGGCGAGGGCGTGTGTGCCGTCGACGTACGCGCGGCGGACGCGCGTACGCGCAGCACGACGCTGTGCGGGGTGACGATCAACTTCGTCGCCTGACCGCAGCGGAGTTATCCACAGTTGGCAGTTCGTGCACAGGCCGGGCTTCGGCTTGGGTTCTGATGCCGGAATTGTCGGGCCGATTCGTAGCCTCGAGTTATGGGCCCAGCGATCAGCGCCGACGCGGCACGGGAACGGATCACTTCCGCTCTCGATGCGATCGACGCTGCCCACGACCTGTTGCGCGATACGCCGTCGTGGTTGGTAGGCAACACGTTTCGCGTCGACGTCGCGGAGCGGTTGGAGACGCAGGAGCGGGCCAACCGGGGCCTGATGTACCGGATTTTCGCGGAGCTCGCCGACCCGCCAGATCAAACGGGATCCATAGCTCAGGTCCGATCGATGCTGTGGGAGCGACTGCGCATCACTCCGGGCGAGATCACCCGACGGTTCAGGCTGGCCGCGCGGATCCGGCCGCGCCGCTCACTGACCGGTCCCCCGCTGCCCGCCGAGTTGCCGGAGTTGGCAGCCGCCGTCGAAGCCGGGACCATCGGCGACGACCACATCCGGTCGGTGTGCCGAGCAATCGACCTGCTCCCCGCGTGCGTATCACCTGCCGACGTCGAAGCCGCGGAGCGCACGCTGGTCAAGCATGCAGGCCGAGTCGACGCGGGAATCGTGGCGAAACTGGGTCAGCGCATCGCCGACTACCTCAACCCTGACGGCCTGTTCAGCGAGGAGGACCGTGCCCGCCGCCGCGGGTTACACCTCGGCACCCAGGGGCCGGACGGAATGTCGCGGCTGTCGGGATGGCTCGACCCGGAGACCCGCGCCTACGTCGAAGCCGTCGAAGCCGCGGTGCGGCCCGGCCGTCACCAGCCGGACAACGAGTCCGGTTCACGTGACGCCCGCACCCCTGCCCAGCGTTGCCATGACGCGTTGAAGCTCGGCCTGGAAACTGCGATTGCGTCGGGCGATCTGGGCGTGCACCGCGGCCACCCCGTCACCGTGGTCGTGACGACGACCCTGGCCGAGCTCACCGACGCGGCCGGGGCCGCTCCCGCCAGAACCGGTGGCGGCTCCCGGCTACCGATGCGGGATCTGATCGCGATGGCCGCCAAGTCAATTCATTACCTGGTCGTTTTCGACGACCACACCGAGCGACCGCTATACCTGGGCCGCCAGAAACGCATCGCCACAGCCGATCAGCGGCTGATCTGCTACGCACGTGACCGCGGCTGCACCCGTCCGAACTGTCTCGAATCGGGCTACCGCTGCGAAGTGCATCATCCCGACGACTGGGCCCGCGGCGGCACCACCGATGCGGACAAGCTCTACTTTTTATGCGGGCACGATCACGGGATAGTCAGCCGCGGCGAAGCATGCACGGTCGTCACCGAAGAAGGCCGGTTGGGCTGGACCCACGGCACGGGGCCACCTGAGGTCAACCATGCCCACCATGACGAGCTCCTTCGCGGAGACCCAGACCCGCCGGCTAAGCCCGCCTAGGTTCCGAATGCCCGGAAGCTGCCGTCCAAGACCTGCAAGTGGCCGATCGTCCGCCCGGTCACCACCGTGGGATCCACCAACGTCAGCTCCGCCGCGGCCCGGGCGAACTCCTGCGCCGTCGACACCTCGTCGAACTCGCGGGCGTAATACGAAAGGCCCGGCGTCATAATCGCTTTGGACGGCGACAGGGCGTTGACCGCGATATTGTGCGGCGCCAGATCGTAAGCGGCACATGACGTCAAGTGCTCCAGAGCCGCCTTGGAACCGCCATATCCGGGCAAGACACCGCCACTGCGGTCGGGATACGGGCCATCCCCCGGCAGCCGTGAGGCAACGGAGCTGATGTTGATGATCGAGCCGAGACCCGCGGCCATCATGTCCGGGTAGACCAGTTGGATGAGCTCGTAGGCAGCGAACACCGCGATTTCGAAGTGCCGTCGATAGGCGCCGAGCGGCGTGCCGACCAGCGGCGGGAAATCCGCTTTGGCACCGGCTGAAGACGCTTTCGCCGGCTTGGGTCGCGCGTCGTCTCCCGGCTTCGGCGGGCGTCCCGGCGCCGTGAACGCAGCGTTGTTGATCAGAATCGTGATGGGGCCCAATGCATCTCGCGCATCGTCGACCAGCCTGGCAATGTCGTCGCGGTCGAGCAGGTCCGCCCGGATCGGCACGGCGCGGCCCCCGGCCGCCTCGATGTCCGCAACGGTTTCCCCGATGGTGCCGGGAAGTCTTTCGTCCCAGACACTTTCGGTCCGCCCGACCACCGCCACCGCGGCTCCATCGGCCGCCAGCGCCAGGGCGATCTCGCGGCCCAGCCCACGACTTGCACCGGTGACGATCGCGGCGCGGCCATCGAGTCGTCCGGTCACCGGCCCGACCCTACCTCTCGGGTGACACCGTGCACGAGGATCGCGGTCGTCTGGTCCACCCAGCCGTCGTCGAGCGGTTCGTCGGGGCTCAGCAGCATCCGCAACAACGTCGACCCGCCGATCAGCTCGATCAACCGATCCGGGTCGACATCGCGATGTACCTCACCGCGGTCGACCGCTTCGCTGAGTCGCGTCTGCACGGCGGTGAACAGCCCGGCGAACCGCGACATCACGCGGGCATTCAACTCCGGGTCGGCACTCATGTCGGCGACCAGCCCGGGCAGCGCGGCCCGAACCACCGGGGTGGTGAACACGTCGCGGGCGGCCGCGATCATCGCCCGTAGGTCAGCCGCCATGCCGCGGGTCGGACCGACCAACGCCGTCGGCGCCACCGGGAACGCCGCCTCGTGCACCAACTCGGCCTTGCTCGACCACCGCCGATACAGCGCCGTCTTCGTCGTCCCGGCCCGCTCGGCGACGGCGGCCAGGGTCAGGTTCGAATACCCAATTTGCACAAGCAGATCCGCGGTCGCGGTCAATATGGCAGCGTCGATGCGCGGGTCCCGGGGCCGTCCGGCGCCTGCGGCCTTGTCAACCGTGGATGGGTCTGCTTTCATAACGCTACCCATCGTATCGTAATTGCCTCAACGAAGGAGGCGCGCTGTGCCCAACGAACCTGTCCTCGATCAGGTCGACAAGCTCCAGCGGTCGAGCCGCGACGTCACCACGCTGCCGGCGGTGATGTCCCAGTGGTTGTCGACCATGCTGCCGGGCGGCGCTACGCCCCAGATCACCGTGGAGAGCGGTATCGACTCGACCGGCATGTCGTCGGAGACCATCATCCTGACCGCCCGCTGGCAGGAAGACGGTAAGCCGGTGAGCCAGAAACTGGTGGCCCGGGTGGCCCCATCGGCCGAAGACGTCCAGGTGTTCCCGACGTATCGGCTCGACCACCAATTCGACGTGATCCGCAAGGTCGGCGAGCTGACCGATGTGCCGGTACCGCGGGTGCGATGGTTGGAACCAACCGGCGAGGTGCTGGGGACGCCGTTCTTCCTGATGGACTACGTCGAGGGCGACGTGCCGCCGGATGTCATGCCGTACACCTTCGGCGGCAACTGGTTCGCCGACGCGCCCGTCGAACGCCAGCGCGAACTCCAGGACGCGACGGTCAAGGTTCTTACGAAGCTGCATTCAATTCCGAACGCCGAGAAGACGTTCGGCTTCCTTGCCGACGGGCAGCACGGCGATACCGCGCTGCGTCAGCACTTCAACTGGGTCCGGTCCTGGTACGACTTCGCGGTGCCCGACATCGGACCATCACCGCTGCTGGAGCGGACGTTCACGTGGCTGGAAGACAACTGGCCGGAGAAAGCCGACGCCGGTGAGCCGGTGTTGCTGTGGGGCGACGCGCGGGTGGGCAACGTGTTGTACCGCGACTTCCAGCCGGTGGCGGTGTTGGACTGGGAGATGGTGACACTGGGTCCGCGTGAGCTTGATGTCGCGTGGATGATCTTTGCGCACATGGTCTTTCAAGAGCTCGCCGGCTTGGCGACGCTGGAGGGCCTGCCCGCAGTGATGCGCGAAGAGGACGTCCGCGCAACCTATCAGCGACTGGCCGGCGTCGAAATCGGGGACCTGCACTGGTTCTACGTCTACTCCGGGGTGATGTGGGCCTGTGTGTTCATGCGCACCGGCGCACGCCGGGTGCACTTTGGCGAAACCGAGAAACCCGACGACGTCGAATCGCTGTTCTACCACTCGGGATTGATGCGACGCCTTATCGGAGAGGAGTGACAATGCCCCAATCACTAGGTCCGCTCGACGAGTTTCCGGTACACCAAGTCCCCCAGCCGATCGCGTGGCCGGGTTCCTCGGACCGCAACTTCTATGACCGCTCCTACTTCAACGCCCACGACCGCACCGGTGACATCTTTGTCATCAGCGGCATCGGCTATTACCCCAACCTCGGCGTGAAGGATGCATTTCTGCTCATCCGGCGCGGCGACACACAGACCGCGGTGCATCTGTCCGACGCCATCGACCAGGACCGGCTGAACCAGCACGTCAACGGCTACCGCGTCGAGGTCATCGATCCGCTGCACAAGCTCCGCATCACCCTCGACGAAACCGAGGGCATTGCAGCCGATCTCACCTGGGAGGGCCTGTTCGACGTTGTCCAGGAGCAGCCGCACCTGATGCGCTCCGGAAATCGGGTGACGCTGGACGCGCAGCGATTCGCCCAACTCGGCAGCTGGAGCGGACGAATCGTGGTGGACGGCAAGGAGATTCCCGTCGACCCCGCTACCTGGATCGGCAGTCGCGACCGGTCCTGGGGTATCCGGCCGATCGGGGAGCCCGAGCCGGCGGGCCGGCCCGCCGATCCGCCGTTCGAGGGCATGTGGTGGCTGTACGTGCCGATCGCCTTCAAGGACTTCGCGATCGTGTTGATCATCCAGGAGGCGCCCGACGGGTTCCGCTCGCTCAACGACTGCACCCGGGTGTGGCGTGACGGGCGCGTCGAACAACTGGGCTGGCCGCGGGTGAAGATTTACTACCGCTCGGGCACCCGCATCCCGACCGGCGCCACGATCGACGCGACCACCCCCGACGGCACACCCGTGCATTTCGACGTCGAGTCCAAACTGCCGGTGCCCATACACGTCGGCGGCGGATACGGCGGCGACTCGGATTGGCTGCACGGCATGTGGAAGGGCGAGAAGTTCACCGAACGGCTCACCTACGACATGAACGACCCGGCGATCATCGGCCGATCGGGATTCGGCGTCATCGACCACGTCGGACGCGCAGTATGCCGCGACGGCGATGGAGATCCGGTCGAGGGCTGGGGCCTCTACGAGCACGGCGCGCTGGGCCGCCACGACCCGTCCGGCTTCAAAGACTGGCTAACGGTTGCGCCCTAACGCAATTCGTCGATGATAGCCGCCAGGGTGTGCAACCCGATCGGCGCGGCCTGGTAGAGGCAGATGGTGTCGGCGACACCGCCGACCCGGTCCCGAACGTGCCGGGCGACGTCGGCGGGCGTACCACAGGCGGCGACGGTGTGCAGGATCTCGTCGTCGATCAGTCCGCCCATCTCCTCCCAGCGGCCCTGCTTGGACAGGGCGTTCAGTTCGGGCTGCAGGTCCTGCCAACCGTGGGCGGCCAGCACCGGCCGATACGCCGGCGTCGATCCGTAGAACGCCAGCAGCGCGCGTGTCCGCGCATGTGCCGCTTCGATTTCGGCGTCGCTGTCACCGGAGGAGACGATGATTTCGGGCAGCACGGTGAGGTCGTTCGCCGGCCGACCCGAGGCCGCCAGCCCCTCGCGCACGATCGGCATGGTGTGCTCGTGCAGGAAACGCTTGGAACCGAACGGCATCACCAGCAGACCGTCGGCGTGTTGTGCGACGGCGCGGGTCAGCCGAGGCCCGAGCGCGCCGACGTAAATCGGCGGCTGCCCAAAAGGATTCGGCCCCGGATTGAACGTCGGCGTCATCAAGGTGTGCCGGTAGAAGTCGCCGCGGAAATCCAGCCGCACCCCGGAATTCCAGGCCGCGAAGATCGCTCGCAGCGCCGCGACGAGCTCGGTCATCCGGGCCACCGGCTTGTCGAACTCGGCGCCGAAGCGCTTTTCGATCTGCGCCCGGACCTGGGTGCCCAGTCCGAGGATGAAACGGCCGGAGCTTAGCAGCTGATGGTCGTTGGCCTGGTGGGCCAGGTGAATCGGGTTGCGCGGGAACGCAATAGCCACGTTGGTCATCAGGTCGAGGCCGGGCACGGTTGCCGCCAGAGTCAACGGCGCGAACACATCGTGCGGCCCCTCAAACGTGGCGACCCCACTAGCTCCCGCGTCGCGAAGCTCCCGAGCGCGCTGCGCAGCGTCGGTGAGTCCGTGTAAAGCTGTGAAGACTTTCAGAGGCCGCCTTACGACGATGCGGGTGGTGAAACCACCCGCGGAGGAGTGAGGCCATCAAACTTTGAGACTACGCAGCGCCGATGGGGTTGACTGAAGGGCATGCCTGATACGACCTGGACCGCCGACGTCGTTGTGGTGGGGGCCGGTTTCGCCGGCCTTTCCGCAGCCCGGGAGCTGACCCGACGAGGACACGAGGTGGTGGTGCTCGAGGGCCGCGATCGGGTCGGCGGGCGCTCCTACACCGGCCAGATCGCCGGTGTCCCGGTGGACATGGGCGGCACCTTCGTCGGCCCGACGCAGGACGCGGTCCTGAAATTGGCCGCTGACCTCGGTATCACGACCGTTCCGACCTACGACGACGGTGCCAACCTGATCCGCTGGCGCGGCGCGGTGCGGTCGTACAGCGGCACCATTCCACGGTTGTCGCTGGGCGGTCTGCTCGATCTCGGCCGTGTGCGTTGGCAATTCGAGCGCATCGCCCGATCCGTTTCGCTGACCGAGCCGTGGACCGCCCGGCGCGCCGCCAAACTGGACGGCCAGTCGCTGGGCCAGTGGCTACGGTCGGTGCGGGCCGGTGCCACCACCCGGGACCTGCTGGCGATCATGGCCAGGGTGACCTGGGGCTGCGAACCCGACGACGTCTCGATGCTGCACGCCGCCCGCTACGCCCGCGCCGCCGGTGGGCTGGACCGGATGCTCGACGTCGAGAACGGCGCCCAGCAGGACCGGTTCGCGGCCGGGACGCAGCAGATCGCCGACGCCGCGGCGGCCGAACTCGGCGATCGGGTGGTGCTGCGCGCCGCTGTCCAACGCATCGACTGCCACGACATCGGAGTGACGGTCACCAGCGAAAAGGGCCGGGCCAAAGCGAAATTCGTCGTGGTCGCCGTGCCGCCCGAACATTGGAACGTCATCGAGTTCAACCCGGCACTGCCCACCGAACATCGGCAGCTCCCCGCGCATTGGCCGCAGGGCCGACTCAGCAAGGCGTATGTCGCCTACCCCACCCCGTTCTGGCGCGACAAGGGATTCTCCGGTGAATCGTTGTCCGATCAGGGACCGGTGTTCATCACGTTTGACGTCAGCCCCGATCCCGGCGGTCCCGGAATCCTGCTGGGCTTCGTCGACTCCCGCAGCTTCGACGCGCTGCCACCGGAAGCCCGCCGCGAGCGGGCGCTCGAATGCTTCGCGACGATCTTCGGCGACGAGGCACTCACGCCGATCGACTACGTCGACCATCGTTGGGGCGCAGAGGAATTCGCGCCGGGCGGCCCGACTGCCGCGGTACCGCCCGGTTCGTGGACCCGCTTCGGCCCGATGTTGCGCCGCCCGGTCGGACCGATCCACTGGGCAGGCACCGAGACCGCCGACGAATGGACCGGCTTCCTCGACGGCGCGGTGCGCTCGGGGCAGCGGGCCGCGGGCGAGGTCGCTAAGCGCCTATAGCTACAGCGCGCGCCTGAGCGTCACTGACTCGGCCAACGCGCGCAGCTCCCGGTTGACCTCGAGGGGCCGTTCCAGCATCGAGCAGTGACCGCCCGGCAGCTCGACGAGGCCGACCAGGTTCGGTGCCGCTGCGGCAATCCGCCGCGACTGAACCAGCGGCGTCAGACGGTCGCGCTGACTACCGATGACCAGCGTCGGCACCGTCAGACCGGTGAGGTCGATGTGGCGGCGGCCCATCGCCTCGACAAGAGCCTTGCCGCAGCCACCGCGACCGGCCGGCGCGGTGGCCGTGAACAACTCGAAGATCAGTGAGGCGACCGCGCGATCGGCGTCGGCACCTACCGCCAGCATCGAGATCATCTCGCGACTGGCCCGCTGCAACCCGGGCGGCATCGCGAACGAACCGAAGATGTTGATCAGCGCGCGTCCACCCAGAATCCGCACCGCGGCAAACGGTGCCGGCACCGGCACCAGTCGCACCTCACGCAGCAAGTCACCGGTCGTCGTATTGATCAGAGCCACCGCGTCCGCACGGGCCTCGACCTTGTGGCGGTAGTGATCGGACCAGGCGGCAATTGCCATACCGCCCATGGAATGCCCGGCGATGACGGCCCGCTCCCCGGGTGCCAGCGTGGCATCGAGCACCGCGTCGACATCGGCGGCCAGGTGGCTGAGGGTGTAACCACCGCGGCGCGGAGACCCACTGCGGCCGTGCCCCCGATGGTCGAACGCGATCACCCGGTAATGCTTTGCCAGGTCGGCGATCTGGTATGACCACGCCCGGATGGCGCAGGTGATGCCGTGTGCGAGAACGATCGGATAGCCGTCTTCGGGACCGAATACCTCGGTGTGCAGCCGAGTTCCATCCGCAGAGCGCACCTGCACAGCGCGGCTCGGCGGCAACGCCGCGGACAGGGAATGCGACGCGGCATCCGTTCGCGAAGAACTCATTGCGCCCCCCTCAATTGCACGGCAACGCCGCCGCGTCCGGAGAGCCTATCCGAGCGCACTACGCGATGTGTGTCGAAAAATGACCGTGGTGACATTTTTCCGGGATACCCAAACTTCGGTACCGCAAAAGCGGCCTGGGTTTAACCCCAGCTCGTCCGCGGTATGCCCGCTGCGACCGAGCGCAACAGAGATTCGATTTTGGGGACGTCGTCGTCCACAGCCGCCATAGACTCGGGCGATCAGGCAAATCGGGGACGCAGAAATTTCGAGAGCGGAGACAACATGAGCACGATCGAGGCGGATGCAGCGACGCAGAACCCGTCCGAACAGGAGTCGCAACGGGCGTTCGAGAGCGACGTAGCCGCGACGCAGGCCTATATGGACAGCCCACGCTTCGACGGAATCACCCGCCTCTACTCCGCGCGCCAAGTTGTCGAGCAGCGCGGCACCATCCCGTCGGACTACATCGTCGCCCGCGAAGCCGCCGAGGCCTTCTATCCGCGGCTGCGCGAACTGTTCGCCCAGAAAAAGAGCATCACCACGTTCGGCCCGTACTCGCCCGGTCAGGCCGTGACGATGAAGCGGATGGGCATCGAGGGCATCTACCTGGGCGGTTGGGCCACCTCGGCGAAAGGCTCGATCAGCGAAGATCCGGGCCCCGACCTGGCCAGCTATCCGCTCAGTCAGGTGCCCGACGAGGCGGCCGGCCTGGTTCGCGCCCTGTTGACTGCCGACCGCAACCAGCAGTACCTGCGCCTGCGGATGAGCGAGGAGCAGCGCGAACGGACGCCGGCTGTCGACTACCGGCCGTTCATCATCGCCGACGCCGACACCGGGCACGGCGGCGATCCGCACGTCCGCAACCTGGTCAAGCGCTTCGTCGAAGCAGGCGTGCCCGGGTATCACATCGAAGACCAGCGACCCGGCACCAAGAAATGTGGCCACCAGGGCGGCAAGGTCCTGGTGCCGTCCGACGAGCAGATCAAGCGCCTCAACACTGCCCGCTTCCAGCTGGACATCATGCGGGTGCCCGGCATCATCGTGGCCCGCACCGACGCGGAGGCCGCCAACCTGCTCGACAGCCGCGCCGATGAGCGTGACCAACCGTTCGTGCTCGGCACGACGAACCTCAAGATCCCGTCGTACAAGTCGTGCTTCCTGGCGATGGTTCGCCGCTTCTACGAGGCGGGTTTCACAGAACTCAACGGGCATCTGCTGTACGCCCTGCCCGAGGCTCAGTACGCGGCGGCCGACGCGTGGTTGCAGCGCAACGGCATCGTCGAGCTGATCACGAACGCGGCCGCATCGCCGGATCACGCGCAGGAGTCGATCGACGCGGTGTTCGACGAGATCGAGTCGAAATTCGTCGACGCCTGGCAGGTCGATGCGGGATTGATGACCTACGGCGAGGCCGTCGCGGAACTGCTCGAATTCAACGCAAACGACGGCGATGCCGGCGACATGAGCGCCGACGACTGGCGGAAGTTCGCGCAGCGCGCGCCGTTCTACACCGCTGAGCAGAAGGCAAAAGAACTTGGTGTCAACGTGTCCTGGGATTGCGAGTTGGCCAAGACGCCGGAAGGTTACTACCAGATTCGCGGCGGCATCCCCTATGCGATCGCCAAATCCCTTGCCGCAGCACCGTTTGCCGACCTGCTGTGGATGGAGACCAAGACGGCGGATCTGGTCGACGCCCGCGAGTTCGCCGACGCGATCCACGCCGAATTCCCCGACCAGATGCTCGCCTACAACCTGTCACCGTCGTTCAACTGGGACACCACCGGCATGAGCGACGACGAGATGCGGGCATTCCCAGAAGAACTCGGCAAGATGGGTTTTGTCTTCAACTTCATCACCTACGGCGGCCACCAGATCGACGGCGTGGCCTCCGAGGAGTTCGCCACCTCGTTGCGCCAGGAAGGCATGCTCGCGCTGGCTCGCCTGCAACGCAAGATGCGACTCGTCGAATCGCCTTACCGCACACCGCAAACCCTGGTCGGCGGGCCACGCAGCGACGCTGCGCTGGCCGCCTCGTCCGGTCGAACCGCGACCACCAAGGCGATGGGCGAGGGATCCACCCAGCATCAGCACCTCGTCCAGACCGAGGTGCCGAAGAAGCTGCTCGAGGAATGGCTCGCGCTATGGGGGGACCACTACAAGATCGGCGAAACGCTGTCGGTGCGGCTGCGCCCGCGGCGAGCGGGGTCAGACGTGCTCGACCTCGGCATCTACGGCGACAACGCCGACGAGCCGCTGGCCAATGTCGTCGTCGACCCGATCAAGGACCGGCACGGACGCAACATCCTCACGGTGCGCGACCAGAACACGTTCGCCGAGAAGATGCGCCAGAAGCGGCTGATGGACGTCATTCACCTGTGGCTCATCCACCGGTTCAAGCCCGAGATCGTGTACTACGTGACGCCGACCGAGGACAACATCTATCAGACCGAAAAGATGAAGTCCCACGGCATTTTCAGCAACGTGTACCAGGAAGTCGGCGAGATCATCGTCGCCGACGTCAACCAGCAGCGTATCGACGAGCTCCTCTCGCCTGATCGCGCGGCGCTGAAAAGGCTGATTGCCAAGCAGGATTAGTCGTCGCCGCGCGGGGGCGGTTGCACCTCGACACCGCCCTTCTCGTGCTCGGGACCGGCCGCCGGGTCTTCGGCCGGTAGCCGATCGCGGAATCTGCTCGCCTCACTGGCCTCGTGGCGAGGAGTGCCTCGCTCTTCGGAGTGGTAGGGGCCCGGCTTCGGCCGAGGCTTTCCGCCGGGGAATGCCAACCGAAATATGCTGCGGTGCACCATGAACCACTGCTTGGAGAACCGCCCGCTGTTGTACGGCAGCTGATACCGCTCACAGATGTCCTTGATCTTAGGTGCGATCTCGGAGTACCGGCTGGACGGCATGTCCGGATACAGGTGGTGCTCGACTTGGTAACCGAGGTTGCCGCTGATCACGTGGAAGAGCGGGCTGCCGTCAATGTTGGCCGCGCCGACCAGCTGGCGCAGGTACCATTCCGAGCGCGTCTCGCCCTCGACCTCTTCCTCGCTGAATGTGTAAGTCTGATCAGGAAAGTGTCCGCAGAAAATGATTGCGTGTGCCCATACGTTGCGGATGACGTTGGCGAGGGCGTTGGCACCCAGCGTGCGCAAGAACGTACTTTCCACTCCCGGCGCGACCCGGTCGAGGAAGTTCGCCGTCGCGCCCAGCCGTCCCCCGCTCGAGATCCTGCGTAGCCGTCGCCCGATGCGGGACTTCGCGGGCTGCTCGAGCCGCCCACCCAATGCCAATTGGGCCAGGGCAAATGCCCCGGCACTGATCACCGGCCAGCCGAGATAGTCCTTCTTGATCTGCGAACGCGCCTTGACGCCAATATCTTTCAGGTCCTTGCGAACCTCCGACCATGGCTTTTCACCGGCACGTATTGCCTCGATATCCATGTCGTGAACCGCCACGCCCCACTCGAACAGCAACGTGAGCAGCGCGTTGTAGAGCGGCTGACCGAGGTACCTCGGGTGCCATTCCTGGTTGGGATCGATCCGCATGATCTCGTAGCCGAGATCCTTGTCCTTGCCGCGAATGTTGGTGTAGGTGTGGTGGATATAGTTGTGTGAGTGCTTCCATGACTCGGCGCTCGACGCGGTGTCCCAGTCCCAGACCGATGAGTGAATTGCGGGATCGTTCATCCAATCCCACTGACCGTGCATGACGTTGTGGCCGATCTCCATGTTCTCCAGGATCTTGGCCATGCCCAGACATGCGGTGCCGAGGACCCACGCCGTCTTCGATCGCGAGCCCAACAGCAGGACGCGACCGGCGACCACGATCTGCCGCTGCACCGAGATGACTTTCTTGATGTACGCGCGGTCGCGGTCGCCGAGGTCGGCGAACACTTCGTCGTGAATCGCGTCCAGTTCTTTGCCCAGTTTTTCCCGCTCTTGTTCTCCGAGGTGGGCAAACGGGCTTTGTGGACGTTGCAGAGTTGAGGTCACTTTGATTCCTTCCGATCAGAGTTCGAGCTCGACGTCGCCTTCCGCCGTGTTGATGCAGATCCGCACTTCCTGCTCAGTGGGTTCGCTGATGTCGCCGGAACGCAAGTCGCGCAGCTTGCCCGATTTGAGGGTGCCTACGCAGGTGTGGCAAATGCCGATTCGGCACCCGAAATTGAGCTCGAGACCGGCCTTCTCGCCGGCTTCCAAAATTGACGTGCCACCGTCGCATTCGACCTTCTTGTCACTTTTGAGGAAGCTGACTTCGCCGCCTTCACCGTCGCCGGCGTCACCGCCGATCTTTGGCTGAAAGCGTTCGAAGTGCAGCCGGTCCGGGTCGCCGTTGTTCTCCCAATGCTCGATGAGCGCATCGAGCATTTCCTCCGGCCCCGAACAAAACGCTTCGCGTTCGCGCCAGTCCGGACACTCCTCGTCCAGGTCGCTGGGCTGAAGTCGGCCACGGTCCCCGGTAAGACGCACATCCAGCCGCATGTGCTCATGGCGGCTAGCCATGTCTTCAAGAACGGACAGAAACATCACCTGCTCGCGGGTACGAGCGGAATGGATATGCACCACGTCGCCGAGTTCCCCGCGATGGTCGAGGCTACGAAGCATGCTCATGATCGGCGTGATGCCGCTGCCGGCGCTGATGAACAGCATTTTGGCGGGCAACGGCTCGGGCAGGGTGAAGACCCCCTCGATCTCGCCGAGTCGCACGATCTCGCCAGGGCGAATCTGCTCGACCAGGTAAGGCGACACCACCCCGCTGTCCACCTTCTTGGGCGTCACGCTGATCAGACCGTCCTCAGGTACCGGGTCCGAGGTCAGCGAATACGCCCGCCAGTGGTACACGCCGTCGATGACTACGCCTAGGCGTACGTACTGGCCTGGCTTGTGACCTGGCCATTCGTATCCCGGCTTGATCAGGATGCTGGCGGCTTGTGAGCCCTGCGGCTCGATTCGTTCGACCTCGCCACGCAGCTCTTTGGTGGTCCACAGCGGGTTGATCATCTCGAGGTAATCGTCCGGCTCCAGCGGCTTGAACAGCAGCCGCACCGCACGCAGGAATAGCCGGCGTCCGCGCGGGACGCGCGGCTCAGCTCCGCGTTCGGCCATGTCGTAACAGTACACACTTGTGCACTAAAAGCAAGAAAAAATTGGAAATGCCCTGTTATACAACAGGATTCAAATAGAATATTTCAAATCTTAGGCATACAAACGTTCACGGCAGTCATTGCCAATTCGCCAAGAGCCAACCACACGCCTACCTGCGCGTGCCCGATCTTCGCGCCGGATAAACACGGTTCGCACGGATATGTGGGTCGGGGCTGCCATGAGCTACCGGTCACGACGGGCCGAGAGGATGGCACGCAGCCCGGCATAGTTCACGAACCCACTAACTCGGGATGAAACTTCGCCGCCATTCGACGAAGCCCGTCCTGCCAGTCGACGGTGCTGGCGCCGACCAGCTCGTGCATCCGTGATACATCGGTAGGGTTGCCGCGCAACGCTTGTGGGCTTTCTTCGAAGACGGGGTCCTTGCCGATCAGTGAACCGAGATAGCGGCACCAGTCCTGCAGGCTGACGGTCTGGTCGCCACACCAGTTGACTGTGATCGCCGGCACCGCTGCGGCCGCGAGCAGCTTCGGGATCGTCGCGATGATGTCTTGTTCGTGAATTGGGTTGTAGCTGGCTGGAACTCCGGCGGGCACCGGGATCGGGATGCCGGCCAGCATCATCTCCATGTGATAGAACGGCCATCCGCCGTTGTCGCCGTAGGGCACGTTCAATCGGGCGATGACAGTCGGAATGTCGAGAGCGCGCGCCATGGTCCGAGCGACGACTTCGCCGGCGATTTTGGAGATCGAGTAGGTCGGGAACAGCGGTTTGTGATTGTCGCCCAACGCGGCGCGTTCGGTGCGTGGCTCGTCATCCGGCGGGTCGTATACCGCGGCGGATGAGCAGTGCAAGAACGCTTTTGCGCTGCGGCAGTGAGCCATCAGCAGACCGACGGACTCGGCATTGGCGCCAAGGTCCGTGTCCCAGTCACCGCTTTTGGCGACCGCCAAATTGAGTACGTAGTCGAAATCGTCTGGTAAGTCAGCGAACTCACCGGCCGCCAGGTTGACCGTTTCGCACCGAATGCCAGCCCGCTCCAGATCCTCGCGAGCGGCCGCATTGGTGAAGCGGGCGATGCCCCACACCTCGTTGTCGGCTGCCAGCGCTTTGGCAATGGGAACGGCGACCTGCCCTGTCGGGCCGGTGATCAGGATTTTGGCATCACGCATGGGCCGATCGTATTGCCCGGTTTGGCGCACCGTCGGCGTTACCGCCGCAGAAATCTCGGCGCACCGGGAACAAGTATGTACACCGACCGGTTTACTAGAGTTGAACCAAGTTCTCCCACTTTTAGGAGCGAAACGCATGTCCACCGTCCTCGTCACCGGAGCCGGCCGCGGGATCGGCCGCGCCATCACCGAAGAGTTCATCCGGCGCGGCCACCGCGTCATCGGCACGGCCCGCAACACCGATTCACTCAAGGGTCTTGACCTCGCACAACGGCTGGCCCTCGACGTCACCGACGACGCCAGCGTGCGCGCGGCATTCGAGTCCGCCGGCGAGGTCGACATCGTCGTCATCAACCCCGCGGAGATCTTCTACTCCGCCGTTGAGGCGATCCCGCTGGGTGAGTTGCAGCGCCTCTTCGACCTCAACACCGTCGGCGCGCTTCGCGTCGCGCAAGCCGCGTTGCCGGGGATGCGTGCTCGCGGCGACGGCAAGCTGCTGTTCATGTCGAGTGTCGTCGGACGGGTCTCGCTGCCCAACGGAGCTGCGTACGCGGCGACCAAGTGGGCGCTCGAGGCGCTCGTCGAGGCCTTGGCGATCGAGGTGGCGCCGTTCGGCGTCCAGCCGGTGCTCCTCGAACCGGGCGCGGTGAGCTCGGGGGCACTCGACGACGTGACGGCCTTCACTCTTCCCGACGACCCCTACACCGGGGTGGCGGGCGACGACGACTTGCGTAGCGCGATGATCACACCCGAGCAGGCCGCGATCGAGATCGCCGACGCCGCGGAGAAACCACAACTGCCGCTGCGCATTCCGATCGGCGACCCGGCCCGTGCGGTGCTGGCAGCGCGCCACGCCGCGCCGGACGACGTCCCGTTCGCGCCGACGGCCGCCTAGGGCCGCATCTCGTAGGCGCCGTCGTAGGCCTTCACCTGCTCCCACACCCGGTCGAACCGGCGGGAGTCGGTGACGGGTCGGCGCACGACCGCCAGCGCCCAATCCTGTTGCGCTGGCTTGGCACTCGACTTTCCGTGTAGGGCAACCGCGTATTGGGAGAAGTCGCGGATCTGGACCTCGAAAATCTGGTCGACCAAGTCGGCGTCGAGCCCGATCAGGTCCGCTTGTTCGAGGATCAGTTGGCCGTAGACGACCAGCGCGAAGAGGTGGCCGACGACGAGCAGGAAGTCGAGGTCCTTCATCTGCTCGGGGTCCGGTGCGGCGGTCAGCAGCAACTCTTTGAGCGCACGCGCCTGCTCGTAGAACATCCCGACATTGGGGATCTTCGAGTGGCGCTCGTAAACCTTTGTCCAGTCGGCGAATTGCACCTTCGATGCACCGCGAGCCGGGCCCTGCGACCAGAAGAACACGTCGTCAGCCGGGTCGTTGCGGGTGCCGATCTCCGGATATTCGGCGGGGTTGAGCATGTAGTTCGGCATGAACTTCAGGATCTGTGCGACGTTGACGTGCACGGTGCCCTCGAGTCGCGGGAGCGCGCCGATCAGCCGGGCCACTTCGCAAAAGTAGGTGTTCTTCTCGAAACCCTTGGCGGCCAACACATCCCACAAAAGCGTGACCACGGTTTCGCCTTCGGAAGTCACCTTCGACTTGGTCACCGGGTTGAACAGCAGGTAGCGACGGTCATCGAGGCTGGCGCTGCGGAAGTAGTCGATCGCGCGGTCGCTGAACAGTTTCATCGCGATAATTCGCGCGTAAGCCTCGACGAAGCTGGCCCGCACATGTGGGAAGTCGGTGACCGGATTGCCGTATAGGATGCGGTTGTTGGCGTGGGTGATCGCCTCGTAGAAAGCGTGCTCGCACATGCCGATCGAGCCGGAGCACAAGTTGAACTTGCCCACGTTGACGGTGTTCAACGCGGCCGAGAAGGCTTCCGGGCCGGTGCAGAGGATGTCTTCTTCGTGCACCGGGTAGTCGTTGAGCCGGAAGTTGCTGACGAACATCTGACCGTGCACGACGTTGCCGATCAGTTCGTAGTTCTCGTGCGCGCTGTCGGCGACGAACCACACGTAGCCGTCGGCGCCGTCGATGTCGGTGCGGCGGGAGAACACCGACACCATGCCCGCGACGTTGCCGTTGCCGATGTAGTACTTCTCCCCCGACGCCCGGAAGACGGGCCCTTCTGGACCCTCGTCTCTATCTCTGGCCGGCGTCAGCAGCAGGTCGGTGTTGTAGATGTCGGCGCCGTGTTCGCGTTCGGACAGCGCGAACGCCATCACACCGCCGGCCTCGAGCTGCGCGGCGGCTTTCTCCTTGGCCTTGATGTTGTCGCTCTGCCAGATCGGCCCGAGGCCCAAAATCGTGACCTGCTCGGCGTACCAGTAGGACAGGCCGTAGAAGCCGAAGATCTCACTCAGCGCGGCGTTGCGGGAGGTGTCCCAGCGCTTGTTCGGGTCGCCGCCGCCGTACTCCGAGGGGGTGAGGAAGGTTGCGAAGATCTTTTCCTGCTTGATGAAGTCGAGGAAGTCCGATACCCAGGTCGCCTCGAGGTCGTCGCGCAGCAGCCTGACCTTGCCGCGGCCCTCGAACCAGTCGATCACCGCGCGTAGCTGGCGGCGCGTTTCCGGATCGAAGTGCGTCGGGTCATAGGTATTCGGATCGAAAAGCAGTCCCATGGCCGTCGAATCTAGCTTCGCCGATCTCGAGAAGCTAACGATTCGGTGATCGCCCGGCGTGGGTGCGGGATCTGTGCCGTCACCCGTGGTGTCGTCGGCGTATGTCCTTTTACCTGCCTGGCACCCGGCGTATTGCCGCCGCCGCGGCGGCGTGCTGGACGCTGCTCGCGCTCGGCACACCGCTGGCGGCCGCCGATCCGACCACCGACGCTCTGGGCTTCGTCGACTCCCCCGCCCGATGCGCATCACCTAACACCGCGGTCGCGTTCGGCAGCACGGCGAACTCGCGCGTGGCGATCTGCAAGAGCCCGGCCGGCCAGTACGGCTACCACGGCGTGCGGATCAGCGACGGCGCCAAACTGGTCGCGGCGGCCACCCAGGCCTCCGACGGTAGCTTCGTCGCCAAGCAGGACGGCGTCACCTACACCGTGACGTCGAGCGCACTGGTGGTCAGCGACGCCAGCGGGGTGATCCGCCGCGAGCCGATGACCTCGTTCCACGGGCCGAAGACCGCGACGTCGGCCGGCGCGCCGCAGACCCCGGCCGCAACGCCCCAGGCACCCGCCGCTGCGCCGACCTCGACGGCGCCCAGCACGACGGCGCCGCTGCCCCCGCCGCTACCGGCCGAAGTCGGCGGCGGGAAGCATTAGCTAATTCGCTTGCGCGGCAGCCGAATCGACTGGCTCTTGACCGCCACGCACGCGAGGTGCCACGATGACACGTGATTATTGGGCGATCGCTCAAATGGTGCGGGCGCCTGAACATGCCAACAGTAGTGAGGCAACTCAGACCGTGACCGCATCCGCACGACCCAAGGCACGCGACACTACGACGCGCGACATGCTGATCGCCGCGACGAGTCAGGTCATGGTCGAGGAGGGTTACGCCGCGGCCACCTCACGCCGGGTCGCCGCGCAGGCGGGTGTCAAACCGGCGCTCGTGCATTACTACTTCCCCACCATGGACGATCTGTACTCGGCGGTCTTTCGCATCGGCGCGAAGACCTACCTGGATCGGCAACAGAAGGCGCTGGCCTCTGATCGGCCGCTGCACGCGTTCTGGGAGACGCTCACCGCACCCAAGGACACCCGGTTACTGCTGGAGTTCATGGGACTTGCCAACCACCGCAAGGAGATTCGCGCGGAGATCGCGGCGTGGACGGAACGCTGGCGCGAACAGCAGATCACCGCGCTGAATTTCGTTGTCCGCGAGCACGATCTGGACCCCGACGATTTCCCGCCGGCTGCTCTGGCGGTCATCATCGCCGCGATCGGGCGGACGCTGATCCTGGAGGAAGGCCTGGGCACCGCGGGCGGTCATGACGAGGCGGTCGCCTTGGTGAATCGTTTTCTGGACAAGTTCGAGATGCCGCGGCCGAAAGCACGTCGCAGCTAGGGCACGACGATCCGCAGCTTCTCCCAACCCCGAACCGTGGACGTCGACGCGAGCTGCGCTGTGCCGTAATCGATGTCCCATTCGGGCCAACGGTTGAGGATCTCATCCAGCGCGACGCGGCCCTCCAGCCTGGCGAGGTTGGCACCCAGGCAGTAGTGCACGCCTTTGCCGAAGGTGATGTGCGAGATGTTGTCGCGGTGGATGTTGAAGGCGTCGGGATCGGCGTAGCGGCGGGGGTCGCGGTTGGCGGCGCCGAACAACAGCAGCATCGCGCTACCGGCCGGGACGGTGGTGCCGTAGAGCTCGAAATCCTGTGCCATCCAACGTGCTACGTGCGGGCCCGTCGGCTCGAAGCGCAGCGTCTCGTCGACGGCCCGGTTCAGCAGCGACCGGTCCCGCTCGATCTCCCGGCGCTGGTCGGGATGCTCGGCGAGCACCTTGGCCAGCCAGCCGATCAGCCGGCCCGTCGTCTCGTTGCCGGCGCCCGCGACCACCTGGGTGTAGTGCAGCACCTCTTTGCGGGTCAGCTTCCGGTGCACGCCCTCCTCGTCGTCGAACTCGACGTTGAGCAGCGTGGTCATCAGGTCGTCGGACGGGTTCTTCGACCGCCACTCGACGTAGTCGGCGTAGATCCGGCCGTCGGCGATCGAGTCGGCATCGGCGACCTTCAGCGGCGCACCGGGCTTGGTGCGCAGGTTGGCGTCGTTGGCGTCGCGGACCGAGATCTGCTCCGATTCAGGGATTCCCAGCAGCATGCCGATCACCCGCATCGGCATCATCGACGCGAGTTCGGCGATGATGTCGAATCCGCCCGACCCGACCAGCGGGTCCAGGCAGCCCGCGCAGTAGGCCCGAATCTGGTCTTCGATCTCGGCCATCCGGCGCGGGGTGAACACCCGTGACATCAGCCCGCGCAGGATCGTGTGCTCGGGCGGGTCCTGAAACATCATGACCCCGCGGGGCATGTCGAATTTCGACTTGACCAGTTCGAGGATGTCGCTGCGCCGGTTGGAGAAGACCTCCCAGTTCGACAGGCCCTTCTCGACGTCGGAATGCCTTGAGATGGCCCAGAAGTCGTACTGCTCGTTGTAGTAGAGCGGAGCCTCGTCACGCAACCGTGCATAGGTCGGGTACGGGTCGGTGTTGATGCCGACGTCGTAGGGGTCGTAGTAGACGTCCGTGTCGTTGGCGAGTGTCATCGATACTTCCTTTTTGTGCGATTTGGGCGATCGCCCAATACAGCTCGCACGCCATGTCTAGCAGCCCTGAACGGAGCCCGTCAAGGGCCGGTGACGCTGCGAATAGATGCACGCCAACGGGGTATGCGTGGCAAAGTGGCAGGACACCCTGCCGGCCCGATTAACCTGTAGTCAGGCGTCAGTCCAACGAAATGCGGGGCACACCATGAACACCATCGGGAAAGCTTCGGCAACCGCCGCCGCCGCGGTTGCTCTGCTGGCCGGAACGTGGAGCGACGGAATCGCGCGAGCCACCGACCCGAACTACTTCTACAACAGCGACAACACCATGCAGGTGAGTTACGGCGAAGGCGGCGGGGCCATCTTCGCGACGATCACCGACCTTCGGAACCCGCCGGGCGCGATCGAGGTCTGCCAGTACCACGCCGTGGGCGTCCAGGGCACCCCCGCGCTGCCCTACATCCGCCAGACGACGCTCACCGGGCCGAATCCCTCCCCGCCGATCACGATTATCTTCCAGCAACTCGGCGGACACTACGCCGTCGACGTGAGTTGCCAGGGCACCGGCAACTCGGCGGCCTTCTCGCCCGTCATTTACTGATCCAAGAACCGCCGACACGAGCTGTCGAAGTTGCCACACAACGTCTGACCAGCCGTTAAAGTGCTGCTGGTGAGCACGAGCCGGTCCACAAGCGGGCGGGGCCGCTGGTTGGCATTCGGGGCGACCATCGCCATTGCCGCCGGCATGTTCTATGCCCAGAGCACCGAGACGCCGTGTTGCGACCGGAAGCCGCCGACCGCGGCGCCCAGCGCCAGCCCGGTGGCACTTCAGCAACCGTCGCCCACTGCGCCGCCACCCCCGGCCCCGCCGCTGCGGCTGGCCAGCCCCGCCGAGTTGAAATCGTTGACCGCCGATGCGCCCACCACTGCTCAGAATTTCACGTTCGCCTTGCCGGTCGGCGTCGCGCCCGAGAATGGCCTGCAGGTCAAGACCATCTGGGCGGCGCGTGCCATCAGCTTGCTGTTTCCGCAGATCACCACCATCGGCGGGTACCGCCAGGACGCTTTGCGGTGGCACCCGAGCGGTTTGGCGATCGACGTGATGATCCCGAACCCACATTCGCCCGAGGGCATCGAGCTCGGCGACCAGATCGCGGGATATGCGCTCGCCAACGCCAAGCGGTGGGGCATCGACCACGTGATCTGGCGGCAGAAGATCTACCCCGGTGTCGGCAAGGCGAGCTGGACCGCGAACATGGGCAATGAAACCGCCAACCACTACGACCACGTGCACATCGCCACCAATGGCGGCGGTTACCCGACGGGACATGAGACCTACTCGATCGGCTCGATGACGCCGACGCCGCCGGCCTGATCGGACGCCGAGGCGCGATCGCGCGGGTCGGTAGACTGGCGCCACCCCGAGAACGATGGAGAAACATGACACGACCGGTATTGCGCGCCTTCCCTGTGGCCGCTTTCGGCATCCCGGTGGCGGCGATGATCCTGGCCGCGCCCTTGGCCCACGCCCAGACCGACATCGAGGACCACTGCAAGGCCCAAGGCGGTACGTACACCCAGAGCCAGGTGAGCGCCCACTTCGGGCAGGATGCGCAGTTGCAGGAAACCTGCACCATCGGCAACAAGAGCACGACCTGGACCAACGGGGTCCAAGGGCCGACCTACGGAGGCTGAGCCACCGGGACACCTTCGGTGGGACGAGTCGACGGGAAAGTCGCCCTGATCACGGGCGGAGCCCGCGGCATGGGCGCCGAACATGCGCGCCTGTTGCTCCGCGAAGGCGCCAAAGTCGTCATCGGCGATGTCCTCGACGACGAAGGCTCCTCTGTCGCAACAGAACTCGGTGACGACGCGCACTACCTGCATCTCGACGTCACGCAACCCGACCAGTGGGCGTCGGCGGTTGCCGAAACCTCACGCCGGTTCGGGCGCCTCAACGTCCTGGTGAACAACGCTGGCGTATCGGGCCGGAAAACGGTGCGCAAGTTCGAGCTCGACCGCTGGCGCCACACCCTGGACGTCAATTTGACCGGCACATTTCTGGGCACTCAGGCCGTGGTCGACGAGATGATCAAGGCCGGCGGGGGCTCGATCATCAACATCTCGTCGATCGAGGGGCTGCGCGGTGCACCCTTCGCGCATGCCTATGTCGCTTCGAAATGGGCGGTGCGTGGCCTGACCAAATCCACGGCTCTTGAGCTGGGGCGCTACAACATCAGGGTTAACTCGGTGCATCCAGGGCTGGTACGGACGCCCATGACCGCCCACTTTCCCGACGACATCGTCCGCTCCGCTCTCGGCCGGCCCGCCGAGCCGATCGAGGTGTCCAACTTCGTGCTGTTCCTGGCCAGCGACGAATCCTCGTATTCGACAGGCGCGGAGTTCGTGGTCGACGGCGGCGTCACCGCCGACACCCCCAGGAAAGACCTGCAATAGCCGCGGGAGCGCTCCGGATGCGAAACGCGGCCCGACGTGCGTGAATAATTCCGTGCCCGACAAGACTAGCGATGACATCTTCAAACTCGCGCGGGACGAACACATCGAGTACGTCGACGTCCGATTCTGCGACCTGCCGGGCACCATGCAGCACTTCACAATTCCGATCTATGCCTTCGACGAGAACGTGTTCGAGGAGGGGCTGGCGTTCGACGGCTCGTCGATTCGCGGATTCCAGTCGATCCACGAATCGGACATGCTGCTGCTCCCCGATCCCGAAACGGCGACCATCGATCCGTTCCGCACCGCGCGAACCCTGATCGTGAATTTCTCCGTGCACGACCCGTTCACGCTCGAGTTGTATTCGCGCGACCCGCGCAACGTCGCCCGCAAGGCGGAGAACTATCTGATCAGCTCGGGCATCGCAGACACGGCCTATTTCGGTCCGGAAGCCGAGTTCTACATCTTCGACTCGGTCAGCTTCGACTCACGGACCAACGAATCGTTCTATAAGGTCGACGCTGCGTCCGGGTGGTGGAACACCGGAGCGGAGAACGAGCCCGACGGCAGGCCCAACCGGGGCTACAAGGTAAGGCCGAAGGGCGGGTACTTTCCAGTGGCCCCAGCCGATCATTACGTCGACCTCCGCGACGTCATGCTGACCCACCTGACCAATGCGGGCTTTCATCTGGAGAAGGGCCACCACGAAGTCGGCAGCGGCGGACAAGCCGAAATCAACTACAAATTCAACACGCTGCTGCACGCCGCCGACGACCATCAAATGTTCAAGTACATCGTCAAGCAAACCGCTTGGCAGGCAGGCAAATCCGTCACGTTCATGCCCAAGCCGCTCTTTGGCGACAACGGCTCCGGGATGCACTCGCACCAGTCGCTGTGGAAGGACGGGGCACCGCTTTTCTACGACGAAGACGGGTACGCCGGCCTGTCCGACATCGCGCGACACTACATCGGCGGGCTGCTGTATCACGCGCCGTCGCTGCTGGCGTTCACCAACCCGACGGTCAACTCCTACAAGCGCCTGGTCCCTGGCTACGAGGCACCGATCAATCTGGTTTACAGCCAACGCAATCGCTCAGCCTGTGTGCGCATCCCGATCACCGGAAACAACCCGAAGGCCAAACGACTGGAGTTCCGCTGCCCCGACGCATCGGGCAACCCGTATCTGTCGTTCGCGGCCATGATGATGGCGGGCTTGGACGGCATCAAGAACAAGATCGAGCCGCCTCCCCCGATCGACAAGGATCTCTACGAGCTGCCGCCGGAAGAGGCCGCCGACATTCCCCAGGCCCCCACTCAGCTGTCGGCTGTGATCGATCGCCTGGAGGAAGACCACGAATACCTCACCGAGGGAGGCGTTTTCACGCCCGACCTGATCGCGACCTGGATCAGCTACAAGCGCGACTACGAGCTTGCACCCTACAACCTCCGGCCGACCCCGTATGAGTTCGCGTTGTACTACGACGTGTAGACCGGTGAGGTGTCACGCGTGCCCGCGAAGCCGACGTCGTCACTGACATACGGATCGGTCAGATGACTGGGGCAATAGACCTCCGCCGATACGGCGATGAATCTGATCGCGGTTCGATGAACCCGCGCGGCCTCTGAGCGGAGCGCCGGGTTTTCGTCGAATATCCCGTTCATCTCTTCGTCGACCACGCTGTAGACCGAGGCGCCACCGTTGAGTTCCTTACAGATTTGATGGGCTCGGGCGACCAGAGACGGCAAGTTATCGATGAGCGGAACCTGATCTTGTTCGAGCAGCGCCACGAACTGATCCTGCTGATCCTGCGGGCTTGGGTCGGCGCTTGCCGCGCCAGCGCAAAAGATTGCGGCGGTCAGCACCACCGAGGCGCTGACCAGCGCGCCTGCAACCCTGGTGATGCCGGTGTGCACGGCAGTTAATTCAACCCGAGCGACGACAGGACGTCGATAGGAACCGGCCGTCACTCGACCGGTTCGGGCGCCCACCTCGGCAGTCGCACCTCAGGCCGCCGCGTGGAGCGGGCCGCCGCAAGCGCCAGCGCGCTCTCGCCGTTGATCGCGGTCAGCGGTGGTGGCTGGCCCTTGCGAAGAGTCGCGATCAGTTCGCGATAGGGGCCGATCAGGTACACGGTGTCACCGGCACGCAACTGCGAATTGCGGCGGGGACGCAGGCTCACCGCCCCTTCCGGCCGCGTGATCGCGATAACGCGGGTTTGCGTCGACATGTCGACCATCCGCAGCCCGTCGAGTTCGCTGCCTTCGGCCACCAGCATCGCGCCGACCATGAAGGAACGCTGGCCGACCCAGAACGTACCCAACACCTGCAATCCCATCGCGGCACCGATGAACCACGGCGCCGCCAAATCGACGATGGAGCGGACGTTCTCGAAGCCGAACTGATCGTGGACCGCGGCGCTGAGTGCTCGGCCCTGCACCCGCAGCACGATCGGCACCTTGGTGTCGGATCCCAAAATCTCCAGCAGAACGATGCCGGCCCGGATGTTCTCCATGTCGTCCTGCGTCACCACCGCCACTCCACGAGCGTGATCGACTCGTGCCGATTCGAGCGTTTGGCGCATGGTCGAGTCACCGAAGATCACCGGCACGTCGAGTTCGGCCAGGGTCGGCAGGAACCGGTTGTTCTCGTCTTGCTCGATGACCACCACGTCGTATCCGGCGGCGGTCAGATCGCTGACGACCCGGATCCCCGTCGAGCCCATCCCGACCACCACGACGTGGTCGCGCATCCGGCGCGCGCGCCGCAGCCCGGCGGCGTGGATGAACCGGCGCGACAGCAGCAGGTCGGCGACCAGTGCCACGAGGATGGCGGTGACAGTCACGCCGCCGTACATCAGAGCGATCGCGAACAGCCGAAGCAGAGCGGATTGCTGCGCAAAACTGAAGTCACCGAAGCCGACGCTCGAAATCGTCTCGGAGGTGAAGTAGAAGGCATCGAGCCAGCTCATCCGAGGGTTCATGTAGAAGAAGCGGACGATGGCCGTCGAGCCGACCATCAGTACCAGCGATCCCACCAGCGCCGGCAGAAGCATCGGGTTGACGTCGTGCCGGACGGCGCGTACACCGTCGATGATGTGCCGCAGTCTGGAATGGCTCAGGCGCGTCGCGGTCGAGGGCGGAACGGTGATGCCGCGGGCTTCGAGTTCGTCTTTCACACCGATCATCGACGTCCAGTCGCCGGCGTAGACCCGTTGGTCGCGACCAGGACACGCCACCACCTCTCCGGGCGTCGGTGAGTTCTTGGCATGGACCACAGCGACGGGCGCCAGGTCGCCGAAGATCTCACGTAGGGTCCCCTCCGTGCGGACTTCGGAGCCCCACACGACGAATTCGATTCCGGCGGTGTCGAACTGGTGCGCGTTGCGCGAAAGAACTGCCTCGACGACCGAGGGCGCAGCGAGTTTCGCGACGTTCAGGATCGCACCAGGCCCGCTGACCGCGGCAACCGCGTCACCTAACACGTTGTCGCCGATACGGGCCACGACACGTACGTTGGGGCTGTATCTGCGTGCCAACAGCGCAATCTCGAGATTCACCGCATCATTGGGGCCCGCACACACGACGGCGCGCGCCCGGTGCACACCGGCCCCGAGTAGATCGGCGGCGGAGTTGATCCTGATGATCCGGGCACCCGCGCCCCGCAGCTCGTCGATGATGGTGTTGGCCAATGGATCGTCACCACAGACGATGATCTCGCGGTGGAACTGAAAGACCTCGCCCATGTTCCGGCTACCACCTACGTCGACACCTGCGGTTCAGGCTTTCTACGACTATCGGGCAAGAAGCGGAATGTTGCCACTGGGCAACAGGTTTGACCCGCGTTTGTCACCCAGACGAAATAACCGAGGTGATTGAGTCGGCCTCGGCGTCGATGATTTCCGGGAGGCAGGTCGGTGGGGTGAGGTCGATGACGTTGTCAGTTTGTCCCAGGCTGCTGATCAACAGCGCGTGGCAGTTGTCAGCCCCGTCCTGATGCCGCGCACGAAGATAATTGCCGGATATGCGGTAGTCGACGTGTGCCGGCGCCACGTAGAGGGCCGCATTCGCCATCCAGCCCATCTGGCAATCCTCGAGGATGATTGGCATGTCACCAGGTATCTCGGCAAGCACGCGACGCAATTGTTCGACATTCATCTGCTGCTCACGCTCCTCAAACACACTCCACAGCAATCGATTCCAAACTCGTAATCGGCGCTCGAGAGCAAGCCTAAATACCGGTCGTTGAGAAGCCGCTGAGAAGGCGTTCTGATCGGCGAAGCATCACGCAGAATGGCAGCTGTGAAGGTGTCGGCGTTGCGCCGAATGGGGCGTGCACGACTGCGGTCCCTCAGGAGCCTGGGCATCTCGGCTCGCTCAGCCGCGGTGTCCGGGATCGTGGTGTTGTTGGCGTTCGCGTTCGCCGGCACCGCGTTGGACGTCATTCTCTATCGGTCGCTGTTGGTCGACGTCGATGATGCCACTGCGGCACGAGTGCACAGCATCGTCGATGCCATCCAGTCCAACTCGGCCGACGAACTCCAACGGGAGTTGTCGACCACCAACCACCACGTCGTCGCTACCCAGTTGATCGCACCCGACGGGAAGGTCGTCGAGCGGGCGGGATTGGCGCCCGAGACACCGATCATTCCCGTCAGTGAATTCGGCCCCGAGTTACGCCGCGGAATACCCGACGATGCGGTTCCCACGGACGACATGCGCCTCAGCGGCCAAAAGGTGGCCACCCCATCCGGTGAGTACACCGTGATTGTCGGAGGGGGTAGCGAGGAGGTGGAGGCGACCGCCCGAACTGTCGCATTGTTACTGGCGTGCGGTGCACCGGTGATCGTCGCGGTGGCAGCAGCCGCGAACTACTGGCTGGTTCGGCGGTCCTTGCAGTCGGTGGACGCGATCCGCGGCCAGGTCGCTGAAATCTCGAGCTCCGACTTGGCCGAGAGGGTCCCGGTGCCCGCGAGTCGCGACCAGATCTCTGCGCTCGCGGTCACGATGAACGAAATGCTGTCGCGCCTGGAAGCCGGACACCGAGCACAGCAGCGCTTCGTCGGCGACGCCTCGCATGAATTGCGCAGCCCGTTGGCTACGATCATCTCCGGATTGGAAGTCGCGCAAGCGCATCCCGAGTTGCTCGACGCCGAACTCGCTGTCAACACCTTGCTTCCCGAGGCGCAGCGGATGAGCACGCTGATCCAGGATCTTCTTGTCCTGGCGCGGGCCGACGAGCAAAGCCTGGTGCTGCGCAGAGAACCGGTTCAGCTGGGAGACATCGCCGAAGTCGAGGCGAGTCGGGTGCGCCGTAACGCCGAATGCATAGTTACGGAACATATTTCACCGGCGCAGCTGACCGGTGACCCGGCGGCGTTATCCCGAGTGATTCGTAACCTGGTGGATAACGCTGTGCGCCATGCCAAATCGCGCGTGGAGATTGAAACCGGTAGCCGCGAAGGGATCGCCACGATTTCGGTGAGCGACGACGGCCCGGGCATCGCGCCGGGCGAACGAAGCCGGGTCTTCGAACGGTTCGTTCGGTTGGATTCCGATCGCTCCCGCACCAGCGGGGGTAGCGGACTGGGTTTGGCGATTGTCGCCGAGCTGGTTGCCGCTCATAGTGGTACGGTCTCGATCCTCGACCGGCCCGGTGGCGGGACCACGGTGGCGGTGAAGCTTCCTCAGCACAGCATCCGGTAGCCGAGACCGCGGATGGTCTCAATGGTGTTGGTGCCGAAGGGAACGTCGATCTTGCGCCGGACGTAGCCGACGTACACCTCGACCACATTGTCCGGACCTTCGTAATCGGCACCCCATACGTTGCGGAGGATCTCGGCTCTGGTGACGACGGCGCCTTTGTGATGCATGAAATACTCCAGCACCCCATACTCGCGCGGCGTCAACTCAATTGGGGTCGAATCGCGCCGGACGGTCTGCCGGACCGGATCGATCGACAAGGAGCCGGCCGCCAGCACCGTCGGTTGTTGCAGCCGGTACCCGACACCGCGAATCGTCTCAATCGTGTTGGTGCCAAAGGGAACATCGATCTTGCGCCGCAGATACCCGACGTATACCTCGACCACGTTGTCCGGACCTTCGTAGTGGGCGTCCCACACGTTGCTGAGGATCTGAGCCTTGGTGACGACCGCGTCCTTATTGCGCATGAAGAATTCGAGCACCCCATATTCGCGCGGTGTCAACTCGATCGGGGTCGAGCCGCGCTGGACCGTGTGCCGGGTGGGATCTAGTGATAACGAGCCGACCGTCAGCACCACCGGCCGCTCGGGTGCGCCGCGACGGACCAGCGCCCGTAGTCGGGCCACCAGTACCCGGAACGAAAATGGTTTGGTCAGGTAGTCGTCTGCGCCGAGGTCGAAGGCGTCGATCTCGTCGTACTCGCCGTCCTTGGCGGTCAGCATGAGCACCGGCGTCCACACTCCGCGCGCGCGCATCCGGCGCAGCACCTCGTAACCGCTGTAACCGGGCAGCATGATGTCGAGAATCACCACGTCGAAGCTGTTCTCGGTGGCTTCGTGAAGGCCTTCGTCGCCCGTGTCGGCGGTGACGACGACGAAGCCCTCGGCCTTGAGTCCCATGGCCAGGGTGGCCGACAACCGCGTCTCGTCTTCGACGAGCAAAACCCTCATGTCGGCACGCTACGCGCTCGATGTTTTGCCTGGCCAGGATGACGGCCCGGGCGTTGCGGCAGCACGACGAGCAGAGCGACCATGATGCCGGCGATGACGAGCGAGGCCAGCGGCCGGCTGAGCGCCAAGCCACCGTCGGCAACCGGCTTGTCGATGAAGTCCCCGACCGTTGCCCCGAGCGGGCGGGTCAGGATGAAGGCGACCCAGAACAAGGCGACCCGCGAGATCCCCGTCCACCAATACAGCGCAACGACCACGCCCAGGGCAGCCAGGAAGATCAAGGCGCCCCGTTCGTAGCCGAATCCGCGCGTATCGGCCAGCCAATCGCCCAGCGCGGTGCCCAGGGTCTGCGACAGCGTGATCGTCACCCAGTAGAACGCCTCGATCTTCGGCGTCGACACGGTGCTCACCGCTACGGTCCCCTCCGACCATCGCCACAGGCCCAGGGCGACCAACAAGGAACTCAGAAGAAGAAGCGATCCGCCCGCGTACCCGATCCCCAGCGATCGGTCAGCAAAATCGGCCAACGTGGTGCCGAACGTCGTCGAGGCGACGATCGTCGCCCAGTAGAGCATCGCGTGAAACCGCGTAGCGAGAGTCTGCAGGACGACCAACGCCAGCAGCGCGAATCCGAACAGGGCGACACCAGCGGCGTAGCCCCAGTTCAGCGTCATCGTGACGGTGTCCCCGCCGGTCTCGCCGAGCGTCGTCGCCAGGATTTTGATGATCCAGAAGCCCAGAGTGACGGCAGGTACCTTGGCCAACGCGGAAGGGGTGGAACCGTCCATCGCGCAGTGATCCTCAGTCGGTAACGAACTGTCGGCACTATGAATACGGCAGCTCCGCTGAGAAATCGCTGAGATCGTTTAGCGGTGGGGGCGACGTCCCGTCACTTGATACCCAGCTGATTACATTCCAGGACGAACAGTTCGGTGGGCGGATCCGTTCCGTGCCGGTGCAGTTCCTGGCCCTCGCTGGTCGAATAGAAGTGGTCCTGCTGCACTTTGACACACCGCTGGAGCTTGTTTTGCCCGGAGTTGTACCAGTACCAGAGTAGGCCCAGGACGAGCACGGTCGTGGCAACGACCGGTAGGAAGATTCGTCTTCTCATGTCGGGGAGATCCTACGGCCTACGGCCGCACGGCAGAATCGCCCGTCCGGCGTGGACGCCGAAAGGGCTTGATGCAACTCGCTATACGCATCGACCAGCTGTTCGGTCGAGAAGCCGATATTCAAGCCACTGGGGTTGGGCAGCACCCACGCCCGCGTTCCGGCGAAGCCCGGCGGATACGGCCCCCAGGCAACGTCGGAGGTTCCGAGCATGCACGCCAATGCCCGCTTGCCGAGAAACGCGATCGCACGCGGCGCGTAGGCGCGCATCTTCGACTCGAATTCGGGCTGCGCGCTTCGGAATTCGACGGGTGAGACCTCGCTGGCCGATTTCGTCGGACGCCGGACGACCGCGGTCAGACCGCAGCCATAATCCAACAACCGGCGCTGGTCGGCAGGCTGTAGGCGAACATCGGTGAAGCCCGCGAGATGCAGGACCGGCCAGAAACGGTTGTTGCGATGTGAGAAGTGGTAGCCGTCTTTGACGGCGCTGGCGGCGTAATTCAGTCCGCAGAAGACGACATCGAGACCTTCGGTCAAGATGTCCGGTTCAAACTGCGCCACGCAATCCACAACAGGTGGCGGCGATGAAGTATTTCCACGGATCGTCGGGTCAGCCGCGAGGGCCCTGGTCGAGTAGCGAACTCATCTCGGCGAAGGACATTCCCGAGGTCACCGCCGCGATGTCACCGGCGGCCAGGGCGGTCGCCGCCTCCTGTAGAGCGGCCACGGCGTGCGTGTAAAGCGCGGAGCCGGTACTGATGCGCTTGACTCCCGCTGCGGACAGGTCGGCCACGGTCGGTCTCTCCGACATGGACCTCACCAGGAGGTTAACCGGTTTCGGGGCAACGGCTTTCACGATCGCTTCGACCGCGGGCATGTCGGGCGGATACGGGGCGTAGAGAACATCGGCGCCCGCCTCCGCGAACGCCGTCAGGCGTCGGATCGTGTCATCTAGATCGTTGCGGCCATAGAGGAAGTTGTCCGTGCGACCGGTCAGCACGATGCGGCCCTTACTCGCCTTGGCCGCCGCCGCGACCCGTGCGACGGCCTCGTCGAAGTCGCGGATCGGGTTGTCGGGGTCGCCGGACGTGTCCTCGATTCCGATGCCGGCCAACCCCGCATCGATGGCCGCGTTGACGGTGGCGGCGACGTCATCGGGCGTTTCTCCGTAGCCGTCCTCGAAATCGCCGTTCACCGGCAAGCCGGCGACCTCGATCAGCAGCCTGGCGTGCGCGAGATGCTCGTCGGCACTCACCGCGTGCCGCCCGTCATGGCGGCCCAACGTTGCCGCCAGCGCGGCCGAGGAGGTCGCCAGCGCGGCGAAGCCCGCGCGCTTGAAGATCAACGCCGACAACCCATCCCACGGGTTGGGCATCACGAAGGCCTCCGATTGCTGGTGCAGCGCCAGAAACTGCTCGTAGTGCTGAGCCTGGGTCATCGAAGCTCCTAGTCGGGATCGACTACTCGGGGTCGACGAAAACCGGTGGCTCGCCCGACATTCCGGCCACGACGGCGGCGAGCTGGTTGGGCTTGCCGATTAGCCCGGTCTGCAGCTCGGATTCGCGTTTGAGGGCGGCGGCGGTGTCGTCGCTGGCCCACGTCTCGTCGTAGAGGCGCTTGGCGGCCCGCACGGCGTCGGGAGACTTCTGCGCGATCTCCTCGGCGAGTGCGAGCGCCGACGCGAGCGGATCGTCGCTGTTTCGCGTGACCAATCCGAACGCCAAAGCCTCAGCGCCAGAGACGATTCGGCCGCTGAACGTCAGCTCCTTCGCGACGTCGATGGGGACAAGTCGGGGCAGCGTCTGCGTAATGCCCATGTCGGGAACGAGGCCCCACCTGACCTCCATGATCGACAGCTTCGCGTCCGGGGCCGCGATTCTGATGTCGGTCCCCAGCGCGATCTGCAGGCCGCCGCCGAAGCAGTTCCCGTGAATCGCGGCGATCACCGGCGCCGGCACCAGCGACCAGTCGTAGGCGACGCGCTGCGCGAAGTTGGCCAGCCGGTCGCCGTCGCGCTCGAGCAGCACGCCGGTGCTACCCTGACCGGACATGAAGCTCGCGATATCCAGGCCCGAGCAGAAGCTCTTCCCCTCGCCGTGCAGTACGACCGCGCGCACCGACACGTCGCCGGCTAGCTGCGCGGCCGCGTTCGTCAGGCCTTCGAACATCGCCTGGTCGAGCGCATTGTGCTTGTCGGTTCGCACCATCGTCACCGTCGCGACACCGGTGGCGCCGATCTTCACCTGGACTCTGTCGTCGGCCATGGTCGCGAACTTACCGCAGAGCATGAAAACGGCCCCCGGAGTGATCTGTTCGACGGCGTGCGCGCACCGCGGTCAGCCCGTTTTGGTTAATTTGAACGGGATCTCGATGACTAGGGGCATGTTGATGCCACATCCGCCGCTGGGGCCGACCGTCCTGTCCATGCCGGTGAAGGTCGCTATCGACGTAAAGCTCGGAGCACCTGACAGCTGGGGCGAAAAGTAGTACAGCTGGTCGCCGGGGGCGTCACCGCCGTCACGGCAATGCTCCCAGTGATCGAGATGGCGCCGCACGTACCACATCCCTGCGGCTTCGCACTTCACCGTGGCGCTCCAGCCTTGGCTGCTGTGCAGCGTGCCCGCACAGTCCGGAAAGTTATCGGTGCACGATGTGCTGACCGTCCACGTGCTGGCGAGTGGAGTCTCGTCATGGAACACGTCGTTGGTCTTGGCCCACACTCCGTCGGAGACCGCATTGAACGTTCCGTTCAGCGGTGGATCACAGAACGACGCACCGGCGCGCGGGGTCGTTACCCACGTCGCGGTCGCCGCGGCAGTGGCCGCAATTGCCACCGTTAGCCCACGTCGAGATATCGCGCGGTAGAGCCGAAATACCCTGTCTTTCACGTGTTTTGCCGCAACAGCATGTCTTTCCACGTTTTCACCACCGTTCCCGCTGCCAGGTCGGATCGCCGATATGTGTGGCCGTCCGGTGTCAGATATTTGCCACTGCCCGGGTCGTATTGAGCGAAGGCGAACGAGGGCTGGCGACCCGAATCGCCGGGCCGGAACTCGCTCGGCGCCGCGGGCGTGCTGGCGCCGGTAGCCGACGGTGGCGGCGGGCCGGGAGGGGCAGGGCGCTCGGGCGGTGCCGGCGCCCCGGGGGCCGGTGGGCCTGGCGGCGTCCCTTCGCGAGGGCCGAAGATGTGGCCGTCGGATGTCGCGCGATCATCGGGCGGCACGCCTTGCGCGAGCAGATTGGGGTCGAGGGGATAGGGGCCGTAGACGTGTTCCCGCATGGCAAGGGGCTCGTAGGGTCGGTCGCTGTCGCAGATTTCTACGGTCGGTGCTCGTTTGCCGGGCTTGGCCATACACGGATAGTTGCGGGCTCCGCGAACGGCTAGCGGGGAGTCTTGAGGCAGCTTGCAATACAGGTTTTTCGGTGTGTCCACGATGCTGGTATCCGCAGGCGATCGCCACTGATTAGGTGGAAGGTATCCGACGGTGCAGGCGGGCGGGTCGCCGATGTTGAGCGAGAAATCGCCTTGCCCGACACCGGTCGGATTATGGTCACCGGCTTCCGACAGCAGATTTGCCATAAACGGCGGGAACAGCACCAGTACCTGTTCGATGTCGGGGCGGTAGGTGACCAATACCTGGCCCAGCGAAGTCAGGTTCCCCAGCAGCACCGGCAGGGTGGGTTTGAGCTGTTCGAGCAGTCGAGAAGCCTCTTCGAGAGCACCGGGTCCGGTTCGCAGCACCGTTCGCAGCGCAGGGTCGTCGCTAACGAGTTGCCCCGTGACGCCGGCCAGGCTGTGCGCCCAGGTGTGCAGAGCGGCGGTGCTGTCGGCCAGTGCGTCCACGATGGGCGCACTGTCGCGAACCAGGTCGCGGCCGCGGTCTGCCACCCCGGCGAAGTCGGCGGACAGCTTCGCCGACGAATCCGCCAACGAACTCAGGTTGTAGCCAGCGCCGTTGAATGCCCGAAACGATTCATCCAGCAATTGGCCGAGCTTTTCCTTCGGGATGCTGTCAATCAGCGCGCTCGTCTGATTCAGCAGGGGTCCGACGTCCTGCGGGATGGTGGTGTCGGCCGCGGCGATGACCGAACCGTTGTGCAGGTAGGGCGGCGCGTCTTTGCGTGGCAACAGGTCGACGTACTGTTCACCGATCGCGGAGATACTGCGGACGTCGGCGTGCAGGTCGGCGGGGATTCTCGGCGAAGTACCAAGCGAGAGTGTGGCTTTGGCGCCGGTGTGGGTCAGGCGCACCGCGGTTACCTTGCCGACTTGTACGCCGCGGTAGGTGACATTCGAGAAGCGGTACAGGCCGCCGGTATCGGGTAGGTCGACGGTAACCGTGATGCGGCCGACTCCCAGCAACATGGGTGCTTTCAGGTACGTAAAGACCATCACGGTCAGACCGACGATCGAGGCGATGGTGAATAGGACCAACTGAATCCGCACGAGTCGGGTGAGCATCTAACGGCCACCTTCGTCCATGGGTGGAAATACCTCCGCCGTGGCCCCCGCACCAGCGGCCTCGGGTGGTTGCGAGGGCTGGGGCACTACCCAGGCTGGGGGCTGACTGAGCGGAAGGGGCACCGCCGGTATGGGCGGGCTGGTTTGCACCGGCCCGCCCGGCGTGAGCATCATCGGACCCGCCGGCGGCGGAGGCGGCGGGACTGTCGCCCCACTGGCAGGGACCGGCTGCACAGCGGCGTGAGGTGGGTTGTTGCTGTAGTACCAGTCGTAACCCGGGTCTCCCGGCGCCGGCACAAGCTGTGCGCCTTCGACGCCCCACCGGGTGCCTAAGAAGGCGGTCTTCCTCAGCCTGGGCACGGTGATGTCGCCGATGGCGAACAGGTTCATGTAGTCGCCTTTGAGGCCACGATCGATCAGGTTTTGGCCATACGGGAAGACTGTCGCAAAAACGAGGGCGTCGTCGATTCCTGGCCCAACATCTGCCAGAGCCTTCATCGTGGGCTGCAGGTTCTGCAGATCTCTGACCAGATCGGCCTTGGTGTGGTGGACCACCGCGGCGGTCGTTTCGGCGAATACTCGCAGCTTCTTCAGTGCAGTGACGATGGTCGGCTTTTCGGCGATGAGCACGTCGAGCGCCGGGGGTAGTTTGCGTAGCGCCTCCGTGATGACGTCGCGCTGGTCGGTCAACGTGGCGGTGAGCCGGCTGAACTGCTGGATGGACGTCACGATGTTGACGCGTTGGTCGTTGAGTACCTTGACGAATCGGTCGAGACGGGTGATCAGGTCGCGCACCGCGTCCTGGCGTCCCGCTAGCGCGGTGTTGAAGTTATGGATGATGTCGCCCGCCTGACCTAACCCCCCGACGTTGACGACCGCCGAAAGGGAGGCGAGAGTCTGCTCTGTCGACGCGTAGGTTGATGACTTGCTCAGTGGGATGGTGGCGCCGGTCTGCAGCGGTGCGGTCGGTGGCTGATCGGCGGGCGAATCCAATTCGAGATGCATCGAACCCAACAGGCTGGTTTGCCCGACAGTGGCTACCGCGTTGGCGGGTATGACGGTGCCGGGTTTGACGCGGATCTCGACGTCGGCGTGCCAGTTCTGAAATCGCATCTCGCCGACGCTGCCGACGATGACATCGTGAAGCATGACTGGCGAATTGGATTCCAGGGTGTCGACATTGGCGATTTCGACGTGGTAGACGTCGGCGTTCGAGCCGTTGGCGACAGCGCCGGGCAGCCGAAGCGAATTCAAGCCGTGAAATGAGCAGCCGGCGAGCACCGGTATCGCCATGATTGCCACACTGACCAGGCTGCGCGCCCGTCGCCCGGG
>NZ_LZLV01000142.1 GCF_001673405.1 Mycobacterium sp. 1245111.1 | reverse complement strand
CTGGTCGGCGGAGGACGAATGGCGCAGCGCACAAAACGCCGCAGCCACCACAGTTCGGGTGCGGCGGCAGGCCTCAGCGGGCCCGCGACCGGCTCAACCCTGCGCAGCGTCCATTCCGTCGACACCCATTCGCCGGTATCGCACGAGGCCTCGGTCTGGAACCGCCGGCGGGTCCTGTTGCTGAACTCCACCTATGAGCCCTTGACAGCGCTGCCTGTTCGGCGCGCGATCATCATGCTGATCTGCGGCAAGGCCGACGTGGTCCACGACGACCCGACGGGGCCCGTCATCCATTCCTCAACCAGGTCGATCGCGGTGCCGTCGGTGATCCGGCTGCGCACATTCGTCCGGGTGCCCTATCGGGCTCGGGTCCCGATGACCCGGGCCGCCCTGATGCACCGGGACCGGTTCTGCTGCGCCTACTGCGGCGCCAAGGCCGACACGGTGGACCACGTGGTGCCGCGCAGCCGCGGCGGGGGGCACTCGTGGGAGAACTGCGTGGCGTGCTGCTCGACCTGCAACCACCGCAAGGGCGACAAGCTGCTGGCCGAGCTGGGCTGGTCGCTGCGGATGGCGCCGATGCCGCCCAAGGGGCAGCACTGGCGCCTGCTGTCGACTGTCAAGGAACTCGATCCGGCGTGGGCCCGATACCTCGGCGAAGGTGCGGCCTAGCTTCAGGTGCCCGGGAACCAGCTTCCGATGACCTTGGCGATCTCGATATAGACCGGAATGCCGATGGTGACGTTGTAAGAGAAGGTCAAACCGAGCGAGGCGGCCAGCGGCAACGTGGGGCTCGCCTCCGGGATCGCCAGCCGCTGCACCGCGGGTACCGCGATATACGACGCTGCGCCGCACAGCACGGCGAACAGGACATAGGTTCCCGGGTCGAAGTGGGCGTGCGTCACGTAGGCGTAGGTATGCGCGACGAGAATGCCCAGCGGCGCGAAAATGTTAGGCGCCAGTAGCGCGAAGAAGATGAACCCACGGCCGGCCGATTTGAGGTCGCGCAACTTGCGGGCGGCCGTCATTCCCATTTCGAGTAGGAACAGGCACAGCGCGCCTTGGAAGGCGGAGATGAAGAAAACGTCGTCGTCGTGGGTGACCTTGTGTCCTTGCAGCCCGCTGATGAAGCCAATGGTGATGCCGCCGAACAGCAGGAGCAGACCGGGATTGAGGAAGACTTCCCGTAGCAGTTGACGGGAGAGCAACCGCTGCTTGGTGCCGGCTTCGTCGACATCCTGGAGGTCGGGCCGCTGCCGGTTGGTCAGCGAGAAGTTCAGCTCCTGGGCGATTCCGCTGTCATTCTCGACGTCCAGTTGCTGTCCCGGGCGTGGCTGGGCGGCCGCGCCGGGGGCGAACTTCGCCGGGACCGGTGCGACGTAGCCAAGCTCGCCCGGCATGTTGCCGTCGGCGTCCATTCCGCGGTGCCGCAGCCGCGCCACCAGATACAGCGCCACCAGACACCCCGGGACCTCCATCACGGCGAGCATCACCGGCATGTAGGCGTCGAACTCCATCCCGATGCTGATCAGAATCGCGACGCAGGTGGCAAACGTGCCTGCCGAGTCGGATCCGTAGTACCCGGCGACCGTCGCCTTGTCGATTTTTCTCAGCGACGTCAAACGGCTCAACAGCCAATACGCCACCACCCCGATGACGAAGTTCAGGACGAACCCGACAACCATGAACCCCACGATGTCGGCGATGCTGGACGCCTTGATCGCGGCGAGTTCTTCGCCGCCGTGCCAGCCGATGGCCAGCAGCAGGTACATCGTCAGCCCCTGGTAGATCACATAGGGAAATTCGAAGTCCACCTTGAGAAGTGGAAGCAGAAAACCGAAGTAGAAGAACAACAGCAACGGCTTGAACAGGTTGTGTTCGAAGTTTTGCAAAAAGTCATGAAGCACGGTTGCCAGCCTCGTTTCTGAAGTCGTTGGCTCTGATCAGTGTCGGGGTAACACGTTGCATCTGCCAGCCGGCGGCAGCGGCAATTGTTGGCGGTTTGTTGCTTTGTCGGCACGAGGCCGGCAGCTAACACAAGGGATGAGCTGAATCATCCTGGCGTCCAACGTATTTCGGGGTTAGCTCCCGGCCCTATGTGCCGCGCGTCCGCCAGGGTCGGTTCAGCCGGCGTTGAACATAGGCGTGCACATCGCGGTGGTCGAGCTCGCGCACTAGTGGTTGCCTATCCAAAACAACCGCGACTCAGACCACGGGTCATGGTGTCAGTCCAACATCTCAGCGAAAACTCGGCGTGAATCGCTGCTGTGACACTGCTGGCTAACTGCTGAGAATGCCCTGGAATCCGTGGTGGTGGTCGAGCGGCCGATCCGGCGGGGCAAATGCGACGTCCCTGCGCTACGGTTTGCATCGTGAGCCAGACGGAAATCCACGCGCTCTTTCTGGGCGTCCCGTTGCTGCTGGTGGTCGTTCTCTCGGCGATGATCTGGTCGCGCAAGGGTCCGCACCCGGCGACCTACAAGCTGTCAGAGCCTTGGACACATGCGCCCATCCTGTGGGCCGCCACCGACGAAGCCGTCGGTCACGGCCACGGCGCGCCCGAGTTCAGTGTGGGAGGTGGAGCAAGTGGCAAGTGGTGAGGTAGCAACCGTCGCGCACGCCGAGTTGCCCCATGGCTCGGCGATCACGTCGAGTGGCCGCATCTCGGGCGTCACCGAGCCCGGCGAACTTTCGGTGCACTACCCGTTTCCGATCGACGACCTGGTTCATCTGGACGACGCGCTGACGTACGGGTCACGCGCGGCCGGTGCACGGTTCGCGGTCTACATCGGCGACTTGGGCAGCGACACCGGTGCGCGGGCGCGCGAAATCCTGGCGAAGGTCCCGACGCCCAACGATGCGGTGCTGATCGCGGTTTCGCCGGACCAGCACGCGATCGAGATCGTCTACGGCGCGGCGGTCCGCGGCCGCGGAGCCGAGTCGGCCGCGCCACTCGGTATCGCCGCAGCGGCGGCGTCGTTCAAAGACGGCAACCTGATCGACGGTCTGATCAGCGCGGTCAACGTGACCAGCGCCGGAATCTCACCGGCCTAGCGGCGCCGCGGTCAGGCGTCGCTGTCGAATCGTCGTGCCCGCAGCGACCTTTCGATGCCGGCACGGCCCTCCAGTACCAGTCGGCGTAACGCCGGCGGCAACTCGGGGTCGGCGAGGAATGCGTCGGCCGCGGCGATAGCGTCGTCGCTGATGTCCCACGACGGATACAAGCCGACCACCACGGTCTGCGCCACCTCGCTCGACCGACGTTGCCACACACCCGACACCGCCGCGAAATAGCGCTCGGTGAACGGCTTCAGCAGTTCGGCCTGCCCCGGCTCGTAGAAGCCACCGATGATCGACCTCGCGGTGATGTTCGCCAACGCGTCGTCTTCGGTCACCGTCGTCCACGCCGCTTCCTTGACCGCCGATTGCGGCCGCGCTGTTGCGGCTTGCGCGCCGTGCCGCTTGCCCGTCGACGTCGGGTCGCGCTCGACCTCCGCATCGATGACAGGGGTCTCGGGACCGTCGGCGTCGATCACGCCCCCGGCCGCCAGCGCCGTGACGATCCGCCAGCGCAGATCGGTGTCGACCGTCAGCCCCGACAAGCCCAAGTCGGCGGGATCGCGCTCGAGCAGATCGGCCAGCACCGACACGTGCTGGGGCGAGAGCGCCGACGTGCACAGCGCGTTCACGAACGCCAGCTGATGGTCTGAGCCGGGCGCTGCGTCGCGAGCCAACTCCAGCAGCCGGTCGGCGAAAGCCGGCCAGCCCTCGGCCCAGGCCCACCCAGGCTCGGCGTACGACCCCAGCGCCGTCTGCGCCTGCAGCAACAGCCGTTGAGCCACCCCGACCTCGGTTTCGGCCTGAATGCCGCCGGACACCAGCGCAACGAAATCGCGGGCCCGCAACTCGGCGTCACGAGTCATCTCCCAGGCCGCCGACCAGACCAACGTCCGCGGTAACGGTTCGGCGATGTCGGCGATGCGGCCCAGCGCGGTGTCCAGCGACCCGGGGTCCAGCCGCAGCGAGCAGTAGGTCAGATCGTCGTCGTTGACCAGGACCAGTCGGCCCGCCGAAACCCCAACCAGTGCAGCAACTTCCGTGCTCGCACCCTTGATGTCCAGTTCTTCGCGGTGCGACCGGATCAGCTTGCCGGTGCCGTCGTCGTCGTAGATGCCGATCGCCAGCCGGTGTACCCGCGTCTCGCCCGCGCCGGGCGCGGCGCCGCTCTGGGTAACCGCGAACCGGGTGAACCGACCCTCGGCGTCGACGTCGAAGTCGGCGCGAAGTGTGTTGAGACCGGTCGTTTTCAGCCACTGCCGGCCCCAGTCGGACAGATCGCGGCCCGACGCCTTCTCCAGCGCAGCGAGCAGGTCATCGAACGTCGCGTTGTCGAACGCGTGCGCGCGGAAGTAGTCCCGCAGCCCGCTCAAGAAATGCTCCAACCCGACGTAGGCCACCAATTGCTTGAGCACGCTGGCGCCCTTGGCGTAGGTGATGCCGTCGAAGTTGACCTCGACGGCCGCCAGGTCCGGAATGTCGGCGGCCACCGGATGAGTCGAGGGCAACTGGTCTTGCCGGTAGGCCCACGATTTTTCGGCGTTTGCGAACGTGGTCCACGCCTCGGTGTACTCGGTGGCCTCGCTCTGGCACAGCACCGAGGCGAACGTGGCGAAGGATTCGTTGAGCCACAAGTCATCCCACCAACGCATGGTGACCAGATCGCCGAACCACATATGCGCCATCTCGTGCAGCACCGTCTCGGCCCGTCGCTCGTAGGAGGCCCGGGTTACCTTGCTGCGAAAGACATAGTCCTCCAGAAACGTAACCGCTCCGGCGTTCTCCATCGCGCCCGCGTTGAATTCCGGCACGAACAACTGGTCGTACTTTCCGAACGCGTACGGCACGCCAAAGTTCTTGTGGTAGAAGCCAAAACCCTGCTTGGTCTGCGTGAAGAGCCGCTCGGGGTCCATGAACTCCGCCAGCGTGGCCCGGCAGAACAGGCCGAGTGCGATCTCGCCGTGCTCGTCGCGGTAGACGTCATCCCAGCGGGCGTACGGGCCGGCGATCAGCGCGACCAGATAGGTGCTCATCTTCGGTGTGGTGGCGAAGGTGTGCACACCGCCGGAGATATCTACCGTCTCACCGTTGGACACCACCTGCCAATGCTCGGGCGCTCTCACCGAGACGTCGAACGTGGCCTTGAGGTCGGGCTGGTCGAAGCAGGCGAACATCCGCTTGGCGTCTGCGGTTTCGAATTGCGAATACAGGTAGACCTCGTTGTCGACCGGGTCGACGAAGCGGTGCAGGCCCTCACCGGTGTTCGAATACAAGCAGTCCGCGTCGATCACCAGCACGTTGTGCTCGGCCAACCCGCTCAGCGGGATACCGGTCGACTCGTCGTAGCCCGACACGTCGATGTCGCGGCTGTTGAGCGTCGCGCTGCGGACGGTTGCGGCGGCGAGGTCGATGACGGTGTCGGCGCCGGGGAGGGCGTCGAAGGTGACCGTCGTCGTGGAGCGGAAGGTCCTCATCCCGGGTTTGCCGTCACCATCGGTGAGGTCCAACGCGATGCGGTAGTTGTCCACGGTGATCAGCGCGGCGCGCTCGACGGCCTGGTCACGGGTGAGGTTGGGAAGTGCCACGAGTTCAATCTAGGCAATCGGCGCTCGCGGCGGGAATTGGACCGACGCGACTAGGGTTGTGCAGAGCGGCTTGCCGATGTTGACGAGAGGATTTTCCCATGTCCGAGAAGTCAGTTGCCGATTTCTGGTTCGACCCGCTGTGCCCATGGGCATGGATCACCTCCCGCTGGATCCTTGAAGTGGAAAAGGTTCGCGATATCCAGGTGAACTTTCAGGTCATGAGCCTGGCGGTGCTCAACGAGAATCGCGAGAACCTGCCTGCGGAATACAAGGAGAAGCTGTCGAAGGCGTTCGGTCCGGTGCGCGTGGCGATCGCCGCCGAGCAGGCCCACGGCTCCGAGATTCTCGCCCCGCTGTACAAGGCGATGGGCACCCGGATCCACAACGAGGGCAACAAGGACCTCGACGACGTGATCAAGCAATCGCTCAAAGAGCTGGACCTGCCCGCTGAGCTTGCCGATGCCGCCACCAGTGACGCCTACGACGAGGCGCTGCGCAAGAGTCACCACGCCGGGATGGACGCCGTCGGTGACGACGTCGGCACGCCCACCATTCATATCAACGGGACAGCGTTTTTCGGTCCGGTGCTGTCGCGGATTCCGCGCGGCGAAGAAGCCGGCAAGTTGTGGGACGCCTCGGTGACCTTCGCGGCCTACCCGCACTTCTGGGAGCTCAAGCGCAGCCGCACGGAGGCCCCCGAGTTCGACTAGCGCCGTTCGGCGGTGCAAGGATCACCGTCATGCGCGTCTACCTCGGCTCCGACCACGCCGGCTACGAACTCAAACAGCAGATCATCGAGCACCTGACGGCGGGCGGCCACGAGCCGATCGACTGCGGCGCCTACACCTACGACGCCGAGGACGATTACCCGGCGTTCTGCATCGCGGCGGCGTTGAAGACGGTTGCCGATCCGGACAGCCTCGGAATCGTGCTCGGCGGATCGGGCAACGGCGAGCAGATCGCGGCCAACAAGGTTCCCGGTGCGCGCTGCGCGCTGGCGTGGAGCGTGGAGACGGCCTCGCTGGCCCGTCAGCACAACAACGCTCAGCTGATCGGCATCGGCGGCCGCATGCACACCGTGTCCGAGGCGCTCGCCATCGTCGATGCCTTCCTGACCACACCGTGGTCGAAAGCCGAACGCCACCAACGGCGTATCGACATCCTCGAGGATTACGAGCGCACGCACATCGCGCCACCGGTGCCCGGCGCCGACGGCGAGTAGCCGGCATGCCCGAAGGGCATACCCTCCATCGACTGGCTCGTCTGCATCAGCGTCGGTTCGCGGGCTCGCCGGTGGCGGTCTCGAGTCCGCAGGGCCGGTTCGATGCGGCTGCGGTCGACGGGCAGGCGCTGCGACGGGCCACCGCTTGGGGCAAGCACCTTTTCCATCACTACGACGAGGGCGCGATCGTGCACGTGCACCTCGGCCTGTACGGCAAGTTCACCGAGTGGGCGCGATCGGTCGATGAGCCGCTGCCCGACGCGGTCGGAGCGGTGCGGATGCGCATGGTCGGCGCGGAGTACGGCACCGACTTGCGCGGGCCGACGGTGTGCGAAGTGATCGACGAGGCGCAGGTCGCCGACGTGGTCGCTCGGTTGGGTCCCGACCCGATTCGCAAGAACGCCGACCCGTCCTGGCCGTGGCAGCGGATCAGCAAGTCCCGCAGGCCAATTGGCGCGTTGTTGATGGACCAGACCATCATCGCCGGCGTAGGCAACGTCTACCGCAACGAGCTGCTGTTCCGCCACGGCGTCGACCCGTATCGGCCCGGCCAGAAGATCGGTGAGACCGAATTCGCCGAGGCGTGGACCGACTTGGTGGAGCTCATGAAAGTCGGTGTGCGGCGCGGCAAGATCATCACGGTGCGGCCCGAACACGACCTTGGCGCGCCGTCGTACGGGCCTGGCCGGCCGCGGACTTACGTCTACCGTCGTGCGGGCGAACCGTGTCGGGTGTGCGGAACTTCAATCCGCACAGCCGAATTGGAGGGCCGCAACCTCTTCTGGTGTCCGACCTGCCAGACCTGACAACGCAGCCTTCTCATCGGGTCAAAAGGATCCGCTGGGCTGGCGCATAGCCTCACGGCGTATCTATGAGCCATGAACAAGTTCGCCGGCAGCGCGATCGCGTCGGCAGCGATCGCCGCAGCGTTGGGATTTACCGGTCTGGGCAGCGTGCCCGAGGCCCACGCGCTACCACCGGGAGCGAACTGGTGCCCGGGTGATTTTTGGGACCCGTCGTGGGGCATCAACTGGGACTGGAACTCCTGCCACGGCAACGTGCTACCCCCGACCATCATCAACAACGGGCCGACGATCGTGCAGCGACCGCCGCCGATCATTAATCACCCGGGTGGCCCCGGTAACCCTGGTGGCCCCGGTAACCCTGGTGGCCCCGGTAACCCTGGTGGCCCCGGTAACCCCGGGGGACCTGGGGGTCCTGGTAACCCCGGCGGCCCGGGTGGGCCCGGCGGGCCGGGCGACGGAGGTCAGGGCGGCGACGGCGGCCATGGCGGCGAGGGCGGGCACGGCGGACACGGCGGCGACGGAGGACATGGCGGCGACGGAGGACATGGCGGCGACGGCGGTCACGGTGGCGACGGCGGTCACGGTGGCGACGGCGGTCACGGCGGCCACGGACCCGGTGGTCCGGGCGGGCCGGGTGGCCCTGGCGAGCCGGGAGGCGCTGGTGGACACGACCCCGGGGGACCGGGAGGTCCCGGTGAACCCGGCGGTCCGGGTGGGCATGGTCCCGGTGGACCCGGTGGTACCGAGCCCGGGGGACCGGGAGGTACCGAGCCCGGCGGACACGACGCCGGGCCGGGCGCGTCCGGTCCGGATGCCGGCGCCCCCGCGCCGGATGGCGGCGGATCGTCGAACGCCGGTGGACCATCGCCGGGATCCGACTCAAGCGGCGGTGGCGGCGCGTCGGGAAGCAGTGACTCGGGCGGCACCAGCGACTCCGGCGGCGGCGCGTCGGGAAGCAGTGACTCGGGCGGCGGGGGCGATTCGGGCGGCGGCAGTTCGGCAGGTGGCGGCGACTCGTAAAAGCCTGTGGCTCAATCGGTTTTGACGCCGAGGACCCGGTAGATCTCGTTGCTCATGACGACGCTGCGCGGATCGGCGTTGGCCTTGGTCGGGTCGAAGTGGTTCATCACGTAGGCGTAGCCGATCCGGTTCTCCAGGTCGACGAAGCCGAACGAACCGCCGAGACCGCCGTGGCCGAAGATCCACGGGTTGGGCCCGTTGACGCAGCGCTGGTTGAGCATGTAGCCCAACCCCCAGCCGTGGTCGGCCACGCGCGGACCAAGGACCAGATCCGACTCCAGCCCGCCCTGACAGACCCGGACCAGATCCATGTGCTTGCGGCTGAGCAGCTTCTCCTGCGCGAGAGCGTTGTAGAACGTCGCCAGCCCGAGCGCAGATACCTGGCCGTTGGTGCCCGGGAATTCGAGTTCACGCCAGAGATCCAGGTCGTTGGAACCGACCTCGTCATCCGGAGCGAACCCCATTGACACGGCCAAGCCCGCCTTGGGGTGCTCGTTCAGCGTGGTGGGGTAGCCGGGGGCGTTGACATCGGCCAGCATCTTGCGGATGTGCGGCTTGTCGATCCGGTCGGCGCATCGGTGCTGCATGCTGCGCGGCGTCCCGACGTGGATCTCGGCGCCCAGCGGTTCGGCGATCTCGGTGCGCAGGTACTGACCCACCGTGCCACCGGTGACGCGGCGGAAGATCTCGCCGAGGATGAAGCCGAAGGTGGTCATGTGGTAGCCCTGCGCTGTTCCCGGCTCCCACCACGGCTCGGCCGCGGCCAGCTGTTCGCAGACGAAATCCCAGTCGGTGACCTTGGTCCAGTCCATACGCTGACGCGGACCGATCACGCCGGATCGGTGGCTCATCACCATGCCGAGCGTGATGTCCTGCTTGCCGGCCTGGGCGAACTCGGGCCAGTACCGTGCCACCGGCGCGCTCAGATCGAGCTCACCGCGTTCGACGAGTCGATGCACACACGTGCTGGTCAGGCCTTTGGTTCCGGATAACACGGTGGACAGCGTGTCCACCTGCCACGGCTTGGTGCCGGCCTCGTCGGCCATTCCGGCCCAGAGATTGACGACCAGTTCCCCGTCGACCCATGCGGCGACCGCAGCGCCAATTTCCTTGCCCTGCAAGAAGTTCTGTTCGAACGCCTCGCGCACTCCGTCGAAACGCGTCTCGCATGAGCCGTGTATCTCGATGTCAGCCGTGGCGCTTGGATGCTGAATCGGTCAGCCTCCTCAGCTTGCCGGGGTTTGCCTCGCCGACCGCTCGGCCGGCGAAGGCGCGTAGAGCGCACTCAGCTTAGTCGGACATTCACCGTTGTCCCGGATACGGCACCGCCGTGGTGACGCCGCCGCCGTTGACGGATGGGCCGAGCAGCACAGTTGTGGAGCCGGCACCGGGGTTGTAGTCGAGGAGCGCCTCGCCGCCGCCGCAACCAGCCTTGCCTTGGAGCTCAAGGTGTCCGCCGTTGGCGCCGATGACACGGACGCTGCCCCGCGTGTTAGGCACCGACACTGGCGACGTCGTACCGTCGGCGTTCAGCTTCGCGAGGAAAATGACGCCGCACGCGCCTGCGGCCTGCAGGTACGTGCCTGACGGGAGTTGCCAAGCGGTCATGTCGCCGTAATCGGGGCCTTTGTGCCCGTCGTTCGGCGCGGTCAGGGCGGTCGGTTTCCCGCCGTCGATGGGCACCAGCCACAGTTGCGTTTGGGGAGTGGTATCGCACCGGGCGACGACGGTCGTCGAGGCGGCGTCCCACCACCGAGTCGGAGCACAGTGCGTCTGGCCCGCGATCGGCAGCGCCTTGCCGGCAGCTCCGTTGTTGCCCATAAGGGCAAGGCCGGAGGCGGTTCCCACCACCAGCTGTGTGCCGTCCGGCGTGGAGATATACCCGTGGAAATCCGGCCCCACCGGGTAGGTCAGCTGGTGCTTGCCGGCGAGGTCGACCCGCTCGAGTGAGCCGCTTTGCGGGGCATAGCCCCAGCGGGATAACAGCACAGCCTTGCCATCGGGCTGACTGTAGCGAGGGCTCAAATAGTTGCCGTCGACGGCGAACGTGGTGTGCGCGCCGGTGTGCAGATCGACCTCGGTCAGGACCGTCGAGTCGTGTACCTCGGTTGCGAACAGGGCTCGGCGGCCATCGCCCGACCAGTCGATCAAGTGTGGCGTCGAACTTTTGCCCGGCGGCGGGAACGTGGCGATCGCATAGCGGCCGCCCGCCGGGTCGACCAGGTACAGCGTCGTGGCGGCCTCTTCGTATGTCGGCTCTCCTGCGGGCGCTTTCTCACCCGGGCGACGGCCGGAAACTGGGCTCCACATCGCGAGCATCCAGCCCGGGCCGACCTGCGACCAGGGAACGGCGCCGATCGGCGCCTCGACGCCATGGGCAGCCGGTGAAGCGTCCGGCTCGGAGTGGGCGGTCGTCGCAAAGCCGACGGTTGCGGCAACCGTAGCCGCGGCGAACATCGCGAGCGTTGCGCTCTTCATCATGTCGGATCCTTCCCGCGTGAACGCCGGCCGCGATGGCCGGTCACGTCAAGGCTGCGGCGCAGGCCTTGCGGGACTCTCAACTGATTCTCGGCGAATTCTTGTGACGGGGTTGCAAGGGCAACTTGCAAGAGCAAACGGTCGCGTGAAGGCGGCCGCGGGGAGATACTGCGGTCGATATCTAAGGGAACAAGGGGATTGCCGTGGACTCGCGCGTCGGTACGACGTTCGGCAAGTACAGCATTACCGGCCTGCTCGGCAAAGGCGGGATGGGCGAGGTGTACGAGGCCTACGACAGCGACAAGGGACGCACCGTCGCGCTGAAGATACTCTCCGAGCAGTTTTCCAACGACGATGCTTTTCGGAGGCGATTCCAGCGCGAGTCTCGCGCGGCGGCGGTCTTGCAAGAGCCGCACGTCATCCCGATCCACGACTGGGGCGAGATCGACGGAAATCTCTATATCGACATGCGTTTGGTGCACGGGCAGACCCTGCTGGACATGATCGAAAAGGGTCCGCTGGACGCGTCGCGGGCGGTGAGCATCATCAGTCAAGTCGGCGCCGCTCTGGATGCGGCCCACGCCGAGGGTTTGATCCATCGGGACATCAAGCCGCAGAACATCATCGTCACACCGGCCGATTTCGCGTACCTGGTCGACTTCGGCATCGCCGAGGGCAGCGGCGAGACCCGGCTGACAACGGCTGGAAGTCAGATTGGCACGTTGAATTACATGGCGCCCGAACGGTTTCGCAACCAGGACAGCACCTCCGCCGTCGACGTCTACTCGCTCGCGTGTGTGTTGTACGAGTCGCTGACCGGGCAGATTCCCTTCACCCGTGACAGTCTGGAAAATCTGGTCGCGGCCCACATCGCCTCGCCGCCTCCGCGGCCGAGCGAGGCCAACGCGCGCCTGCCCGTGGCATTCGACGACGTGATCGCGCGTGGCATGGCCAAGGACCCCGACGATCGGTATGGATCCGCCGGCGGGCTTGGCCGGGCGGCCCAGCGCGCGCTGCAGACCGCCGCCAGCTCGACCCAGACCGCGGGCGCCCCCGCGATGGCCATGGGTGCCACCGTCACTCGACCGGCCGGGGGAGCGGTCACCGACCCCACGGCGTTGGTCCCTGGCGGCGAACCGGGTCAACGCCGCCGCGGGTGGGTGCTGCCGACGGTGATCGCGGTGGCCGCGGCGCTGATCCTCGGGGGCATCGGTGTGGTGATCGGCCTGCTGGCCAGCGGCAAATCTGGCCGACCCGCGACTACGGAGCCGATCTCTGCACTGCCGCCGCTGGTGACGGGACCGGACCTGAGCAGCCTGCATCAGTCCTGTGATCGGGGGTTTTCAATGCCGACCACCACCGGATTCGGCTCCCGCGGCGGGCGGGGAACACCCGAAACGTCATGCCTGTTCGCCAAGAGCGTGCTGAATTCCTACTGGGCCGAGTACGGCAATGCCAGCCCGCTACCGCGCGCCGTTTCGGCGCCGGGGGCGGTGGACTGCGCCTCGGTGCCCGGTGCGTTGTGCAATGGCTCGAACTTCCTCATGCATTGCCAACAGACCCCCGGAGACAGCTGGATCACCTGCATCGGGGGAAACAACGCTCGCGTCTATTTGTGGTGACGGCGCGGCCCTGTCAGCGGCCGCAGCGTCCCGCCGGTAGGGCCGAGAGGTGCGAGGCCAGCCACCCGGCCATCTCGGTGAGCGCCGCGGTACCGTCCTCGAACTTCCCGGAGGCAGGCTGCGCGGCTAGGGCGATGGCGACCATTCCGTTTGGGCTGGCGACTACACCCATCTGCCGCACCAGATAGCCGCCGGTTTCCGACGGGCCCCATCCGCCTTTGAATCGGCTGCCAGGAACGCTGCCCATGCCCCAGCGTTGGTCCCGTTGGATCCGCCCCATCAATGCGAAGATCGGATCATTTGCGCTGTCGCACACTGCGACTGAGATGAACCGTATCTGGTCGGCCAATGCCCATTCCGTCTGACCGGAGGCGGAGAACTCGGGCCGTACTTTTTGCGACTGGACGATCGTCGGGTCGCCCGCCTGTCGCAAGACGTCGTCCACTTTGTGCGCGGCGGTAACCGGATCGCCAAGGCCGGCCCACATCGCTTCTGCCGCCACGTTGTCAGATTCGGTGATAGCGGCTGTCATCGCGCTGGTGACCAGCGGCGGCCTCTCCTCGCGCAGCGCCGCGATTGCCATGGGAACCTTGATCGTCGACCAGGCAGGGCCACTTTGCCACTGTCCCAGCCTTATTGGAGTCTGTGCGGCACCGACGGCACTGACCTCGATGCCGACGACGGCGTGCAGCGTCGGCTCCAATTGGGCGAATTCGGCGGTTAGGGTCATAGGATCCATGACGGCCTCGTGAGCGCCGAGGCGGCGCCCGACGATAACGCCGGCGGCCAGAACCGCCGTCGCAAGCGCTGCGGTGCCGGCGATGAGCCACACACGCCGCCTCCAGCGCGAATCCGACCTGGTGCTCACGTGATGACCATCGAACACCGCTCGGTGACTGTCAACGAGGCGCTCTGGTTTGGATCGTCAATGACCGTGCGCAGCCCGCGTCGACGGCCCACAATGAGTCGTGACCTCCGGTTTGAGGTTCGGCCTCCTGGGGACGTTGCAGATCAACGTCGACGGGACCGACATGGCGTTGGGCGCGCCCAAGCAGCGGGCGGTGTTGGCGCTGTTGCTGATCAGTCGAAACCGCCCCGTCGCGATCGAGTCCTTGATAGACGCCGCGTGGCCGCAAGGTCCGCCGCCGGAGGCACGGGCGAGCTTGCACACATACGTCTCCAATATCCGGCGGTTGTTGAGCAACGCCGGCGTCGATTCCTCGGCGGTTCTGCAGAAAGCTCACCCGGGATATCGGCTGAACGTGCCTGACGCCGCTTGCGATATCGGCCGCTTCACTATCGAGCACACTGCCGGGATGAAAGCCGCCGCCGACGGTCGTTTCGAGCAGGCCAGCAGCCACCTGTCTGCAGCGCTGTCCGAATGGCGCGGACCGGTCCTGGAAGACCTGCGTGACTATGAGTTCGTCGACGCCTTCGGCGTGGCGCTGGCGGAAGACAGGTTGGTCGCGCAGACTGCACGCGCGGACGCTGAAATAGCCTGCGGCCGCACATATTCCGTACTCAGTGAGCTGGAATCGCTTGCGGCTGAGCATCCTTACCGTGAGCCAGTGTGGACACAGCTGATCACCGCCTACTACCTGGCGGGGCGGCAATACGACGCCCTGGAAGCGTATCGGCGGTTGAAGGCGACACTCTCCGATGAGCTGGGCATCGACCCCGGACCGACATTGCAGGATCTGCATCAGCGGATCCTTCGGCAGGAGCCGCTCGACGTCAGCCGCGTGGCCCGAGCGACGGCCAAACGCGCCGTCGCCACACTCCAGCGGCGCACCAACGTTTCCCGGCAATCGGTAGTCGCGTTACTACGCGACGCAGCAGGCGGAAGTCATCCGCTGCGCGGTGCCGCCACCCGCATCGGGCGCCTGCCCGACAACGACATCGTTCTCGACGATGCGATGGTCAGCCGCCACCACGCGATGATCGTCGACACCGGCGCCAGCTTCGTGATTACCGACCTTCGATCCGCCAACGGAGTCGAGTTGGGGGGCAGCCGGATTCGTGGCAGCGCAACGTTGGACGACGGTGACCGCATTCGCATCGGCGACCATGAATTCACCTTCGAAATCGGAGTCGACGGTTAAGCCAACAGCGCGGCTTCGGTTCATGGCTGACTCCTTTTCGCCGGTAGCTCGAGCACCCGGCCGTTGATGCTGTCCGCGACGTAGACGTTGAAGTCACCGTCCACCGCTATTCCCCAGGACCGAGAAAGTCCGTGCAGCGGCAGCACCGTTTGAGCGTTTGCGCCCGCTGCCAGTTTCAGCACCCGGCCGCCTTCGGTCGAGAAGCACGGCCGCTTGGACGCCGCGCACGGGTCGTGGTAATCGGTGACGTAGATGCTGCCGTCGGCGTCCACCGCGACGGCGTCGGGGTCACCGAGTCCGGTGAACGGCAGCACAGATTGATTGCCTTCTCCCGCAACCAATTTCAGTACCCGCTTGTTGCCGTAGTCGGTGACGTAGACGGTGCCGTTCGTGTCGACGACGACACGCTTCGGACGGTCGAGTCCGGTGAACGGCAGCACGGCTTGTTTGGTCGTCCCGGCGGCCAGTTTCAGCACTTCGTTCTTGTCGAAGTCGGCGACGTAGACGTTGCCGGCCGTGTCGACGGCGAGGCCTTCGGGGCGTTCGAGGTCGGTGAACGGCAGCGCCTTCGGGTTCTCGGCACCGGGCTCAAGCATCAGCACTCGGTGGTTGTTCTGGTCGGCCACGTAGACGCTGCCCGCCTGGTCGACTGCTACACCTTCGCCGATGTTCATGCCGGTGAACGGCACGACGGTCGGAGCACTCGCTCCCGCCGTCAGCTTCGACACGTGTCGGTCATCGGTGAGGTAGAGGTCGCCGCCGGAGGACACCGCAAGCCCGTTCGGGCTGGCCACATTCGAGAACGGCAACACGGTCAGGTGCTGTGCCCCTGGCTCCAGCTGGTAGACCCCGCCGTTGCTGGCGTCGGTGACGTCGAGGCTTCCGGCAGCATCCACCGTCACCGCAAAGGGGCCGCCAGGGCCACCGCCCAACTTGGTGCGTCGCGGCAGCACGGTCGCAGCGTCCGAACCCGCGGCCAGCATCCACACGCGCTGGCCCCTTGTGTCGGCGACGTAGACATTGCCTCGTCCGTCCACCGTCACACCGTGCGGGTCTGTGACTTCGGGGAACGGCAACACGATGGGAGTGCTTGATCCTGCTGTCAGCTTCAGCACCCGCGTGTTGCCGCGGTCGGTCACATAGAGGCTGCCGGCGCCGTCCACCGCTACTCCCTGCGGGTGCTTCAGGCCCGGGATCGACAGCACGGTCGGGGCGTTTGCCCCGGTGGCCAGCTCCAGTACCCGACTGTTGGAGAAGTCGGCGACGTACAGGTTGCCCCGCGGGTCCAACGCAAGAGCACCAGGGTGGTTCAGACCGGTGAACGGCAGCGTGGTGGGAGTGTTCTGGCCGGGCGCCAGTTTCAGCACTCGATTGTTGCCCTCATCGGTGAGGTAAAGATTGCCCGCTGGATCCACCGCCACACCGTTGGGGTTGTTGAGGCCGGTGAACGGCATCAGTGTAGGAACGGTCGCGCCCTTCGCGAGCTTCCACACCTGGTGCTTGGAGTAGTCGGTGACATAGGTGTTGCTCGCGCTGTCGACCGCGATGCCGGTCGGGATTGCGAGGTCAATGAACGGCAGCAAGACCTGAGACGCGTACGACACCGCACGCGGCTTCGACGCCTGATGTCCGATGAGAGCGGCGATGCTCGCCATGACGGCGCCGACGACAAGCAAAGCCGCCGCGACGACGAGGGTGATTCTGGCCCGTCGGCTCAGGCGACGAGGTGGAGGTGTTGCGGTCATGACGGTGTCCTTCCGAGAAAAGCAGCTGGCGGCAGACGGTTGTGGCTGGCCTTCACAGGTTGCTCGGGACACCTCGGCGACTTCTCAAGTCTTTCTTGGAGAAGTCGGGTAATCGATTGGCACACCGGCCTCTCCTCGGCGTGTTCCGTCCGTCGGGGATTGAGACCAGCTCTGGCGCTGCCGGACTTTAGGCGCGCGAAAAGTGGTCCAGTGCAAACAGATCCGCGCGGGTCGTCGCACTACGCGGATTGACGGCGAGCGAGACCAGGGTGAGATCGATGATGGCCTGCCCGCACGACCATGACTTATGAGGTTCCCCTGAAGTAGCGGACGAGGTAGCCCAGGGGCGGTGATCCCCTGCAAGGGTGCTCCTATGCCTCGTCCTTGGCTTTCGCTTTCCGAATCGCTTTCACCTGATGACCGTGACGAGTTGATCGAGCCGTGGGCACAGGTAGCTGAGCCGTCCAAGGACATCACGGCCTTGGAAAACGCCTCGGCGTAGTTCGCGGGCAAGCATCCAGGGTGAGCCGGTTTCGATGCTCATGACCAGCGAGGGCGCCGGCATCGATATCACGCACACGATCGTGCTGCCCCGGGCAAGAACCCCGGCGGCGCGCGAACGACGGTGCCAACCGCGGTGATCTGAAGGAGTAGCGGGCATGGATTTCGTGAGCTATCCGCCTGAGATCAACTCGGCCCGGATGTACACCGGCCCCGGTTCGGCGCCCCTACTGGCTGCGGCCGGGGCGTGGGGTGCGCTCGCCGATGAACTGCACTCGGCAGCGGATTCGTATCGAGCGGTCACGGCGGAACTCACTAGCGGCCCCTGGTTGGGGGCGGCGTCGGCGTCGATGAGCGCGGCTGCGTCCACATACGCGGCATGGTTGCGGGCCACCGCCGTGCGGGCCGAACAGACTTGTATGCAGGCCAAGTCCGCGGCGGCCGCGTATCAAACGGCGTTGTCCGCAACGGTCCCGCCGCCGGTGGTGGCGGCCAACCGCGCTGAGCTGATGACGCTGGTCGCGACCAACCTGATCGGCAGAAACAGCCACGCGATCGCGGCTACCGAAGCCGAGTACGCGGAGATGTGGGCTCAGGATTTGGAGGCCATGTACGGCTATGCCGCCTCGTCGACCTCGTCCACGGTGCTGACACCGTTCGACCCGCCGCCGCGGACCACCAATGCGGCCGGCTTGGTCGAGCAAGCCGCCGACGACGTCAGCACCGCCGTCGAAGGCAATGCGCGGCAAGCCCTTTCCGCCGCGTCTAGCGCACTGCCGAGCGGCGCCGAGGCGGAGTTGTTGGCCCTCGTGGCTGACTTCTTCACCGTCCTGTTGGCGGTGCCGGCGTTCTACTCCCTTTTCATCGCCGTACCTGCCAACGTGGTCGGGATCATCGGTTTTCCAGTCGCCCTCGTCGGCACCGGGGTTGGCCTTCACACCGACGAGATCATCAGCGGCTGGAACGGTGAGGAGCCCTATCCGGGCACCGACCCGGCACCCGTCGAGCCGTTCCCGGCGCCGTTGCTCAATTTGCCGGCGGGCACGGTGCCGGCGCGGAGCGTCGAAGTCGGCCTCGGTGAGGCCCGCATCATCGGCGGCATGTCCGTGCCGCCTACCTGGACTGCCGGCACGTCGGAGGTGCGTCCCGTCGCCTACACCCTGCCGGGGACTGCTGCCGCCGCCAGTGCCGTTCCCGAGGCAGAGGCCGGTTTCGGCGGCACGCTCGGCGAGATGGCACTGGCCGGGATGGCCGGCCGGATCATGGCCGACGCCGTCGGCGCCGGGGCGGGAAGGACAGCGCAGCATGCCCGGGCGGCCCTCAGCGGAGCTCGGCCGATGAACGAGGCGGCCGCGCAGGAAGATCACCGGGCAGTGGTGACCGGCGTAGCGGCTGAACTCCGCGAGTTCGCCAAGCTCGTTGACGAGGGACTTCTGACCAACGACGAATATCTCCACCAGAGGAAGCGGCTGCTAGGTCTCTGAAACGCCCACCGCCATCAGGCGAACGCATCAGTCGTCTCAAAGAGGTCAGCGTGCCAACAGATTTCGGGATCTACCCGCCGGAAATCAACTCACTTCGGATGTACACCGGGCCGGGTCCGGGGCCGATGCTGTCCGCTTCTCAGGCCTGGGACGACTTGGCCGACGAGCTGTACACGGCGGCCGTCGGATACCGATCAGTGGTGTCGGAACTCACTCGAACGGTCTGGTCGGGCCCGTCGTCCGAAGCGATGAGCGTCGCCACCGAACGTCACGTCCGGTGGCTCAGCACCACCGCGGCGCAAGCCCAGCAGTCCGCCTTTCAGGCTCGATTGGCTGCTGCCGCTTACGAGGCGGCATTCGCGGCGACGGTGCCGCCGCCGGAGGTTGCCTCCAACCGCAGCCTGCTGGTGGTGTTGGTGGCAACCAACGTGTTGGGACAGAACACGCCCGCGATCGCAGCTACCGAGGCGCTCTACGCCGAGATGTGGGCTCAGGACGCGATGGCGATGTACAACTATGCGGGCTCGTCAGCCGCTGCCGCCGTGCTGACGCCGTTCAGCCCTCCGGACGATGTCGCCCCTAGCGCCATATCGGTTGTGCCGCAAGCTCTGTCGGCGTTGGCGACGCCGGCACAAGGAGAACAACTCGGCCTGTTGGCCAGCCTGATCGCAATCTTCGTGAATTCGCCGGGCGATCTCGCCGCCCTTCTCGTGCTGGCGCCGGTGGACGCGCTCACCGGATTCGCCGAAGTTCCGCCGTCTGTGTTCACCACCCTGTCGGGTATCCCGGACGACGAAACCTTCAGCCACTACAACGGCGAAGAAGCGTGGCCGGAATCCGGGCCGGCGAGTGTCGAACCCTTTCCGGCGACGCTTCCCAACCCTCCCGCCGGCGCGCTGTCCGCGCCGACGGCAACAGCTGCTCTGGGTGAGGCGGACATGGTCGGGAAACTTTCGGTGCCGCCGAGCTGGGTGGTAGCCGCGCCTGAGGTTCGTGCCGTCGCGCTGACCACCCCGGTCACCGCAGCGCCCACGGCGGCGGCAGAGGTCGAAGCGGCGATGATGGGGCAGGCCATGGCCGGACGGCCGCGCCCCGCTGTCGACGAGAACGCCACACCCGTCACTCACGCGCGGCTGCCTGTGCCGGCCGCAGCCGCAAAGGCGCCGCGGCCCGTCGTCACGGGTGTCGTGGCCGCGATCCGCGCCATCGCCCGGCAGCGCGCCGAAGGGATGCTCAGTGAGGAGGATTACGCCCAGCGAAAAAAGGACCTGCTCGAGGGCGCGCTGGTCCGTGTGGAGCGGGCGACGGGAATCGAACCCGCGTAGCTAGTTTGGAAGACTAGGGCTCTACCATTGAGCTACGCCCGCGTGTATTGAGTCGAGCGAGACTTTACGGCGCGGCAGACATCAAATCCAAATGTTGTCGTCCTGTGTTCAGGTCGTGAGACCAGCACACAGGCCTGGCGAACCGTGGCCGTAGGATCGCGTGGTCACCGCGGGGTGTAGCGCAGCTTGGTAGCGCATCCGCTTTGGGAGCGGAAGGCCGCAGGTTCAAATCCTGTCACCCCGACTGGCACGTCACATCAGCACAAGCAAGGAGCACACCCGTGAAGAGCACCGTCGAGCAGCTGAGCCCCACCCGGGTTCGCATCAACGTAGAGGTGCCGTTCGGGGAACTTAAGCCGGACTTCGACCGGGCCTACAAAGAGCTCGCCAAGCAGGTCCGGCTGCCGGGCTTCCGTCCTGGCAAGGCGCCCGCGAAATTGCTGGAGGCCCGAGTCGGCAAGGAGGCGATCCTCGACCAGGTCGTCAACGAGGCGCTGCCGAGCCGCTACGGCCAGGCGGTCACCGAAGTCGACGTGCGACCCCTCGGCCAGCCCGAGATCGACGTCACCAAGAAGGTGTACGGCGAGGAGCTGGTCTTCACCGCCGAAGTCGACGTGCGGCCCGACTTCGCCCTGCCCGACCTCAGCACACTGAAGATCACCGTCGACCCGATCAAGGTCAGCGACGAGGACGTCGACACCGAGCTGCAGAACCTGCGCGCCCGGTTCGGCACCCTGACCGGCGTCGAGCGGCCCGTCAAGACCGGCGACTTCGTATCGATCGACCTGTCGGCGACCATCGACGGCGAGGACGTGCCCGAGGCGTCGACGAAGGGTCTGTCGCACGAAGTCGGCTCCGGTCAGCTCATCGAAGGTCTCGACGACGCGATCGTCGGACTGTCGGCCGGCGAGTCGAAGACCTTTACCGCCGAGCTGGCCGCCGGCCCGCACGCCGGCAAGGGGGCCGAGGTCACGGTCACCGTGGTGACGGTCAAGGAACGTGAGTTGCCCGAACCGGATGACGAATTCGCCCAACTAGCAAGCGAATTCGACACGATCGACGAATTGAAGGCGAACCTCTCCGAACAGGTCAGCCGGGTCAAGCGGGTGCAGCAGGCCGAGCAGATCCGCACGGCCGCGATCGAGGCGCTGCTCGACGGCGTCGAGATACCGTTGCCGGAAGCGATCGTGCAGGCCCAGGTGGACAACACCATTCACAACGCGCTGCACGGGCTCAACCACGACGAGGCCAAGCTCGCCGAGGCCCTCGAGAAGCAGGGCACGACGCGCGAGAAGTTCGACGCCGACGCCCGCACCGAGGCCGAAAAGGCCATCAAGACGCAGTTGCTGCTCGATGCGCTGGGCGACGACCTCGACATTCAGGTCGGCCAGGACGACCTCACCGAGCGGCTGGTGACGACGTCGCGGCAGTACGGGATTCAGCCGCAGGAGCTGTTGAGCTACCTGCAGCAGCAAAACCAGCTGCCGGCGATGTTCGCCGACGTGCGCCGTGGCAAGACCATTGCCGCCGCCGTCGAGGCCGCGACTGTCAGCGACACCGATGGAAACGTGATCGACACCTCCGAATTCTTCGGCAGCCGCGACGCCCAAGACGACGAAGATGCAGAGTCATCCGAGGAGCCGTCAGGCGACACGAAGTGACGCTGTGAGCGAACGCGGGCGCTTCGGGGAGTGCTGAGGAGTCGGGGTTGGTTAGTGTCGGTGAATATGGAACTCGAGAAAGTAGGTAACCCACTGTGAGCCGTGGGAACGAAATGCGCGGCAGCGCGCTGGGTCTGAACCTCACCGACTCGGTCTATGAGCGTCTGCTCTCCGAGCGCATCATCTTCCTGGGGTCACAGGTCGACGACGACATCGCCAACCGGCTGTGCGCACAAATCCTGCTGCTCGCCGCCGAGGACGCGACCAAGGACATCCACCTCTACATCAACTCGCCCGGCGGATCGATCAGCGCCGGGATGGCGATCTACGACACGATGGTGCTGGCGCCCTGCGACATCGCCACCTACGCCATGGGCATGGCCGCGTCGATGGGCGAGTTCCTGCTGGCCGCCGGCACCAAAGGCAAGCGCTACGCGCTGCCGCACGCGCGGATCCTGATGCACCAGCCGCTGGGCGGGGTGACCGGTAGCGCGGCCGACATCGCGATCCAGGCCGAGCAGTTCCACGTCATCAAGAAAGAGATGTTCCGGCTCAACGCCGAGTTCACCGGCCAGACCCAGGAACGCATCGAGGCCGACTCCGACCGCGACCGGTGGTTCACCGCTCAGGAAGCGCTGGAATACGGATTCGTCGACCACATCATCACCCGCGCCGCTCACATCAGTGGAGAAGCAGAATGAACCCCGAAATCCAGCCGCAGGCGCGCTACATCCTGCCGTCTTTCGTCGAGCACTCCAGCTGGGGCGTCAAGGAGTCAAACCCGTACAACAAGCTGTTCGAGGAGCGCATCATCTTCCTCGGGGTTCAGGTCGACGACGCCTCGGCCAACGACGTCATGGCGCAGTTGCTGGTGTTGGAGTCGCTTGATCCCGACCGCGACATCACCATGTACATCAACTCGCCCGGCGGCAGTTTCACGTCGCTGATGGCGATCTACGACACGATGCAGTACGTCCGTGCCGACATTCAGACCGTGTGCCTGGGACAGGCCGCCTCGGCCGCGGCGGTGCTGCTCGCTGCGGGCAGCCCGGGGAAGCGGATGGCGCTGCCCAACGCTCGGGTGCTGATTCACCAGCCGTCGCTGTCCGGGGTGATCCAGGGCCAGTTCTCCGACTTGGAGATCCAGGCCGCCGAGATCGAGCGGATGCGCACTCTGATGGAGACGACGCTGGCTCGCCACACCAACAAGGACGCCGCGACGGTCCGCAAGGACACCGACCGGGACAAGATCCTGACTGCCGCCGAGGCGAAGGACTACGGGATCATCGACACGGTCCTGGAGTACCGCAAGCTTTCCGCGTCGCCCGCCTAACCGGCTGCCGCGCAGGGTAGTTCAGCGCGGTCGTCACACCACCGTTGGCGATCAACGCGTAACGTCGAGTGCGGCGGAACCGACAGGCCTCCACGTAGGGCACGTCGGACTCAGTCGTATAACGGGCGCGACACAGCGGCGCGCCCGCCGAGCATAGGACCGCCCGAGGCGATATGTTCTGGACGCACAACACGAATATCACCGACGCGATTCACCTCTATCGGTCGCATCGCCGTGGAGCAAGCGGGTAGCGTCGGTCAATACACGCGACATAGCACCATCGAGACGGTGAACAGGAAGTAGGCCCCCAGCACCATGGCGCGCATCGGAGACGGCGGTGACCTGCTGAAGTGCTCGTTCTGCGGGAAGAGCCAGAAGCAGGTCAAAAAGCTCATTGCGGGGCCTGGCGTTTACATCTGCGATGAGTGCATCGATCTGTGTAACGAGATCATCGAAGAGGAACTCGCCGACGCCGACGACGTAAAACTTGACGAACTGCCCAAGCCCGCCGAGATCCGGGAATTCCTGGAGGGCTATGTCATCGGCCAGGACACTGCCAAACGCACCCTGGCCGTCGCGGTATACAACCACTACAAGCGTATCCAGGCTGGTGAGAAGGGGCGCGAGTCCCGTTCCAGCGAGTCCGTCGAGCTGACCAAGTCCAACATCTTGATGCTGGGACCCACTGGTTGTGGAAAGACCTACCTGGCCCAGACGCTGGCCAAGATGCTCAACGTTCCGTTCGCGATCGCCGACGCCACCGCCCTGACCGAGGCGGGCTATGTCGGTGAAGACGTCGAGAATATTCTGCTCAAGCTGATCCAGGCCGCCGACTACGACGTCAAGCGCGCCGAGACCGGCATCATCTACATCGACGAGGTCGACAAGATCGCCCGCAAGAGCGAGAACCCCTCGATCACGCGTGACGTCTCCGGTGAAGGTGTCCAGCAGGCGCTGCTGAAGATCCTGGAAGGCACGCAGGCCTCGGTGCCCCCGCAAGGCGGTCGCAAGCACCCGCACCAAGAGTTCATCCAGATCGACACCACCAACGTGCTGTTCATCGTGGCCGGCGCCTTCGCCGGGCTGGAGAAGATCGTGTCCGACCGCATCGGCAAGCGTGGCCTCGGCTTCGGCGCCGAAGTGCGCAGCAAGGCCGAGATCGACACCCAGGACCACTTCGCCGAGGTCATGCCCGAAGACCTGATCAAGTACGGCCTGATCCCCGAGTTCATCGGGCGTCTGCCGGTGGTCGCTTCGGTGACCAACCTGGACATGGAGTCGTTGGTCAAGATCCTGTCGGAGCCCAAGAACGCCCTGGTCAAGCAGTACACCAGGCTGTTCGAGATGGACAACGTCGAACTCGAGTTCAGCCAGGACGCCCTGGAGGCGATCGCCGAGCAGGCGATCCACCGTGGCACCGGGGCCCGCGGGCTGCGCGCGATCATGGAAGAAGTCCTGCTGCCGGTGATGTACGACATCCCCAGCCGCGACGACGTCGCCAAGGTCGTGGTGACCAAGGAGACCGTGCAGGACAACGTGCTGCCGACGATCGTGCCGCGCAAGCCTTCGCGTGCCGAGCGCCGCGACAAGAGCGCGTAGCAGCCCGATAACCCTTGAGCGCCGAGGCCGCTGACGCGGTACCGGCTCGGGTTTCTCGCCCGCTTGATCTGGCGAACTTCTTCCTGGCCGATGTGCGCGACGGCCTAGGGCCGTACCTGTCGATCTACCTGCTGCTGACGCATCACTGGGATCAGGCTTCGATCGGCTTCGTGATGGGGGCCGGCGGCATCGCGGCGATCGCCGCGCAGACACCGGTTGGTGCGCTGGTGGACCGCACGTCGGCCAAGCGTGCGCTGATCGTGGCCGGCGCGGTGGCCGTTACGGGCGGAACGCTGGCCATGCCGCTGTTTCCGCACTTTTCGGCCATCGCAGTGCTGCAGGCGCTGACGGGCGTCGCCGGCTCGGTGTTCGCTCCGGCGCTGGCCGCGATCACGCTGGGCCTCGTCGGCGCCCGGCGCTTCTCCCGCCGCATCGGGCGCAACGAGTCGTTCAACCACGCCGGCAATGCCACCGCCGGTGTCATCACCGGGGGATTGGCATACGGATTCGGCCCAGTGGTCGTGTTCTGGGTGCTGGCCGCCATGGCCGCGCTGAGCATGGTTGCGACGCTGTCGATCCCGGGCGCGGCGATCGACCACGACCGGGCCCGCGGCATGGATCACGCGGCCGGCGAGGCCCACCCGCGGCCGTCGGGTTTCGCGGTGCTGTTCCGCGATCGCCGGCTGCTGATCTTCGCTGCTGCCATGGTCACCTTTCACCTCGCCAACGCCGCGATGCTGCCGCTCGTCGGACAGGTGCTGGCCCTGCAGAACAAAGACGTCGGCACCGCGCTGATGGCGTCGTGCGTGGTGGCCGCGCAAGTGGTCATGGTGCCGATGGCATACCTGGCCGGCGCCAAGGCCGACAGCTGGGGGCGCAAGCGGATCTTTCTGATCGGGTTCGCGTTCCTGACCGTGCGGGGATTCCTCTACACGCTGTCCGACAGCCCCTATTGGTTGGTCGGCGTCCAGGTTCTCGACGGCGTCGGGGCCGGCATTTTCGGCGCGCTGTTCCCGCTCGTCGTGCAGGACCTGACGCACGGCACCGGACGGTTCAACGTGAGCCTCGGCGCATTGACGACGATGTGGGGCCTTGGCGCCGCGTTGTCGAATATCTTGGCCGGCTGGATTGTGGTAGTCGCGGGCTACCGTGCGGCCTTCATTTCGCTGGGAATTATCGCCGCCACCGGCCTGACGCTGTACGCCACGGCCATGCCCGAAACCGGGCCCAAGAGGGCCCGGAAAGGTGGGTTAGCCCAGGCTGGCGGCCTCCCCCAAATGGGGGAGGCGGATCGCTAGCAAATGTTACTCACGCGTAACTTCGATTCTTAGACTTCGCAGCCCGACAAAAGTGACGAACACCACACTTCGCGTTTGCTGATATTGACCGCGTGTGTCTGACCTCGCGTTTTGGCCGAGAAGCGGTAGCGTGGAGGCATGGACGACCGTCCATGAATCCCTAAGAGAAGTGCAATAATCGGTACCGCCAGTGACATAAAAATCGGTCGGGGCGGTACTCGGACGATTCGCCCCGGTTTCGACCACATGCCGGGGCGGTGAACAGCTACGGGAGGCGGCGACGTGGGTCCGAACGGAAACGGAGCCGACACTGCGCGCCCCGGCCGGAGAAAGCCGGAGAAGCTAGAGAAGATCGTCATCCGTTTCGCGGGCGACTCCGGTGATGGTATGCAGCTCACCGGTGACCGATTTACTTCCGAGGCAGCGCTTTTCGGTAACGACCTGGCCACCCAACCGAGCTACCCGGCCGAGATCCGCGCTCCGCAGGGCACCCTGCCCGGCGTCTCGTCATTCCAGATTCAGATCGCCGACTACGACATTCTGACCGCCGGTGACCGGCCCGACGTCCTGGTCGCGATGAACCCCGCGGCCCTGAAAGCCAATATCACCGACCTGCCGATCGGCGGGCTGGTGATCGCCAACTCCGACGAGTTCACCAAACGCAACCTCGCCAAGGTCGGCTACGACAACAACCCGCTGGAGACCGGCGAGCTGTCCGACTACAAGGTCGAAGCCGTCCCAATGACCACGCTGACCCTTGGCGCCGTCGAGGTCATCGGAGCCACCAAGAAGGACGGCCAGCGCGCCAAGAACATGTTTGCGCTCGGTCTGTTGTCGTGGATGTACGGACGCGAGCTCGAGGCCAGCGAGCGATTCATCAACGAGAAGTTCGCCCGCAAGCCCGATGTCGCCCAGGCGAACGTCCTGGCGCTGAAGGCGGGCTGGAACTACGGCGAGACCACCGAGGCCTTCGCGGTCACCTACGAGGTGGCGCCGGCGAAGCTGCCGCCTGGTGAATACCGGCAGATCTCGGGCAACACCGCGCTGGCCTACGGGATCGTCGCGGCCGGTCAACTGGCCGACCTCCAGGTCATGCTGGGCAGCTACCCGATCACGCCCGCGTCGGACATCCTGCACGAGCTGTCCAAGCACAAGAACTTCAACGTGCTGACCTTCCAGGCCGAGGACGAAATCAGCGGTATCTGCGCCGCGTTGGGCGCCTCCTACGGCGGCGCGCTCGGCGTTACCAGCACTTCGGGGCCGGGGCTGTCGCTGAAGTCCGAAGCCCTGGGCCTCGCGGTGATGACCGAGTTGCCGCTGATCGTCATCGACGTCCAGCGCGGTGGGCCGTCGACGGGTCTGCCGACCAAGACCGAGCAGGCCGACCTGCTGCAGGCGCTCTACGGACGCAACGGCGAGTCGCCGGTGGCCGTGCTGGCTCCTCGTTCGCCCTCGGACTGCTTCGACGTCGCGCTTGAGGCGGTGCGCATCGCGGTGGGCTACCACACCCCGGTGGTGATCCTGTCGGACGGCGCGATCGCCAACGGCTCCGAGCCCTGGCGGATCCCGAATGTCGATGAGCTGCAACCCATTCAGCACACCTTCGCCAACCCCGACGAACCGTTCCAGCCCTACGCCCGCGACCCGGAGACGCTCGGCCGGTTGTTCGCCATTCCGGGAACTCCAGGGCTCGAACACCGCATCGGTGGTCTGGAATCCGCCAACGGGACTGGCGCCATCTCCTACGATCCGGCCAACCACGACCTGATGGTGCGGCTGCGCGAAGCGAAGATCGAGGGGATCTCGGTTCCCGACCTGGTGGTCGACGATCCGACCGGTGACGCCGAGCTGCTGCTGATCGGGTGGGGTAGCTCTTACGGTCCGATCGGGGAGGCGTGCCGGCGCGCGCGTCGCAACGACATCAAGGTCGCCCACGCGCACCTGCGCAGCCTGCGCCCGTTCCCGGCCAACCTGGGCGAGGTGCTCCGGCGCTACCCGCAGGTGGTGTGCCCGGAGATGAACCTCGGTCAGCTGGCGCTGCTGCTGCGCGGAAAGTATTTGGTCGACGTGCAATCCGTCACGAAGGTTCAGGGCGTCTCGTTCCTGGCCGACGAGATCGGACGCGTCATCCGGGCAGCGTTGGGCGGGACGCTGGCCGAAATCGAGCAAGACAAGACAATGGTCGCGAGATTGGCGGCGGCCACGGTTGGAGCAGGGAGCTAGTTGCACATGACTGACCTGATCGGCACAGACCTCGGCCTGACGGACATGCTGTCCGGGCACGGCCGCGTGCCCACCACGGATCAACCGCAGAAGGCCAAGGACTTCACCAGCGACCAAGAGGTCCGCTGGTGCCCCGGCTGCGGTGACTACGTCATTCTCAACACGATGCGAAACTTCTTGCCCGAGTTGGGGTTACGGCGCGAGAACATCGTCTTCGTCAGCGGCATCGGGTGCTCGAGCCGGTTCCCGTACTACCTGGAAACCTATGGCCTGCACTCCATCCACGGACGTGCGCCGGCGATCGCCACGGGCTTGGCGCTGTCGCGGGAAGACCTGTCCGTCTGGGTCGTCACCGGCGACGGCGACGCGTTGTCGATCGGTGGTAACCACCTGATCCACGCGCTGCGCCGCAACATCAACCTGACGATCCTGCTCTTCAACAACCGGATCTACGGGTTGACCAAGGGTCAGTATTCGCCGACCTCGGAGATCGGCAAGGTCACCAAGTCGACGCCGATGGGCTCGCTGGACCAGCCGTTCAACCCGGTATCGCTGGCCCTCGGCGCCGAGGCGAGTTTCGTTGGCCGCGCGCTGGATTCGGACCGCAAGGGCCTCTCGGAGGTGCTGCGTGCCGCAGCCGCGCACCGGGGTTCGGCGCTCGTCGAGATTTTGCAGGACTGCCCGATCTTCAACGACGGCTCCTTCGATGCGCTGCGTAAAGAAGGCGCCGAAGAGCGGGTGATCAGCGTGCACCACGGCGAGCCGATCGTCTTCGGCTCGGGCGACGAATACTGCGTCGTGCGATCCGGCTTCGGACTCGAAGTGGCCAAGACCGCCGATGTCAAGGCCAGCGAGATCGTCGTGCACGATGCGCACGCCGACGACTCCGCTTACGCCTACGCGCTGTCGCGGCTTTCGCAGCAGAACCTCGAGCACACGGTGATGGGGATCTTCCGTCAGGTCAGCCGGCCCACCTACGACGACGCCGCGCGGTCACAGATCCAGGCCGCGCAGGAATCCAAGCCTTCCGACCGTGCCGCGTTGCAGTCGCTGCTGCACGGCCGTGACACCTGGACTGTGAACTGAGATGACCGCTACGGGTAAGCCGGCCTCGCTCGCCGGCGTGGTGTTGGCGGCGGGCGCCTCGCCCTGGCAGGGTCGCGCCAAGGCGCTCAAGCAGATTCGCGACGGGCACACAACGGCGGTCGAGCACGTCGTGAGCGTGGTCGCCGAGCGGTGCCAGCCCGTCTTCGTGGTGACCTCGCCAGGACAGTCGGTGCCGGAGCTCCCGGCAGAGGTTGTGCGCGACGATGTGCGCGGGCACGGACAGCTGTCCGCCGTCGGCCGTGGGCTTCGCGCCGCCGCCGAGGCCGGGGAGAAGTACGCGTTCGTGTGCTCCGTTGATGCGGAGCTACTCGACCCCGACGTGATCGACGTGCTGGTCGCCCGTGCGGCCGCGGTGGACGCCGACATCGTGTTGCCGTGGGACGGCACGAATCACTACCTGGCGGCGGTGTATCGCACCGAATTGGCCGCTGTGGTAGACGATCTCGTCGCTGCCGGCGAACGGGGCATCTCCGCGTTGATCGCTCGGGTCGATTCGCAACGAGTCGTGATCTCCGATGCCGATTCGCATAGCCTGTCGCACGCCTGAGGCTATTTCTTCACGGGCGCAATGCATTTGGTTGCTGACCGGTGCTGCCGTCGGGTGAAACTACGCTAGCGCAGCGCGAAAGTAATTGTCCTGCAGCCAATTTCAGTAAATAATCGCAGTGCGCTGCATCCAAAGTGGATCAGAGACTCGAAATCGCTTGTGACACGCCAAGCTAACGTGTGATCTTGATAACTTTTGGTGCGCAAACCTGTGTGTCGGAC
>NZ_LZLV01000141.1 GCF_001673405.1 Mycobacterium sp. 1245111.1 | reverse complement strand
TCGGCGTCGTCGGGGTTGCACATACCCGGTGCGGCCAGCTTGGCGAACACGGCGTCGAGGGTGGCGCGGGCCTCGGGCGTCAGCCAGCCATTGATCGGGCTCATCCCGGCGATGTCTTGGCGGCCAATCGTCAGGCCGCGGCGCTTGGCGCGGTCGACGTCGCTGAAGTCGCCGTCGGGGTTGAGGCAGTCCATCAGCTTGTCCGCCAACCTGGCCAGCTCGTCGGGGCGGTGCTCGCGACCCAACCGGGCGAGTTGCGCCTCGGCCCGAACGCGGGTCTCGATGTCGACGAAATCCGGTACCCGTTGCCAAAACGAGCGGATCACCGCGACATGAGCTGGGCCGAGGTCACCGTTGCGCTGCGCGGCGGCAGTGGCGGGCAGCACCGGCTCCAACGGCTCACCGTTCAAGGCGCGGCGCTCACCCAGGTCCGCGGCTTCATGCACCCGCCGCGACGCTTCGGCGCGGGTGATCCGCAGCCGGTTCGCCAGGACTGCGGCCAGCTTGCCGCCCAACTCGCTGGGCTCCACGCCGGCCAGCTCGTTGATCAGCGCATGCTCGGCCGCGGGCAGCTCGCGGCGAAACACCTCCAGGCTTTCCAGCACGTTCAAGCGCTCGGGCGTGGTCAGCGCATCGAACGTCAGATCCAGCGTGCGTTTGACGTACGCGCGAAGACCGTCGAGCACCTCGACGATCTCCTCACGACTACTAGAACGCATGTTCGAATCGTAGGTCGGCAGACCGACACCCCGCACCCCGCAAAGCCACATCTGTGGATGAACCCGCAACTGTGGATAACCAGGCACCCGACCGCCGCCACGTACCCTCGCGGCATGAACGACGCACAGGGCAGAATCCGTATCCCCGACGACCTCGACTCCGTCACCGCGATCGGCGACGAGGACCACTCCGGAATCGATCCGCAAGCCGTCGAACGAATCTGGCAGGCCGCCCGGCACTGGTACCAGGCCGGCATGCATCCCGCGATCCAGCTATGCCTGCGTCACAACGGGAAGGTGGTGCTGAACCGGGCCATCGGACACGGCTGGGGCAACGCCCCCACCGACGAACCCGACGCTGAGAAGATCCCCGTCAAGACCGATACACCGTTCTGCGTCTACTCGTCGGCCAAAGCGATCACCGCGACCGTCGTACACATGCTCGTCGAGCGCGGGCATTTTTCACTCGACGACAAGGTGTGCCAGTACATCCCGTCGTACACCAGCCACGGGAAAGATCGGACCACCATCCGGCACGTGATCACGCACAGCGCGGGCGTCCCGTTCCCCACCGGACCGAAGCCGGACCTGAAGCGGGCGGACGACCACGAGTACGCCCAGGAGCAGCTGGGGAATCTGCGGCCGATCTACCGACCCGGCCTGGTGCACATCTACCACGCGCTGACCTGGGGTCCGCTGATGCGCGAGATCGTCTACGCGGCCACCGGCAAGGACATCCGCGACATCCTGGCCACCGAGATCCTCGACCCCCTGAACTTCCGGTGGACGAATTTCGGTGTGGCAGAACAAGATATCCCGCTGGTCGCGCACAGCCATCCCACCGGACACCCGTTGCTTCCCGCCCCGATCGCGGCGGCCTTCCGGAAAGCCATCGGCGGCACCACCCACGAGATCATCCCGATCACCAACACACCGCTGTTCCTCAAGACCGTCGTCCCGTCGTCCAACACGATCTCGAATGCAGACGAGATGTCGCGATTCGCCGAAATATGGCGTCGCGGAGGCGAACTCGACGGAGTTCGGGTAATGAGCCCCGAGACCCTAAAAGCCGCGGCGAAGCAGTGCCGGCGCTTGAGACCCGACGTCGCAACGGGTCTGCTGCCCGCCCGTTGGGGAACCGGATTTCAGCTCGGCACAAAGAGATTCGGCCCGTTCGGGCGGAACGCGCCACACGCGTTCGGGCACCTCGGACTGGTCAACTGCGCGATCTGGACCGACCCCGAGCGGCAGCTGGCCGCCGGCGTGGTGAGCAGCGGCAAGCCGGGCAGAGACCCGGAAGTCAAGCGCTACACCGCGCTGATGGACCGCATTGCCGCGGAGATACCGCGCGTTTCGTGAACCTGCGTCATAGTTGAGCCGTGCAGCCGCAGTACCCGTACTACCCGGGTTATCCACCGCCGATCCCGCCGCGGCGACATTCGGTCGTCGACATCACGCTCACGGTGATCCTCGGCGCGCTCGCCGGCTTTGGCGCGCTGGCGTCGGTGTCGTTTTCGTTCTTCTTTGTGATGGCCACCGATTCGTGCGGGTCGCGCGCCTGTAACTACGACGCGCTCGGCCAGGCATACGTGGTGACTTGGGGCGGGATCGGGGTCGCGATCCTGGTCGGGGCGGTCGGGATCATCGTCGCCGCCGTCCGTCATCGACTGATGTGGGTCTGGCCTGCGGTGTCGCTGGTGCTGATCGCAGTGTCCACTGGGATCGGGGTATCGCTGGCCAATTCGGTCATGCACCAGAATTAACGCTGTTAATCGTCGCCGGTCTAATATCCACTGAGCAACTTTCGCTGAGGTCGGGGGACCAGCATCGTTGGCGTTCAACTATCGAGCGCCCGCTTTGCGCTGCCCGACTCTGGACAAAGGTGGGTAGCTTCGCAATGGCTGGTGATAACACCACGATGGAACCGTTCTACGAGACGTCGCAGTCGATCTACGACCTGAGCGACGAGTTCTACGCGTTGTTCCTGGGGCCGACGATGGGCTACACCTGCGCCTACTACGAACGCGACGACATGACCCTCGACGAGGCGCAGGTCGCCAAATTCGAGCTGGCGCTGGGCAAGCTGAACCTTGAGCCCGGCATGACGCTGCTCGACGTCGGCTGCGGGTGGGGCGGTGCGCTTGAGGTGGCACTGCAGCGCTACGACGTCAACGTCATCGGCATCACGCTGAGCCGCAATCAGCACGCCTGGACCACCGCCCGGCTGGCGAAGGTGCCCACAGAGCGATCCGTCGAGGTGCGGCTGCAGGGCTGGGAGGAATTCACCGACAAGGTCGACCGGATCGTCAGCATCGGCGCGTTCGAGGCGTTCACCAAGCCCCGCTATGGCGCGTTCTTCGACATGGCCTACAGCGCGCTTCCCTCCGACGGCCGGATGCTGCTGCACACGATCCTCGGGCGGCCGCAGGGCTACTTCGCGGCCAACAACGTCGCGATCACGATCAGCGATCTGAAATTGATGCGATTCATCGGCCAGGAGATCTTCCCCGGCGGTGAGTTGCCCTCGGAAGACGATGTGGTCCAGTTCGCGACCGCGTCGGGTTTCAGCGTCGAGCGGGTCCACAGCCTACGGGCGCACTACGCGCGGACGCTGGACATGTGGGCGGTCAATCTCGAAGCCAAGCGTGACGAGGCGATCGCGATCACCGACGAGGTCAACTACGACCGTTTCATGCGCTACCTGGTCGGCTGCGCGGACTTCTTCCGCCGCACCATCACCGACGTCGCACAGTTCACTCTCGTCAAGTAGGAGATGTGGCGGCCCTGTTGCTACAACGTTGGAACCCCACCGTGTGGAGGTGTCTCGCGCCGTAGGAGCACACTCGATAGCAGTGCAGATTGCGGCGAAGGCCCGAAGCGGGCGAACACCGTTACCGAGTGTGGGGCGTCGGGGCGGGCCACTCGGTAAGCGAACTGGATGGGGCGATCCGGATGCACCGACGGTAGACGAGCCGCCTCCCCGAATCGAGCATCGAGGTCATGCTTTCGAGCGGTGCTCACCGCCAACTGGACCTCAAGATCACTGAACAGACCCCAAGTTTTGCCGATCGATATTCGCAACGTGCCCAGCGGCGGCGGCTCAACGACAGCGGATCCGGTGGACCGGTGCTCGACCGAGCCAGGTATGCCAAGCGCGTCGACTACCCCGGTTACGCTCGACTCGCTGATGGTGCATAGCCGCGCGGCCCACTCGACGATGCGATCCAAGTCCACGACTCTGCGACCGCCCCGCTCCGCGAGACGTCGTATCTCGCGATCGGCGACTCGACGCAGACGGGCCGGCATCGCTGGTCGCAGCCATGCCGACGGCCAATCGTCGAGGTCGGCAAGCACGACGCCGTCGGCCATCAGCGAGTACAGCGGTTCAGCGGGAAAGTCGTTGACCCGCAACGAATACCGCACGCCAGCGACATCACATCGGTATGGGAACTCGCCGTCACCGGTAGCCTCCCATCCGATCGATCGCATCAGTAAGTCGTCAAGGTTCACGGCCGCCGATCAAGTAAAGTGTCCGACCACACGAGTCGATGTTCGCCGACTCCATCCGCCGTCACCTGCCGAAGCCGGCGCAGTGTGGCCACCGCCTGAACCTCATCGAGACCGGTGAGCCGCAGCACCGCGTGGCCCATCATGCCCGTGCGATGAATACCGGCCGAGCAATGCATAACGACGCGGCCACCTGCGGCAAGCGCACCGACGACCTTTTCAAGACCCGACCGAACCTCGACCATCCGGTCCCCCTCCGGTGGCTCGGCGCCCGCAAGCGTAATCCATATCCAGTCAAGCCCGGCATCGGTCACGGACTCGCCGACCGACAACGCCCCTTCCTTTTCACCCAGAAGAGTGACGACATGGGTGACTCCACTCTGCGCCCACACCGGAAGGGCCTTCTTCTTCGGCCGGTGCGTCAACGCCAACATGCCCCCTCCGACGGGCACAAAGGTAGGTAACTGCTCGATCACACATCAGACCGTAATGGTGCCGATCAGCGTCGGCACATGATTTTTCGACGGACAGACCTTGGACCTGACCGGCGCCTCACACCAGTCGGCGCAACCAAGAGTCCCATTGACGGGGCACGGTGTGTTCCAACGCGACCCATCTCCAGTAGATGTGGCGGTGGCGGAGGGATTTGAACCCCCGGACGGTTTTAGCCGTCTCTCGCTTTCAAGGCGAGTGCATTAGGCCGCTCTGCCACGCCACCGCGGACAAGGGTAGCGGGACGTTCAGGCCCTCTTCAGCGCGGCGCTGATCCGGCGGCAATTCTCGCCGACCGCGACGACCTGCGACCGTGACAGCGGCCCGAGAAAGTGCGTGCGGATGCCTTCGGCGTACGTCGTCATCGCCTCCCGCGCCGCCGCCCGGCCGTCGTCGGTGATCGCGGCGACAACTCCGCGCCGATCGTCCGGGCTGGCCTCGCGGCGCACGAATCCTTGGGCCTCGAGGCGGCGGACTTGCCGGGTGAGCCGACTCGGCAGCGACGCCAACGCCTCGGCCAAGTCACCCATCCGGGCGCAGCCGGTCGGCGCGTGATCCAGCATGTCGAGGACCCTGACGTCGAACAGCGACAGCTGATGCACCTCGGTGAGTCGACGATTGAGCGTCGCGTACAACCGCAACGTCGAATCCAGGAAGCTCTGCCACGACTTCTGCTCAGCGATATCCAGCCCGGGCATCTCGCTGGCTGTCCGGCCGGCAATCAGGGCGGCCATCACGTCATGCTATGCGACACATCGCCGTTGAAACAGGGGCTAGTAGCGTGGCCGGCATGCATGGCATCGTCGCCGAATCCGCCGACAAACTCCGCTGGCAGCAGGTGCCCGACGTCACCGCCGGCCCAGACGACGTGCTGATCAAGGTCACCGCGGCCGGAGTCAACCGGGCCGACCTCTTGCAGGCGGCCGGCCTCTACCCGCCCCCGCCCGGCGCGAGCGAACTGCTCGGGATGGAAGTCTCCGGCGTCGTCGAAGCGGTCGGCGACAACGTCAAAGATTGGGCCCCGGGCGAAGAAGTCTGCGCGTTGCTGGCCGGCGGTGGCTACGCCGAGTACGTCGCAGTGCCGGCCGGCCAGGTGCTGCCGCATCCCGTCGGTCTCGACCTGGTGGATTCCGCGGGTGTGCCGGAGGTGGCGTGCACCGTCTGGTCGAACCTGGTGATGACGGCGCATCTGCGCGAGGGCCAGCTGCTCTTGATGCACGGCGGCGCCAGCGGCGTGGGCAGCCACGCCATCCAGATTGCCTGGGCGCTCGGCGCCCGGGTCGCGGTCACCGCGGGGTCGGCGGCCAAGCTGGACACGTGCCGTGAACTCGGAGCCGAGATTTTGATCAACTATCACGACGAGGACTTCGTTGCGCGGGTGCACGAGGCCACCGACGGCCGCGGCGCCGACGTGATCTTCGACATCATGGGCGCCTCGTACCTGGACCGGAACATCGACGCGCTGGCCACCGAGGGCCGGCTGGTCATCATCGGAATGCAGGGCGGCGTCAAGGGCGAACTCAACATCGGCAAGCTGATGGGCAAACGGGCCCACGTCATCGGCACCACGCTGCGGGCCCGGCCGACGAACGGGCCGGGCAGCAAGAGCGAGGTCGTGGCCGCGGTGCGGGAATCGGTGTGGCCGATGATCGCCAACGGCCGGGTCCGGCCGATCATCGGCGCCCGCTTGCCGATTCAGGACGCCGGCGAGGCACACCGCATGCTGTCGTCCGGCGAGGTGACCGGAAAGATCGTGCTGACGCTCTAGCTAGCCCAGCGAGGCGAGCGCACGCACCAACTGGTCGACCTCGGCCATCGTCGAGTAATGCGCCAAGCCGACGGTGACCGCGCCGCCGACGTCGTTGACGCCGATCACGTCGAGCACCCGCGAGTTGGCGTTGGAGATCCCCAGAACCCCGTTGTCCGCCAACCGCTGCACCACCCGCTCGGCCGGCACGTCGTGCACCGCGAAGCTGACCACCGGGATCCGCGACTCGGGCCGGGCGATCACCACCACCCGCGACAGTGAGCGCAGCGAGCCCATCAGGTACTCGAAGATCCCGTCCATGTAGGCCGTCGCGGATTGCAGTGAGGTGTAAAGCCTTTCGCGGCGAGTCCCACGGGCCGACTCGTCGAGCGAGGCAAGGTATTCGATGCTGGCCACGAAGCCGCCGAGCAGCCCGTACTGATGCACGCCGAGCTCGAGGCGGCCGGGCCCGGTGGCGTAGGGGTTGGTCGACACCGACGTGAACGTGTTGATCATCGCCGGATCGCGGAACACCAACGCGCCCACCGGCGGGCCACCCCAGTTGACGGCGTTGATCGCCACCACGTCGGCGTCGATCTCGTCGATGTCGATCAACCGATAGGGCGCGGCCGCGGAGTGGTCGACGACCACGAAGCCGCCGACGTCGTGGACCAGCTTCGTCACCGGCCGCAGATCAGTGAGCGTGCCGAGCGTTCCCGACGCCGAACTCACCGCGACCAGGCGAGTCGCCTGCCCGATCAGCCCCTCCCACTGCCACGACGGCAGATCGCCGGTTTCGATGTCGACCTCGGCCCATTTGACCTTGGCGCCGAATCGGTTTGCTGCCCGCAGCCACGGCGCGATATTGGCTTCGTCGTCGAGTCGGGTGACGACCATCTCGTAGCCCAGACCGGCGCGGGTCGACGATGCGTCGGCCAGCGACGCCAGCAACACCGCACGGTCGGCGCCCAGCACCACCCCGCGGGGGTCGGCGTTGACCAGATCGGCGGCCGCCTGCCGGGCCGCGTCGAGCACGGCCGCGCTGCGTCTGGCCGACGGATGTGGTCCGGCGGTGCTGGGGAAGGATCCGCGGAAGGCAGTCGAGACGGTGGTCGCCACCGAGTCGGGGATGAGCATCCCGGACGGCGCATCGAAGTGCACCCAACCGTCCCCGAGTGACGGGTGCAACCCGCGCACTCGGGCGACGTCGTATGCCATAGCAGCCACCTTAGAGCTATGCGCAATAAGCGGAACCGTGACGGTAGCGGGCGCCCGAATACGTCAACGCCGTTCCGAGCCAGGTCACCCGGCCCGCCATACTAGTCGCGTGGGGCTGTGCTTCGGAACACTGATCGCATTGTTTTTGCTGATCGTCCCGGGGACCATCGTCGGACGAATCACCCAGCTAACGTGGCCGATCGCGATCGCCGTTGGCCCGGCGCTGACCTACGGCGTGGTGGCACTGGCGATCATCCCGTTCGGCGCCGTCGGAATCCCTTGGAACGGTTGGACTGCACTCGCCGCGTTCGCGGCGGTGTGCATCGTGATGATCGGCATGCAGCCGCTGCTGGCCCGCTACCGCGACCCGGCGGCGCAAGCGTTGGGTATCGACCGCCGCCAGGCGCTGACGGTGGCGGCCGGGGTGGCGCTCGGCGGATTGCTGATCATGTGGGCGGCCTACCGCGGCCTGGTGCATTGGCAATCGATCCCCAGCACCTGGGACGCCGTCTGGCACGCCAACACGGTCCGCTTCATGCTCGACACCGGCCAGGCGTCGTCGACCCACATGGGCGAGCTGCGCAACGTCGAAACCCACCAGCCGCTGTACTACCCGTCGGTGTTTCACGCGCTGACCGCGGTGTACTGCCAACTCACCGGCGCGGCACCGACAACCGGCTACACGCTGTGCTCGGTGGCGGCGGCGGTCTGGCTGTTCCCGTCCAGCGCCGCGATGCTGACCTGGCATCTGCTGCGGTCCCGCACGCCCTATGCGGCCGGGGTGGCCGCGACCGCGGCCGCGCTGTCGGCGTCGTTCACCTCGGTGCCCTACGTCGAGTTCGGGACCGCGGCGATGCCGAATCTGGCGGCCTACGGCGTCGCGATCCCGACGTTCGTTCTGGTGCTCTCGACGCTGGGCCATCGCGATCGGATCCCGGCGGCCGTGCTGGCCTTAGTCGGGGTCTTCTCGGTGCATCTCACCGGCGGCTTCGTGGTAATTCTGTTCGCGGCGTCCTGGTGGCTGACCGATGCGTGGTGGCATCCGGTGCGCGGCCGGCTCGCGGACTTGCTGACACTGTCCGCCTCGGCCGTGCCGGCGCTGCTGATCCTGGCGCCGCAGTTTTACGGCGTGGCCAAGCAGGCCGACATCATCGCCGGGCACGCGTTCCCCAGCTTCAAGACCGTCAAGCAGGGCGTGATCGACGCGCTGCTGCTGCACACCCGTCATCTCAACGATTTCCCGACGCAATACGGCCTGATCGCGCTGAGCGGCATCGGGATGGCGATCCTGCTGTACAAGAAGGTCTGGTGGCCGCCGGTGCTCTGGCTGGTGCTCACCGTCGCGACGATCTACTCGGGCGCGCCGTTCCACAATCCGCTCGGCACCGCGATCGAGCAGTTCAGTCAGTTCTTCTACAACGACCCGCGACGGCTTTCGGCGGTCGTGACGATGCTGATGACGCCGATGGCGGCGGTCGCGGTGTTCGCCTTGGTGGTGGGGGCGGTGGCCGTCGTCAAGCGTTTCGTCAGCCTGCCTGACGCCGTGTGGGTTTCGGCCGTCGTGGCGCTGCTGGCGCTGACCACCGTCGTCACCGCCCGGCACTACTTATATCGGCACCTGGTGTTGTTCGGCGACAAGTACGACTCGGTGATGATCAACCAGAACGACCTCGACGCGATGGCCCACCTGGCCTCGCTGCCGGGCGCGCGCAGCACCGTGATCGGCAACTCCAACGTCGACGGCACCGCGTGGATGTACGCCGTCGCGGACCTGCACCCGCTGTGGACCCACTACGACTTTCCGCAGCAAACCGGCCCGGGCTATTACCGCTACATCTTCTGGGCTTACGCCGATGCCGACGCGCTGCCCGGGGTACCCGAGGACAAGCGCGCGCTGGTGCCCGAAGCAGTCCGGGCGCTCAACATCCGCTACATCCTGACCAGCGCGCCGACGGTTCGCGGGTTCAAGGTGCCCGACGGGCTAGTGTCGGTAGACCATTCGAAGTGGTGGACAAAGATTTACGACAACGGTGAAGCCTGGATCTACGAATGGCAGGGTCCTCCGAGCGTCCCGACAACTCCCAGAGGTGACAAACATTGAGTAACGACGACGACATCGAGGTCATCGGCGGCGTCGATCCCCGCCTGATGGCGGCGGCCCAAGACGCCGACGACGACGACCGCTCGATCACCGACCTGGTCGAGCAACCCGCCAAGGTGATGCGGATCGGCACGATGATCAAGCAACTCCTCGAGGAGGTGCGTGCGGCTCCCCTCGACGAGGCCAGCCGAAGCCGGCTGCGCGAGATCCACGCCACCAGCATCCGAGAACTCGAGGAGGGGTTGGCGCCGGAGCTGCGCGAGGAGCTCGACCGGCTGACGCTCCCGTTCACCGAGGGCAGCGTCCCGTCCGACGGCGAACTGCGTATTGCACAGGCCCAGCTGGTCGGCTGGCTGGAGGGGCTGTTCCACGGCATCCAAACCGCGTTGTTCGCCCAGCAGATGGCGGCTCGCGCGCAGCTCGAGCAGATGCGCGAGCAGCGCGGCCTGCCGCCCGGTAGCGCGGGGCACGGTCGACCCGGCTCGGGCACCGGGCAATACCTGTAGGCAACCGGTGACACCGACTGGTCCGCACATCGAAACCCGCGACGCGTGGGTCGAGTTCCCGATCTTCGACGCCAAGTCGCGCTCGCTGAAGAAGACCGTCCTGGGCGGATCGATCGGGCGTAACGCGTCCAACGTGGTGGTCATCGAGGCGCTGCGGGATATCACGATGTCGCTGGAACTCGGCGACCGGGTCGGGCTGGTCGGTCATAACGGCGCCGGGAAATCGACTCTGCTGCGCCTACTTTCGGGCATCTACGAGCCGACTCGCGGCTCGGCCACCGTGCGCGGGCGAGTGGCGCCGGTGTTCGACCTCGGTGTCGGGATGGACCCCGAGATCTCCGGCTACGAGAACATCCTCATCCGCGGCCTGTTCCTCGGGCAGACCCGCAAGCAGATGCTGGCCAAGGTCGACGAGATCGCGGACTTCACCGAACTCGGCGACTACCTGTCGATGCCGCTGCGGACCTACTCCACCGGCATGCGGGTTCGGTTGGCGATGGGCGTGGTCACCAGCATCGACCCCGAGATCCTGCTGCTCGACGAGGGCATCGGCGCCGTCGACGCCGACTTCCTGAAGAAGGCGCAGACACGGTTGCAGCAGCTGGTCGAGCGGTCCGGAATCCTGGTGTTCGCAAGCCATTCCAACGAATTCCTGGCCCGGCTGTGCAAGACCGCGATGTGGATCGACCACGGCGTCATCAAGCAGACCGGCAGCATCGAAGACGTGGTGCGGGCCTACGAGGGCGAAGACGCCGCCCGCCACGTTCGCGAAGTCCTCGCGGAGACGGAGCGCGACAGCGTATGAACTCCATGGTGTGCGCCGTCGTGGTGACTCACCGGCGCGCCGACCTGCTGGCCAAATCGCTGGACGTGCTGAGCAGCCAGAGTCGGCCGCTGGATCAGCTGATCGTTGTCGACAATGATTTTTCCGACGACGCCGACGGCGTGGTTCGCGATCTGGTTGCGGGACAACCCATTCCGACGACCTACCTGCCATCGCGCCGAAACCTCGGTGGCGCAGGGGGTTTCGCGCTCGGCATCCTGCACGCGCTGGCGCTCGGCGCCGACTGGGTGTGGCTGGCCGACGACGACGGCCACCCGCGCGACGGCGAGGTGCTGGCCACGCTGCTGGCCTGCGCCGAGAAGCACCGCCTCGCCGAGGTGTCGCCGATGGTGTGCAACGCCGACGAGCCCACGAAGCTGGCGTTCCCGTTGCGCCGGGGCCTGGCCTGGCGTCGACTGGTCAGCGAATTGCGCACCGAGGCCGGCCAAGACCTGCTGCCGGGCATCGCGTCGCTGTTCAACGGCGCGCTGTTTCGGGCGTCGGCGTTCGAAGCGATCGGGGTGCCCGACCTGAGGCTGTTCGTCCGCGGCGACGAGGTCGAGATGCACCGTCGGCTGGTCCGCTCCGGGCTGGCGTTCGGGACCTGCCTCGACACGGCCTACCTGCACCCCTGCGGCTCGGCCGAGTTCAAGCCGATCCTCGGCGGTCGGATGCACACGCAGTATCCCGACGACGCCACCAAGCGATACTTCACCTATCGCAACCGCGGCTACCTGATGGCACAGCCGGGTCTGCGGAAACTCCTTGTGCAGGAATGGCTTCGGTTCGGCTGGTTCTTCCTGATCTCCCGTCGCGACCCCAAAGGTCTGCTGGAGTGGCTGCGGCTGCGCCGGCTGGGCCGACGGGAACAGTTCGAAAGGCCCGCTAATGACGATCGTTGACGTTGCGGCACAGTCGAAGACGATGACCCGCGCCTGGGGCGACCTGGTCGACGGTTATCGCCGCCGCGAACTGTGGCTGCACCTCGGCTGGCAGGACATCAAGCAGCGCTATCGCCGGTCGGTGCTCGGCCCGTTCTGGATCACCATCGCCACCGGGACCACGGCTGTCGCGATGGGCGGCCTGTATTCCAAGCTGTTCCATCTGCAGCTCGCGGTGCACCTGCCCTACGTCACGCTTGGGCTGATCATCTGGAACCTGATCAACGCGTCGATTTTGGAAGGCGCCGAGGTGTTCGTCGCCAACGAGGGGTTGATCAAGCAGCTGCCGACGCCGCTGAGCGTGCACGTCTACCGGCTGGTGTGGCGGCAGATGATCCTGTTCGGGCACAACATCGTGATCTATGTGATCATCGCGATTATCTATCCCAAGCCGTGGTCGTGGGCCGACCTGGCGGTGATTCCCGCGCTGGGGCTGATCGTGCTGAACTGCGTCTGGGTGTCACTGTGCTTCGGCATCCTCGCGACCCGCTTCCGCGACATCGGGCCGCTGCTGTTCTCCGTCGTGCAGCTGCTGTTCTTCATGACGCCGATCATCTGGAACGACGACACACTGCGAGCGCAGGGCGCCGGGCAATGGTCGAAGATCGTCGAGCTCAACCCGCTGCTGCATTACCTGGATCTGGTGCGGGCGCCGCTACTGGGCGCCCACCAGGAGCTGCGGCACTGGGAGGTCGTGATCGGGCTGACCGTGCTGGGCTGGCTGGTGGCGGCCCTTGCGATGCGTCAGTACCGCGCTCGGGTGGCCTACTGGGTCTGACGCCCAGCGGCTTCGAAAAGCAAACTGCGACCCAGGGTTTCCCCTGGGCCGCAGTCTGTTTCCCCCGACCCGACTCCCCCTGGTTTTACGGGGCGTTGGCGCCGTCCGTGCCATCCGCGCCGTCAACGTCGCCGACGCCAGGCAGGCCGTCGGTGCCGTTACCGCCGGCGGCGTTGGTGCCGTCGCCACCGTTGCCGCCGGTGCCGCCGTCGCCGGTCCCGGTGGTGCTGCCGGCACCGCCATTCCCGCCGTGGCCGCCGGTAGCGGTTGGAGTGGTGCCGAGGTTATTGCCGACCCCGCCATTGCCGCCGTCACCGCCGTTGGCGCCGACAACCGTGCCACCAGCTCCGCCATTCCCGCCTGCACCGCCGGTTCCGCTGACGTTCGTGCCGAATTGCACGTAGCCGTTGCCGCCATCACCGCCATCTCCGCCGTTGCCGGCCCCACCGGCTCCGCCAACCCCACCGGCGCCGCCGGTCGCGGTGCCGTTGGTGACCGTAGCGTTGGACAGCACGTAGCCGAGGCCACCCTTGCCGCCATCGCCGGCGTTAATGCCGGTGCCACTGGCGCCGCCCGCGCCGCCGATGGCGGTGCTGTTGCTGGCGACAGTGCCGTACTCGCCGAAGACACCGCCGGTACCGCCGGCGCCGCCAGTCGCGCCATCGAAGCCGGCTCCGCCAGCCCCGCCAGTGCCAACACTATTGACGACGGAGCCGCCGCTGTATTGGTAGCCGACGCCGGCGTTGACCTCGCCGGTGCCGCCGTGGCCGCCGATGCCGTCATTGCCGGCGCCACCTACTCCGCCGGTGGCGGTGCCGCTAGCAGAGGCAGTGGGGTGCCCCGCCCCGCTCGCAGCAACGACGTAGGCGTTACCACCCGCGCCGCCCTGGCCGTCGGAACCGGTACCGGCACCGCCGGCACCACCGGTGGCGCTGCCATTGGCTACGCCGCTCGGGGTGTCGCCGTAGCCGCCCCAGACGACGCCCTTACCGCCGTCACCACCCGTACCGCCATCGGTGCCGTTACCACCGGCCCCACCGACGCCAGTGCCAGTAGCGGTGCTGTTGACACCGCTGGCCTCAACCAAGCCGTTGCCGCCGTTGCCGCCTGTGCCGCCGTTGCTGCCGCCGTCACCACCGGCCCCGCCAGTGGCATGGCCGCCAGTCGCTACGCCGTGGTCCACTCCCCAGACCTTGCCGTCGCCGCCGTTGCCGCCGTTGCCACCGTCAGCTCCGGTGCCACTGTCGCCGCCGGCACCACCGAGTGCAGTGCCGTTGGTGGCCGTGCCGAAGGACTGCCCGACGACAGAGCCCTGCCCGCCGTCACCGCCGGTGTGGCCGTCGAAGGCCGCACCGCCGTCGCCGCCGGTGGCGCTCCCGGTGGCGTGGCCGGTCTCCGGATGACCCGCCAGGCCGTAGCCGCCGTCGACGATGGCCCGGCCGCCGTCACCGCCGACGCTGCCATCGCCGGTGGCGCTTCCACCGTCCCCGCCCGTGGCCGTGCCACTAGCGGTGCTGTTGTCATAGATGGCTTCGATCGTGGCGCCACCACCGGTGCCGCCGGTGGCCCCATCGCCGGTGCCGGTACCGCCGGCCCCGCCGAGAGCCGTGCCGCTGGCGACTTCTCCGCTGTTGGAGCCGTAGAACCCGCCCAGAATTTGGGCGTATCCACCTGCACCACCCTGACCACCATCGATGCCCGCACCGCCGGCGCCGCCGGTGGCCGAGCCGGTCGCGGAGCTGCCCGCCCCGGTCGCGCCGATGTAGCCGTAGCCACCCGAGCCACCCGTGCCGCCGTTGGTACCGCCCGCACCGCCGGCGCCACCGGTGGCCGTCGCGTTATTGACCACACCGCCGGCGGAAGCGTTGATACCGCCGTAGCCGCCGGTGCCGCCCGCCCCGCCGGTGGAGGTGGTGCTACCGGCGCCGCCGACACCGCCTTCGCCGCCGACCGCCGTGCTCGTGCCGCTGACCGTGCCGCCGCTGTCAGAAGTGACGTAGGCGTAGCCGCCGCCACCACCACCACCGCCGCCTAGGCCGGCATCGTTCACGGTGCCGATTCCGCCCGCACCACCGTCGCCACCGGCTCCGGCAACAGCACCGGTGCCGCTTGCAGCGCCGTCACCGCCCTCGCCCCCGGCACCGCCGTTGCCGAAGTTTCCAGGCGTACCGCTAATGGTGCCGAACAATCCGGCCTTACCGCCGTCACCGGCCTCGCCGCCGGTACCGCCGGTACCGCCCGCCCCGCCGTAGCCGAGCTCGCCAGCGTTTGGACCAGTGCCTACTACGCCGTCGCCACCGGTACCGCCCTCGCCGCCGGTGCCACCAGCCCCGCCGGCACCACCAGCGCCGAACAGACCGCCCGTACCGCCGTTGCCGCCAACGCCGCCCTCTCCACCGTCGCCGCCTGTCTGGCCGTTGAGTGCCCCCAGTAGAGCGTTACCAGTTGGGTTACCGTCTGCGCCGTCGGTGCCGGTCAAACCAGTTCCGCCCTGGCCGCCCGCGCCGCCGGCAGCGAACCAGGCGTAGGTCCCGGCGTCGCCACCGGCGCCGCCCGCACCTGCGGCCGCGGTGGCGGTAGCCGCCCCACCGTCACCACCCGCGCCGCCGAAGCCGTAGTACAGGCCGCCGTCGCCGCCGATACCGCCGTCACCGCCCGCGAAGCCGTCACCGCCGGCACCACCGTTGCCGAACAGGAACGCGCTTCCGCCGTCGCCGCCGTCGATAGGTCCGGTACCCGAGGTGAAGGTGAAGCCGTCACCGCCGTTACCGAACCACAAGCCGCCGTCTTGACCGTCGGGGCTGAGGGCGGTGCCGTCAGCGCCGTTACAGATCAGACCGCAGGAATCAGCGGCGGAAAACGCCGCGGGGTTGGCCTGCGCGGCCCAGGCGTTGAGTGTGGTGTCGAACTGAGAACCGAACGAGCTGTTGATCCAGCTCTGCTCGAGGCCCTGCCAGAAGGCGCTCAGGGGATCCGTCGCCGAGGCCGTCGTCGATCCGAGGTCGGTGGTTGCCGCAGCCGACTCGGGCAGCGCGAAGCCGACGCTGGAAACCGAGGACAGGTCGCCGAACAGCGCCTCCCACCCGTTGGGGGTGAACAGTTCGGTCAACGCACCAGAAAGCACCGACGGGTCGAAGAATTCCGCCGGGTTCACCGTCCCTGCCATCCCGTTGACCGCCGGATCGATGATCATGTCGACCCAGTCGGTCAAAATGTCAGCCTTCGCCGCAGGTGCCCCTGCCAGCGGTCCCAGTCCGAGCGCCAGAAACGCCCCCGCCCCTGCTCCTAATCCTGCGGCCCGCACGCGACGGCGCGCCTTGGCCTTCTCTGCTTGACGGTTGCGCTTGCTGTGCTTACCTGACGACATGACGGAATGTCCCCCTTGAAAGAGTTTTACGTGAGACCGATGGCTGCCGACTGCGCTCTCAGTCGTGCTTAAGGTAACCCTTAAGTCATCCGGTGTCCGGAAATTTGGGCGATTTTTCCGAAGAATTTTTAACCGTTCGTGAGTCGCCGATTCAAGCTGCCGATCGAGTCACATGTAGCTGGTCTAGCTGCGATTACAGGTGCGCTCTTTGTATTTCACCTATTTATCACCCTTTTGTACTTGCGTTTAATAACGTCGTACGTTCGGCTTAGTCTCGGCTGAGTTTCTCCGAGTTTCTCTTAGTAAACCTTGTGTCCTATTCCAAATATTGGACCCATTTATTCCGATTATCGGAACTTAATTCCCGTTGTCAGTAATAACCATTTAGGAACCTGACTGCCGCGTAGGCCGCACCGTCCGCTGGTCCGACGCGCGGGACATGAGGATTCCGGCGCTGACCACCCGTAGACTTCCCGCCGATGGCCGAGATCGCAGCGAGCACCCCGTTGCCGCTGAAGACGCAGGCGTGGCGATTCATCGTCACCGGAGGACTGTCGGCGATCGTCGACTTCGGGCTGTACGTGTTACTGCTGCACCTGGGCCTGCAAGTGAACGTCGCCAAGTCGATCAGCTTCATCGCCGGCACCACGACGGCCTACCTGATCAACCGCCGTTGGACGTTCCAGGCGCCGCCCAGCCGGGCCCGCTTCATCGCGGTGTGCGTGCTTTACGGGCTCACCTACTGCGTGCAGGTCGGCATCAACTACCTCTTCTATCTGAAGTTCGCCCACGAGCCGTGGCGGGTACCGGCCGCGTTCGTGATCGCGCAGGGCACTGCGACGGTGATCAACTTCGTCGTGCAGCGGTCGGTGATCTTCCGGCTGCGGTAGCTCCTAGCGCAGCAGCGCGACGAGCGCGGCGACCACCCCGACCGCGCCGCCCACCAGCAACGCGTAGCCGAGCCGCGGCGTGTGGATGTGCAGGTAGGCCTGCCCGGGGTCATTGGGGTCGTAGAACACCGTGACGGTGTCGGGAACCGCGGCGAGCTCGGCCTCGGCCACGCTGCGCATCTGCCCCGCCATGCGCACATAACCGCACCCGGCGGCGATTGCCCCACACCGCCACAGCGTGAGTGTAGGGCGGCGGCGCAGCGCTCGGCTGATGGTCCGCCTCCTTCTCGGGATGCACGCATCCCGCATCGTCACCGGACGGGCGGGTACCCTTTCTGACGATGTTGAGCAGCGACATTCCCACCACCAAAACCTCTCTGACGGGTTTTGGCCGCACCGCACCGTCGGTGGCGGAGGTGTTGTCGACCCCGGATACCGAGCTGATCGCCAAGGCGGTCGGCCAGGTCGCGAACGCCGGTGCGGGGCCGTCGAAGAGCAGGGGCGTGATCGCCCGCGGGCTGGGCCGCTCCTACGGCGACAACGCCCAAAACGGCGGCGGCCTGGTGATCGACATGACGCCGCTGAACAAGATCCACTCGATCGAGTCCGACACCCGGCTGGCCGAGGTCGACGCCGGTGTCAGCCTCGACCAGTTGATGAAGGCCGCGCTGCCGTTCGGGTTATGGGTTCCGGTGCTGCCCGGCACCCGGCAGGTCACCGTCGGCGGCGCGATCGCCTGCGACATCCACGGCAAGAACCACCACAGCGCGGGCAGCTTCGGCAACCACGTGGTGTCGATGGAGCTGCTGACGGCCGACGGCCAGATCCGCCACCTGACTCCTGAGGGCGACGAGTCCGAGCTGTTCTGGGCGACCGTCGGCGGCAACGGGCTGACCGGCATCGTGCTGCGGGCCGTCATCGAGATGACGCCAACGGAAACCGCGTACTTCATCGCCGACGGCATCGCGACGCACAGCCTGGACGAGACCGTCGCGGTGCACTTGGACGGCACCGAGGACAACTACACCTATTCCAGCGCGTGGTTCGACTTGATCAGCGCGCCGCCGAAGCTCGGCCGGGCCGCCGTCAGCCGCGGCAGCCTCGCCAAGCTAGACCAGCTGCCGCCCAAGCTTGCCAAGAATCCGCTGCAGTTCACCGCGCCTCAGTTACCCGCGGTGCCCAATCTCTTCCCGGTCAGCGTGATGAACAAGCTGAGTATGAGCATGGTCGGCGAGGCGTTCTACCGGATGAGCGGGAACTATCAGGACAAGATCGTCAACCTCACGCAGTTCTACCACATGCTGGACCTGACGACCGGATGGCAATATGCCTACGGCCCAAGGGGTTTCGCTCAGCACCAGTTCCTCGTGCCGCCGAATGCCATGGAGGAATTCAAGGACATCATCCGGTGGATTCAGACCCAGGGCCACTACTCGTTCCTCAACGTCTTCAAGCTGTTCGGCCCTGGCAACCGCGCGCCGCTGAGCTTCCCGATGGCCGGCTGGAACGTCGCGATGGACTTCCCCAACAAGCCGGGCGTCAACGAATTCCTCAACGAACTCGACTCCCGTGTCATGAAATTCGGCGGCCGCGTCTACACGGCCAAGGACTCACGCACCACCGCCGACAACTTCCACGCCATGTATCCCCGCATCGACGAATGGATCGCGGTGCGCCGCAAGGTAGATCCGACCGGAGTCTTCGTCTCCGACATGGCCCGACGTTTGGAGCTGCTGTAGATGGTGCTTGACGCCGTAGGAAACCCACAGGCGATCCTGCTGCTGGGCGGTACATCCGAGATCGGGCTGGCGATATGCGAGCGCTACCTGCGCAACGCCCACGCCCGCATCGTGCTCGCCGACCTACCCGATCATCCGGCTAAGGACAAGGCCATCGCGCAGATGAAGGCGGCCGGCGCGAAATCGGTCGAGTGGATCGACTTCGACGGCGTCGATACCGCCAACCACCCCAAGGTGATCGACGCGGCATTCGCAGGCGGCGATATCGACGTGGCGATCGTCGCGTTCGGTTTGCTCGGCAACGCCGAGGAGCTCTGGCAGGACCAGCGTAAGGCCGTCCAGATCGCCCAGATCAATTACACCGCAGCGGTTTCCGTCGGCGTGCTGCTGGGCGAGAAGATGCGCGCGCAGGGCTTCGGCCGCATCATCGCGATGAGTTCGGTCGCCGGCGAGCGGGTCCGCCGATCGAACTTCGTCTACGGCTCCACCAAGGCCGGCCTGGACGGCTTCTACCTCGGTCTCGGAGAAGCATTGCGCGAGTACGGTGTTCGCGTTCTGGTGATCCGCCCCGGTCAGGTTCGCACCACGACCACGCTCGAGCACTGGAAAGCCACCGGCGCCAAGGAGGCACCGTTCACCGTCGACAAGGAGTTCGTCGCGGAGCTCGCGGTGACCTCGGCGGCCAAGGGCAAGGAACTCGTCTGGGCGCCGGGGCCCGTCCGCTACCTGATGACGGTGTTGCGGCACATTCCGCGGCCGATCTTCCGCAAGTTGCCCCTCTAGATGCGCAACGCGCTGGCCACCGTCGGCCACATGGTGATCGCGGTCGCGGTCGCCGCGGCGGTCTCGGTGGTATCGCTGACCGCGATCGCGCGGGTGCAGTGGCCGGCCTTCCCGTCGTCGAATCAACTGCACGCGCTCACCACCGTCGGTCAGGTCGGCTGCATCCTCGGATTGCTGTGCGCCGGTTGGCTGTGGCGGCGCGACGGGGTACATCGCGGGAGGGGCCGCGGGCTGGCTCAGCTGCTGGCGTTGGTGTTCGTGTCCGCGTTCTCGGTGGTGACGCTCGGCATGCCGCTGGGCGCCACCAAGCTCTACCTGTTCGGGATCTCCGTCGACCAGCAGTTCCGCACCGAATACCTGACGCGGCTCACCGACAGTCCAACCCTGCACGACATGACCTACGCCGGCCTGCCGCCGTTCTACCCGCCGGGGTGGTTCTGGGTCGGCGGCCGGGTCGCGGCGCTCACCGGCACGTCCGGCTGGGAGATGTTCAAGCCCTGGGCGATCACGTCGATAACGATCGCGATCGCACTCGCAATGGTGTTGTGGTCGAGGATGATTCGCTTCGAGTACACACTGATCGTCACAGCCGCTACCGCCGCGGTGACGCTGGCCTACGGCTCACCGGAGCCGTACTCGGCGATGATCACGATGCTGCTTCCGCCGGTGCTGATCCTGGCGTGGTCGGGGCTACGGGGCGCCACGCGTTCGGGTGGCTGGGCCGCGGTGATCGGCGCCGGACTGTTCCTCGGCGCCGCCGCGACCTGCTACACGCTGCTGCCGGCCTACTGCGCGTTCACGATGCTGCTGATGGCACTGACGCTGGCGGCGGCGCGACGGCGCGACGGCCTCAAAGCCGCGTTGGATCCGCTGATCCGACTCGTCGTCATCGCCGCCATCGCGGCGGCCGGCGCGTCGATCACCTGGTTGCCGTTCCTGCTGCGCGCCGCGCACGATCCGGTCAGCAACAGCGGCAGCGCCTTCCACTACCTACCGGCCGACGGCGCCGCGCTGACATTCCCGATGCTGACGTTCACCCTGATCGGCGCGCTGTGTCTGCTCGGCACGCTGTGGATGGTGGTGCGCGCACACAATTCGGTGCGGGCGGGCGCGCTGACGATCGCGGTGCTGGCCATCTACCTGTGGTCGCTGCTGTCGATGCTGGCCACGCTGGCCCGCACCACGCTGCTGTCGTTCCGGCTGCAGCCCACGCTGACGGTGCTGCTCACCACCGCCGGCGTCTTCGGGTTCGTGGAGTTGACGGTCTGGGCCACCGCGCTGGCGAAACAAGATGGCCGTGACAGCGCCTGGGTGATCGCGGCGTCGATCTGCCCGTAGAACTTCTCCGAGCTGGACGGACGACGGTCGCCGCGCTGGCCGTGGCCGTCGGTGTCGGTGTAGGCGATGGTCAGGTCGGGCCGCAGCACGTCGGGGATGTCCTGGCTGAACGCGATCGCCGCGGCCAGCCCGATCGCAGTGGCCACCGGCGGCACGGCGCGGCCCCAGGCGCTGTCACGGCCATCTTGTTTCGCCAGCGCGGTGGCCCAGACCGTCAACTCCACGAACCCGAAGACGCCGGCGGTGGTGAGCAGCACCGTCAGCGTGGGCTGCAGCCGGAACGACAGCAGCGTGGTGCGGGCCAGCGTGGCCAGCATCGACAGCAGCGACCACAGGTAGATGGCCAGCACCGCGATCGTCAGCGCGCCCGCCCGCACCGAATTGTGTGCGCGCACCACCATCCACAGCGTGCCGAGCAGACACAGCGCGCCGATCAGGGTGAACGTCAGCATCGGGAATGTCAGCGCGGCGACCGTCGTCCGTCCAGCTCGGAGAAGTTCTACGGGCAGATCGACGCCGCGATCACCCAGGCGACCGG
>NZ_LZLV01000140.1 GCF_001673405.1 Mycobacterium sp. 1245111.1 | reverse complement strand
CCGCAGCCCGATTCTCCGCGCGCGCCGCCTCACGCAACTCCCGCATCACCGAATCGAACATACATTCGACTATGCCAGAGGGCTCCGACAAACCTCGCGACTCGTCAGTCCCCTTGGCGGATGTAGGAGTAGATGTACAACGCCATGGCCGTCGCCAGCGCGAGCAACACCCACTGCACCAGCGCCTGGTCGATCATCGAGCCCGGCGGCGGCGCGCCGGGGAGAATATTTCGCAGCGGAACGATTGCGAACAGGTTGGCCGCATACCAAGTGGCGAACGGCGGCACGAACTTTCGCCTGCCCATCGCCATCGGAATGGCCACGACCAGCGCCAAGGTCGGCAGGCTGACCAAGACCAGGATGATGCCGAGATCGAAGATCAGCGGCCCCTTGGCCCGCTGCAGCGTGACGACCACATTGCTGCTGTTGTGGCTTCCGGTTTCGCTGGTGTCGCTGTTGCGCTGAGTACTCGCGTCCCAGCCGTCCATCGCTCCGGTGACCTGAACGCGGGCCGGGAGTCGCTTGCGATCGGCGCCGTTGCCGACGAACACATCCGCCGAGATCGCCTCGGTGCGATAGGAATCGAACGGCCAGTTGCCGGGATCGCCATTCGCCTGGATCGTGGTGCTCACCTGTGCCGGCGCCTTGCCGGCTGGGTATTTCAGGTCACCAAGATCGTTCGGCGGGTACAACCGCACGGCGATGTCGGTGTTCAACTCGTCAAAGCGCTTGTCCTCCAACGACTCACCTGGGTAGATGAGCACATTCACCGTGAGGCGGTTGGTGGTGGGCTTCAGTTCTTCCAGCCGGATCTGCACCACCGTCTCGTCGGGCCCGGCCTGGCTCAAGTCGAGCGGCGGCAGTGGGCCTTCGGACTTCTGCAGCAGGTGAACGCCGAACAGCGAAAGGCCATAGGCGCCGACCACCACCATCATGATGGCCACACCGATGATGATGCGCGGACGATGCCGGTCCTTCTCGGGTGGTGGCGAGGAAACGGCCGACGGCGTCTGAACGGTCATTGCTCGCGGCCGTCCCCGAGGTGCTCGACCGCTTGCCTGAAGCGGACGGGCACGGAGCGGTGAACGTCAGCCTGTGGGGGCAACACGCGCGTCACGTTAGCGAAATCGGATGCCGATCGCGCGGCGAACGAACGATGCTCGGCAGCGCGCCCGAATCTGGTCACCCGCCGGTCACCCGGCGGTAACGCCCAGTTCAGGAACACTAATGGTAATTATGAATTCGCCCATGGGGCGGGACAGTTCGGTCCTCGACCCGTTAATCTAGCGACGGTTCGCGCGCTCGATTCGCGAGCCGCAAATCTCAACATGGTGTCGACGTCTGGGGTGAGGCAATCAACATGAAGCACAGCCGACTGGCCGCTGCCGTGAGTTTGCTGGCCGCGGGAGCCACAGTGCTGTCGGGATGCGAGGTCCCGCATACGAGCATGGCGTACGCGAGCGAGGTCGTCAGCTGTGGCGGCAAGGCGGCGATTTCCGCCAGCGGCTCCACCGCGCAGGCCAACGCGATGAAGGGATTCGTCAGCGCCTACAGCAATTCCTGCCCCGGCCACAGCCTGAACTACACGGCCAACGGATCGGGCACCGGTATCACCGACTTCCTCTCCGGCAAAAGCGATTTCGCCGGTTCTGACACTCCCCTGAGCGACGACCAGTACGCCGCCGCCAAGCAACGCTGCGGCGGGGCCGAGGCGTGGAACCTGCCGGTGGTCTTCGGTCCACTGGCCATCACCTACAACCTCCCGAACGACTTCCTGGTCCTCGACGCGCAGACCATTGCCGGCATCTTCAACGGCAGCATCACCCGCTGGGACGACCCGCAGATCGCGGCGCTGAATGCCTCGATGCCGTCGGAAGACATCCATGTCGTCTACCGCAGCGACAAATCCGGCAGCACCGCCAACTTCCAGGACTACCTGAAGGCCGCCGCCCCCGGCGTGTGGAAACAGGGCACCGGCAAGGAGTTCAAGGGCGGCGTCGGCACGGGTGCCAAGGGCAACGACGGCACCTCGTCGATGGTGAAGAACACCGAGGGTTCGATCACCTACAACGAGCTGTCGTTCGCCATGGACCAAGGCCTGTTCGCCGCGGAGATCAAAACTCCGGCCAGCCGCAAGACCAGGCGGCCGGTGCGGATCGGCACCGACTCGGTGGGTAAGACCATCGCCGGCGCCAAGATCGTCGGGAAGGGCAACGACCTGGTCCTCGACCTGTCGTCGTTCTACAACCCGAGCCAGGACGACGTCTACCCGATCGTGATGGCGACGTACGAAATCGTCTGCTCGAAGTACCCCGACCCGCAGACCGGTTTGGCGGTCAAGGCCGCCCTGCAGGCCACGCTCGGACCCGGCCAGATCGACCTGGACAAGCACGGCTACATCCCGCTGCCGCCGGACTTCCAGTCGAAGGTGATGGCGGCGGCTACCGCCATCAGCTGACCCGGTCGCACACGCACCGGAACCCGATGTGCGTGGTCGCGGTGTCCTGCGACTGCGGCGAGCGGGCCGCCGGCCGGTATCGGTGGCAGTACTCCGGGGCACACAGGTGTGAGCCGCCTTTCAGCGTCTGCATGATCGACGGATCGGCGGGTCCCGTTGGCGCACAACAATTCTTGACCTGCTGATCGAGTCGGTGATGGGTGGAGAATTCGGTGGTCGTCCATTCCCAGACATTGCCAATCATGTCGAAGAGGCCGAATCCGTTCGGCGGGAAGGTGCCCACCGGGGACGTGCCCAACCAGCCGTCGTTGCGGTAGGGAAATCGGCCCTGCCAGGTGTTGGCCATCGGTGTGCCGTCGGGCATCTCCTCGTCGCCCCATGCGTAGGTAGTGGCGGCGCCGCCGCGCGCGGCGTATTCCCATTCGGCCTCGGTCGGCAGTCGCCGACCCACCCAACGCGCGTACGCCGCCGCGTCGGGATAAGCCACTTGAACCACCGGGTGATCGGTGCGGTCGGCGATGTCGCTGCCCGGCCCGAACGGGTGCCGCCAACTGGCACCGGGAACCCACTCCCACCACTGTCGCCAGTCCCGTAGGTCGACCGGACCCGCGGTGGGCCGGAATACCATTGCGCCAGAGGCGAGTTCGCCAACGTCGGCACCCGGGTAGAGAGCCGGGTCGATCGGCTGCTCGGCAACCGTGACATAGCTTGTCGCGGCGACGAATTCGGCGAATTGAGCATTGGTGACGGGGTGGCGCTCAATGGCGAAGGCGTTGACGTTCACCGTGTGTATCGGTGCTTCCTCGGGGTAGAAGCTGGTCGAGCCCATCCGGAATGATCCCGGTGGCAGGTCGACAAGCTCGCTAGGCATCACTTCAGGGTATGACGACCGCGAAATCCTGCATCAGCGCGGCTTTCGCCGGGACAAACTCCGAAGAGTCCTCGGGTCCCTCCATATGGATGGCGACGAGGTAATTCTTGGTGTTGGTCCAGATGTGGGTGATGCGGTCGGCGAACGCGACCGGACCCGCCGGCCCGGTGAACGTCCCGGTCAACTTCTGACTGCTGTAGCCGCAGAACGCGGCGCCGACGGTCTCGACGTACAGATCGTTTTTGGTGCGGCCGAGCGTGTCGGCGTACTCAGAGAAGGCCGCGGCGGGCTCGAGGTTCGTCGCGGCGATGGTCACCGTGCCGGTCATCGAGTCGGGACCGCTGAGTGACAGCGCCAGGTCCTCATGACCCGGCTCGCTGGTCCACCCGTCGGGGAGCGTGAACGTGATCCTCGGCGCGGCCGCGGCGACGACCTGAGCGACCGTGCCGATGCCGCCGGTGGCTGGCCCGGGGAAGCAGAGGAATGCATTGGGCGGGATGTGGTCGGGCACGGTGGTTTCGATCCCGGGGACCGGTGCGCCGTGGCTCATCCCGGGCCGACGCGCTTGCTCGGGCGACCCGCCGGTCCACGCGGCCACCCCATCGATGTTCCGGACGCATCCCGGCGCAGCGATCACCACCACGGCTGCCATCAGCGCGGCGCAGCGCACTCTGGACGGCAGCTCAGTCACGCGAAAAGGCTAGCGCCAATTCCTTTTCCACGTCTTCATACGGCCGGCCGGAAAGGTCGACGGTGACCTGCGCGATGGTCCCCCCGGTGAACACGAACGGCGCCTTGTAGCGGCTAGACACCGCCGAACCCGCATTGCGGCCGATTGCGATTCCGGCGCTGGCCAATCCGAAGGTCCCCGGATGTGCCTGAACACCGGCGAGCGTGCCGACCGTCGAATCGTCGATGAACAGCGTGACGTCGCCGAGCGGCGTGTGGCTGTTTTCCACCGTGCCGGTGCGGGCATAGCGAACGCCGAACAGATGCCGGCCCAGCGGTACCGCGTCCGTCGAAGCGACTTCCTGCTGACGCTCGCCGAGGAAGTTATACACGTAGTGCAGCCGACCGTCTTGGATGAACAACACGTGGCCGCCGTGGCCGCCGCCCTGCTTGAACAGCACGCCCTCGGCGCCGGTGCTGTCAACGGTGACGTCGGCGAGCACCGCGAAAGAGCGCCCGCGCAGTTCAGCACCGGCGCCGCTCCCGACGTCGGAGCAGTCGGGATAGTAGGTGTAGCTGCTGCGGTCACCGCTCAACATGGGCCGCGAACGCATGATTGTCTCCAGGACGTTGAGGTCCGACAACGGCAGGCCGTTGTACTTGCCGGCCTCCGAAAACCACAGCGCCTTAAGCTCTTCCAGCTTCTCGGGGTGCTCGCCGGCCAGGTCGCGGCATTGGCTGCGGTCCGCTTCGATGTGGAAGAGCTCCCAGCGGTCGGCGTCGAAATGACCCCATCCCGAGGGCGTGGCGGCGTGCACGGTGTTGGCGAACCAGCCGCTGTGCCAGATCCCCCGAGTGCCGAGCATCGTGTAGAACTGGGTCCGCTTGCCGGTATCGGCGGACGGATCGGCAAGCGCGGCTTTGAAACTCACACCGTCCAGCGGTTTCTGCGGAACGCCCTTGACGGTCTCCGGCGGCTGAATGTTCAGAAGGTCGTACACGGTCGGGGTGACGTCGCACACGCTGACGTAGTTGTCCCGCACCTCGCCGTGCGCCGCAATTCCTTTGGGCCACGACACAATTGCGGTGTCGGCAATGCCGCCTTCATGCGAGGCGTACCGCTTGTAGAGCTTGTAGGGCGTGTTGAAGGCCATCGCCCAGCCGATCGGGTAATGGTTGTAGGTCTGCGGGCCACCGAGATGGTCGAAGAGCTTCATGCTCTCTTCAACGGTGTCGATGTAGCCGTTGAAGAACTTGCCTTCGTTGACCGAGCCGTTGGGCCCGCCCTCGCCGCTGGCGCCGTTGTCGGAGATCACCACGATCAGCGTGTTGTCCAGCTGACCCGATTCCTCGAGATAGTCCAGGATCCGACCGATTTGGGCGTCGGTGTAGCTCAGGAATCCGGCGAAGACCTCCGCCATGCGGCTGAACAACTTCTTCTCATCGTCGTCGAGCGAGTCCCACGGCCGCACGGTGTCCTGCAGCGGCCACGGCTCGCCATTCGGCCCCTTGACGTCGAGGTAGGGGTTGACCGGCGACAGCTCGGTGTCCTGCGGGACGATGCCCATCGCCTTCTGCCGCTCGAGCACGATCTCGCGGTAGCGCTCATAGCCCATGTCGAACTTGCCGGCGTAGCGGTCGGCCCAGTCCCGGAAGACGTGGTGCGGCGCGTGGCCGGCGCCGGGACACACGTAGCTGAACCACGGCTTGTCCGGCGCGATCACTTTAGAGTCGCGGATGAACTCAATTGTCTTGTCCGCGATGTCTTTCGACAGGTGGTATCCGTCCTCCGGGGTACCCGGCGGGTTCACCGGGTGGTTGTCGTACACCAGGTCGGGATACCACTGATCGGTCTCGCCACCCATGAATCCGTAGAACCGTTCGAACCCACGCGAGGTCGGCCAGTGCCGGCGGGTCGCCGCCACGTTCGACTCTTCGAGCGGGGTCAGATGCCACTTGCCGACGCAGTAGGTGTTGTAACCCTGCTCGGCCAACACCTCGGACAGCAGGGCGGTTTCGAACGGGATGCGGCCGTTCGAGTTGGGGAAACCTTCGGTGAATTCCTCGATCATGGCCATGCCCACGGTGGTGGCGTTGCGTCCGGTCAGCAGCGACGCCCGGGTCGGCGAGCACAACGCGGTCGTGTGAAACTGCGACAATCGCACGCCGTGCTCGGCGATGCGCGACATCGCGGGCATCTCGACGAGGCCACCGAAACAGTCCCAGGTCGCGATGCCGGTGTCGTCCCACACCAGATACAGGACGTTGGGCGCACCCTCCGGCGCGGTCGGAGCGGCGTACGGACCCCAATCCGGTTCCGAATCACGGATATCCAGTTCGATCTTGCCGTTGAATTCGGTCGCCATCCTGGCCTCACTCTCGTAGTGGCCTTCCGGGATTCCGGGATTCCGGATGCAGAGTACACCGCCGCGCCGAGCTCCCGGCCAACATCGCGGAGGGCGATTAGGGCCTGCCCTGACCCTCGTCGGAGGTCCAGGTGTGTGGCAGCATCGGGACGCTCGGTCCCCCACCGAATGCGTCGCCGCCGAGCGTGGCCAAACCCGTCGCGTGGTCGCCAACTTTCGTTACCGTGCCTGCGAAGCCGAGCGGTCCCGCGCCGGAGTCGGACGCAGTCGTCGACGCCGGAGGCGCGGCCCGACCCGGATCGACGTCGTAATCCATTGTGGCGTCTGCATAGTCGTATTGCTGCGCCTGTTGTCGGCGCCGCTTGCGCGCACGCCGCCGGGCAGCTTCTGCCGCGACAACAGCCGCCGACTCGGCCGGGGCTTTGAGCCGCGCGCTGGAACTGGCGCTGGCCCTGGCACCCGAATCGAACCCGACCGGCGGCCCGCCGCCGCTGAACACCGCGTAGGGCAACGCGAGGCCGTGCACGCTCGCCGGGGGTGGGCCCGGCGGTGCGGGCGCCGTCCCCGTAGCGGCGCTTGCCGCGGGTGCGGCCGGCGCCGACGGGGCGGGCGCCGCGGGTGCGACCGTCGCGGCGCCCAGCGTGGTTGACGCGACCACGGGCACGATCGGTAACGCGGTGATCGGCGGCAACGCCGGGACGAACGGCTGGAACAGCGACGGATCGATCAACCCCACCACAGCGGCGACCGACGCCACCGCGGCCGCTGCGGCGGCAGGCAGAACGGTGGTGGTCGAACTCGCCGCGATCGCGGCGGCAACCACCGGATGCGCGACGAAGAACGCGACGATGTTGGCCGGCGTGAGGCTCGCCAGGGCCGCCTCCGGGTTCGTGGCCAGCAATTGGGCGAAGTTCTCGAGGTCTTGAACGAGCGTGACGGTGTTCTTGACCCAATAGAGCGTGGTGAGCGGATTCGTATACGACGAGTACGGCAGGCCGTTGATGGTGCCGGCGGTGGGATCCCACGTGATGCCGCGGGCCTGGAGAAACTGCACGATGAGTTGGTCCAGGGGTGTTTCGCTTGCGCTGGCGGCCGGTGACGTTCGACTGTCCGCCTTGAGGATTGGCGGCGCCGGATCGGTCACCGGGGTCGCGGCGACGACCGAACCGGCAACGGCTTGATAGGTCCCCATGGTCGTGGCGGCCTGGATCCACATCCGGGCATAGTCCGCTTCGTTGAGCGCGATCGGGACAGTGTTGATGCCGAAGAAGTTGGTCGCCACCAACGCGCCGTGTACCACGTGATTGGTGGCCAATTCCGGCAGAGTCGGCATAGCGGCCAGGGCCGCGGTATGAACCGCCGCCAACGTTTCGTGTTGGGCGGCTGCCGTTGCGCTGTTGGCGCTGGCTTGATTCAGCCAGGCCAGGAAAGGGGCGTTCGCGGCGACAAAAGACTCGGCGCTCGGCCCTTGCCACGCGCCGGTTTGCACCTGAGCTAGCAGATCGCTGAGTTCGTCTGCGACAGCGGTGAATTCGGTGCTCAGCGAGTTCCACGCACCGGCCGACTCCAGCAGCGGTCCCGGTCCGGGCCCGCTGCTCAGCAAGGTCGAATGCACCTCCGGCGGTGCGGCGATCCAAATCGGCGCGGTCATATCGTCAGCCGGTCGTCGAGAAGTACAGCGAGGCCCCTGCCGCGTCGCTGCTGGCATAGCCGGCCCCCGCCGCGCCGACGCCGAACCCGGCGCGGCCGAGCTCGTCAGCGCCTCGGGCCGTTACCGCGGCGTGTAGGCCACCCCGAACACTGAGCTCCGCGGCGCTTTGTAGCGATACCGGATCCGCGGCCGGCGGCACCACTGTCGTAATCAGCGGTGCCGCAACGGCGTGCGCGGCCACCAGTCGCGCCGCCAACGCCTCGACGCCCGCACACGCGGCGGACAAGCCTTCGGGAACGACACGCAAAGTCATGACTGCCACTCCTTCGATGGTCTGGTCGCGATACGCGGAGAACGGCTGAATGGCAAGGTATTCCAGACGGCTCGACTTTTCGCGCGGCGGCGCCTGTGCCGGGCCAGTTCATGTCTCCCAGCACATTCGGCAGCCAGGCCGGAGCGGCGCCGAAAAGCGTTGCTTTTCAGTAGCTTTCGATTGTGCCGCCGCTTGTATCCGCAGGGTGTCTACACCGCTTCGAATCACGATGGTTTTGATCCCCGTGCAACAGCGGGACCTGGGCGTATGCCCTGTGCGGATCGGGCGCGCCGGGCGCCCGTCGCCGCATACCGATAGTCTGGCTATCTACCGCATTGCCGCGCCGTGGTCTTAACGTGCGCGTACACAGCTGGGAGAGCAATGAACAACCAGTTCCTGCCGTTGGTCGTCGGCGCGGTCATGCTCGCTCTCGGGCTCACGCTGACGGTGGACGACTTCCGCCGGGCCGCCGCCGTGCGGCGCCCCCTGCTGGTTGCCCTGATCTGTCAGTCGCTGGTGTTGCCGGCGCTCTGCCTGCTCATCGCCGAGGCACTGCATCTGACGCCCAACCTGGCGGTCGGGCTGATGCTGATGGCGGCGACGCCGGGCGGGATGCTGGCGAACGTCGTCAGCCATCTCGCCGACGGCGACCTGGCGCTCAATCTCACGCTGACCGCGATCAACGCCGTGCTGTCGATCTTCGCGATACCCGCGATCCTGGCCTTCTCACTGACCTGGTTCCTTGGCGAAGGCCGTTTCATCCCACTGCAATTCGACAAATTCTTCGGCGTCATCGCGATGGTGTTGATACCCGTCGCGATCGGCATCGCGATCCGAAACCGCTTCCCCGACTTCGCGCGCAGACTGCACAAGTTGGTGCGAGTGGCCGCCGCGGTGTTGCTCGTGCTGGCCGTCGTCGGAGGAATCGTCAGCGGTCAGACCACGTTGTGGAAAGACTTCGGCGTGCTGAGCGCGGCCGTCGCGCTGTTCTGCGCGGTCAGCCTGACCGTCGGTTATCTGGTCTCGCGCGGAATGCGGTTGGGCCCGCGACAGGCGATCGCGGTCAGCCTGGAGATCGGCTTGCACAATGCCGTGGTGGCCATCGGTATCGCGCTGAGCCCACAACTGCTGAACAACGCCGACATGGCGCTGCCCGCAGCCGTTTACGGAGTTATCGGGCCGCTGATCGCACTGACATTCGTCCTCGCGGTGCGCCGCCTCGACCCCGGATACCGTGCGGCGTCAACCGCACGCCAGGTCGAGGTTACTTAGCCTTCTCCAGGATCTCGACGAGCCGCCAGCGCTTGGTGGCCGACGTCGGCCGGGTCTCCATCAGCGAGACGCGGTCGCCGATGCCGGCGTCGCCGTGCTCGTCGTGCGCCTTGACCTTCTTGGTGGTCCGGATGATCTTGCCGTACAGCGGGTGGCGCATACGGTCTTCCAGCTCGACCACGATGGTCTTCTGCATCTTGTCGCTCACTACGTAGCCGATGCGGGTCTTGCGACGACCGCGCGGCTTCGGGGTGGCCGGAGTGTGCTTGGGCCCCTTGGCACTAGCGTCGTTGGTGGTCGCCTTCGGTGCGGCCTTCGCGGCCGTTGCCTTCTTCGCGGGGGCCGCCTTCTTCGCCTCAGCCATTACGACTCCTCACTTCCAGAACCATCAGGACCCGCGGCAAGTCCGAGTTCGCGTTCACGTAGCACGGTGTAGATCCGTGCGATTTCCTGACGGACCGTGCGGAGCCGACGGTTGTTGGCGAGCTGACCGGTCGCCATCTGGAAGCGCAAGTTGAACAGCTCTTCCTTGAATTCGCGCAACTTCTCGATCAGCTCTTCGTCGTTGAGCTCGCGCAGTTCGCCAGGCGAAGTTCCCACTGCCATCAGAACTGATCCTCTCGGGTAACGATGCGTGCCTTGATCGGCAGCTTGTGGATCGCCCGGGTCAGTGCTTCCCGGGCGGTCTGCTCGTTGGGGTAGCTGAGCTCGAAGAGCACACGACCCGGCTTGACGTTGGCGATCCACCATTCCGGCGAACCCTTACCCGAACCCATTCGGGTTTCGGCGGGCTTCTTGGTCAGCGGGCGGTCCGGGAAGATGTTGATCCACACCTTGCCGCCACGCTTGATGTGGCGGTTGATGGCGATACGAGCGGACTCGATCTGCCGGTTGGTGACGTAGGCGTGCTCCAGTGCCTGGATGCCGTAGTCGCCGAAGCTGACCGTCGTGCCACCGCTGGCAATCCCGCGCTGGCGCGGGTGGTGCTGCTTGCGGTGCTTGACTCTGCGAGGAATCAACATGATTTAGCTCTCCGTACTCTGCGCCTCGACGGCAGCGGCCTCAGCCGGCGCCGCCGCAGTGGCGGCGTCCTCGGCGGCACCCAGCGCGCTTCGGCCGGCCTCGGTACTGGTTGCCGTCGTACCCGCGGATCCGCTACGACGCGGGCGGGTGCCCGACGGACGTTCGCGGCGCGGACGCTCGGCTCCAGCCGACGGCGCAACCAGCTCGCGCTTGCCACCGACGATGTCGCCCTTGTAAATCCAGACCTTCACGCCGATGCGGCCGAAGGTGGTCTTGGCCTCGTAGAGGCCGTAGTCGATGTCGGCGCGCAGCGTGTGCAGCGGCACCCGACCTTCACGGTAGAACTCCGAACGGCTCATCTCAGCGCCACCGAGACGTCCGGAGCACTGCACGCGGATGCCCTTGACGTTGGGCTGCCGCATCGCCGACTGAATGGCCTTGCGCATCGCACGGCGGAATGCCACGCGGTTGCTCAGCTGCTCGGCCACGCCCTGCGCGACCAACTGTGCCGTCGACTCGGGGTTTTTCACCTCGAGGATGTTGAGCTGAACCTGCTTGCCGGTCAACTTCTCCAGGTCGGCGCGGATGCGGTCGGCCTCGGTGCCACGGCGACCGATGACGATGCCCGGTCGGGCGGTGTGGATGTCCACCCGAACCCGGTCGCGGGTGCGCTCGATCTCGACGTCGGCGATGCCGGCGCGCTCCAAGCCGGTCGACAGTAGCTTGCGGATCGCTACGTCTTCCTTGATGTAGTCGGCGTACTGCTTGTCGGCGTACCACCGGGACTTCCACTCGGTGGTGATGCCGAGCCGGAATCCATGCGGATTGATCTTCTGGCCCACTACTCCGAGCCCTCCTTCGCTTCCGAAGTCGCTTTAGTCCCAGCGGACTTCGCGGCGGATGCCTTTTTTGCGGCGGCCTTTTTGGCCGGCGCTTTGTCAGCGGATGCCTTCTTGGCGGGTGCCTTGTCGGCCGCCGCCTTCTTGGCCGGGGCCTTCGTGGCCGGAGCCTTCTTGGCCGGTGCCGTGCTTGCCGCCTTGCTGGCCTGCGCGCGACGGGCACGGGTGGCGCTCGCGGACTGCGAGCCACGCCCGTCCTTGTTCGGACGGCTCTCCACAATCACGGTGATGTGGCTGGTGCGCTTGCGGATCCGGAACGCGCGACCCTGGGCGCGCGGGCGAATCCGCTTCGCGGTGGGTCCGCCGTCGGCGTAGACCGTCGCGACCACCAGAGTGGCGGGATCGAGTCCATTGTTGTTCTGCGCGTTGGCCGCAGCGCTCGCGATGACCTTGGCCACCGGCTCGCTCGCCGCCTGCGGCGCCCAGCGCAAGATGTCGAGTGCGTCAGCAACCGACTTACCGCGCACCAGGTCGATGACCCGGCGCGCCTTGGTCGGCGACACCCGCACGAATCGTGCGACGGCGGTCGCCGACGGGAATTCAGTAGCCGTGCTCATCGCCGCTTGGCCTTCCGGTCGTCTTTGATGTGTCCCTTGAAGGTGCGCGTCGGTGCGAACTCACCCAGTTTGTGGCCGACCATCGACTCGGTGACGAACACCGGCACGTGCTTGCGACCGTCGTGGACGGCGAACGTGTGACCGATGAAGTCAGGAATGATCGTCGAACGGCGCGACCAGGTCTTGATGACCTGCTTGGTGTTCTTCTCGTTCTGCGTGTCGACCTTCTTGAGCAGATGGTCGTCGACGAACGGACCCTTTTTGAGGCTGCGTGGCATATCTGTTACTCCTGGCTGCCGCTAGCGCGATTTCTTGCCGGTGCGCCGGCGTCGGACGATGAGCTTGTCGCTGGGCTTGTTGCCCTTACGGGTACGCCCTTCCGGCTTACCCCACGGGCTGACCGGGTGACGACCACCGGAGGTCTTACCTTCACCACCACCGTGCGGGTGGTCGACCGGGTTCATCACCACACCACGGACGGTCGGGCGCTTGCCCTTCCAGCGCATCCGGCCGGCTTTACCCCAGTTGATGTTGGCCTGCTCGGCATTGCCCACCTCGCCGACGGTGGCGCGGCAGCGCACGTCGACGCGGCGGATCTCACCGCTGGGCATACGCAGCGAGGCGTACGCGCCTTCCTTACCCAGCAACTGGATGCTCGACCCGGCCGAGCGAGCCAGCTTGGCCCCGCCGCCCGGTCGCAGCTCCACCGCGTGCACCAACGTACCGGCCGGGATGTTGCGCAACGGGAGGTTGTTGCCCGGCTTGATGTCGGCGTTGGCGCCGGACTCCACCACGTCGCCCTGAGAAAGTCCCTGCGGCGCAATGATGTAGCGCTTCTCGCCGTCCAAGAAGTGCAGCAGCGCGATGTTCGCCGTGCGGTTCGGGTCGTATTCGATGTGCGCGACTTTCGCGTTCACGCCGTCCTTGTCGTTGCGACGGAAGTCGATCACTCGGTAGGCCCGCTTGTGGCCGCCACCCTTGTGGCGGGTGGTGATTCGACCGTGCGCGTTACGCCCACCCTTGCCGTGCAACGGCTTGATGAGCGACTTCTCCGGAGTCGAGCGAGTGATCTCGGCGAAATCGGAGACGCTGGCACCGCGACGACCCGGAGTCGTCGGCTTGTACTTGCGAATTCCCATGTCTGTTAAGTCTCTCTATCTCTCGGCTACGCAGTTGCGCCGAACAATTCGATCGGCTTGCTGCCGGGCGCCAGCGTTACGATGGCGCGCTTGGTGCTCTTCCTTACGCCGTATCCGGCCCGGGTGCGCTTGCGCTTGCCCTGGCGGTTCGCGGTGTTCACCGCGGCCACCTTGACCGAGAAGATCTTCTCGATCGCGATCTTGATCTGCGTCTTGTTCGAGTCGGGGTGCACCAGGAACGTGTAGACGTTGTCATCGATCAGGCCGTAGGACTTCTCCGAGATGACCGGGGCCAAGATGATGTCGCGGGGGTCAGTGACGGTCGCCATCAGGCCGAAACCTCCTCAGCGGTATGGGTGTTCGCGGCGATGTAGGCGTTGAGCGCCTCCACCGAGAACACCACGTCGTCGGCGTGCAGCACGTCGTAGGTGTTGAGCTGGTCTGGCGAGAGGATGTGCACACCGGGAAGGTTGCGCACGCTCTTGGCGCCGGCCTCGTCGCTACGCCCGATGACCACCAGCACCTGCGGCCGGTCGGTCAGCGTGGCAAGGAAACCCTTGGCGCTCTTGGTCGACGGAGTCTGTCCCGACACCAATTCGGTGACCGCGTGGATGCGGCCGTTGCGCGCCCGGTCCGACAACGCGCCGCGCAGCGCGGCGGCGATCATCTTCTTCGGGGTGCGCTGGCTGTAGTCACGAGGCTGCGGACCGTGCACGACACCACCGCCGGTGAACTGCGGCGCGCGCGTCGAACCCTGACGCGCGCGGCCAGTGCCCTTCTGCCGGTACGGCTTACGACCACCACCGCGAACCTCGCCGCGGGTCTTGGTCGCGTGCGTGCCCTGGCGTGCCGCGGCCAGCTGAGCCGTGACGACCTGGTGCATCAGTGCGATGTTGGTGGGTGCGTCGAACAACTCGGCCGGCAACTCAACGGAGCCTTCGGTTTTACCGGCGGGAGTCTTGACGTCGATCTTCTGGGCAGCCATTACTTCTCACCTCGTTTGATCGCGCTGCGAACCACGACGAGTCCGCCCGTGCGTCCGGGCACTGCGCCCTTGATCAGCAGCACGCCGTTTTCGGCATCGACCAAGTGCACCAACAGGTTCTGGGTGGTCACCCGGTCGTTACCCATCCGACCGGCCATCCGGGTGCCCTTGAACACGCGCGCCGGAGTGGCACAACCACCGATGGAACCTGGACGACGGTGAACCGCCTGCGCGCCGTGGCTGGCGCCCTGACCGCGGAACCCGTGACGCTTCATGGTTCCCGCGAAGCCCTTGCCCTTCGACGTACCGGTCACGTCGACATAGGTTCCGGCAGCGAAGATTTCGGCCGTCAGCTCTTGGCCGACCTGATAGTCGGCCGCGGCGGCCTCGTCGTCGAGACGCAACTCGGCCAGGTGCCGACGGGGGTTGACCCCGGCGGCGGCGTACTGACCCGTCAGCGGCTTGTTGATCTTGCGGGGACTGATCTCGCCGTAGGCCAGCTGCACCGCGCTGTACCCGTCAACCTCCGGAGTACGGATGCGGGTCACCACGTTCGGCCCGGCCTTGACCACCGTCACGGGGACAACGCGGTTGTTCTCGTCGAACACCTGCGTCATGCCCAGCTTGGTGCCCAGAATGCCCTTTCTCGCCATTGCTCGCAGCTCTCCTACTGGATGTTGACGTCGACGCTGGCAGGCAGATCGATGCGCATCAGCGCGTCAACGGTTTTCGGGGTCGGGTCAAGGATGTCGATCAGGCGCTTGTGGGTGCGCATCTCGAAGTGCTCACGCGAGTCTTTGTACTTGTGCGGTGAGCGAATAACGCAGTACACATTCTTCTCAGTCGGCAGCGGCACTGGGCCAACCACGCTGGCGCCCGTACGGACAACCGTCTCGACGATCTTGCGCGCCGAGGCGTCAATGGCCTCGTGGTCGTAGGCCTTGAGCCTGATGCGGATCTTCTGTCCCGCCACGCTTCCTCACTCTCCAGGTCGAGACCCGGTTTCCTGCCGGGCACTGGCCTCATCGGCCCGCGCGCCCGGTTGTTGCGCCGCTGTTTACCTGTCTTGGTCCACCGGCCCCCGCGGTCGGGTGTGTCGCCCTCACGCAGCCCGGGCCGCGACCGAAATTGGTCACGCTCCAGATTGGGACCGGACGCGCCCGCTTGGGCGCTGGTCGTATGCCCAGCCAGGCGCGAACCCGGCTCAAGGCAACCCGAACAGTATGCCCTAGATCGCGGTATCGGCCAAATCCTCCCGACCACCTGAAAACAACGTCGTGGAGTACGAGGCTTTCACGGCTATGACCAGCGCGTATGCGCCTTGAGGCTACCCAAGCGCGGCGGTGAGCGCCTTGGCGTCCGGAAGGATCGTCTCCTCGACGACCTTTCCCCAGGCGATGCGACCGAAGTTGACGCCCCGATACACCACGGTGCCGTCCCGAACGGCGGCGTAGCGCGTGGCGACGCGGGTCGACCACGGACCCCCTTCGATCACCATGTCCTCCACCTCGAATCGCAAACCTGGGAGACGCCGGAAGAACCCGCGCAACCATTCGCGTTCCGCATCCGCGCCGACGAGGTCAACCGCTAGCTCGTGGTCTCCCAAATAGACGAAGTGAACGTCATTGGCGAGCGGAATCTCGTCGATGCGTTGGTCAGACAGCTTCGCCCAGAGAGCGATTGCCTGTTTGCGCACAAGCCACCGATAGAGCATTTTCCGACGGTACGGCTTGGAAACCTCCGATGTGGTGAGGTCCTACGATTCGGGCATGACGAGCATGACGCCGACATACCGACTCTGGAAGACGCTTGCGACCACCCCGGGTGGCAGCCGGCTGTTTTCGATCGGGGCGATGGCGCGCGTGCCCTACTTCGCGTCGGTGCTGCCGCATGTGGTCCGGATGGAGCCGGGCCTGGCCGAGGTGCGGGTGCCGAAGTGGTTCTTCGTCTACAACCACCTCCACACCGTGCACGCGATCGCGTCCTGCAACGCAGCCGAGGTGGCGATGGGGATGCTGATGGAGGCGACGGTCCCGCGCAGTCATCGGTGGATCCCGAAGGCGATGAATGTTCAGTACCTCGGGAAGGCCACCACGTCGTTGCTTGCCCGGGCCGAATTGGACCCGCCGGACTTCACCCAGATCGGCGATGGCCTCGATGTCGTGGTGCCGGTCAGCGTCACCGATCGCGGCGGCAACGAAGTCGTGCATGCCGACATCACCACATGGGTGACGCCGGCCGATTAACGGTGTCCCAGGTACGTTCCGTGGCCGCGACGGACCACCGCGCCGTCGAATTCGGGTACCTCGCACACCAAGCCGCCCTTCTGATTGCGGTAGTTGATGACGAGGGTTGACACACCGCGGTACACACCGACGATGTCGAAGTGCGAGTCGGGCACGGCTTCCAGTGCGGCGCACCAGTATTGCCGCAGTGCGGCTTTACCGTGCACCACTCCGGCCGAGCCGGTGACTATGCGAACTCGTCCGGGGCGGGAGTGCTCACGATTCGCCCTTCATCGTCGCCCAGAACGCGCATTGATGTTCGGTCTCGAAGTCGGTACTGACCTGACTTCCGCCGGGCCGCAACGACATCCAGAAGTTGTGCTCGGGGTCGCCGTCCTGGACCGGCCAGTCGGGCAGACCGGCGGCCTTCGGTGAGCCGTTAATGACGAAGTGGCTCCAGTAGCTCATCATCTGATCGGACAGGACTTGCTGCGCGTGATTCAGCGGCGGGGCGCCTCCCATGCTGAACAGGTATCTCAGCTCCAGCGAGTGGCTGGCGCCGACCGGGAACGGCGCGCGGCGCAGGAAATCGGGCTCGGGTGCGTGCCGATCGTCGAACTGGTAGGCGTAAACCGGCGCGTTGCGACTCAGCGACTCGGCGAATCTGTCTGCGGTACAAGCGAACACACCGTCGGTGACCGCGGCCGAGTACGCGAGCGAAACGTCCCCCCCATAGCGATCCGGTGAATAGTGCTCCAGCACCGAGGCACTGTCGTCGCCGAAAATGTCGGCCAGCACGTGCGGATACTCCCCGGGGCTGACGCCGCGATGCAGCTTGGCCGCCCGCAGCGCGGCGAACAGCGTGAACTCGTCGTGGTTGACGCCGATCAGCACCGGGACACGCGCGGCCTTTTCGGCGGCCGACGCCGCCATCGGATTGTCCGGCAGCGTCGGCGTTCCCGTCACCGGGCCCGAGAGCGCATCGGAATCGCCGAGGAAGTAGTACCAGGGTGGGCGCTCCAGCTTGGTCGCCGGCAAGGCCCGCAGACACCGCGCGGTGGTGGCGGGATTGCGGCAGCCGGCCGCGATCGCGTAATCGGTGCTCTGTCGTTCGCCGAATGCCACCTCGGCCTGCGCCTGACACGGCGCGCTCTGGATGATCGCCGCCCGGAACAGTCCCGCCGAGCCGGGCGCGATCAGGTGGTCGCACACCGACATACCGCCCGCGGATTCGCCCGCGATGGTGACCTTCTTCGGATCGCCGCCGAACGCGGCGATGTTGTCGCGAATCCAACGCAGCGCGGCCTGCTGGTCGGCCAGGCCGTAGTTGCCGACCGTGCCGGGCGGTCCGAGCGACGGATGAGCCAGGAAGCCCAGCGCACCGAGTCGGTAGTTGATCGTGACGACGATGATGTGCCCTTTGGCCGCCAGCCAGCGCGAGTGGTAGATGTCGCCGCTGCCTTGGACGAACCCTCCCCCGTGGATCCAGACCATGACCGGGCGCTTCTCGCCGTGTTGGGCGCGCGGCGGCGTCCAGACGTTGAGCGTCAGGCAATTCTCGCTGGTCGGGCATGTTGGACGCCACCAAAGCCGGCCCGCAATGCATGCAGGACACCGGGTTGAAACCCGGCGTGGG
>NZ_LZLV01000139.1 GCF_001673405.1 Mycobacterium sp. 1245111.1 | reverse complement strand
ACCGCGATCGTCCGTTGGCCGCTGCCGATTCTCGCCGCGGCGTGCTCGATCGCGCTGGTTGGTCTGCTGACCCTGCCGGGTTACCAGACCAGCTACAACGACCGGTTGTACATCCCGCACAACATCGCCGCGAACAAGGGATACGACGCCGCGGAGCGCCACTTCTCGCAGGCCCGGCTGATGCCGGAAGTCATGATGGTCGAGGCCGACCACGATTTGCGCGATCCCGCTGACTTCCTGGTACTCGACAAACTGGCCAAGGGCATCTTCCGCGTCCCCGGAGTCTCACGCGTGCAATCGATTACGCGCCCGGAGGGCACGGCGATGGAGCACACCTCGATCCCGTTCCAGCTCAGCATGCAGAACGCCGGGCAGGTGCAGACGATGAAGTTCCAGAAGGCCCGCATGGACGACATGCTCAAGCAGGCCGACGAACTCGAAGACACCATGAACCGGATGAGGCACATGTACGGCCTCATGCAGCAGCTCACCGGCATCACGCACAAGATGATCGGTGAGACACGCGAAATGCAGGCCGTCACCGAAGAATTGCGCGACGACGTCGCCAACTTCGAGGACACCTGGCGGCCGATCCGCAG
>NZ_LZLV01000138.1 GCF_001673405.1 Mycobacterium sp. 1245111.1 | reverse complement strand
AAGGCGATCGACGACTTCCTGGCCGGCCCCGAGCACATCTTCTCGATCCTGGAATCCGGCCTGCCCGAGGTGCACCGGATGCGCAAGGAGTACCCGGACGCGGTAGTCCTGCCGTCGTCGGACCAGTTGCCTGAACCCTCGCAGCGCAACTACGAGATGAAGCCGCCGGTGCACCTCGGGCAGGCCGGATTCCAGGATCGAGAAGATGTGCTCGGGGCCGGCCAGGAAGTCGTCGATCGCCTTGTTCTGGATGGCGACAGTCGAATATTCAAGGCAGGAAAGGTGTTTCAGTGTCGCCTTGAAATGGCTGCGGACCAGGCCCGTGACATCGCCGTCCCAGTGCATGGCCGCCACCACCAGCCGGTTGCGCAGGTGGAAGTAGGCCTGCCAGTCGATGGCGTCGTCCTTATCGCTCCAGGCCATGTGCCAGATCGCCGCGCCGGGCAAGGTCGCGGTCGGGTAGCCGTGTTCGGCGGCGCGCAAACCGTAGTCGGCGTCGTCCCATTTGATGAACAGCGGCAGCGGCTGGCCGAGTTCCTCGGCGACGTCGCGCGGGATCATGCACGTCCACCAGCCGTTGTAGTCGACGTCGATACGACGGTGCAGCAACTTGCTGCGAGGGTTGTTGTCGCTCAACGGGAATTCGGCGAAGTCGTGGTCGTATTCGGTGTAGGGCGCCGCAGTCCACATGAAGTTCGCCCGGTCGACCATCTCCCCCATGATGTGCAGGTGCGACGGCTCCTGCAGGTTGAGCATCTGCCCGCCCACCAGCATCGGCGCCTTGGCGAAGCGGTGCATCGCGAGGATGCGCAAGATGGTGTCCGACTGCAACTCGATGTCGTCGTCCATGAACAGGATCTGTTGGCAGTCGGTGTTTTTCAGGGCCTCATACATCACCCGGCTGTATCCGCCGGAGCCGCCGAGGTTGGGCTGGTCGTGGATGGCCAGCCGGTCGCCCAGTGGCGCAGCGGCCGCGGCGAAGTCGGGGTGATCGCGGACCTTCGACGTGCCCTGGTCGGGAACGATGACCGCGCCGATCACCTTGTCCACCAGCGGATCCGCGGTGAGCTCGCGCAGCGCGTTGACGCAGTCGTTCGGCCGATTGAAGGTCGGGATGCCGATCGCGACGTTGGCGACACCCGGCGCGGGCTGGTCGGCGTACCAGCCGGCGCTGCGCAATGTCACGTCGGAGTCGGTGGTGATGTCGAACCAGATCCACCCCCCGTCCTCGAACGGCTGCAGGCTCACCTGGAATTCGAGCACTTCCGCGTCGCCGCCCGTCGAGGCGAAGTTCTTGCCCTCCACAAAGATTCGAGCTCCGGTGGCCTTCGTGCGGTAGACGTCGACCCGCCCCTTGCCGGTGACCTCGACGCGCAGTACCACCGACGTGCACGTCGTCCACCGGCGCCAGTAGCTGGCCGGGAACGCGTTGAAGTACGTCGCAAACGACACCTCGGATTCCGAGGGGATCTGCAGCGAGGTGCGGTTGCTGGCATGCGCGCGACGGGAATTCGTCGCCGACTCTTCCAGGTAGAGCTTGCGGACGTCGAGCGGCTCACCCGGGCGCGGCAGAATGACGCGCGCCAGCAGGCTCACCGCCTTGCTGGACTGCTCGGCTGCGGCCTGGGCTGCATCGTCAACCGTGGTCTTACTCATCCCCGGGTGCTTCCTCTGCTGTTCTCATCCAACGATGCGCCGTCGCGCAGGTGCGGCGCCAGGACGTTGTCGTACATATTCAGTGCGCTGGCAATCGCCATGTGCATGTCGAGATACTGGTAGGTACCGAGGCGACCACCGAAAAGTACCTTCGCCGAAGCGGTTTCGTGCGCCGCCCGGGTCCGGTATGCCTCGACCATCGCGCGGTCGTCAGGGGTGTTGATGGGGTAGTACGGCTCGTCGTCGTCCTTGGCGAACCGCCCGTACTCGCGCATGATGACCGTCTTGTCGGTCGGGTACTCCCGCTCCGGATGGAAGTGCCGGAACTCGTGGATCCGGGTGTAGGGCACGTCCTCGTCGTTGTAGTTCATCACCGGCGTGCCCTGGAAGTCGCCGGTCGGTAGCACCTCGAGCTCGAAATCCAGTGTGCGCCAACCGAGTCGGCCGTCTGCATAGTCGAAATACCGGTCCAGCGGACCGGTGTACACGACCGGGGCGTCGGGATTCTGCGCGCGGAGCTCATCGCGGATGTCGAACCAGTCGGTGTCCAGGCGAACCTCGATCCGGTCGTCGGCGGCCATCTTCTCCAGCCACGCGGTGTAGCCGTCGACCGGCAACCCCTCGTAGGTGTCGTTGAAGTAGCGGTTGTCGAAGGTGTAACGCACCGGCAGCCGGGTGATGTTGCTCGCCGGGAGGTTCTTCGGATCGGTCTCCCACTGCTTGGCGGTGTAGTGCTTCATGAAGGCCTCGTAGAGCGGGCGGCCGATCAGGCTGATGGCCTTTTCCTCGAAGTTCGACGCCGTCGCGGTGTCGAACTCCGCGGCCTGCTCGGCGATCAGCGCCCGGGCCTCGTCCGGGGTGAAGTAGCGGCCGAAAAACTGAGACACCAGTCCCAGTCCCATCGGGAACTGGTAGGCCTGGCCGTTGTGCATGGCGAACACGCGGTGCTGGTAACCGGTGAAGTCGGTGAACTGCCGGACGTAGTCCCACACCCGCTTGTTAGACGTGTGGAACAGGTGGGCGCCGTACTTGTGCACCTCGATGCCGGTCTGCGGCTCGGCTTCGGAGTAGGCGTTTCCGCCGATATGCGGGCGGCGCTCGACGACAAGCACCCGCTTGCCGAGCTGCGTGGCCACGCGCTCGGCAATCGTCAGACCGAAAAAGCCGGAGCCGACGACAAAGAGGTCAAAGCGAGTGGTCATCGGTTGCCTAGGGTATCGGACCGCGAGACCGTAGCCCGTCCGGCGCGTGGGTCTTAGCGGCACTAGGTCGGCTGCAAGCCCGAATACCGGCGTGGCGGGTAACGATTGGCCGAGATTTGGTGACGAAAGTCGCGATTGGTTCACGATTGGATCTCGTCACTCTAGTAACAACATTCACGTAAGTAACATCGGCCATGTGTCCGAGTATGCAGTCGTCAGACACCGTGCGCGCCCCCGGCGCGCATGACAGACCGCAGTCCAGATTGAGGAGACTTCCGTGCCGAACCGACGTCGACGCAGGCTCTCGACAGCCACGAGCGCGTTCGCCGCTCTGGCGGTCGCGAGTCCTTTTGCTTACATCGCTGTTTGCGACTTGACCGCCAAGCCGGCACCTGTGCACCACGAGTTCGTGCGGGCCGCGTCCATGACCGACCTTCCCGGCGAGCTGATGGGCGCGCTGACGCAGGGGCTGTCGCAGTTCGGGGTCAGCATTCCGCCAATTCCGAGCCTGACCGGCGCCACCACTCCGAGCAGCCTCGGTTCGCCCGGGTTCGGCTCGCCCGACCTCGCCAGCCCCGGCCTGACATCCCCGGGTCTGACCTCGCCGGGCCTGACCACGCCGGGCCTGACCACGCCGGGCTTGACGCCGGGCACCACGCCGGCGCTGACCACTCCGGGCCTGACGCCCGGTGCCACCACTCCCGGCCTGCCCTCGGCCACTACCCCCGGTCTCACCACTCCGGGTCTGACGCCCGGTGCCACGACTCCCGGACTGAGCACACCCGGCTTGACCAGCCCGGGCCTTACCCCCGGGGTGACCAGCCCGAACGCCTTTGACCCGGCCACGGGTGCCGGTGGTCTGGCCAACCCGAGCGAGCTGCCGATCAGCGACCCGGTCGGATTGGACCCCGGCGCGGGCGGCACCTACCCGATCCTGGGCGACCCGTCGTCGCTCGGCGCGGCGGCGCCGGCCCAGAGCGGCGGCCTCGTCAGCGACATGATGAGCGCAGCCAACCAGTTGGGTGCCGGTCAGGCGATCGACCTGCTCAAGGGCATGATCCTGCCGCAGCTACAGAACGCGGCCCATGGCGCGGCAGCCCCGGTTCCTCCGCCACCTGCGCCGGCGCCGATCCCCTGATCGCACACCCGGCTTCGGATTTCCCCCCGAAACGGCACCGCAGAAGTCGGCCCCTGGTCTGACCGGGATGACCCAAACTCTGCGGTGCCGTGCCGTGTGTACCACTTTGTTCACTTAAGTAGCGTGTCGAACCATTTGCACCATCAGGCACATACGTAACATCGGGACGTGCCATCCCGCCGTCGTCCGCCGACGATGTTGTTCACCGCCATCGCGGCGACCGTCGTCATCTTGCCGTGGGCGGTTACCTCGTCGGTCGGTCACCGGGAGTCCTCGCCCCGCGTCGGCGACATTCACCTCGCGCAGCAGCCGCTCGTCGGCCTCGGCGGTGGCGTCACGGTCCGCGAGATAAGCCAAGCCACACCGTTTTCCATGGTCGCACTCACCGGCGGCGACCTGACCGGAACCACCGCGCGCGTCCGCGCCCGGCATGCCGACGGCTCGTGGGGTCCGTGGTATGGCACCGAGGCTCTGTCCGCTCGAGGCGACGGCGTCGGCGCGGGACCACGCGGCACCGATCCGGTGTTCGTCGGCAAGACCACCACGGTGCAGATCTCGGTCAGCCGCCCAGCCGGGGCGCCCCGCACGTCAGCACCCAAGACAACGCCACCCCCAGGGCTGGGCTACCTCCCGGCCACCTCGGAACAGCCACTGGCACAAAATATCTCGGCGATTCTCATTTCCCCACCGCAGGCGCCCGCCGACACCCAGTGGAATCCGCCCACGGCCATCGTCGCGCCTGGGCAGGCCCCGGCCATCATCGCCCGCGCGCAATGGGGCGCCGACCCGGCGGTGCATTGCGGCAACCGGCCGTTCGATCAGCCCATCCGCGCCGCGGTGGTTCACCACACCGCGGAAAGCAACGACTACCAACCGCAGGACTCGGCGGGCATCGTGCAGTCGATCTTGGCGTACCACACGCAGATCCTGGGCTGGTGCGACATCGCCTACAACGCGCTGGTCGACAAGTACGGTCAGGTCTTCGAGGGCCGGGCCGGCGCCCTTCTCGGACCCGTGCAGGGCGACCACACCGGCGGATTCAACCGCGACAGCTGGGGGGTGGCGATGATCGGCAACTTCGACGACATCGCACCGGAACCGATCCAACTGCACACCCTCGGCCGGCTGATCGGCTGGCGACTCGGCATCGACCACGTCGACCCCAGGGGCACAGTCGCTTTGGCGTCGGAGGGCGGCGAGAACACCTACTTTCCGCAAAACGCCGTCGCGACGTTGCCGACCATCTTCGCCCACCGCGACGTCGGCGCCACCGACTGCCCGGGCAACGTCGCCTACGGGCTGCTCGACGAGATCCGCGACACCGCAGCGCATTTCAGTGGTCCACCGCGACCCGAAGACCTGGCCCTTTCGCTGCAGGGCGGCGCCATCTACGACCGCTGGCAGGCGATCGGGGGCCCCAGCAGCGTCCTGGGCGCCCCCACCTCACCCGAAGCGACCGGGCACGGCGACACGCGCTACGCCACCTTCGAGAAGGGCGCGATGTACTGGTCGCCGGAGACCGGCCCACAGGTGGTCACCGGCGCCATCTACGACGCGTGGGCCGCACTCGGCTACGAGCGTGGCGCGCTTGGCCTGCCGACCAGCTCGGAATTCCAAGAGCCGCAATGGGTTAAGCAGAACTTCCAGCATGGCACCCTGAACTTCGACCGGCTCACCGGACGGGTTAGCCGGGTGATCGACGGCGTCGTCGAGGAACTGCCGCCACCGCCCGCAAGCGGGCCGCCGGTTCAGCTGGAGCGGTTCTCCCCGGTCACCCCGGCGGCTTGACAAAAGCCGCGACCATCCCGGCTACATCCACCAGCGTTCGAGCACCCGGGCCACCCCGTCGTCGGCGTTGGTGGTGGTGACCTCGTCGGCCGCCGCGACCGCGTCGGGGTGCGCGTTACCCATCGCCACCCCGAGTCCGGCGCGTGACAGCATCGGCACGTCGTTGGGCATGTCGCCGAACGCGACCCAATCGGCGTCGGGAATGCCTAGCGGCCCAGCGATTTCGGCGATGCCGGAGCCTTTGTTCACACCCACCGGCACGATCTCGATCAGCCCGTTGTTGGTCGAGTAGGTCAGCTCGCCCGCGACCCCGACATGCTCGGCGAGCACGGCCGCCATGTCGGCGCTGCGCGCGCCGGCCTTGCGGACCAGCAGCTTGATCGCGGGCGCGCTGAGCAGGTCTTCGACGGAGACCTCGGTGTTGTCGGGGTTGAGCCAGGCATGCTCGTAACCCGGCGAGCTGACGAATTGCGGCGTCGCGCTGTCATGCGCCCTCTCGCCGACCCGCTCGACTGCCAGTCCCGCGCCGGGGATGACGCGGCTCGCGATCTCCGCCAGCTCGCACAGCGCATCCACCGACAGCGTTTTCGCGGACAGCACCCGATCCGTCTCCGGGTCGTAGATCACAGCGCCGTTGGCGCACACCGCCATGGGTGCGAACCCGAGCCCCTCGACCACCGGTGGGATCCACCGCGGCGGGCGCCCGGTGGCGAGCACGAACACCACGTCGGCGTCCACCGCGGCGCGCACGGCCGAGCGGGTGCGCGGCGTGACCTTTTCGTCTTCGGTGATCAGGGTGCCGTCGACATCGCTGGCAATCAGCGCGGGCAGGGTCAATGGATACCGCTCTGAGTCTCTCCCGGACGGGTCACGCCGTCGGTCCCACGCTTCTCCATGCGCTCCTGCAGCTCGTGCAGCCGGATCTGCTGCGAATCGTCACGCGTCGGCGCGCCGCCGCCGAGCCGTCGCGGCACCCAGTACTCGCCCGCAGGGTGGGGATACTCCTCCTGTACCTGATACAGCAGCTCGTTCATTGCCCGGCGCAGGTGGGCGTTGAGTTCCTCGGGTGTCCCGTGCGGGGCCAGCGGGCGACCCGCGGCGACCGTGATCGGGATCTTGTTGCGGAACAACTTCTTTTCATGGTCTTTAGGCCAGATGCGGTGCGCGCCCCAGACGATCACCGGGACGATGGGCACTTGCGCCTGCAGCGCCATCCGCGCGGCGCCGGTCTTGAACTCGCGCAGCTCGAAGCTGCGGCTGATGGTGGCCTCGGGATGCATGCCGATCAGCTCGCCCGCACGCAGCCGCTCGACCGCGGTATCGAATGCATCGTGCCCGTTGCGGCGGTCCACCGGAATCAGCCGGGCGTGCTTGATGACATAGTTGACCGCCTTCACGTCCGCCATCTCGGCCTTGATCATGAAGTACATCCGCCGGCCGCGCTCACGGGCGGCGAACAGCGGCGGCAGCCAATCCAGGTAGCTGGTGTGGTTCTGCGCCAGCACTGCGCCGCCGCGCTGCGGGATGTTCTCCAGTCCTCGGAAGGTGAACTTGGTCCCGTTCATCGCGACCACGGGCGGCACGACCCACTCTCCGAACCGGTAAAACGGCTCTGGCATGGTGGTCGCTCCTTCTATCCGCTGCGCTCGGCCCGGTTGCGCGCACGCTCGGCCTTTTCAGTGTCCTCAATAATTTTTGCCTCCGCTACCGTAGGTGCGCTGCCGCCCAGCCGCCGCGGCACCCAAAAAGCACCTTCGGGATGCGGATATTCCTCTTGAACGCGATGCAGCAGCGACGTCATTCCCTGCCGCAGGGCGGCATCGAGCTGCTCGGCATCGCCGGACGGCGGCAACGGCGGACCCGCGGCCACCGTCACCGGGATCTTGCGCCGGCCGAGATTGCGCGGGTGGTCCTTGGTCCAGATCCGCTGGGCGCCCCAGACGATCAGCGGCACCGTCGGGACCCCCGCCTCCAACGCCATCCGGGCCGCACCGGTCTTGAACTCCTTGAGCTCGAAGCTGCGGCTGATGGTCGCCTCCGGCATGAGGCCGACCACCTCACCGTCCTTCAGCAGCCGAACGGCCTCGGCGTAGGCGCGCGAACCCGATGCGCGGTCGACCGGAACGGTCTTGGTGTGCTTGATCAGGAAATTGACCACCTTCACCTGCTGCATCTCCGCCTTGATCATGTAGCGGATGCGCCGCCCACGGCGGTTCACGGCCAGCGCGGCGGGAAGCCAGTCCACGTAGCTGGTGTGGTTGACCGCGATGACGGCGCCGCCGGTGCGCGGAATGTGGTCGAGGCCTTGAAAGGTGATCTTGGTGCCGGTCGCCGCGACCAGGGCCTTGGCCGTGATCTCCAGGGTGCGAAACACCGGCTCCATGGCCGCTACTCGGTGCGACCCGCCTCACGGGCGGCACGCGCCGCCGCGCGCTGGCTGGCTTCCTCGGCGTCGAGTTGCGCCGCTTCGGCCAGGGTGGGCGCACTGCCGCCCAGACGCCGCGGCACCCACCACTCGCCGGCCGGGTGCGACGGATACAGGTCCTGCGCCTGCTCGAGCAGGTGCTGCATCCGGGAGTGCAGCAACGCGGTCAACTCCGGCGCCGGCAAGGTGGGCTGGATCGGCTCGCCGACCACGATCACGATCGGCACCTTGGGGCGGTACAGCTTTTTCGGGTGATCTTTCGTCCAGATCCGCTGGGCACCCCAGACGATGTGCGGGACGATCGGCACACCTGCCTCGATCGCCATCCGGGCGGCGCCGGATTTGAACTCCTTGACCTCGAAGCTGCGGCTGATCGTTGCTTCCGGATAGACGCCGACCAATTCGCCGGCTTTGAGCCGGTCGACCGCGGCCTCGTACGATGCTGCGCCGCTGGACCGATCCACCGGAATGTGCCGGCAGCCCCGCATGATCGGCCCGGTGATCTTGTTGTCGAACACTTCCTGCTTGGCCATAAACCGCACCTTGCGCTTGCGGTGCTGCTTGAAGGCGGGCAGGCCCGCGAGGGTGAAGTCGAAATAGCTGGTGTGGTTGATCGCGATGACGGCACCTCCGTCGGGGATGTTCTCCTCGCCGACCACCGTGAAGCGCAGACCCTGCACCCGCCAGGCCAGCCGCACCAGGGCAATCACTGTCCCGTATACCGGTTCCACGGTGATCAAGACTAGTGATCGCGGCTATGCCGCTCTAGCGGGTCGGGCGTTTCGCCACTCTCCGGCTAAGCTCGGGACGTCAGCGGAACGCAACAAAAGGGTGTCAGTGCAGGTCACAAGCATCGGCCACGCCGGCTTTCGGATCGATACAGCGGCCGGCAGCATCCTGTGCGACCCGTGGGTCAACCCGGCCTACTTCGCGTCGTGGTTTCCGTTCCCCGACAACAGCGGGCTGGACTGGGACACGCTCGGCGACTGCGATTACCTGTACGTCTCGCACCTACACAAGGACCACTTCGACGCGAAGCTGCTGACCGACCACGTCAACAAGGACGCCGTCGTGCTGCTGCCCGACTATCCGGTGCCGGACCTCAAAAATGCGTTGCAGATGCTGGGATTTCACCAGTTCTTCGAGACCACCGACTCGGTGAAGCACCGGCTTTCGGGGCCGAAGGGCGATCTCGACATCATGATCATCGCGCTACGCGCGCCCGCCGACGGCCCGATCGGCGACTCGGGCCTGGTGGTCAGCGACGGCGTCACGACGGTGTTCAACATGAACGACGCCCGACCGGTCGATCTGGACATGTTGGCATCCGAGTTCGCGTCCGTCGACGTGCACATGCTGCAGTACTCGGGCGCGATCTGGTACCCGATGGTGTACGACATGCCGGAGCGGGCCAAGGCGTCGTTCGGCATCCAGAAGCGGCAACGCCAGATGGACCGGTGTCGCCAGTACATCGCACAGGTCGGTGCGGCATGGGTGATCCCGTCGGCCGGCCCACCGTGTTTCCTGGACCCCGAACTGCGTCACCTCAACGACGACCACGGCGACCCGGCCAACATCTTCCCTGACCAGATGGTGTTCCTCGACCAGCTACGCAAGAACGCCCACGACCACGGCCTGCTGATGATCCCCGGCTCGACGGCCGAATTCACCGGCGCGCAACTGAATTCGCTGGAGCACCCGCTGCCCGTCGAGCAAGTCGAGGCGATCTTCACCACCGGCAAGGCCGACTACATCGCCGACTACGCCGCGCGAATGGCGCCGGTGCTGGCGGCGGAGAAAGCCGGCTGGGCGCCCGCTGACGGCGACTCGCTGCTGGAACCGCTGCGTGAGGTGTTCGAGCCGATCATGCTTGCCGGCGACGAGATCTGCGACGGCATCGGCTATCCCGTCGAGCTGGCGATGGGCCCGCAAACGGTCGTGTTGGACTTCCCGAAACGGACCGTGCGGGAACCGATTCCGGACGAAAAATTCCGCTACGGGTTCGCCATTCCACCGGAGTTGGTGCGTACCGTGCTGCGCGACAAGGAGCCCGACTGGGTCAACACCATCTTCCTGTCCACCCGGTTCCGGGCCTGGCGGGTCGGCGGCTACAACGAGTACCTGTACACGTTCTTCAAATGCCTGACCGACGAGCGGATCGCCTACGCGGACGGCTGGTTCGCCGAAACCCACGACGACTCCGCGTCGATCACCCTGGACGGCTGGGAGATTCAGCGGCGCTGCCCGCATCTGAAGGCCGACCTGTCCAAGTTCGGCATCGTCGAGGGCACCACGCTGACCTGCAACCTGCATGGCTGGCAGTGGAACCTGGAGAACGGCCGCTGCCTCACCGCGCGCGGCCATCAGCTTCGAAGCAGCCGCCAATGAGTGCCGACACCTACGACGACGGGCTGGTCCAACTGGACCGCGAGGCGATCACGTTGCGTCGCTACCACTTTCCCTCTGGAACCTCGAAAATCATTGCCCTCCAGCAGGTTCGCGGCTACAAGGCCGAACCGCTTGGTTTGCTCATGCACCGGTTTCGGCTCTGGGGCAGCTCCGATTTGCGCCGGTGGCTTCCGCTGGACATGAGCCGGCCGTTTCGGTCGACGCTGATCACGCTCGACGTGCCGGGCACCCGGCCCAGCCCGGCATTCACCCCGGCCCACGCCGACGATTTCACCGCACTGCTGGACCGGCTGCTCGACGATAAGAGCTAGCACCCCGTGCGCCGAGTGTGCAGGTTGTGCAAGGTAATTCGCCTAGTTCTTAGTCACAACCTGCACAGTCGGCGTCAGATAGCCGCTAGCGTCCCGAATCGGCCAGCGCCTGATGGGCCGCGTTGTAGCCGGGGATGAACGTGATGCCCGGTCCGCCGTGGCATCCGTTGCTGGCCAGGTACAAGCCGTCGACCGGAAGTGGTTGGCCGAGAAAGCCTTTCGGCCCGGGCCGGTTGGGCCCGACCTGGTTCGCGTGGAACAGCCCGTGGCAGTAGTCGCCACCGGGGGCGCCGAACATCACGCCCATGTGCCTGGGCGTGAACGTGGTGTGGCGGCTGATGCTGCGTTCGAAGTTGGGCGCCAACCGGGTGATCTTGTCGATCACTCGCTGTCCCATCTCGACCTTGGCCGCGCCGTAGTCCACGTCGCCCTCGATCGGGAACCACAGCGCGAACGCCGACGCGGCGTGCTTGCCCGGGGGCGCGAGGTCGGGATCGTTCTGCGAGGGCACCTGGAAGACGACGGACGGGTCGGCCGGCACGATCCCGCGCCGACAGTCCTCCCACTGCTGCTGGACCTCTTCGGGCGTGCTGAAGATGCCGATCGACGCCTGCATGCTCGGTTCGTTCAACATCTCGTACGGCGCGACGAACTCGGGCGCTTCATCCAGCGCGAAGTGCATCTGGATGTAGCTGCCGCGGTGGTCGATTCGCGTGTAACGCTCGCGAATGTCGGCGGTCAGCACCGCGGGATCGAGAAGATCGTTGACGGTCACATCGGGTGCCAGCGCCGAGATGACGATCGGCGCGGTCACCGTCTCGCCCGCCTCGGTGCGCACCCCGCCGACCTTCCCGTCGCCGACGACGATCTCGGTGACCTTCGTGCGCAGCCGCACCTCGCCGCCCTCACGCTCGAGCACGTCGACCAGATGCGAAGTGAGCGCGCCGATTCCACCGCGCAGCTTTTTCATCTGCATGGTCGCGCCGTCGGGTACGCCGAGCCCGAACGCCAGCGCGGCCGCGCTGCCCGGGGTGGCCGGTCCGCGGTAGAGCGTGTTGACCGCCAGCACGGTCATCGAGCCGCGCAGCGCGCCGTGTTTCTCACGGTCGCGCAGGTAGCGGTCCAGCACGTCGGTGACCGAGCCGAACAGCATTTCGTCGATCGCTGAACGCTCGAATTCGTTTGTGGCACAGGCATACATCTCGTCGAGCGTTTTCGGTGGCGCGCCGGCGTCGAACCGGCCGAGCGCCCGGGTCGGCGCCATGGCCCAGGCCATCAGCCCTGCCATGCCGTTGACGGCTTCGGCGCCGTGCACCTCGTTGAGGTGGGTGAACAGCTTGATCGGATCGCTGTACTGGATCATCGGGTCGTCGCCGACCCCGCGCAGCGCCACCGACATCACGTCCAGGTCGATGGCGGGTATCGAGTCCAGGTCCAGCTGTTCGCGAACGATCGGCGCGGTGGGGAACTGCACCGAGCCGGCGATCTCGAAGTGGTAACCGTCGAACAGCTCGACGGTGGACGCCATCCCACCCGCGTACAGCTTCGATTCCAGGCACAGCGTTCGCAGGCCCGCCTTTTGCAACAGCACGGCCGCTGCCAGCCCGTTGTGTCCGGCACCGATCACGATCGCGTCGTAGTCAGTCATCTCTCCGCCTTCCGCTCTGCTGAGCAGGTTGGCAGGGATGGGAAGTTTTGTCAATTATGACGAAACTTCGTCCGACCATGCCCCGTTGATGCCGCCGCGCAGCGTCTCCAATGCGAGGTGGCTGACGCGGGCCAGCTCGCCAAGCGAGCGGTCGTCGCCGACCATCCAGACCTCCATCGCGCCGAAAACGGCAGCGGCGATGCATCGCGCGGTGACGGCAAAGCGCACCCGTGCGTCCAAGGTCGGATCGGCCACACCACTGCGCCGTTGCAACTGGGTGACGATGGCGTCGGCGAAGTCGGCCTGCACATCCTGGATATGGCGAACGATCCGGCCCGGGTCGATCTCGTGATCGCGCAAGGCGGCGATCTTGGTAACGGCGTCAACGTCATACGGGAACGCGAAGATCGCGGCCTGCACCGAGTCGATGATCGATTCGCCGGCCGGCCGGTCGTTCAACGCCGCCCGAAACCAGTTCAACCCCGTGTAGTCGGCGAAAAGCAGATCGTGCTTGGACGAGAAATGCCGATAGAAGGTGCGTAGCGTGACGCCGGCGTCCGCGGCGATCTGCTCGGCCGAGGTGCCCTCGACGCCCTGGGCCAGAAATCGCACCAACGCGGCCTGCCGCAGCGCCTCGCGGGTGCGTTCGCTGCGCGCGGTCTGCGCCGGCCGAATCATCTCTGCAAATTACCCCAGAATCCGTTATGTCAATATTGACAAAACTTCGCTGCCGGGGTGAGACTGCGGCGATGGTCTCGCTTCTCACCCACGCAATCCTCGGCCTCGCCGTCATCACCTGGATCGTCACGTCCAACCGCCAGGTCTTCTCCCGGATCGGCGGTGGCGCCCTGTTCTCGCCGTTGGAGGCGCTGTACTACGTCATCGGCATCGCGTCGGTCGTCCTGGGCTGGTACTTCAATATCCGCTTCGTGCAGGAGTATTCGCAGGGTTCGACAAACCCGCTGTGGGGCCAACATGGCAGCTGGGCCGAATACGTGCGGCTGATGTTCACCAACCCGGCCGCCAGCTCCGCGAGCCAGGACTACACGATTGCCAATGTTGTTCTGCTGCCGCTGTTTACGATTGTCGACGGATACCGTCGCGGATTGCGGCGGCCGTGGCTGTACTTCGTCTCCAGCCTGTTCACCAGTTTCGCGTTCGCGTTCGCGTTCTACTTCGCCACCATCGAGCGTCAGCACCGGACGGCTTCGGCGCGCGAGTCGATCGACGCCTGAGCGCGGCTACGACGGCTCGAGCACCTCGGTGCCCACGAAGGGCACCAACGCGGCGGGAATCCGTACGCTGCCGTCGGGCCGCTGGTGGTTTTCCAGAATCGCGACCAGCCAGCGGGTGGTGGCCAGCGTGCCGTTGAGCGTCGCCGCGATCTGCGGCTTGCCGTTCTCGTCGCGATAGCGGGTGGCCAGCCGCCGCGCCTGGAAGGTCGTGCAGTTCGACGTCGAGGTCAGCTCGCGGTAGGCCTGCTGGGTCGGCACCCATGCCTCGCAGTCGAACTTGCGCGCTGCCGACGAGCCGAGATCGCCTGCGGCAACGTCGATTACCCGATAGGGCACCTCGATGCGGGCCAGCATCTCCTGCTGCCAACCGAGCAGCCGCTCGTGTTCGGCCTCGGCGTCGGCGGGGTCGCAGTAGACGAAGGCCTCGACCTTGTCGAACTGGTGCACCCGAATGATGCCGCGGGTGTCCTTGCCGTAGCTGCCGGCCTCGCGGCGAAAGCACGACGACCAGCCGGCGTAGCGCTGGGGGCCGTTTGAGAGGTCGAGGATCTCGCCGGCGTGGTAGCCGGCCAGCGGCACCTCCGAGGTGCCGACCAGATACAGGTCGTCGGCCTCGACGCGGTACACCTCGTCGGCGTGCGCGCCGAGGAATCCGGTCCCCGACATCACCTCCGGACGCACCAGCACGGGCGGGATGATCGGGACGAAGCCGTTGTCGGCGGCCAACCGGATCGCCATGTTCAGCAGCCCCAGCTGCAGCAGCGCGCCCTGGCCGGTGAGGAAGTAGAACCGCGAACCGGAGACCTTGGCGCCGCGTTCCATGTCGAGCAGGCCCAAGGCTTCGCCGAGTTCGAGGTGGTCCTTGGGATTGTCGATCGCGGTCGGTTGGCCGACGACGTCGAGGACGGCGTAATCGTCCTCCCCGCCGGCGGGGACGCCGTCGATGATCACGTTCGAGATCGCCATGTGCGCGGCGGTGAACACCGTCTCCGCCTCGGCTTGCTGCGCCTCCGCCGCCTTGACCTCGTCGGCGAGGTCCTTCGCCTGCTGCAGCAGCGCGGGCCGCTCGTCAGGCGACGCCTTGCCGACCTTCCTGCTGGCCGCTTTCTGGTCGGCGCGCAGCGAGTCGGCGGTGGCGATCGCGGAGCGGCGCGCGGTGTCGGCCGCCAGCAACGTGTCGACCAGCGCCGGGTCTTCGCCCCGCTTCGTCTGCGACTCGCGCACCGCATCGGGATTGTCCCGGAGCAACTTCAGGTCGATCACGGCCTAGAACCCTACTTGGTGCGCGTCGCCCATCCAGCAACCATTTCACTTCTGTAACAGCCGTCACGTTCCAGGGATCGCCTGTCAGAATGGAGGCGATGTGGCACCTACTCGAGCGCGACGAGCACGACGCCGCTGAGGCACCAGCGTCCGAGGACGCCGCCCCTCGGCGTCGGCTGCCGCGCGTCGGGTGGTTCGACTCACTCAACGGAACACTGCAGGCCTCGGCGACCCGGCGGGCGCTGCTGCTCACCGCGCTGGGCGGCCTGCTGATCGCCGGCCTGGTCACCGCGCTGCCGATCGGCGGCGGCCCGGGTCGGCTGGCCGGCTACATCGACCCCGTTCCGCCGACCGGCGCCAAGGGCAACGACGCATTCAACCGCGCGGCCAGCGGCAACTGCCTGATGTGGCCGGACCGGATGCCCGAGGCCGCCACCATCGTCGACTGCAAAGACGAGCACCGCTTCGAAGTCAGCGAGTCGATCGACATGCGCACCTTCCCGGGCTCGGAGTACGGCCCCTCCGCCCCGCCGCCCACGGCCACCCGTATCGAGCAGATCAGCCAGGAGCAGTGCGAGTCGTCGGTGCGCCGCTACCTCGGCGCCAAGTTCGATCCGAACAGCAAATTCGTCATCAGCATGCTGTGGTCGGGCGACAAAGCGTGGCGGCAGTTCGGCGAGCGTCGGATGCTGTGCGGTCTGCAGTTGCCGGGCGCGGGCAACCAGCAGGTCGCCTACAAGGGCAAGGTCGCCGATGTCGACCAGTCCAAGGTGTGGCCCGACGGCACCTGCCTGGGCATCGACCCCGCCACCAACCAGCCCACCGACGTCCCGGTCGACTGCGTAGCACCACACGCAATGGAAGTGACAGGCACGGTCAACCTGCTCGCCCGGTTCCCCGAAGGCCTGCCGCCCGAGCCCGAGCAGGACGGCTTCATCAAGGACTCCTGCACCAAACTGACCGACGCCTACCTCGCTCCGGTGCAGCTGCGCAGCACGACGCTCACGCTGATCTACAGCACGCTGTCGCTGCCGAGCTGGTCGGCCGGCAGCCGTCAGGTGGCCTGCAGCATCGGCGCCACCCTGGGCAACGGTGGCTGGGCGACGCTGGTTGCGGCGCCGGCGCCTGGCCCGGCAGGTGCTGATTGCCCTGGCGTTGGCTGCTCGATCCACCCGACGTCCCGCTCGGTCCCGTCGCATTCGACGAGCCATTCGATCCGGTCGACGACGCGCCCCCACCGCCATGGGTGTCCGGCGGGGTCGGTCCGGTCGGGATCGGCGGCAGGTTCAGCCGCTCCTGGGGGTCCGCCTCCGGGTGGCGCACAGGCACCTCCTCCCCCCGCGCCGGAACCTCCTCCGCCGCCACCACCTCCACCAGCGCCGGGGCCGTAGCGCCGTGGCCGTTCGGATGGATCCGCAACGGTTCGACGAACTGGTGTCCGACGCGCTCGATCTCGTCCCGCCGAAGTTGGCGGCCGTGATGGACAACGTCGTGGTCCTGGTCGCCGACCGGCACCCCGACGACGACGAGCTGCTCGGCTTGTACGAGGGCGTGGCGCTGACCGAACGCGACTCGCACTACGCCGGATCGCTGCCGGACACCATCACGATCTACCGCGACGCGCTGCTGGAAATCTGCGAGGACGACGAGCAAGTCGTCGACGAAGTCAAGATCACCGTGATCCACGAGATCGCCCACCATTTCGGCATCGACGACGAGCGGTTGCACGAACTCGGTTGGGCCTGACACCGCGATCGTGAAACTGAAGCCAGGGTCGTCACTTCCTGCCACGGCACAGCCGTAGTTTCTGTTTCACGGAACTAGCGCGGGCGCGGCACCGCGGATCTGTCGGCGATCGGTGCTACAAACGGCCCATGAACAACGACTGCCGCGACTGCCGGGCAGGCCTGGAGCACTGCCACGGAACGCTCATCCACCACTGGCTGCATCGCTCGGAATGCACCGACCAGGATTGCACCAGCCCAGAGTTGTTGCCGCACACGTTCGTTGTCGACTGCGACGCCGTCGGCTGCGACTGTGCGCACATCGATTCGCCGGCCGTCCTGGCAGGCTAGACCCGTCAGCCCATCGGGTCGGCGGTCGACTCCACCGGGTCCGCCACCGGAGCGAACGGCGGCAGCCGGGTACCCCACTGCTCGCAGCCCCAGCCATCGTCGCCACGCGGCGTCAACACCACGAACTCGGTGTTGGCCAAATGATGGTCGATCACGAAACTGCTTGGCACGTCGGCCAATATCGCAGTAGTCAGCCGGATCGCGGCCCCGTGGCTGACGACGACGATGTCCGCGGTCCAGCTGTCGTCGTCGAGGTAGCGGGTGCGTAGCTCGGTCAGCACCGGCAGGTAGCGGTCGAGCACCTGGTTGGCGTTTTCCCCGCCGGGCATCGACATGTCCCGCTCGCCCCTGAGCCAGCGGTCGTAGACGGCGTGGAATTCGTCGACGGCAGCGTCGTCGCTGCGATCTTCCAGGTCGCCGGCATGGACCTCGTGGATGCCCGTGACCTCGCGGGCTGGCACGTTGACCACGCCGCTGATCTCTTCGGCGGTCTGGATGGCGCGTGTCGCGACCGAATGCAACAGCAGGCCCGGCGGCGCCGGCAGTGCCTTCGCGAAGTCGCGCGCCTGCTCACGGCCCAGCGGCGTCAGCTCGGCTCCGGGCGGACGGGTGTCGAGGCGCTTGGCGACGTTGCCGAACGACTGCCCGTGCCGCACCAAGACCAGCCGACCGCTCACGGCGCCGTCCCCTTGCGCAGCGCGTCCAGCCAGCGCGCGGCGTCGTCCAGCTGCGGCGGCGGCGCCCCGGCCATGTCGCCCGTCGGCCAGGAGCCTAGGTAGCGCACGTCGGTGCACCGCTGATGCAAGGCCTTGAGCGCCTCGGCGACGGCGTCGTCGTCGAGATGGCCGACGCAATCCAGGAAGAACACGTAGGTGCCCAATTCGGTTCGGGTGGGCCGGGATTCGATGCGGGTGAGGTCGATACCGCGGATCCCGAACTCGGTGAGGGCCGAGACCAGCGCGCTCGGGGTGTTGGCGATCCGCAGCACCACCGACGTGCGGTCGGCGCCGGTTCGGGCCGGTGGCGGGCCGGGCCGGCCGACCAACACGAAGCGGGTACGGGCGTTGGCCTCGTCGACCACGCCTTCGGCCAGCGTCGAGAGGCCCCGGTGCGCGGCGGCCAGCGGAGAGCTCACCGCGGCGTCGACCAGTCCATCGGCGACTTGTTGCGCCGCGTCGGCGTTGGAGATCGCCGGATGTAGTTCGGCGGCAGGCAAATTGGCCGCCAGCCAGTGCCGCACCTGCGCGGCCGCGACCGGGAATGCGGCCAGCGTGCGAACGTCGGCGGCGGTGCGCCCGGGTTGGACGGCGATGCTGAACGCCACGTCGAGTGTCAGCTCGGCGAAGATCTGCAGCGGCCTCCCGATCGCCAGGCTGTCCAGTGTCGGCATGATCGAGCCGTCGATCGAGTTCTCGATCGGCACGCAGGCGAAGTGCGCCACACCGCCGCGCACCGCGTCGAGCGCGGCAGTGGTGCTGTCCACCGGCATCAGCTGCCAGGCATCCGCCGGACACGGCGGCACCAAGCCGGCGTCGGTCATCTGCAGCAGCGCCGCTTCGGTGAAGGTCCCCGCCGGACCGAGATACGCGATGCTGGCCACGACCGACAACCCTATCGGGTCGTAGGCCTTGCGCCGCCCGATCGTCTTTAGTTAAGTAAGGCTTACCTCACTTACAAGGACGGTCACCGATGACACTCGCTCACTGCCCGGCGCCGACGACAGCCGAACGGATCCGCAGCACCTGCGTCCGCGCCGGCGGCGCGCTGCTCGCAGTCGACAGCGCCGAGCCCCTCTCCACTCCCCTGCATCACCTGCTTGCCGACGGGTCGTTCGCCGTCCTCGTGCCCGCGACGTGCGACGCGGACGGCGTGCAGGCCGTGCTCGAGCTGGCCGATTACGCGCCGCTGCCGCTACGGGAACCGGTGCGCTCGCTGGTGTGGATCCGCGGTCTTCTGCATCAGGTGCCGTCGGCCGAGGTGCGCGAGATGCTCGACCTGATTGCCGCCGAGCACCCTCATCCGTCGCTGCTTCAGGTCCGCACACCGGAGTCCGGCCCGGTCGCCGCCGGGGACACGCAGTACCTGCTGGCCAGGCTGGAGATCGAGTCGGTGGTGGTCACCGACGCCACCGGCGCCGAGGCCGTCGACTCGGCGGCGCTGCTGGCCGCGCGACCTGACCCGTTCTGCGCGTTCGAATCCTGCTGGATCCGCCATCTCGACACCGCCCACCGCGACGTGGTCGCGCGGCTGGCCTCCCGGCTGCCGGCCCGGCTGCGGCGCGGCGACATCCGCCCGCTCGGCATCGACCGCTACGGGATGCGCCTGCGGGTGGAAAGCGCCGAGGGCGACCGCGACGTCCGGCTGCCGTTCCGAGCCCCCGTCGATGACGTGATCGGGCTGGGCAAGGCGATCCGGATGCTGATGGGCTGCCCGTTCGTGAACGGCTTGCGCGCCCGCCAGGACTGAACCTCGCCCACCGCCGGTTACCGTGTCGGGGTGGGTGCGCCCCTGAGCGACAGCGAACGCAGGTCGCTGCGCGTCGAGCTCGCGATCGTGCTAGGCGTGACGTTCGGCCTCAGCGCCATCACCGCGGCGTTGCAGCTCGCGGATTCCGTGCTGCGGGGTCTGAGCGCACAGCGAATTCCCCTCAACCCCAAGCGGTCCTACTTCGACCTGATCGATCTCGGCCTCAACACCACGGTCGTCGTGCAGCTGATCGCCTGGGGGGCGCTGGGGCTATACCTGTTGTGGCGCACCGGGTTACCACCTGCCGGCATCGGTTTGGCCCGGTTCCGCTGGCGCCCCGACCTACTCGGCGGTGTCGGACTGGCCGCCCTGATCGGGCTGCCCGGTCTGGCTCTCTACCTGGCGGCACGCGCCCTGCACATCAACGCCTCCGTCGTTCCGTCCGGCCTGGGCGAAACCTGGTGGCGGGTCCCGATGCTGGCGCTCACCGCCTTTGCCGACGGCTGGGCCGAAGAGGTGATTGTGGTCGGCTACCTGCTCACCCGATTGGGTCAGTTGGGCGTCGGGCCGCGCGCGGCGCTGATCGTCCGTCGTCAATACAGCCACCGCAGGTGACCGGCCAGCAGCGCATACCCGACGAACGCCACGGTGTCGATCAAACCGTGCGCGATCACCAGCGGCCACAGCCGGCCGGTGCGCTGCCAGGCATACCCGAACACCAAGCCCATCGCGATGTTGCCCAGTCCCGCACCGAAGCCCTGGTAGAGGTGATACGCACCGCGCAGCAGGCTCGACCAGACCAGCGCCGCGCGCGGCCCGACGCCCAACTGACCCAATCGGGTGAGCAGGTAGCCGACCACAATCACCTCTTCGGCCC
>NZ_LZLV01000137.1 GCF_001673405.1 Mycobacterium sp. 1245111.1 | reverse complement strand
GCGCGCTTGCGCTCTGCGACCTCGGAGTCGGCCTGTTCGACCTTGAACAGCTGGCGGGCGAAGCGCTGAACTTGCCCGACATCCATTGCGGTGGCGTACAAGTGAGCTGCCTCGGTCTCGAAAGCATCGATGTAGCGCCAGCTCAGCTTCAGCGCCTCACGTGCCTCCTGGATTGCCACCTTAGCGCTACTCGTGTGGCTGATGCCGTAGCACGCTCGGGCCGCTCCGATCGCTGCGCTCTGGGTGTTGGCGCACACGATGCGGACGGGCGTAAGGAGCAGTCGAAAGCGTGAGGACCCATCGTGCGAATTCAGCGCCGCCAGGAACCACTCAGTGCGATCGGACACCCCGTTCTTGCCCTCGAAAGTCATGCTCTCCGGCAGTTTCATCGTCACGAACACTTCGCGGCCCATCCGCAGGGCGCCCGCGGTCTCGAATACCGCGCCGGACTCCCCGGTCAGGGCATTCAGAACCTCGCAGGACGCCTCGTTCTGGACCGGCGTGTATTTGTGGCCGACCACGCCGAGTACGTCGAGCTCTTTCGTGATCGGGTTGGTGCGCACTGTGGCGAACGTCGCTGGAACCTCCAGCGGCGGCCGGACCGTGACGCCGTCCTCCGTGATCTTGGGCTCGAGGGGAACCTGCAGCGGCATCTTGCGCACGTCCCAGTCCGCCAGGTGCGCCTCTCTGAGCGCCTCCTCGGCCGTCATCGCGTGACCGATGACCTGACCGAGCTGATGCCATCCGCTCTTGCGGGCAGCGAAACTCACCACATTGTTCGTTGAATCTAGCTCGTGCGCCATGAAAGCTCCTCGTGATATCGCGTAAAGCACCCCGGCGGCGCTCTTACTGACAGGTCAATCCTAACCGCCCCCACCGACAGAAACTGGCGAAGCGCTGCAGCGAAAAATGCACGCCCGCAACTGAATAACGACCCCCTCCCCGCCCGTGTGATGGGGCGGGGAGGGGGTCGGTCCGACTTACTTATTCGGTCAGATCGTCCCGTTCAGGTGCAGGGTCGCCACGACGTGCAGCACGTGGCCAAGCCAGATAACCAGCATCACCGCACCCGCAGCGATGAGCCAGGCCCCGCCGGGCAGTTTCGCCGGCGGGCGATCATCGTCGGATTCCGCCGCACCGCCCGGACGCAGCAGGCGTTGGTCGTCGTCGCGTTGCCAACGAGCGCGCGCGAGTCGGCGGCGAATACCGACAACGATCAGCGCGATACCCCCGCCAGTGAACAGGACCGCGTAAATCGCGGCGGTGATCCAAGACGCGTCCTCACCCTCCGCGAGCACGTACTCGACCATAATCAGTTCCCCCTAAGCGCTGCTACCAAATTCGCTCCCGCGCCACCACCGTCATGACACAGCACAGCTAGTCGTCGAGGTTTGGCAGGAACAGAATGATCTCGGTGACCGTGTAGGCGACGTCGTAGAAGTTCGCCGAGTGCCAGTCAGAGATAACTTGGTCGGCGATGACCGGGCCGAGAAGGTCTTTGAGTTCGTCTTGGTTGTCGGCGAACCAGGCTTCGAGGATCCCGGAGTCGGCCTCGACTGTGAGTTCTTGGTATGTCTGATCGGGCAGCCAGGGCACCTTCTTCTCGATCTTGGTGGTGCCGACCCAGGCGTCACCGTTGACCACGACGCCGATGCGTGTCGGCTCGCCGGGGCGTTTCGGGGTGACCGGCCGCGGTGGTGGGGCGCTGGGGTCTTTGGAGTCTCGCCAGGTTTTGACTCGCGCGACGGTTGACCCCAGCTGTCGGGCCAGCGCTGCGAGCCCGCCGGCGCGGTCGATGGTGGCCCAGCGTTCCAGCCAGAAGTTTTCGACGCCGGGCGGCCAATGGTTTCGTGCCGCCCACCGGGCGATGGTGGAGGCCGCGTAGCGCCGGCCGCCGCGCACCTCGATACGACGCGCGATTTCTTCACGGGCTCGACGCGCGGCTTCTGCGCGCCGGCTCCGCCGGTTCACTGAGTCCCACGCTGAGCCAAGTTCACGTTGGCGCCGATCGACGAGGTCGTTGAAGCAGTCTTGGAACCCGCGTGAGGGTGGGCCGGGTTCCTCGGCCATCCTGGCGAACCTCATGTGTCAGACGCCGGGTAGTCGACGTTTTTGATGCGGTAGCTGCCGTTGGTACGCACACCATCGCGCAGTGGGTCCTCGAGCTGGCTGATGTCGAACCCAGCGGGCACGCGGTAAAACCACGCGTCTGCCCACCAGCCGATCGGGTATTGGCCGTGGTCACGGGCGATGCGGACCGCGTACTTCATCGCGCGGGCGCGGGTGACGGCCTCGATCGAGGCGTACCACGCGGGCTGGGTGTATTTGAAGTAGGGGTGTTTCCAGGCGGTGTCGCCGAGCGCGGACATCCTTCCCAAGGTGCTGGTGTAGATGGCCTTGGTCATTTCCTCGTAGTCGTCGCGACCGCTCTTGACTGCCTCGATGCGCTTGCTACGCAGTTCTTGACCAAATCCTTTGAGCCACTGGTGCTGTTCGGGCCACACCCAGGCCGCCTCGAGGTCGAGCTCGGCCCATGCGATGCCGGCGCCACCCAACTCCGCGGCCGCGGTCAGATGCCGGACATCGGCCGTCGTCGCCCACCACGTCGCGGGTTCCTCCCAGCTCATCAACGGGTGCGGCAGCGGCAGTTTGCGATGCAGGTCGAGATCGTTACCCGCCGGGGTTGTCACTTGATAGATCCCGAATGGCGGCCGGGGGTCGTTGAACACACTCGGGTCGGGCTCGACCCAGCCAGGCGTGCCGAATCCGAGGTACAGGCCCTCGGCCGAGGGCAGGTAGGCGGCCTGCTGATCGAGCTCGACGTCGATGGTCTGGCCGCGCGAGCGGTGCTTGGTCTTCTTGATCTTCGCGCCCGGCCGGGTCGCCTCTCTGCCGTCGACCTCGCCGACCGCTTCCACACCCTCTTGAATCCACCACTGATTGGTTAGCCGTCCCGTCGAACTGATCTCGGCGGGCAGCAGTGAGATCTTCAGCTCCGGCGCAGGACCGCCGCCGCTCTTCGTTTTCGGCTTAGCTTTACGGGTTTTCACGTCCAGCAGTTGAGCGCCCACCATCGTCCACCGCGGCGCCGGCAGGCAGCCCTCCATGCTGTATAGCCACGCGATCCGGTCCCCCAGTAGATGAATGGCGCCATCTTCGTCGTCGGGCAACTCGGAGGCATCCCCCTGAATCCCGGCCATGCCCCGGTCTAGGGGGCGGGCCGTGGAGGGGTCGAGCGCGAGAAACGGCATCAAGATGATGTCGGCTTTGCGTGAGTCGCCACCGAACACGGCGGAGTCGAATTCGCAGGCAAACCAACCGGACTGGTGGAAGCCAACGGTGCACCCGAAGAAATCTCCGATGGTTTCCACCAATTGGTCTTCACGAAGGCCATCGATCGGGAATCCGATGACGTCCAACGCTTCTGGCGTAATCCAAATCTGCGGTGACATGCCGCCGGCAGGCGTGGCCCACTTGCGGTTACACACCACCTCCCCGAGGCGTTCGGGGCGGCGCAACGGGCCTGACTTCACCACTCCCGACGGAGACACCAGACCGCGGCTGCCCGCCAGCAGGACGCGCTGGTCGACTCCGCTCAAATCGACATCGGTCCATTGCCGGGACTTCAACGGCCAATCGTTGATGTCCTGCTCCTCGGGTGCCGGGGTATCGTCACCGGGGTGGCCCTGTTCTGCGGGCGTGTCAACTTCTGTTGCCGGCGCGGCTTTTTCGCGCAAATACCGCTGGACTGAGGACTCCCACCACAGCCGAGTCCGGCTCTGATTGGGGTCGCCGGCAACCACGTCGGCCGGCGGGAAATCAGCCGGCAACCCGCGGCCCAGGCGTGCCGCCACTTGCTGGCGCGACAGCGCGACCAAGGGCTCGGCGACCCGATCTGCGTAGCACTCGGTCAGGAGTAGCAACACGTCGTCCGCCTCGCGTCCATCACGTACCAAATAGGACCCCTCGGGGGTTACCAGGAAACTCGGACCGTCGCTGCTCACTGCTGCTCTCCTTCTGAACCCAATTCGGTAGCTGCGCATACCGCGTCGTCTGAGAGCGTCACCTGATAGGGCGGCAGCTGATCGGCCAGCGCCGCCGGCAACGATCCCCGGCGCCATTTGGCCCGCAGACCCTCCACCGCCGCCGCAGTTCGGCTGAGCCGCAGGGCGGCCTCGGGCACCGACAGGCCGGTATCCAACGCGGTCCGCGCGTCGTCGATCGTCCATCGCCGGCGGTGGCGGCCGGCGGACGCGGTGCGGGCAGCTCGACGGCGGGTGTAGGCCTGCCGCTCGGCGCGCGACTTGCGGCCGCGGGTCGCGCGCGGTGCAGAAGCATCTCCAGTTGACACAACTCCAGGCTAGCCCCTCATACTGACTAGTGTTTAAGTCTGAGGCGTGTCGGGCGTTAAAAAATGCAGCGATTAGCACTGTCACCGCCAGTTCTAGCGCATCCGCAGAACGCGCGAGATATCAAATGCATTGCGCCGCAGACTTTTCAGACGCCGAGACGGGTATGGCGCGACACGAGGCTGACGGCGGGGTCAGCGTAGGCGGGACGCACCGCCAACACGAGGCCCTCGATCGCCGGGCCCCCCGCGTTCATGCCCGGACGAGTTAGGGCTCGTCGACGAGGGCCTGGACCCGTGGGTCGACTGGCCGGCCCGTTAGCTTGCTGGCAGTCACCGCAGTTGCGGCAGCAGCTTTCCGCACTACGAGGCTCCGGGGACGGTGACGCTTCCCCGCCGGTGGCGGCGTCTGGCTCAGCTCCGTGCTCATGCCCAGAGTCAATGCCCGCCTCAACTCACCTAGCTGTTCCGACACGTTTCGACAGCGACTTTTCCGGGCTGGTCTCAGCGGATGAGTTCACGGTGGTTGAGCCGGCGGGTGCAGGCCTCGGAGGCGGTTTCGTCGACGCCTTGAACGATGTACCAGTAGTCGGCGTCGTACGTGCCGTCGACGGGTTGCGCGCCCTGTGGGTAGGTTCGCAACACCAGGGTGGCCATGTCGGGTACCTCGAGAGCACGGTGGCCGATAGGTATTCGGTGTGCAGTCGGGTGTTGACCAGGTCTCCGGGCAGGAACGTCACGGCGTTGGAGGTGACGCTGCGCTGCCGGCCGAGCGCCAGGTTGCTGATTGTCTTCATGTGCGGGGTCTCTGCTTTCGTTTGCCGGAATCGGTCGACGCGGCGGGGCTGAGCTTTTGTTGGGTCGCTCGAAACCTATGAGCGGCGAGGGACGCACGCTGGCTCCGACACCGAACCGAGGAGGGAAACTCCGGACCAGCTCGGTGGGCTGGGCTCGCTGGAATTGGCGGACACCACTGCCAAGCGCAGACCGTAGAATGGATGGCGGATCTCGAAGCGGCCTAGTCGGCCGTCATCGTGGTGAGTTACGGCATGGTCAGGCGGCGGGCGCATAGCCTGTGCGGCCCGGGCATTCGTCTGCCCGTAAGGGTCCGAGATCCTTTGCCCTTTCTCCTTTTTCGGCGCGCATCCGCAGGCTGGGGTGCGCATTCCTTCGAGGAGAAGGAAATGGTTGAACACCTAGTGCTACTCGCTGTAGTTCTTCTGGCCATCGTGAGTGAGTTGTTGGTCGTTGCCGCGTTCTGTGTTGGGTTGCGGCTCGGCCGGCGTCACTCGCGCTGATTAGACACCGGGCGCGGGCCTAGAATCCAGGGTCAGGATCCTGGCTCGCGCCACGGGTGTTCCTTTGGGGGGCTGCGGCCGCTCTCACCAGGCGCGTCCAAAGTTGCACGGCGGTCGCGCTTTTCGGCACCGGGCGCCTAGTTTACAGTCCGCACAGTCCCATTGAGTGTCGCGAGCTCGGCGTCGACCGTTTTGTCGCCCGTTACCGACTCCTGATCGCGCGCCACCACCACACGGCTAGTGGGGGATGTTGTCGGCGATGGCGGAGATCAGTGTGGTTGCTTGCTGGGCGTACATGGCGGCGCCTTCGGTGTCGACGTCGATGACGACGTTGGAGCGTGAGGTGATTGCGCGGGTCTCTACCAGACCGGTGTCGCCCTCGCGGTGATCGACAACTGTCGAAATATCACCAGAGAGTTGGGGATAGCCGATGTCATACCACTGGGTGGCCTGAGATGGCGGCGGGTCTGAGGTGTGCAGTTGAGTGTTGGCGCAGCGCTGCCAGGTCATAGAAATCCGGATGACGAATCGTGTTGCCGCGTCAGCGCTCGGAAAGGACACCACTGCCTGGTCGATGTGGTGTGGCCCATCTTTGGGTTCTTCGACCCAGCGTCCGGCCACCCCGGTGTAGCCCGCACCGTCATAGACCGGGAACATCGTGTTCCACACCGCTGAAGAACACCCGGGATCAGAATATGACTCGCCCCGTGACGGGGTGATGGTGCTGTAGCGCCGGACGGTCACCACACCGGAGGTTCCCATGATGGTTTGGACCCGGGTGTCGTCGAGGAGCAGATGGTTCAGATCGGCGGGGGAGACTAACGGTGCTGACCTGTCACGAGCCGACATCGCCCGCGCCTGGCCCGGCACCGATCGAGAACATCCGCACAGCACTGCCGCCACAGTGAGCACACCGACGATCACGCGCGTCATAACGGTAGGCATGCGGGCGCGTGACGCCGTCGCCGACCTGAGCTCATCGCGTCCGACGTTGGGCGACATGTCAGGAACCCTAAACGGCCCGTGACCAATGCGTACTACACTGCCGGCACGCGGTCCTACTGCGCATTGTCGATCGCCTATCTTTCCCGCTGGGTCTGCTGATCAATCAGCGGACAGCGGTTACTTACTCGATGGGTGGCAGCTGCTCGAGCTCACGGACGTGGTCGATCATCGCTGCCAGGCTGTTGAGGCCGGCCGCGCTCAGGCCGGAGGCACGCAGCGCCAGGTCTCTGACGGCAGAGTCGCGCAGTGCTGCCAGGAGGCTGAGTTGCGCGTCGATCGCTGGGTCCACTCCCGGGTCAAGAAGGTAGGAGGCGTTGACGCCGAAGTACTTTGCGATCGCGCGGAGGTGGGTGACAGTCGGGTTGGTCTTGAGTCCATTTCTGAGCTGCCACAGGTAGGCCGCGCTGATCGACACACCTGTTTGCCTGGCGATCGCCTCGGCGGCCGCGGCGTTGGAAAGGTGTGGCTCATTGGGCCGGCGCATAGTCTCGAAGAGGCGATTGAGTTTGACCGAGAGCTCGGAGTCGCATGGTGTTTCCGCGTCACTGTCGGCGACTGGCTCTGCTTCAAGAGAACGTGTCAATGTACTCTCGTTTCATATCGCGGCCGGTTTCGTACACTGACATTACTATAGAAGTAGTGCGGAGGTTACTGTCTCGGCCTGTTCCCCGATCAAGGTATTCATCTGAGTTACTGTTGCGTGGGTCAGATCTATACTGGTATGAATGTGTGGTCGGGTTATACAGACGTTTAAGAAGGCGCTGCTGGAATGAACGAGACAACCAAGAGGTCACCCGCGGCCGTTCACGGTCATGATCTCGTCGGCCGGGATGTCGACGTCACGGTCACCATGAAGTGCGAGGTCTACCAAGAGGAGCCTCAGGGCTGCTTCTGCGCGACGCTCATCCGCGAAGAGACTCGCTTTTGGGATGACGACCCCGACCCTGACATCGTCGAAACGATCGTCTGCGAAACGCAACTGCACTGCTCGGTGCCTGAAGTCTTCACCGCAGTAGACGAGTGGCTGATCCAGGGCCATCACCTCACCGCATTGCCTGAATCATGGAAATCTGGCGACACCGGGCCTGGTACTGGCGTCGTGCTTTTACTGTTCGCGCAGCTGCTGCCTAGTCATCAGCCTGAGAGCGCGACAGCGTAATCCGCGCAAGCCCACGGGCAGCGCCCCGCGGATCCACCTATCTCGCTCATCTCCGCGTGATCCTCGCGCGCACCTAGGACTCGTACTCGGCGCGTAAGGCCGCCTCTGCCTGCTCGACCGTCTCCCCCGCCGCGGGGGCCGCGAAAAGGCCCTGCTCCCAGAAGCCGGTGTCGATCCGCTTATCTTCGTGAACGCCTTCGACGATGTGCTCGACCACGATCTCGTCGTTGTCCCAATGCCCGACGAACGTCCACGTTTTCACTGGCCGGCCTTCCAGATAACTTCGGCCACGCAATCGGTTTCCACACGGTCAGCGGCGACGAGGGTGTAGTCCTCGCCAGCCCGCAGATACGGCCGACCGGCGCGGATCAGGCTGCGCCGCACAAGATCTCGGCCGAGGACAGCGGCCGCCCAGAGCTCACCGCGACGGTCCAGGACCTCGATGCAGCGCGCGATCACATCGGGGTCGACGAAACGCTGCACCTGGGCGTTGCCCTCGCGGCGCAACTCCACCAGACGCGCTTCGGGAATCGACGTCGTCACGAGTGGCCGCCGCAGTCGTCGGAGCAGCCGGGATGACCATCGTTCGCATAGTGAGAGCGCGCGCCGGCGCACCCGCGTGGGCAGCCGGCGGCCATGTCCCCCGTGCCGGCGTGGTCACACAGCTGACCGAGCTGACCTGACGTGGGGTTGTCGTCGCGATAGTGCACGGGCAGAACAAGGCCCGCATCGTGGTGACTCACAGCCATCTCCGGATCAGCCGGCCGCCTCGGCGGGCTGGTTGCGCACCAGCTGTACGCGGCGCTGGTCAGTGACGACGATGCGACCTTGGTGGATGAGGGTGTCGATCGTGTTACTCGCGACCGCGCGAGACACGCCCTGAGCTGCGAGCGCGCGAAGGATGCTGCCCAGTGGCTGATCCTTGGCCTGCAGCAGATTCAAGACCTGCGCGCCGAGCTCGTCGCCGTTGGCTGATGTGGACATCGGTTCCCCCTGTTTCGCGCAGCCTGTGCGCCGGCTGCCGGCCATAAGCGAATGGTGCCGCCCGGGCCCGCGTCCGCTGGTGATGTCGGCCGTGTCGCGGCCTCTTTTTGCTCTGCGCAGGCCCGCGGCCCTCGGCGAGCGGTCGTGTGGTGGCCGGCTTAGCGGACGTGGCGAGAGTACTGCTCGAGGATCTCCGGGTAGGGCCGCACGAGATCGGGTGTAAGTTCTCAAATTCCGTGTCCACGCGTGATGCGCTGAACTGCCGCGATGCGGGTCGTCTCACGTAATGTCCACACCCGTTTGTCTCACCGACGTGTCCACTTTTCGCGATTGTCCTGGCGGCCGTTGACCGTGCACGTGGCGACCAGGCCTCGCTACGAAGATACTTGGCGACCGTTTCGTCACAGTGACATCGAGGTGCCAGCGAGTGCGCAAGACGGCCGAGTAGCGCTCAGCGGTCTCAAATATGGTTAGGTGCTGAGATCGCATATCGCTAACACCTTGCGCCTCAGCGTATTTCGGATACATCGCGTAGCCAGTTGCCGGTAGACGCGTGGTACTTTTACGGGCAGAAAGTTGCAGAAACGGTGGTGCCGGCGGGCGCCTTGCGCGCGGTTTTATCTTCCAAAACTACGTGCCGATTCGTGAGGTCGTCCGCCGTTGCGGAGTCGCGCAATACGGTGCGCGCCCAAGTTGGTACACATGCTGCGACGGGTCAAGCACCAAGATCTGGGGTACCTCGAGGCATGGCTGAAATGCGAAACGACCCGCGATCAGGCCATCGAGCGAAATTCGGCTGTCGAGCGTCGAGAGGGGTGTCGGTCACCGTCGCGTGTCGCCATGGTGAAGTGATTCGCGGTTCGGTTCGATTCGGCGTGGCGCCGGTGGGTCTGCTAAGCACGCCGATGCTCGTCCAACGGGACAAGTCATGCTCCACCAAGTTGAGCCGTCAGGCATCACCGGTTCCACTGATACTGCCTTTGCGGACTTGAAAACCCAACCGTCACGGCCGGTGTCGCGCGAGCCACGTCATGCCCAGTCCTGCCCGAGTCTGCTTAACTCTGTCGAGGAAAACATTGATGAGCCAAAGGATCTCTAATTGACATTCGAGCCTCCTCCGTCTCAGACGGCGCAGATGCGCGCTCATGAGGCTTTAGACGCTGCTCCCCCATATCTGTTGAGGGGGTCACGTCAAGGCGATGTGGCGTGGAAACTTGTCGCCGAGCCCCCCAGCGTACTGTCCCTGCCCGGTCTCTCGCGGGTTGTCGCAGTGACTTACGTGGACGGATCGGTCCGCCTGTTCGAACCAGAAGACGTCCTTTTCGTCGGGCCAGTCACCGAGCGCACCGAAGGTGATCGGCGAGATATCCGCGACATCGCCGACGCGCACGGATGGCGCAGGATCGTTGACGGGGCAGACTTTTTCACGCGTGGGGCGATTCGAGTAGAAGTGCATTACAAAGATGCCACCGCGGTCACGGCGAGACGGTTGCTGCACGGACGGCCGACGACGTTCTTCACAAGCGGTAACGAGGCTAAGTCGTCAGCTATCGACTGGCTATCGGCTAATCGTACCCACCCCTACTTGCGATGAGTAGGTCAACTGCCAGGGCGAATTGCGTCAACGCACCCGAAAGCACACCCCTTTCGGGCATCGCATTGCTGCGCAAGACGACGTGCTCTGCGGACGCAGGCGGGCCACGACTATCTGCCCGTAAGCCGACGCTGGCCCGCTACCACTCGCCAAAACCGGCTCTGCGCAAATCAGCAGAGATTAACTCCGTCAGCTCAGCAAACAGAGGGTCCTCTTGGCCGCCGGGCATCGGCAAGCCGTCCTCAGCGCGAGCCGCGAGCAAGTATCCGGCTCTGATTTGAAACACATCAGAGAACGAGTCATCCGGCCACAGCTTCACCACCAGGACTTCGACGTCTTCGTCGGGCTGTCGGCGACATCCTGGACGTGTCCAGCGTTCATTCCACGACAGCGCGCCGCGATCGGACATCGGTCCTTCAACACTTTCCCTCACCACGCTTGTGCGCCCCGTCCTCGGCTTCGGCGTCATGTCGATTCGGTCAGACGGCCCACCGGACCGCCGCAAACTTCTCCCGGCACGCGATCGCATCGCACGCGCTGCTCAGAATCGCGTTGGTTTTAAGTCGTGCCAGCCCGACGCCAGTAGGCTACATTCCGTGCCGCCCACGTCCACGCCGAACGACCTAGGTTACTCTGGGCGTGAGCGCAGCCGCGCATCGCTGCGACGTCTTCTGGCTGCAGCCGAGCACGTCTTAATCAACGGCGGCACAGCGAAATTCACGGTCGCCCGCGTCGCCGAGCAGGCCGGCGTATCAGTGGCAATGGTGTACCGGCGGTTCGCTGGCAAAAAAGATCTAGTTGCCGCGGTCCAAGCCGATCTGCAAGAGCGACTCCGCGTCACGATCAGCAGCGCTCTGGAGAAACCAAGTGCGTCGCTGGGCGAGGTATTGCACGCATTTACCGACGCTCTCGGGCAGGTTCTCGACGAGTCCGGCCCGGTAATAAGTGCGCTTCTCGACAGTCGCACCTGCAGTCCGCCAACCCAACCGCTGGCAACCACGAATAGCCTGGCTCAACAATTTCTCGCCGCAGCCGACAGCCATCGCCTGGACGTCGGCCGTGCCGATCCAACCGCGGCCCTAACGTTCACATTCCACACCATCGTCGCCGCAGCCACGTACCGCGCAGCGGCTACACCACCGTGGCCTGACAACCTCAGCTGGCAACAGTGGGCCGACGAGATCGGCACCATGACTAGCGCATACCTGCACACACGGGAGCGAAGCTTGCATACCGACAAGTGACATCGCCGTTCCAGAAAGCAGCGACGTCTGCGCGACCAGGGGATGCCTTCGATGACTCGCTCCGACCATTCTTGTCCGTCGCGATGGACTGGAAACCGACCGCTCCAGGCCAGCGCTGGTGCCGGGAAGACATGCCCCATCGGAACCGTGCACGTCGGTCCTTGACAATCCCGGGGGCGCGTTGGTGACTGCCGTCGGCAAGCACCACAATCTCGCTGACGCAACGCCGAGTCGCCGTCGCAGGCCGTGTGCTGAGTTGGTCCTAGAGTTTCGTCGATTGGTGCGGTGTGGGGCCACCGAAGGTGGTTGCGGTCGATCACAAAGGTGTGGGTGCGCTGCATACAGCCGCCTCCGATAGCAATGGCTTCGTCGAGACTATCGAGGATCGCAGGTGGCAAAGTCGTGGGTGTGGGTCAGCTTGTCGGATCGTGGCCTGCCAGCAGTCGCATCAGAAATCTGACTGCGGATCACCCACGCCACCGAACCCAAGAATCTGATCACGGTCCCAATGGATAACCAGTGGAAACTGATCACAGCCAATAAACGGCGCGGCCATTGCAGGCTCAGCTGGCTTTCCATGGTGGAGACCAGCTGCGGTGCGGCGCTAATCCCGTGTGTGATGACGGATGAATCAGATCGGCCAGCATCCGAAAACTTCGACTACGAGACCGGCGTGATCGTCGTCGAACCACTGCAGGTTGTTACCTGCATCCGAACGCAGCTAACAGCTTCAGCGTTGATCGATGCCTTCGCCGAACAGGGCTACCATGCGTTGATGACTGCCAAAAGGTGGACCGCAAGCCACGATCCACACCCGGATCGCCAGACCGCCGACAACACAGAGCCAGCGACAGCCGCGTCACCGTTAGCGCCAGTGGAGCGCAGTTCTGTTCAAGCGCTCGGGTTCCTCGATGGTGACGGCATCTGAAGCCTCCCCGCGTTTGCTCCAAACGTTCTGCGAGTGCTCAATACTCGGCTCCTGAGTACGACTTCTAAACGCTCGTGGCTACAGCAGGCTCTTCAACGCGCTCTGGTGGGGACTGTCGCAATAAGGGTGTAAACGGCCTGATCGGCCCCGGTGTGTCGGGGCCGGAAAGGTCGCCTGATGACCG
>NZ_LZLV01000136.1 GCF_001673405.1 Mycobacterium sp. 1245111.1 | reverse complement strand
CGTCGGCGTCGTCGGCGCGATCACCCCGTGGAACTTCCCGCACCAGATCAACCTCGCCAAGCTCGGCCCCGCGCTGGCGGCGGGCAACACCATCGTGCTGAAGCCCGCCCCGGACACGCCGTGGTGCGCGGCGGTGCTCGGCGAAATCATCACCGAGCACACCGATTTCCCGCCCGGCGTCGTCAACATCATCACTTCCAGCGACCACAGTGTGGGTGCGCTACTCGCCACCGATCCACGCGTCGACATGGTCTCGTTCACCGGCTCCACCGCCACCGGCCGCACCGTGATGGGCGACGCCGCGGCGACGCTGAAAAAGGTCTTCCTGGAACTGGGTGGCAAGTCGGCGTTCGTCGTGCTCGACGACGCGGACCTGAACGGCGCCTGCTCGGTCTCGGCGTTCACCGCGTCCATGCACGCCGGGCAGGGCTGCGCGATCACGACCCGGCTCGTCGTACCCCGGGCCAAGTACGACGAGGCGGTCGCCATTGCGGCGGGCACCATGGGCTCGATCAAGCCGGGCGACCCGAACGATGCCGGAACCGTATGCGGGCCAGTCATTTCGGCGCGGCAACGGGATCGTGTGCAGGGCTACCTCGACCTGGCGATCGCCGAGGGCGGAACGTTCGCGTGCGGGGGCGGGCGCCCCGCCGACCGTGACACCGGGTTCTTCATCGAGCCGACCGTGATCGCCGGTCTGACCAACGACGCCCGGCCCGCCCGTGAAGAGATCTTCGGACCGGTCCTCACCGTGATCGCGCATGACGGCGACGAGGACGCGTTGCGCATCGCCAACGATTCGCCATATGGGTTGTCGGGCACCGTGTTCAGCGCCGACCCTGAGCGTGCCGCCGGCTTCGCGTCCCGGCTGCGGGTGGGCACGGTCAACGTCAACGGCGGCGTCTGGTACTCCGCGGATGCGCCGTTCGGGGGCTACAAGCAATCCGGTAACGGACGCGAGATGGGTCTGGCCGGCTTCGAGGAGTATCTGGAAATCAAAACCATTGCGACAGCGGTCTAGTAGTCGAGTAACCAGTTGTGACACCTACTTTCGTAGTTCTCGCGCAATAAGTGGCCACTCGGCCAGAGGAAGGAAGCAACATGGGGCGCTTTGAGAACAAGGTCGCCATCGTCACCGGATCCGGCGGCGGCATCGGCCAGGCCTACGCCGAGGCGCTGGCCCGCGAAGGGGCGGCGGTCGTGGTGGCCGACATCAACGCCGAAGCGGCGCAAGGGGTTGCCAAGCAGATCGCCGCCGACGGCGGCACCGCGCTCAGCGTTCCGGTCGACGTGTCCGATCCCGCGTCGGCCAAGGCGATGGCCGACCAAACGCTCGCCGAATTCGGCGGCATCGACTACCTGGTCAACAACGCCGCGATCTTCGGTGGCATGAAGCTCGACTTCCTGCTCACCGTCGACCCCGAGTACTACCGGAAGTTCATGAGCGTGAACCTCGATGGCGCGCTGTGGTGTACGCGCGCGGTCTACAAGAAGATGGCCAAGCGCGGCGGCGGTGCGATCGTCAACCAATCATCCACTGCCGCATGGCTGTACTCGAACTTCTATGGGCTGGCCAAGGTCGGCGTCAACGGGTTGACCCAGCAGCTGTCCCGCGAGCTGGGCGGGCAGAACATCCGGATCAACGCGATCGCTCCGGGTCCCATCGACACCGAGGCCAACCGGACCACCACCCCGCAGGAAATCGTCGCCGACATCGTCAAGGGTTTGCCGCTGTCCCGGATGGGGACACCGGAGGACTTGGTCGGGATGTGCCTGTTCCTGCTGTCCGACGAGGCTTCGTGGATCACCGGCCAGATCTTCAACGTCGACGGAGGGCAGGTGATCCGGTCATGAGTGACGACCCGAAGCTCGGCTACATCGGTCTGGGCAACATGGGTGCGCCGATGGCCACCAGGATGACCGAATGGCCTGGCGGCGTAACGGTTTACGATATCAGGACCGAAGCGATGACGCCGCTGGCCGAGAAGGGCGCGAGCCTGGCCGACACCGTCGCCGACGTCGCTGACGCCGACATCATCCACATCACGGTGCTCGACGACGCGCAGGTGCGCGAGGTGGTCGGTGAGTTGGCGGCCCACGCCAAGCCCGGCACGGTCATCGCGATCCACTCGACCATCAAGGACGCAACGGCCGCGGAACTGGCCGCCGAGCTCAAGCCTCAAGGCATCCACATCGTCGACGCCCCGGTCAGTGGTGGCGCGGCCGCGGCGGCCGAAGGCAAGCTGGCCACCATGGTGGGTGCCGACCGCGAGGTGTACGAACGGATCAAACCGGCCTTCAAACACTGGGCGGCGATGGTCGTGCACGCCGGTGAGCCGGGCGCGGGCACCCGAATGAAGTTGGTCCGCAACATGTTGACGTTCACGTCCTACGTGGCTGCGTGTGAGGCGATGAAGCTCGCCGAGGCGGCCGGGTTGGACCTACAGGCACTGGGCCGGGTCGTTCGCCACACCGACGCTCTCACCAGCGGACCGGGCGCGATCATGGTGCGAGACGACATGAAAGACATTGAGCCGGATAGCTTTCTGTATCAATCCTTCGTGCACGCCCGCGGGCTGGGGGAGAAGGACCTGAGCCTGGCTCTGGCGCTGGGCGAATCGATGTCGGTCGATCTGCCTCTGGCGCAACTGGCCTACCGCGGGTTGGCAGCCGGACTCGGAGTGCCGCATACAGATAAGGAGGCGTGATGGACGAGCTGCGCAGCAAGGGCCTCGCCAAGATGAACGAGGTCTACGGCTGGGAGATGCCCAACGTCGAGGGCGACCCGTACTTCGACCTGACGGTCGACCACCTGTTCGGCACCATCTGGAACCGGCCGGGCCTGTCGATGCGCGACAAGCGCATCATGACGCTGACCGCGGTGACCGCGATCGGCAACCGCGACTTGGCCGAGATTCAGATCAACGCCGCACTCCTCAACGAAGAACTCACCGCGAGCGAGCTCAAGGAGATGGCGGTGTTCCTCACCCACTATCTCGGCTTCCCGCTGGGTTCGGCGCTCAACGGCGCTGTCGACAGCGTCGTGGCGAAGCGGAAGAAGGCCGCGGCCAAGGGCGCCGGCGAAGACAAGAAGGCCAACGTCGAGGGCGCACTGAAGATGCACTCGGGCGAATAGCCCGCCAATCTCAGTACGGTTCAACGCCTTTCGGCATCACGTACTCCGAGATGGGCGCCGATGCGCCGTTCACACTGGTCCCGCCGTTGAGAATGCCCGGTGCCATCTCCAGCATGTTGTTCGGGAAACCGAACTTCGGTTTGGTGAGCGCACTGAGCCGGGCCAGCTCGTCAGTGGTGAGCTCCACGTCGACAGCCCGGATGTTGTCGTCGAGTTGCGACAGCCTGCGCGCGCCGATGATGACCGACGAGACTCCGGCCTGCGCGTGCACCCAGGCCAGCGCCACACTCGCGACGTTCGTCTCGTGTGCTTGGGCGATGACCTCTAATTCGTCAATCACGGCGTAGGCCTTGTCGTCGAGGAACGAGTCGACCATCGCTCCGCGGTCGGCTTTGCTCGCGCCGCTGTTGGCCCGGGTGTACTTACCACTCAGCACCCCGCCCTTCAGTGGCGACCATGGCGTGATACCGAGGCCGAATTCGTCGGCCATCGGGACCAGCTCCTGCTCGATCGCGCGCTCGAGGAGCGAGTATTCGACCTGCAGGCCGATGAAGCGCGACCAACCGTGAAAATTCGCAATCAGGTTGGCCTGCGCAATCTTCCACGCCGGGGTGTCCGAGACGCCGATGTAGCGAACCTTGCCGGCGGCCACGAGGTCGTCGAGCGCCGCCATCGTCTCTTCGATGGGGGTGTTGGCATCCCAGATATGCAGCCAGTACAGGTCGATGTAGTCGGTCTGCAATCGCCGCAGGGAATTCTCGCAAGCGTTGATCACCGATTTGCGTCCGGAGCCGCCCCCGTTGGGGTCACCCGGATACAGGTTGCCGCTGAATTTCGTGGCCATCACCAGACGATCGCGACGAGCCGCGTGACGGCCGATATGGTCCCCGATGATTTTCTCGGAATGGCTGCGGGTGTAGAAGTTCGCGGTGTCGATGAAGTTGCCGCCGAGTTCGGTGTACCGATCGATGATCTGTTGCGACTCCTCGACGCTGGTGCCCCAGCCCAGGTCTTCACCGAAAGTCATGGCGCCCAGGCACAGCGGGCTGACGCGCAGGCCGGATCGTCCGAGTGTCACATATTGATCCAGAGGCATGATGACGTCTTTCTGGTAAATTGTTCAGCTATGCGTTTGTTCCAAACTAAACTAGTTCATAACTGAACGATCTGGCAACCCGATGTCTGACGCCGCCAAAATCTGGTCCCTGAATTACCGGGTCTTGTTGTCGGTCATCTCCTGCGCCGAGGACGAAATCTGCTCGTTGGGCTTGGAATCGAAGGAACTTTTCCTGCTGGCCGAGATCGACGAGCATCCCTACCCGGCCGAATTGGCGACGACGTTGAACATGCCCAAGGCGACGGTCACCGCCTACCTCAAACGACTGGAGGCGGCGGGCTTCGTGCGCCGCGAGATCGATCCCGCTGATCTTCGGCGTCACCGCCTATTGCTCACCGCGAGCGGGCGCAGAGCCGCCACCGGCGGTATGTCGGCAGTGTCCGGGGAGTTTGACAAGCGCCTCGAGCGACTCACCGCCTCGCAGCAGAAAGAGCTCAAGAACCTGCTGGAAAAAATCATCTGACGGCCCTGACACGGCCGCTGGGCGAGGGCTTTCGGTAGCTCAGCTGCGCACGACGGGATACACCGCCGCACCGACCCAGCGACGCAAGTAATCGCGGAGGGCTTTACCGCGCCGCGGTGGCCGTCCGGGATCGATGACGAACGACTGGATGATGCGCAGCAAGTGCTCACCCAGCTCGGCCACCTCGTCGTCGGTCAAACCCGCTGCCGCCCAATCGACGTCGAACCGTCGCAACATCGCCTCGCCGAAGCGCAGGGCCACATCTGAGGTCACCCCCGCGGTGAAACTGTTGTCGTGGTCGCGGGCAAGCAGCAGGCCGATGTGTTTGTCATGAGGTAGCCATTCGAGTGCGGTGGCGATTCCTTCGGTGACCGCTGCGACCGGGTCGGTGATCCCGGACAGGTGCTCCGCCATCCGATCGAGGAAGCCCGTTGCCGCTCGCGTGGCCGCCGCGACCAGCAGGGCGTCGGTGCTGGGGAAATACCGATAGACGGTCTGACGTGTGACACCCAGCGTGCGTGCGACGTCGGCGATGCTGAAATCGGCGCCGCGATTATCGATCGCCTCGCTGGCCGCCGCCAAGATACGGGCGACGGCCTCCTGGTCGGTAGCCGGGGCTGCACCCGCCCACCCGTGGGTGCGCACACCGAAATCCTATGCGGCTACCCGTGGTAAGCGACTTGCAGGTCTTTGATGCCGTTGAGCCAGCCCGACCGCAGCCGACGGGGCTTCGCGACGGTCGAGATATTCGGGAGCTGCTCGGCAATCTCGTTGAAGATCAGCTTGATCTCCATTCGCGCAAGGTTGGCACCAATGCAGTAGTGCGCACCGTTTCCGCCGAATGCCAGGTGCGGGTTGGGATTGCGCAAAACGTTGAATTCGAAAGGTCGGTCGAAGGCATCTTCGTCGAAGTTGGCCGAGCTGTAGAACAGGCCGGCCCGCTGGCCTTTCCGTATCGTCACACCGCCAACCTCGACGTCCTTGCGAGCGGTCCGCTGGAAACAATGCACCGGTGTAGCCCAGCGGACGATCTCGTCAACCGCGGTCTCCGGCCGATCGCGCTTGTAAAGCTCCCACTGGTCGGGAAACTCGGAAAACGCGTTGACCCCATGCGTCATGGCGTTGCGGGTGGTCTCGTTGCCGGCGACGGCGAGCAGGATGACGAAAAACGCGAACTCGGTGTCACCCAGCACTTCACCGTCGACGTCGGCCTGGACCAGCCTGGTGACGATGTCGTCGGCCGGACAACGGCGTCGCTCGTCGGCCATGTTGTACGCGTAGCCCATCAACTCGGCGTTGGCGACGATGGGATCGGTGTCGAATTCCGGATCGTCGTTGTTCATCACGGCATTGGTCCAGGCGAACAGCCGCTCGCGGTCGGCTTCGGGGACCCCGAGGAGGTCGGCGATCGCCAGCAGCGGCAACTTCATCGCGATGTCATCGACAAAGTTGCCGCTCTCCTTTTCGGCTGCGGCCCGCACAATGTCATGCGCGGCCGACGCGAGCTTGTCCTCCAGCGATGCGACCGATCGTGGCGTGAAGAGCCGGGAGACCAGCTTGCGCAGCCGGGTGTGCTCGGGCGGATCGTGATTGATCAACAACGCCTTGGTGAGTTCTAGCTGGTCGGCCGTCATCTCGTCGGGGAACCGCATCACGACGCCGCGGTCGTTGGTCGACCACAGCTCGTTGTCCCGGGAGATCTCCTTGACGTCCCGGTGTCGGCTGATGACCCAATACCCTTTGTCATCAAAGACATTGGTGCCGGGCTGCTCGTTCCACCAGACCGGCGCGGTCTTGCGGAGCTCGGCGAACTCGGCGGCCGGCACGCCGCGTTGCAGCATGTCCGGATCGGTGAAGTCGAAACCGGATCCGAACGGGCAGACGTTCGATGCTGCCGTCACACGCGTCACCTCCCAGGTGATCTGATGCACATTTCTCCCGACCATACACCTTGCTGTCAAGTGTATGGCCGGATGCCCGGCCGCCATGACGTCCGGACCGATAGGGTGACGTCTCATGCGCGTTCTGGTGATCGGCTCCGGTGCCCGCGAGCACGCCTTGTTGCTGGCGCTGCGGGCCGATCCGCAGGTCGAGGCGGTGGCCATTGCACCGGGTAACGCCGGCACCGCATCGTTAGCCGACCAGCATCAGGTCGACATTTCGTCTTCCGATGCCGTGGTGGCACTGGCTCGTCAGATCCACGCCGACCTGGTGGTGGTCGGCCCCGAGGTCCCGCTCGTGCTTGGCGTGGCCGACGCACTGCGCGCTGCGGGGATTGCCTGCTTCGGGCCCAGCAAGGACGCCGCGCAGATCGAGGGTTCGAAAGCCTTCGCCAAGGACGTGATGGCTGCCGCCGGAGTGCGCACCGCGTCCAGTGAGATTGTCGACAGCCCAGCGGGTTTGGACGCCGCGCTGGACCGCTTTGGGCCCGGCGGCGGCGACCCGGCGTGGGTGGTGAAGGACGATCGCCTCGCCGCCGGCAAGGGAGTGGTAGTCACCCCGGACCGCGACGTCGCACGTGCTCACGCCGCGAGCCTGCTCGAGTCCGGGCACCCGGTGCTGTTGGAGTCGTTCCTCGACGGGCCCGAGGTATCGCTGTTCTGCGTTGTCGACCGGGAAACCGTGGTGCCCTTGCTGGCCGCTCAAGACTTCAAGCGTGTCGGCGACGGCGATGCCGGCCCCAACACGGGTGGTATGGGTGCCTACGCGCCGCTGCCGTGGCTGCCGGCCGAGGTCTACCAGTCGATCGTCGACGATGTCGTGAAACCCGTTGCCGGCGAGCTTGTTCGACGCGGCGTTCCGTTCTCCGGGCTGCTGTACGCCGGGCTGGCGATCACGTCTAACGGGCCTGCCGTCATCGAATTCAACTGCCGCTTCGGCGATCCGGAGACGCAGGCGGTGCTGGCGCTGCTCGAGTCGCCGCTCGGTCAGCTGCTCAACGCCGCGGCAACCGGGACGCTGGCGGACTTCGGCGCACTGCGATGGCGCGAGGGCGCGGCAGTGACCGTCGTGCTGGCCGCAGAGAACTACCCGGGCCCGCCGCGCACGGGCGACACGATCGTCGGCTCGGAGGTCGCCGGTGTGCTGCATGCCGGCACCGCTCGCCGCGACGACGGTGCGATCGTGTCGTCGGGCGGGCGCGTGCTGTCGGTCGTCGGCACGGGCCCCGATCTGGCTGCTGCCCGCTCGGCCGCCTATGACATCATCGGGTCAATTCGATTGCCCGGTAGCCACTTTCGCACCGATATCGGCCTCGCCGCCGCCGAAGGCAAGATCCGCGTCTAGACCCCGGCGGCCTGGCTGTCGTTGCGATACGTCGGCCGTGACAACTCATTGACGGTCGTCAGTGAATGTCGTACTGTCACAGATGTGAGTCCTTCTGCCGTTCGCAAGCGGGGCGCGAATCACGGCAACACCCGCGAGGCTCAACGCCTCCGAACTAGGGCGCGAGTGTTCGACGCCGCCCTGGCCGAGATTGCGCGATCAGGATTGGCTGACGCGGACGTGACCGCGATTGCCAACGCGGCGGGTGTAGTGCGGGGGACCTTCTACTTTCACTTCCCGACAAAGGAACACGTGCTGGTCGAGCTCGAGCGGAACGAAGAAATCAAGATTGTGGCGGACCTCGACGGTGTCGATGTCGAGAACAACGATATGGAGTCAGTGCTCTCGGCGCTCGTGCGCGGCGTACTTGCCGCAGAGCGACGGCTGGGACCTGTCTTATTTCGCGAAATGTTGGCATTGCACTTCTCGTCGACCCGACCGATCGAAGACGAACTGACCCAGCACCCCCTTGCGGAGTTTTTGATTGAAGTTCTTGCCAATGCCCAAGCCGTCGGGCGGGTGGTCGAGGACACGCACGCCGCCGAACTCGCGACCTTCGTCCTGACCGGCCTGTTCGCGCTCCTTGCGACCGGGGTGCACGATTCCGAAACTTCTGACGCAGTTTTGAGCCGCTACATCACAACGATTGTCCATGGAATGGAGACACGATGAGCGTCAACACGATCGAAGGCTATCGGGACTTTCTGCGCGAGCGCGACGGCGAAGCGGACCTGCTCAACCGGCGATTGGCGAACCGCGAACAATACTTCGAGGGGCTGGTAACCGATCCCGTCCGGTCGCACACCCCCGCCGACCGGGCGACGTTCACGCGTAATCTTCATCGCCGCAAACCGGAGCGGGGGCTGGACGGCAAGATGCTGTTCCTCTTGGCCACCGCCAAGCTGAACCAAGCGGAGCGTTTCGGTGTGGGGCTTGGAGAGACATACGGGCAGAACAGCGATGACACTGTGCCGCCGGAACGCGTCTATCTCGAGCTTGAGGAGCATTACCACACCCGTTTGCTCGCATACGTTTTGGACATGTTCGATCTGACATTTCAGGTTGTGCCACCGCCGCTCGTCATGCGCCAATTCGTCAAACTCGCGGTGTTCATTCCGAAAAGGCTCGGATTCGCTTTTGTGGGAGCCTCGGAGATGGCTGGTTGTGTGATGTTCGATGAATTGCGCCGGGTCGGGGTCGAACTGTTTGCCGACGAGCCCGAAGTCGCGGAGCGAATCGAGTCACTGTACAGCGAAATCTTGACGGACGAGATCGGACACGTGGGCTATTGCGCATCGCAGTGCACCTCCGCGGAGCGGGCCGTGATGCGGCGCGTGTACCCCTTTATTGCAAAGCTTTTCGCGCGTCAGACCGCGGAGATCGGCCTGCTCGTCGGCTGGGAAAAGCTGAACGCCCGCCTCGGCCGGCCGTTCGACGTCCGCGAATTGGACGCCGGCTTGAAGAATGACACCTATCTCGTCACACACCCATGAAAGGGTCTGAGGGAAGGATTTAGATGCCGGCCGCCTGGCCGTCCCGGCGTGGGTCGCTGACCGCGAGGTATCCGTCGTCGATCCGCCAGATCGCCTGGCAACTACCGAACTGGTTGTAGTCGTTGGTGGTCGCCAATTCGTGGCCGAGTCGTTGCAGCCCGTCCAGGGTGGACGTCGGGAAGCCTGGCTCGCAGTAGACCTGCAGGCCGTGCGCCCAGCGGAACCGCGGGCCGTCGCAGGCAGCCTGCGGATTCTGGGCGTAGTCGACGATGCGCGTCACCACCTGCACATGACCTTGTGGCTGCATCGGACCGCCCATCACCCCGAAGCTCATCACCGGGGCGCCGTCTTTGGTCAGGAAACCCGGGATGATCGTGTGATACGGCCGCTTGCGTGGCCCGATTTGATTCGGATGTCCTTGTTGCACAACAAAATCCGATCCGCGGTTTTGCAGTGCGATTCCAGTGCCGGGCACCACGACGCCGGAGCCGAAACCCAGGTAGTTCGACTGGATCATCGACACCATGACACCCGAGGAGTCCGCGGCGGTGAGATACACCGTCCCCCCGCGGGGCGTACCGGCCGACGCCGGCTTGGCATGTTCCATGTTGATCAGCGCGGCGCGCCGACGCAGGTAGTCCTCGTCCAGCAGGCTGTGCGGACTCACCGCCATGTGGTCGACGTCGGAGACGAAGGCCTGTGCGTCGGCGAACGCGAGTTTCACGGCCTCGATCTGCAGGTGCACACTCTCGGCGGAATCGACTGGCAGCGACGCCATATCGAAGTTCGCGAGGATCCCGAGGGCGATCAACGCGACGATGCCCTGGCCGTTGGGTGGTATCTCGTGCACGGTGTAACCGCGATAGTCGAGCGAGATCGTGCCGACCCAGTCGGCCCGATGCTCGGCCAGGTCGCTCGCTCGCATCGCGCCGCCGTTCGCGGTCGAGTGGGCTTCAAGTTTGGCCGCGAGTTCGCCGCGGTAGAACGCCTCGCCGTTGGTGGCGGCGATCGTCTCGAGCGTGCCGGCGTGGTCGGGCAGCCTGACCAGTTCGCCGGCATGCGGTGCCCGGCCATTCGGCATGAACGCCTCGGCAAAGCCGGGCTGTGCCTCGAACAGCGGCACCTGCGCCGCCCACTGGTCGGCGATCGTCGGCGAGAGCGGAAAGCCGTTGCAGGCGTAGGAGATTGCCGGTTCGAAAAGCCGATCGAAGGGCAGCTTGCCGAACTTGGCGTGTAGCTCGGCCCAGGCCGACACCGCGCCCGGCACGGTCACCGCATTCCACCCGAGCATTGGAACGCCGCCGCTGCCGAAGTACTCCGGCGTCCACGCCGCGGGGGACCGTCCCGACGCGTTGAGCCCGTGCAGCTCACGTCCGTCCCACACGATCGCGAAGGCGTCCGACCCGATCCCGTTGGACACCGGTTCCACCACCGTCAGCGTGATCGCGGTGGCGATGGCCGCGTCGACCGCGCTGCCGCCGTCGGCGAGCATCCGAAGACCGGCCTGCGCAGCGAGCGGTTGCGAGGTACACACCACGTTGGTGGCCAGCACGGGCTTTCGTGGCCAGGCGTAAGGGAGTTCCCATCCAAACGGCAGCACGCCGCCAGCCTACGGACCTGCAGTTCGACGGCCGATATCGTCGGTGCAACGGTAGCTGATACGATTTACGCTTTAAGCCTGATTTGTAACCCTGCACTCAGCCGAACCGAAGGTCGATCACATGCCCAAGCCCGTCATCGTCAGCGCAGTCCGGACCGCCATCGGGACGTCGTTCAAGGGTTCGCTGGTCAACACCACGCCCGAGTTCCTCGCGACCACGATCCTTCAGGAGGCGGTCCGCCGGTCCGGCGTCGAGGTGTCCGACATCGACGACGTGATCTTCGCCGAATCTCACTACGGCGGAGGTGATATGGCCCGCTATGCCGCGGCTGCCTCGGGGATGACCGCGGTGCCAGGGCAGGCCGTCAACCGGCACTGTGCGGGCAGCCTCACCGCGGTTGCCAACGCGGCCGCGCAGATCGGCTCAGGTGCCGAGAAAGTCGTCGTCGGTGGTGGCGTCCAGTCACTGTCGATGACCCCGATGATGAACTGGCGCATCCCCGGTCCGACCCTGGAATTCGAGGAGCGGTGGATTCCGCCGACCCACGTCGAGACGCCCGACGCTCCCGGCCGCGACATGTCGATCACCGTCGGCTGGAACACCGCGCAAGCCGTCGGGATCACCCGCGAAGAGATGGACGCCTGGGCATTCCGTTCGCACCAGCGGGCGATTGGAGCGATCGACAGCGGCGCCTTCGTCGACGAGATCGTGCCGCTGAAAATCAAGGGCCTCGACGACGCGTTGATCGAGTTCAGCGTCGACGAGCACCCTCGTCGCGAGACCAGCCTGGACAAGCTCGCGTCGCTGAAGGTGCTGCACCCGGAGATCGAGGGATTCTCGATCACCGCGGGCAACAGCAGCGGCACCAACGACGCAGCCGCCGCGCTGACCCTGGCCGACGAGGACTTCGCCACGTCTCATGGACTGAAGGTGCTGGGCTCGGTCAAGGCTTGGGCCTCGGCCGCCGTCGAGCCGCGGGACACCGGGCTGGGCGCGGTGAAGGTGATCGGCAAGGTGCTCGACCGGGCAGGCCTGGCGCCGGGTGACGTCACGCTGTGGGAGATCAACGAGGCGTTCGCGTCGGTGCCGATCGCCGCATGCCGTGAGTACGGCCTCGACGAAGAGCTGGTCAATTTCTACGGCAGCGGCTGCAGCCTGGGTCACCCGATTGCCGCCAGCGGCGCGCGGATGCTGACCACGCTGGTGCATGAATTGGGCCGTCGCGGAGGCGGAATCGGCGTCGCGGCGATGTGCGCGGGCGGCGGCCAGGGCGGTGCCGTCGTGATCGAGGTCTAGCCGAATCGGCTCTCTCTGACCGGCGCTTGACCAGCGTCGGGTTTCGCATCCGGTGCTGCCGGGTAGCTGGGATCGATGGCGCGGCAACGCGCAGTGGCGCTGGCAATGGCGCTTCGACGGCTGCCGATCGCTTGACCTCGAAACCCCGTGGACGGACGAGCAAATGGGCACTCCAGAAGAAGCATTCAGTTCGTTGACCGTGCGTCGGGAGACCTCGGCCAGCCGGCAACGGGTGTGGGACGTCATGGCCGACGGCTGGATGTATGTGCAATGGGTGGTAGGCAACAGCAGGATGCGCGCCGTCGATCCCGCGTGGCCCGAACCGGGCAGCACCATCTCGCACTCGATCGGCATCTGGCCCGCGGTTATCAACGACGAGACCATCAGTGAGGAATGTGTGCCGTTGGAACGGCTGGTCCTTTTGGCCAAACTAAGGCCGCTCGGATCCGCGCGAATCACCATGCGCCTCTTCGATATCGACGGGGGCTGCCGCATCGAGATGGCCGAGGTGCCGGTCGGGGGACCGATGAACCTGGTGCCCAAACGCCTCGCACTCGCGGCGGCGTGGCCGCGCAACCGGGAGTGCACGTGGCGGCTGGCGCGGCTGGCCGAGCGACGCGAATCACCCGTCGATGGGTAGAGCGGCGTCGAGCGCCGACGCGGTCGTGATCGGGGCCGGCCACAACGGCCTCGTTGCCGCGGCGATGCTTGCCGACGCGGGCTGGGACGTGATGGTGCTCGAGGCCCAAAACGAGCCAGGCGGCGCGGTGAAAAGCGCCGAACTGACCCCCGGGTACACCACCGATCTCTACAGCGCCTTCTATCCCCTCGCGGTCGCATCACCCGCGTTGCGGTCGCTCAACCTGGAAGATTACGGCCTGCGTTGGAGCCATGCGCCAGCCGTCGTCGGTCATCCCCGATCCTCGGACGACGAGAACGCGGCGATGATCTACCGCGACCTGGACGAAACGGCCGCGGCTCTCGACGAGCATGAGCCCGGCGATGGCGCACGCTGGCGCGAGGCGTGTGAGCAGTGGCAACGCATCAAGGACCCGCTGCTGACGAGTCTTTTCGCGCCGTTTCCACCCGTGCGTGGAGCGCTGCAATTACTGCGCCGACTGGGGACCGGCGGGTCGTTGCGATTCGTCCACCAATTGTTGCTGCCCGCAGGATTGATGGCGCAGAGTCTGTTCAAAGGTGAAGCCGCGCGACTGTTGTTGCTGGGCAACGCAATGCACGCCGACGTGCCGATCGACGCGCCGGGCGGCGGGATCATGGGTTACCTACTGATCATGATGGCCCAGGACGGCGGGTTCCCCGTGCCGGTGGGCGGCGCGGGTCAGCTGACGGCCGCACTGGTAGCTCGCGCCACCGCCGCCGGGGCGCACATCGAATGCGGCCGGCCGGTCGACAAAGTCGAAGTTCGTCACGGGCGTGCGGTCGCGGTCCGGACCTCTGACGGTGACTGCGTTCGCGTCCGCCGAGCGGTGATCGCAGACACGTCTGCGCCGCAGCTCTACCAACGGCTGCTGCCGGCCGACGCTCTACCGGCGGCCCTGCTGCGCAGCTTCGAGCGCTTCGTCTGGGACACACCGGTGCTCAAGATCGACTACGCGTTGAGCGCGCCGATCCCGTGGCGTTCGAAAAACCTGAACAAGGCCGGGACGGTCCACGTGGGCGCCGGCCACGACGGCTTGATCCGATGGATGGCCGACCTGAACACGGCGACCATCCCGCAGAACCCATTCATGTTGTTCGGGCAGATGAGTACCGCAGACCCCACCCGTTCGCCGACGGGTACCGAAAGTGCTTGGGCCTACACACATTTACCTCGGGGTGTGGCAGGCGACGACGCGGCCGACATCTTGGTTGAGCGTGTCGACAGTGTGCTGGAAGCGTACGCGCCGGGTTTCCATGACCAGATCGTCGCCAAGGCGATTCAACGTCCGTCCGATTTGCAGGCCGGCGACGCGAACCTGCACACCGGTGCGGTCAACGGGGGCACCTCCCAGCTCTTCCAGCAGCTGATCTTTCGCCCCGTGCCGGGACTTGGTCGCGCCGAAACCCCCGTGCAGAACGTCTACCTCGGCAGCGCCGGCGCATCCCCGGGCGGTGGGGTGCACGGTATGTGTGGCCGCAATGCCGCAAACGCGGCGTTGGCCGCGGCGGGTTGGAAGGGCTGGCCGCGACGGAGAATCAACCGCGCGGTGGTCTCACTGACCGTCCGGTGACGACTGCTCGATCAGCCGGCTGGCGTGATCGAGAATGCACGTCAGGCCGTACTCGAAGTTGATGTCGTCGGCGATGCCGATGCGGTGACCCTTCTGGGTCAACTGTGCGATCAGTGGCATGGTCTCGGGGTCGATCACCGAAGGCCCACTGCGACGGTAGGTTTCGGCTCCGTCGGATTTGTCCTGTAGCCGTTCCAGAACCGCCGCGCCCTGGGTGTGAACGGCGATGCTGGAATAGGTGTCGAACGCGTCCTCGGGCGACAGGCCGGCCTCCACCAACGCGGCGATCGCCTTCTCCAGCTTCTCGAAGGCCGCCAGCGTCGCCTCACGGCCGAAGGTGCCACGGATCAGGATCAGATCGCACAGGATCGGGTTGTCCCGAAACGTCTGGCGCATCTTGTGGGCGTGGTCGCGCAACGAGGTCCGCCAGTCCTGGCCCTCGACGAAGGGCGTGGCGAAGTCGTACTGACCCAGTGCCCGGTCGGTCATCGCGTTGAGCAGATCGTCCTTTTTCCGGAAGTACCAGTAAATGCTCGTGACGCCGACGTCGAGGTGCTTGGCCAGCAGCGGCATGCTCAATCCGTCGACTGACACCTCGCCGGCGACCTCAAACGCGCCGTTGATGATTTCGTCGACGCTGATCGATCCGCGTTCACGGCGTTGTCGCTTGTCCGCGACGGCCTGCCTCGCCAATTCGTCACCTCCGTGCACTGCGGCCATGATTTATGGCGCGTTATCGTAACAAATATAGTAAGGCTTCTGGTAGGGCGTGCAGGGCGTTGTTATGCCGTCAGCAGTGGTGCCATCCAGGTCAGTTCGGCGGGCAGTTGCGAACTCCAGAACGCCCCGTCGTGGCCGCCGGGGGAGAACCCGCCCGCCGGCGGGTTGGGCAACTGCGCGATGAATTGTTTGGTGGCGCCGTAGAACGGATCGCTGTTGCCGCAATCCACCCTGATCGGGATCGCTCCCAGCGCGGGCATGCCGAACACCGAGTTGGCGGCGAAATCACCGGGGCCGTCGAATGCGCCTGGGGCCGCCGCCCCCGATGACATCCACAGCGCGGGGCTCACCGCGCAGATCGCCGCCGTGCGGCCCGGCCCGAGTCGGCCGCCGAGCAGTAGTGCGCCGTAGCCGCCCATCGACCACCCCAGGAACCCGACCCGGGAGGTGTCCAGGCCCTGCCCGCCCAGCATCGGGATGAGCTCGCTCAACACCATCGCGCCGCTATCCTCGCCGGAAACCCTTTTGTGCCAATAACTTCCGCCACCGTCGACAGCCACCACAGCGAACGGTGGTAGACCGGCAGCGACCGCCTGGGCCAGCCCCTGCTCGACACCGCCCTCCATCACCGTGGCCGCGCTGCTGCCTTTGCCGTGCAGCGCGATCACCGGTCGCAGCGGTTTGCTCTGACCCGGGGGCCGGGCGATCGCCCAATTGGTGGCGACCCCACCGCGCGCTGCCGACACGAACGAACCGGTGACCATCGTAGGGGCCGGCGGCTGGTCGAGCGGCGGGCGCGGTGCCAGTGGGATTCCGGTGCCCGTCATCGCGACCGGCGGGGCCACCGGAGGGCGGCCGGGAAGCAGCCGGTCGATCGCATAGCCGCCGAGCGCTCCGGCGGCCGCGCCGGTGCCCAGGCGCAGCACGGTGCGACGACTCATCTCCGGCATGCCGGCCATCATAAAGCGCCGGTTCGGGGCCTCCGTCGGCCGAACGACTGACGACGGTTTATCTCGAAAGCCCGATGCGGCGGCATTTTGGCTGGCACCATGTCCTAGGTGACAGCAGCAGTGGCTTCCGAGGGGGCCTTCGCTCCCCAGGTCGCCGTCGCCGCCAACCAGGTCGCTTCCTCACCGGTGCCGGCCGCGCCGAAGGCCGTCGTCGTGCCGAAGGGCGCCGTCACTCCCAAGGGAGAACGCCGACGGTACGCGCTCGTCAGTGCTGCCGCCGAACTGCTGTGTGAAGGCGGTTTCGATGCGGTCCGGCACCGCGCCGTAGCCCGGCGCGCCGGCCTGCCGCTGGCGTCGACCACGTACTACTTCTCCAGCCTCGACGACCTGATCGCCAGCGCGGTCGCGCACATCGGAATGCTGGAGGTCGCGCAGCTGCGCGCTCAGGTCGCCACGTTGTCCCGCCGGCGCCGCAGCGCGGACAAGACCGCCGACCTGTTGGTCGATCTGCTCGTGGGCCACGAATCCGACTCGGGCCTGACCGAGCAATTGATATCCCGCTACGAACGACACATCGCCTGCGCCCGCTTGCCGGGGCTGCGTGACATCCAGCGCCGCAACATGCGACAGCGGGTCGATGCCGTCGCGGAGGTGATCGAGCGGTCGGGACGATCGGTGCGTCCGGAGCTCGTCTCGGCATTGATCTGCACCGTCGACGGGGCGGTGGTCTCGGCGCTGGTCGACGAGCTTCAAGACCCGCGAGCCGTGGCGCGAGCCACGGTGATCGATGTCATCGACGCAGTGGCGCCGTTCGACCGGCGACCCGTGCAAATCTGATTTCGCTTCGCTGAAATGGCTTGTCGCACCGGTCTTTAACTGCTGTCGAGTTGCCGGCGGATCTCGGCCAGCCCCCGCTGCGCCTGGTCGAGGAGCGCGGCGACCTGCGTGACGCGTTCACGTAATTCGTCGTTATCCCGCTGCGGCGCAACGCGTCCGCGGCGCGCGGATACGTCGGACGGCAAAGTGGGGGTGACGATGTAGCCGCTCGCGTAATCGCCGTAGATCGTCACGTCTTCGGGCCGGTGGTACCAATACAGCGCGACGTAGGCGCACAGCACGGCGTCGACGGGATCTTCGTCGCGGTCGAGTTGCACCGGCCGGGCCGCGGCCGCCACCCGTTTGCGAAGTTCTACCCAGGACATGTTGTGGTTGACCCGCAGCCGCGGCGTCGCGTTGTCGAGCCCCTCGATCAGCGTCATCAACTGCAGCAGCTCATGCTGACGCGTTTCGAACGACCCCTTCTTGTACTTCAGGGTTTTCTCCAGACCGAACAACGCGATGGTCGCCGGATGCGGATAGACCTCGATGGCCCGCCGCGGGGAATTCGACGCCGGATCCATGTCGAGGGTCAGCGCGCCCGCGATGCGGGCCGCGCGCGGATGCGCGAGCGCCGGGTTCGTGGTGTTGGCCGGATGCGCGCCGGCCTCGAAGCGGTGGAAGTCGCGGTTGAGCGCTGCCTCGCACGGCCGCGATCCCGCCGGATTGGTGACGACCAGGGGAGCGTCGATCGCGACCAGGCAGTCGTCGCTGACGTAGGGCTCGATGGCCGCCTCGATGCTGGCATCGTCGTGCGCGGCACCGACGTGCAGCAATCGGCCGTCCGAGTCGACGACGGCAACGCCGGTGTTGTTCTTCTCGCCCCAGGCCAGATCGAGCCCGACAAAGTGCATGAGGTCACTGTGCCTGATTCGCGCCCGGCGCGGCGCCGTTAAGCTGTGTGTTTGTGACGATCCCGAATGTGCTGGCCAACCGCTACGCCAGCGCCGAGATGGTGGCGATCTGGTCGCCCGAGGCCAAGATCGTCGCCGAGCGGCGACTGTGGCTGGCCGTGCTGCGCGCCCAGATCGAACTGGGCGTGGAAGGCACTGTGGTGCCTGAGGCCGCGATTGCCGACTACGAACGGGTGCTCGAGGATGTCGACCTCGCCTCGATCGCCGCCCGGGAGCGGGTGACGCGGCACGACGTGAAGGCCCGCATCGAGGAGTTCAACGCGTTGGCCGGCCACGAGCACGTCCACAAGGGGATGACCAGTCGCGACTTGACCGAGAATGTCGAGCAGCTCCAGGTGCGCCGGTCGCTGGAGTTGGTGTTCGCTCATGGCGTCGCCGTGGTCGCCCGGCTCGCCGAGCGCGCCGCGACCTACCGCGACCTGGTGATGGCCGGCCGCAGCCACAACGTCGCCGCGCAGGCCACCACGTTGGGCAAGCGGTTCGCCTCGGCGGCACAGGAGACGCTGGTCGCGTTGACGAGGTTGCGCGACCTGATCGACCGCTACCCGCTGCGCGGCATCAAGGGCCCGATGGGGACCGCACAGGACATGCTGGACCTGCTCGGCGGCGACGCGGCCAAGCTTGCCGACCTCGAGCAACGCATCGCTGAATTCCTGGGATTCGCAACAGTTTTGACCAGTGTGGGCCAGGTGTATCCGCGCTCGCTCGACCACGACGTGGTGTCGGCTCTGGTGCAGCTGGGCGCAGGTCCATCATCGCTGGCGCACACCATCCGGCTGATGGCCGGCCACGACCTCGTCACCGAAGGCTTTGCGCAAGGACAGGTCGGCTCGTCGGCCATGCCGCACAAAATGAACACTCGAAGCTGCGAGCGGGTTAACGGGCTGCAGGTCATCCTGCGTGGGTACGGCTCGATGGCGGCCGAGCTGGCGGGTGCGCAGTGGAACGAGGGTGACGTCTTTTGTTCCGTCGTGCGACGAGTAACGTTGCCGGACAGCTTCTTTGCCATCGACGGGCAGATCGAGACGATGCTGACCGTGCTCGACGAATTCGGCGCATACCCGGCGGTGATCCAGCGCGAGCTGGATCGCTACCTGCCGTTCCTGGCCACCACCAAGGTCTTGATCGCCGCGGTACGTGCCGGCGTGGGCCGGGAGACGGCGCATGAGGTGATCAAGGAGCATGCGGTCGCCGCGGCGCTGGCCATGCGGGAGCAGGGTGTCGACCCGAATCTGTTGGACCGGTTGGCCGCTGATCCGCGACTGCCGTTGGACCGAGCCGCGATCGACGCCGCGTTGGCCGACCGCAAGGCGTTCATCGGCGCGGCCGGTGACCAGGTCGACGCGGTTATCGCAGAGGTCGATGCGCTGGTCGCGCGTTACCCCGACGCGGCGAAGTACACGCCGGGCGCCATCCTGTGACGCTCGCGGAGATCGACTTCACCGATCTGGATAACTTCGCCAGCGGTTTTCCCCACGACCTGTTCGCCATCCACCGGCGCGAGGCACCGGTGTACTGGCACCACCCGACCGAGCACACCCCCGACGGGGAGGGCTTCTGGTCGATCGCTTCCTACGCGGAAACGCTTGCGGTACTCAAGGATCCGATACTCTTCTCGTCGGTCACCGGTGGTGACCGGCCGTTCGGTGGGACCCTGTTGCAGGATCTGTCGATCGCGGGACAGGTACTCAACATGATGGACGATCCGCGGCATTCGCAGATTCGGCGACTGGTCAGCTCCGGGCTGACCCCGCGGATGATCGGACTGGTCGAAGATGATCTGCGGGCCCGAACCCGTCGCCTGGTGGACGCGGTGGTGCCCGGCGAGCCCTTCGACTTTCTCGTCGACGTCGCCGCCGAGCTGCCGATGCAGATGATCTGCATCCTGCTGGGAGTGCCAGAATCCGAACGGCATTGGCTGTTCGAAGCGATCGAGCCGCAATTCGACTTCGGTGGCTCGCGCAAGGCGGCACTGTCTCAGTTGTCGGCCGAGGAAGCCAGCTCGCGCATGTATACCTATGGGCAGGAACTGATCGCGTCGAAGCGGGCGCAGCCGACCGACGACATGTTGTCAGTGGTCGCCAACGCTGATACCGCCGACGGGCCGGCGATGTCCGATCTCGAGCTCTACCTGTTCTTCAGTCTGCTGTTCAGCGCCGGCGCCGAGACCACCCGCAATGCCGTCGCGGGTGGCTTGCTGGCGCTGGCCCAGCACCCGGAGCAATTGCGCTCGCTGCGTGACGATTTGGATGCGCTGCCTGTCGCGGTCGAAGAGATGGTCCGATGGACATCGCCGTCGCCGTCCAAGCGGCGCACCGCCACCCGCGACGTAGTGCTCGGCGACGTCTCGATCGCAGCGGGGCAGAAGGTGCAGATCTGGGAAGGCTCGGCCAACCGCGACGATTCCGTGTTCGACCACGCCGACGAATTCGATATCGCGCGAAAGCCCAACCCACACCTGGGTTTTGGCCAAGGCGTACATTACTGTCTGGGTGCAAACCTGGCGCGGCTGGAACTGCGAGTGTTATTCGAAGAACTGCTGACCCGCTTCGCCGACGTCCGAGTCGTGCGTGACGTCGAATGGACGCGCAGCAACCGGCACACGGGCATTCGGCACCTGGTAGTGGAACTGCGCTAGCGCGTTCTGACGGCCATTCCCGCCGAACGCAATTCGATGGCGGCCAGGCCGTGGATGGCATGCGGGTCCCCGGCCCGCCACGCCCCGACCGGGTCGGGGGTGACGGCGGTGAGCCGGGCCAACGGCCGGTTGGCCAAGGCGCGCAGCGCCAGCAGCTGCGCGCCGGCAGGCGTGGCGGCCAGCGCTCCCACGGTCAACTTGCGCCGGACGAATCGGATGCGCAACACCAGCCACGGCACCACCACCCCGAGTGTCGGTGGCGCCGCGACTGCCAACGCCAACACGATGGCCAGCCAGCTCGCGGTGGTGTCCAGGTTGTGGCCGGCGCCGGCGATGTCGAGCGCGGCCTTGCTGGCCGCGGTCAGCGGCTCGCTGACGGCCTTGCCGACCAGGGGGATGTGGTCGGCGCTGTGGCCGGCCGACTTCAGGCTCTCGGAGACACCGTCGGCGCCGCCCTGGACCTGTCGGCCCACATCGGCGATCGTGGAGACCGCGCCGTGCACCGCCAGGCCGACGATCACCCAGATGAACGACCAGATCACCACGACGGTGTCGCTGAACAACTGAGCCAGCAGCCGGCCCGGGGTGTTGGCGTAGGGGATGAACCGCGATTTCATATCTTGATCCCAGCACAGGGTCGGTCTGCGAGTCGGCTTTCGGTAGACCGTTAGGCTGTCCCGATGCGTCCCGCTCTGTCCGACTACCAGCACTTGGCCAGTGGCAAAGTCCGCGAGCTGTACCGTATCGACGACGGTCACCTGTTATTCGTCGCGAGCGACCGGATCTCGGCGTTCGACTACGTGCTCGACAGCGTGATCCCCGACAAGGGACGCATCTTGACCGCGATGAGCGTGTTCTTCTTCGGCCTCGTCGAGGCGCCCAACCACTTGGCCGGCCCACCGGACGACGCCCGTATTCCCGACGAGGTGCTGGGCCGCGCCCTGGTGGTGCGGCAGCTCGAGATGATGCCCATCGAATGTGTTGCGCGTGGATATCTCACCGGCTCGGGGCTGCTGGACTATCAGGCGACCGGCAAGGTCTGCGGCATCACCCTGCCGCCGGGCCTGGTCGAGGCCAGCCGATTCGCCACACCGCTGTTCACCCCCGCGACGAAAGCCGAGCTGGGAGAACACGATGAGAACATCACGTTCCCCCGGGTGATCGAGATGGTCGGCGGCGTCCGCGCCAACCAATTGCGTGACCGCACGTTGCAGACCTACATGCAGGCGGCCGACCACGCGCTGACGAAGGGAATCATCATCGCCGACACCAAGTTCGAGTTCGGCGTGGACGGCAACGGCAACCTGATACTGGCCGACGAAGTGTTCACCCCCGACTCGTCGCGGTACTGGCCAGCCGCCGAATATCGGGTCGGTGAGGTGCAGAACAGCTTCGACAAACAGTTCGTCCGCAACTGGCTGCTCAGTTCCGAATCGGGTTGGGATCGCGGCGGAACGCAGCCGCCACCCCCACTGCCGGATGACATCGTCGACGCCACCCGCGCCCGTTATATCGAAGCGTACGAACGCATTTCCGGGTTGAAGTTCGACGACTGGATCGGTTCGGCCGCATGAGTTCTCGTATTGAACCGCCGGTCGCCAAACGGGTCGACTCGCGGCGCGAGTTTCACGATGACGTCTTCGTCGACCCCTACGAGTGGCTGCGGGACAAGTCCAACCCCGAGGTGATCAGCTACCTGGAGGCCGAGAACGAGTACGCCGACCAGCAGACCGCCTCACTAGAGCCGTTGCGGCAGAAGATCTTCGACGAGATCAAAGCGCGAACCAAAGAGACTGACCTCTCGGTTCCGGTCCGCCGCGGTGACTGGTGGTACTACGCCCGCAGTTTCGAAGGCAAGCAGTACGGGGTCCAATGCCGTTGCCCGGTAACTGATCCGACCGACTGGGATCCGCCGGTGCTCGACGAACACACCGAGATCCCAGGCGAGCAGGTGCTGCTCGACGAGAACGTCGAAGCCGACGGGCACGACTTCTTCTCCCTCGGTGCGGCCAGCATCAGCCCGGACGGAAACGTGCTCGCATACTCCGTCGACGTGGTCGGCGACGAGCGATACACGTTGCGGTTCAGGAATCTTGTCACGGGTGAGCAGTATCCCGATGAGATCGTCGGCATCGGCGCGGGCGTGACCTGGGGTACCGACAACAGGACCGTCTACTACGTCACCGTCGACGCCGCATGGCGGCCCGACACTGTGTGGCGGCACCGACTGGCGTCCGGCCTGCCGGCCGAAAAGGTGTATCACGAAGCAGACGAGAAATATTGGCTCGCCGTAGGTCGAAGCCGCAGCGACAAGTACGTGTTGATCGCCGCGGGATCGGCGATAACCTCGGAGGTACGCTACGCCGACGCCGCCGACCCGGAGGCCGAATTTGTCACGGTGTTGCCGCGCCGCGACGGCATCGAGTACTCGGTGGAGCACGCGATCGTCGGCGGTCGGGATCGATTCCTGATCCTGCACAACGAGAATGCGGTGAACTTCCAGCTGGCCGAGGCGCCGGTCGACGACCCCGCCGACCAGCGCACGCTGATCGAACACCGCGACGACGTGCGGCTCGACGGCGTCGATGCCTTCGCCGGCCACTTGGTGGTCAGCTATCGCGGTGAGGCGCTGCCGCGAATCCAGTTGTGGCCGATCGAGGATGACGGGTATGGCCGGCCGGAGGAGATCTCGTTCGATTCCGAACTGATGTCGGCCGGACTGGGCGCGAATCCGAACTGGGCCTCGCCCAAGCTGCGAATCGGCGCCGGATCGTTCGTGACGCCGGTGCGGATCTACGACCTCGACCTGGTCACCGGCGAGCGCACGCTGCTGCGTGAGCAACCGGTGCTCGGCGACTATCGCCGCGAAGACTACGTCGAGCGCCGGGAATGGGCGCACGCCGCGGACGGAACCAAGATCCCGATCTCGATCGTGCACCGCGCCGACATTGAATTCCCGGCTCCGGCATTGGTTTACGGCTACGGCGCCTACGAGATTTGTGAGGACCCCCGGTTCTCCATCGCTCGGCTGTCGCTGCTCGACCGCGGCATGATCTTCGCGGTCGCCCACGTCCGCGGCGGCGGCGAGATGGGCCGGCTGTGGTACGAGCACGGCAAGCTGTTCGAGAAGAAGAACACCTTCACCGACTTCATCGCCGTCGGACAGCATTTGGTCGACAGTGGGCAGACCCGCCCGCAGCAGTTGGTGGCGCTGGGTGGAAGCGCCGGCGGCCTGCTCATGGGTGCGGTGGCCAACATGGCGCCCGAGTTGTTCGCCGGGATTCTGGCGCAGGTGCCGTTCGTCGATCCGCTGACCACGATCCTGGACCCGTCGCTGCCGCTGACCGTTACCGAGTGGGACGAATGGGGAAACCCGTTGAGCGACAGCGATGTTTACCACTACATGAAATCGTATTCGCCGTACGAGAATGTCACCGCACAGCACTATCCGGCGATTCTGGCGATGACGTCGCTGCACGACACCCGGGTCTACTACGTCGAGCCAGCCAAATGGGTTGCCGCACTACGGCATACCAAAGTCGGCAGTAACCCGGTGCTGCTGAAAACCCAGATGACCGCGGGCCACGGTGGCATCAGCGGACGCTACGAGCGCTGGAAAGAGACGGCCTACCAATACGCATGGCTGCTAGCAGCCGCCGATCGCGACAACTACGGCAGCGGCCAGGTAGACGATCTCCTCAGCGGTGCGCAGGGGTAGCCGGGTCGTCATCGACGCCGGCGGGTTGGGCATCCGGCGTCGAGTGTGCATGTTGTGGTCGCGAAAATCGCGGATCGGCATCGATAAACTGCACAGTCGACGAGTAGCGCTCTAGACGGGCACCGTGGACTGGGCGCGACCGGGCGGCGGTGGCTTGTTGGGCAGGAACGCCACCGGCAGAAGCGTCACCGCCACAACGACAATCGAGACCGCCAAGACGAGCGTGTAGGAGTGGGTCAGGTCGTGCATCAGCCGCGCGGTGAATTCGGCGGAGACCTGGTGATGTGATGGAACGGGTACACCGTGTCTGGTGAACTTTCCACGCAGGATGCCGAGTTTTTCTGCGGTACCGATGGTTTCGCTGCGATTGAACTGACTGGTCAAGATCACCGACATCAACGCGGTGCCTACCGCGACCGCGACGTGCTGGTTGACGCTGAGGAGCGTCGAACCGCGGGCCACCTCGTTCGGCGCCAGAGTCTGAACCGCGGCCCCGGACAGCGGCGTCAGGGTGCAGCCCAGGCCGATACCGGTCGTCACCAGCCCCAGCATCAGGGTCGGTAGGTAATCTGCCTGTTGCCATGCGCCGTAGGCGAATACGCTCAACCCGGCGGAGATCAGGGCGAGCCCGACCAGCAGTACGTTGCGGGGTCCGCGCTTGTCCATCAAGGTGCCAGCCAGCGGCATGGTCAGCATCGCGCCGAGCCCCTGCGGGATCAGCTGAAGCCCGGACTGCAGCGGCGTCTCGTGCAGAAGCTGCTGCAGATAGCTCGGAACCACGAGGACTGCGCCGAAAAACCCGACCGAGAACAAGAACATCGAAATGTTGGACAATGTCACGGCCCGGTTCTTGAACAAGGCCAGGTCGATCAGCGGATGGTCGGAGCGATGCAACGCGTGTAGGACGAACGCGGTGACCAACGCGAGGCCGATCAGTCCCGGTATCCACACGTGGTGGTCGGTGAAGCTGTCCCGCCGCGGCACCGAGGAGATCCCGAACAGAAGTGACGCCAATCCCGGTGACAGCAACAACATCCCGACGAAGTCGAATGCCTCCGACGGGCGCGGTCGATCCTTCGGGAAGATCAACGCCGCGGATACCAGCAAGATCACACCGACCGGCAGGTTGATCCGGAAGATCCACTCCCACCCGTAGGCGCTGATCAGCCAGCCGCCCAGAACCGGCCCGCACATCGGGGCCAGCAGCATCGGGATACCGAGTACCGCCATCAATCGGCCGAGTCGTCTCGGGCCGGCTTCGCGGGTCAGGATGATCAGCGTCAACGGCACCAGCATCCCGCCACCCAGGCCCTGGATGACGCGAAAAGCGATGAGCTGATTGATATTCGATGCCAGCGAGCACAGCAGCGACGCGCACGTGAACCACAGGGCCGCGCCCATGAACAGCCGCTTGGTGCCGAATCGGTCAGACGCCCAGCCGGCCAGCGGAATGACGGTGGCTTGCCCGAGCGTGTAGCCGGTGATCGTCCACGCGACAACGGCCTGCGTCGAGCCGAATTCCCCGATGAACGTGCGCTGCGCGACGCTGACCACCGTGCCGTCCAGAATCGCCATCACCGAGGCGAGGATGCAGACCCCGGCGATCCTCAGCAGCCCGGCATCGAGCGAGTCGGGATAGTCGGGTGGGTCGTCGGCGTCCGGTGCCGTGTCCGTCGGCGGTGCCGCGCGAGAAACCATATGGGCCAGCGTAACGACAGACTAGCTGGTGATCAATCTAAGTTGCGGGGGATGCGATGCAGGTAGCCTCCGACTATGACTGTGACCGAGATCCCTTTGACCGGCCTCGACGGCGGATCCTTATCGCTGGCCGACTACAACGACCGCGCCGTGCTCGTCGTCAATGTGGCATCCAAATGCGGTCTGACGCCGCAATATGCCGCGCTGGAGCAGCTGGCGCGCGACTACGGCGAGCGCGGTCTCACCGTCCTGGGGGTGCCGTGCAACCAGTTCATGGGCCAGGAGCCCGGCACCGCCGAGGAGATTCAGACCTTCTGCTCCACCACCTACGGTGTGACGTTTCCGCTACTGGCGAAAACCGAGGTAAACGGACCGGGCCGGCACCCGTTGTACGCCGAGCTGACCAAGACACCCGATGCTGCCGGCGACGCCGGTGACGTGCAGTGGAACTTCGAGAAGTTCCTGATCGCACCGGGCGGCCAGGTGGTCAACCGATTCCGGCCGCAGACCGTGCCCGATGCGCCCGAGGTGATCGCGGCAGTCGAGGCCGTCCTCCCGAATTAGCTGGTGGACCTATCGAACTGACGCTTTCTGTCCGCGTGTATGTCACTGTCCGGACACCTGACATCGTCAAAATTGAGATGTGTCTGGGAAGCTGATCGTCTCGGTGTCCGGGATTCGCGATCGCACGTTGGACGACGTCGCCGAGTTCTGCGAAAAGATGGACACCCGCTCCGTGCCGGTGTCGCTGCTGGTTGCCCCTCGGTTGAAGGGTGGCTACAAGCTGGATCAGGACCCGGTGACCGTCGAGTGGCTGACGGCCCGACGCGCCGGCGGTGACGCCATCCTGCTCAACGGATACGACGACGCAGCCACCAAGAAGCGCCGCGGCGAATTCGCCAGCCTGCCGGCGCATGAGGCCAACCTGCGATTGATGGCCGCGGACCGGGTGCTCGAACACCTCGGCCTGCGCACCCGGCTCTTCGCGGCGCCGCGCTGGACCGCGTCGCCCGGAACAGTTACTGCCTTGCCGCGCAACGGTTTCCGGTTGCTTGCCGATCTGCACGAGATCACCGACCTGGTCCGGCAGACGAGCGTGCGGGCGCGGGTGCTGGGCATCGGTGAAGGCTTCCTGTCCGAGCCGTGGTGGTGCCGGATGCTGGTGCTGTCGGCCGAGCGCGTGGCGCGCCGTGACGGCGTCGTCCGGGTCGCGGTGGCGGCCAGTCACTTGCGCAAGCCTGGTCCGCTGCAAGCGATGCTGGACGCGGTCGACATCTCACGGCTGCAGGGCTGCGAACCGACCCAATACCAATGGCGGCCGGATCAGGCCATTCTCGACGCGGCCTGACCGCAGCGGTCGCTACTGTGTAGCGCCATGAGCGATACCCAAGCTGATGTCGTGATCGTCGGGGCGGGCCTGGCCGGCCTGGTGGCGGCCTGCGAGGTGGCCGAACGCGGCAAACGGGTATTGATCGTCGACCAGGAGAACAGCGCCAACCTCGGCGGGCAGGCGTTCTGGTCGTTCGGCGGCCTGTTCTTCGTCGACAGCCCCGAGCAGCGTCGACTCGGTGTGCACGACAGCCACGAACTCGCACTGCAGGACTGGCTTGGCACCGCGGCCTTCGACCGCGAAGAGGACTACTGGCCCAAACAATGGGCGCACGCCTACGTCGATTTCGCGGCCGGGGAGAAGCGGAGCTGGCTGCGCGAGCGGGGTTTGAAGATCTTCCCGTTGGTGGGCTGGGCCGAGCGCGGCGGCTACGGCGCTCAGGGGCACGGCAATTCGGTGCCGCGCTTCCACATCACCTGGGGCACCGGGCCCGCCATCGTCGACATTTTCGCGCGCCGGCTCGTCGACCACCCGAACGTGCAGTTCGCCTACCGGCATCAGGTCGACGAGCTGATCGTCGAGGGGAACGCGGTGACCGGCGTGCGCGGTAGCGTGCTCGAGCCGTCGTCCGAGCCGCGCGGCGTCTCGTCGTCGCGAAAAGTAGTCGGCGAGTTCGAGTTTCGCGCGCAAGCGGTGATCGTCACCAGCGGCGGTATCGGCGGCAACCACGACATGGTGCGGGCCAACTGGCCCACCCGGATGGGTCGCGTCCCGGAGAAGATGCTCGCCGGTGTGCCCGCCCACGTCGATGGCCGGATGATCGCGATCACCCAGAAGACCGGCGCCCGGGTGATCAACCCGGATCGGATGTGGCACTACACCGAGGGCATCACCAACTATGACCCGATCTGGCCCATGCACGGCATCCGGATCATCCCGGGCCCGTCGTCGCTGTGGCTGGACGCGACCGGGAAGCGGTTGCCGGTGCCGCTGTATCCCGGCTTCGACACCCTGGGAACCCTGGAGTACATCGCCAAGTCAGGCCACGACTACACCTGGTTTGTGTTGAACAGCAAGATCATTGGCAAGGAATTCGGCCTGTCGGGTCAGGAGCAGAATCCCGACCTGACCAGCCGCAGCGTGCGGCAGCTGCTGGCCTCGCGGGCCGGATCGGGCGCACCGGGACCGGTGCAGGCCTTCGTCGATCGAGGCGTCGACTTCGTCACTGCAAAGTCGTTGCGCGAGTTAGTGTCTGCGATGAACACGCTGCCCGATGTGACGCCGCTGGACTACGCCACGGTCGCCGACGAGGTCACCGCCCGCGACCGCGAAGTGGTCAACAAATTCACCAAGGACGGTCAGATCACCGCGATCCGCGCCGCCCGCGAATTCCTGGGCGACAAGCTGGGCCGGGTGGTTGCCCCGCATCCGCTGCTGGATCCCAAGGCCGGTCCGCTCATCGCGGTCAAGCTGCACATCTTGACGCGAAAGACGTTGGGAGGCTTGGAGACCGATCTGGACTCCCGGGTGCTCGGTGCCGACGGGAGTCCGCTGGACGGGCTGTACGCGGCCGGCGAGGTGGCCGGTTTCGGTGGCGGCGGGGTGCACGGCTACCGGGCGCTGGAGGGCACGTTTCTGGGCGGCTGCATCTTCTCCGGTCGTGCCGCGGGCCGCGGTGCGGTCGCCGACATCGGTTAGAACCAAGGAGTGTGCGCCCAGCCGCACATTCGACGCCCTGTGTGCGTCTGGCCGCACGCACGCTCGGCGCCCAGACCTAGAAGGCGACCCCGGTTTCCTCGGGCAGCACCTGGAAGTCGGTGTTGGTCATCTCAGTGAGCCGGCCGTAGTAGATGCCGCGCGCCTCCGGGGCGACGACGGCCTGGTGGATGGGGATGGCGCGGGCCGGCGCCACCGCCCGTAGGTAGTCGACCGCCTCGGAGATCTTCATCCAGGGTGCCGCGGCCGGGGTGGCGAGCACCTCGATCGGCTCGTCCGGGACGAACAGCGCGTCACCGGGATGCATGAAGCGGGCGCGTTGGCCGCCCTCGTCGATGACGTACGAAATGTTGTCTATCACTGGGATTTCCGGGTGGATGACCGCATGCTTGCCGCCGAGCGCGCGGATGGTCAGCTGGCCGACCGCCAGCTCGTCGCCGACGTGCACCGCCTGGCACGGCGCGGACAGCTGCTCGGTGGTCTGCGGGTCGGCGTACAGCGCGGCGCCCGGGTTGGCGTCGAGGAGTGCGGGCAGCCGCTCCTGGTCGACGTGGTCGGGATGCTGATGTGTGATGACGATCGCGGACAGGCCGGTGATGCCCTCGAAGCCGTGCGAGAAGTTGCCCGGATCAAACAACACCGTGGTGTGGCCGAAATCGGCAAGAACGCAGGAATGACCGAAATGCGTGAGTTGCATGTCTACGATTGTGCGCTCATGAGGTGCGGCGGCATGCGCCTATTCGTAACAGCGACGCTGATCGCGAGTGTCCTGCTGGCCACGCGTACGTCGCTGTCGCACCCCGCCCGCGCCGACGCGCAGACCTGCCCGCCGGTGTGCGACCAGATTCCCGACACGGCGTGGATTTCGCCGGAGGCCATCCCGCTGAACTCGACCTACCACTGGCCGGCGCCGGCCGGGTCGGCCGTGTCGATGACCGGCGCTGCGACGCCACGGTTCCGGTTCGAAGAGGTGTGCGCGACGCCGACATTCCCGCAGGACACCCGCAACGCTGCGGTCGCCAGCCGCGCGACGGTGGACCAACCGCAGGGCCAATGGCAGCTGCGGGCCGAAGTCGTGCACTGGCGTGGCGATACGGGCCGTGCCGGACCAAGTGCGACCTCGGTGTTCGACATCGCCGCCGCCGCGCTGCGCGGCTGTCAACTGGGCGCGCCCGCCGAATCGCCGTCGGTCACCGTCGACGAGCCGAACCGGCTCTCTGCGGTGGTCAGCGGGCCGACGGTGCTGCATGTCTACTTGGTCGCGCGGCCCGAGAACGGCACGATCAGCGAATTGACGTTGTGGGCGTCGGACCCAGTCCAGCTGTCCTGGCCGATCATCTCGGACGCCCAGGTGCTGGACGCGATGACGTCGTCGCTGTGTGCGGCCTACCTCGGCTCGTGCTAGCACGACGCTGCGGGTGCTGACCGGTAGAGTTGGCGCCGAGCAGCCGAAACACTAGGAGGATTGCGGGTGGCCCGGGTGGTTGTGCACGTGATGCCCAAGGGTGAGATTCTCGACCCGCAGGGCCAGGCGATCGTCGGCGCGCTGGGCCGACTAGGTCATGACGGCATCTCAGATGTTCGGCAGGGCAAGCGATTCGAGCTCGAGGTCGACGACAGTGTCGACGACTCGGCGCTGGCCGAGATCGCCGAGTCGCTGTTGGCCAACACCGTGATCGAAGACTGGACAGTTAGCCGAGAACCGCAGTGACGGCGCGAATCGGCGTCATCACGTTCCCCGGAACGCTGGACGACGTCGACGCGGCCCGGGCGGCGCGGGCCGTCGGCGCCGAATCGGTCAGCCTCTGGCATGCCGACGCCGACCTCAAGGGCGTCGACGCGGTGGTGGTGCCCGGCGGCTTCTCCTACGGCGACTACCTGCGTTGCGGCGCCATCGCGAAGTTCGCTCCGGTGATGGGCGAAGTGATCGCCGCCGCCGGGCGTGGATTGCCGGTTCTGGGTATTTGCAACGGTTTCCAGGTGCTCTGCGAGGCCGGCCTACTACCCGGCGCGCTGACCCGAAACGCGGGTCTGCACTTCATCTGCCGAGACGTGTGGCTGCGGGTGGAGTCGACGTCGACGGCGTGGACGTCGCGCTACGAGCCCGGTGCCGATCTGCTGATCCCGCTGAAGTCCGGCGAGGGCCGTTACGTGGCCCCCGACAACGTGCTCGACGAGTTGGAAGGCGAAGGCCGCGTGGTGTTTCGCTACCACGACAACGCCAACGGTTCGCTGCGCGACATCGCCGGCATCAGCTCGGCCAACGGACGCGTGGTCGGGTTGATGCCGCACCCGGAGCACGCTACCGAGGCGTTGACCGGGCCGTCCGATGACGGGTTGGGGCTGTTCTACTCGGCGCTGGACGCGGTCCTGACCGCTTAGCGCAGTGCGTGCTCGGCCATCAAGCCGACCGTGCTGTTGCCGACTGAAAGCCCTGCGGCGCTACGTAATTCGCTAAAGGCCTCGCTGAGCGCCTGCGTCGCCTCGTGGGCGTCGTCGAAGGTCTGGTCATCGGTGAGTACCGCGATGCCGAGCTGGTCGACATAACTCCACACGGTGATGTTGACCGGGGCGCCGGGCGATAGCACACCCGTCGAGTAAATCTCGCTGACCGGCGCCCCGGCGAAGTGTCCGCGTTCGCGTGGCCCGGGAACGCTCGAGACCGCGACGTTCATGATCTTGTTCGGCGCATCGCGCCGACCCAGCCACCGGAACGCCGCCGGCGCGATCGCCGTCGGCAGATAACCCATCAGCTGCCCGTACAGGCGGGGGCCCAAAATCTCGTGGTCTTCCTTGGCGATCTTGGTGGCCAACGCGACCAGTCGGGCCCGCTCGGCCGGGTCGGCGACGTGCACCGGCAGCGAAATCGACAGGCCGCTGATCTCGTTGCCGGTGACGCGCTCGGACTTGTCGGTGGCGGTGGGCACCGACGCGATGATAGGGCGATCGGCCCTGCCGTCGTAGCTCAGCAACAGCCGCCGCAGTCCGCCGGCGGCCATCGCGAGGATCAGGTCGTTGAACGTGATTCCCAGGGCCTTGGCGGTCGCCTTGGCGTCGTCGAGTCGCAATGCGGCAGTGGCGAATCGGCGCTGCGGCGACACCACGTGGTTGAGGAACGTGGGCGGAGCGTCGAACGCGTCCGCGAGATCGGGGTGGTCGCCGCGCTCCCGGGCGCGCCGGCGCACTCCGGCGAAGCCCTTGGCGGCGTCGCCGATCAGGCCGGGTAATTGGGCGATCTGGCGGACGTGGTCTCGTCCGGCGGCGAGCAGCAGATCCGTGGTCGTCGGGGTGACGCCGGCCTCGTCGTTGTCGCGCTCGTCGGTCTGGGCATCCTTGAGATCCATCGCGCGGGCCAGCAGGTTGACCGACGCGACGCCGTCGGCCAGTGCGTGGTGGATTTTGCCGATCAGCGCGAACCGCCCGCCGGTCAGCCCCTCGGCGACGTGGAATTCCCACAGTGGTCGGTTTCGGTCCAGTGGCGTGGACGCCACTTCGCCGATGACGGCGTCGAGTTCGTTGCGTCCACCCGGGGCGGGCACCTGGACCCGGCGCAGGTGGTAGTCGAGGTCGACGTCACAGTTCTCCAGCCACATCGGATGGTGTAATCGCCAGGGGATGTCAACGAGCTTGTAGCGCAACGGTTCCAGCAGATGCAGTCGCCGGAGAAGGTGGTGGCGGAAGGCGTCGAAGCTGAACGCTGGGTCTCCCGCGTCGCTTAGTCCTGGGTCGACGATCGCCACCTTCAGCGTGTGCGTGTGCAGGTTGGGTGTCTCGCTGTAAAGCAGCATGGCGTCCATGCCGTTGAGTCTTTTCACGCCCACCTCCGTGCCGACGTCTTCATGCAAGCACTTACGAGGTGGCCGTTCGCGGGAATGACCGATTCAGCCCAGGATCGGAAATCGGCGCTGCTTGGCCAGTCGGTCCAGCGCGGCCTGCATCACCGAACGGACATACTCGTCGACATCGTCGACGTCGGGGTCTTTACCGAATCGCGCGGTGATGTCGATCGGCTCGAGGACCTCGGTGACCACCTTCGACGGCAGCGGAAGGTTCGGCGGAAAGATCATGCTCAGCCCGAATGGGAAGCCGACGCTGATCGGCAGAATGTCGATGCGCGCCTTGGTGATTCCCAGCTTTTTAGCCAGCCAATTGCCGCGCGTCAGGAACAGTTGGGTCTCCTGGGCGCCGATCGACACCGTCGGCACGATCGGCACGCCGGCTTCGATCGCGGTCCGTACATAACCGGTGCGGCCGTTGAAGTCGATGACGTTGGCGCTGAACGTGGAGCGGTAGGAGTCGTAGTCGCCGCCCGGGAACACCAGCACCACCGCACCCGAATGCAGCGCGACGGAAGCATTCTCGCGACTGGCCTCGATGACCCCGAGGCGGCGCAGCACGCCGTCCAGCGGACCCAGGAAGATGCCGTAGTGGCCGAGCGTGTAGACGGGCCGGTCATAACCGAACTCGTTGTAGAAAGCCGGCGAGAAGACGAATACATCTGGGGTGAGCATCCCACCGGAATGATTGGACACCACCAGCGCGCCACCGGTCGGCGGGATGTTGTCGATGTTGCGGACCTCGGCGCGGTGGTACTGCTTGATCACCGATCCGATGGTGTTGGCGACCTGCCGGGTGAACTCCGGATCCCACTTGGCCGTCTCGCGATTCTCCGGCGTGTTCGCGTTGCTGCCGGCCATGCTGGAGCCCCTCGAATCGTCACTGATCGTCGTATGGAGCATGATACTCTCGCTTTTGGAGAATGTCATGTTCGTTTGCTGGAGTCGACGCATATCAGAGGGACCATGACCGAGAAGGTGCTTGTCACGGGCGGATTCGGCTTGGTCGGATCGCAGGTCGTGGCCAGGCTTGCTGCGGATGGCCGCCGCGTCGTCGCCACCGACCTCGGGAGCCCGGAGCAGCGCAAGGCGGCCGCGGCGCTGCCGGCCGGCGCCGAGGTCCGGTGGGCCGATCTCACCGACCCGGATGACGTCGACCGGCTGGTCGCCGAGGTGTCGCCGGCCGCGATCGTGCACCTGGCCGCGGTCATTCCGCCGGCCATCTACCGCATTCGCGAACTCGGTCGGCGGGTCAACGTGGAGGCCACCGCGGAGTTGCTGCGCGCTGCGCAGTCGCTCCCGCGGCCGCCACGCTTCGTCTTGGCCTCCAGCAATGCCGTGTACGGGTCGCGCAATCCGCATCGCCATCCCGAGCGGTTGACCGCGGACTCTCCGCTGCGGCCGGCGGATCTCTACGGCGCCCACAAGATCGAGGCCGAAAACCTGGTCCGCGCTTCGAGTCTGGAGTGGGTGATCCTGCGGCTCGGTGGGGTGCTGAGTGTCGTGCCGGGCGCGATCCCGTTCAGCCGCGACGCGCTGTTCTTCGAGAACACGTTGCCAACCGATGGACGCATCCATACCGTCGACGTCCGGGACGTAGCGACCGCGTTCGGCGCGGCGACCACGGCCGACGTCGTCGGAGAAACGCTGTTGATAGCCGGAGACGACTCGCATTTGCAGCGGCAGCGGGATGTGGGGCCGGCGCTGGCGGCGGCACGGGGGCTGTCGAATGTGCTGCCCGCCGGTCGTCCCGGCGATCCAAATAGCGACGAAAACTGGTTTGTCACAGACTGGTTGGACACGTCGCGCGCGCAGCAGGCGTTGTCTTTCCAACACCACTCGTGGCCCGACATGCTGGCCGAGATGCATGCGATTGCCGGATGGCGACGCTACCCGATGGCGTTGATCGCACCCGCCGCGCGGATTTTCCTCAAACGCCAAGCCGCGTACCGCGATACCCCGGGCCGCTACGCCAACCCATGGGACGCGATTCGCCCGCGGCTCGGCGATCCGAGGCCGGACTGATCGATTACTCCGTCGATCATGGGGGCAAGACGGGTTTCCTTGTGAAATCCTGTGAGCGTGTCAGCCGCGGCCGCACCTTCGGGGGTGGTGACGTTTTTGTTCACCGATATTGAGGGTTCGACCCGTCGGTGGGAGGCCGATGCGGATGCGATGCGACGGGCGCTGGCCGCGCATGACGACGTATTGCGCACGGCAATCGAGGTGCAGGGCGGCTTCCTGTTCAAGCACACCGGCGATGGTGTGTGCGCTGCCTTTGCCTCGCCTCGAGCGGCGGTTGATGCCGCGGTTGCCGCGCAGCGCGAACTCGCATTACCCGTGCGGATGGGTATTGCGACCGGCGAAGCTGAGCTACGCGAGGGGGATTACTTCGGTACGGTGCTGAATCGCGCGGCGCGGGTGATGGCCGCCGGCCACGGCGGTCAGATTCTGCTGGTCGAGTCGACGGCGAGTTTGCTGAGCGGAGTGGATCTGGTCGATCTGGGGCCGCGACGGTTGCGGGATGTGCCGACGCCGGTCGGGATGTTTCAGGTCCGAGCCCAGGGCCTGGAGGCCGATTTTCTGCCGTTGCGGACGCTGGATACCAGTCCTGGGAATCTGCGGTTTGCCACCAGCAGCTTCATCGGACGCGAGTCCGAACTCGACGAGGTGCAGACGGCGGTCAAAGGTCATCGGCTCGTGACGTTGACCGGTGTCGGCGGCGTCGGCAAGACCCGGCTGGCGTTGGAGGTCGCGAGACGTCTCGCCGATGAATTCCCCGACGGCGTATGGGTTTTCGAGTTGGCCGCGGTGACCGATCCCACGGCGGTGCCGGACGCGGTTGCGGCGGTGCTGGGCATTGCTCAGCAACCGGGCAAGAGTGTGAGCGAGTCGGTGGCCGGCGCGATGGAAGGCACGATCCGGTTGTTGGTGATCGACAACTGCGAACACGTGCGGGAGGCAGTGGCTGATCTGGTCGATGCGATTTTGGCGCAATCGGTGACGGTGAAGGTTTTGGCAACCAGCCGCGAGGGACTTAGGGTCGCCGATGAGCAAGTGTGGCTGGTGCCGTCCCTGGACGTCAGCGGGGGTACCGACTCTGCTGCGGTGGCACTGTTCGTCGAACGCGCACGAGGCGAGGCCTCGCAGTTCTCGGTGGCCACGCCCGACGAGGCGGCCGCGGTGGTTGAGATCTGCCGCCGCCTGGACGGGATTCCGTTGGCCATCGAGCTGGCGGCTTCCCGGATGGCGTCGATGACTGCCGGCGAGGTGAGGGATCGTCTCGACCAGCGGTTTCGGCTACTGGTGGGCTCGCGACGCGCTCTGGAGCGTCACCACACCCTGCGCCATGCCGTCGCCTGGTCTTTCGAACTCCTTGACGACACCGAAAAGGCGCTGTTGGAGCGGTGTTCGGTGTTCGCCGGTGGATTCGACCTGCAAAGCGCCTGCGCGGTGGCAGGATTCGACGACGCCGACGATCTCGCCGTCCTCGACCTGCTCGACGCACTGGTGCGCAAATCATTGCTGGTCGCCGACCGATCATCAGGGCGTACTCGGTATTCGATGCTGGAGACCATCCGCCAGTTCGCCGAGGAACAGCTCGTCGCCCGTGGCGAAGCATCCGACATTCGGGCCGGCCACTCGCGGTACTTTGCCGGTCGGGAAGCCGACATCATGGCGTTGTGGGACAGCCCTCGGCAACGTGAGGCCTACGACTGGTTCACCGCCGAGTTGGCCAACCTACGAACGGCATTCCGTTGGGCCGCCGACGAAGGCGATCTCGATAGCGCCGTGGCTCTCGCGATCTGCGCGGCCGCCCTCGGCATGTGGGTCGAACAGTACGAGCCCGGCGCGTGGGCCGAGGAACTCATCGAATCTGCACGCAGGACGAGACATCGGCGGCTTCCGCAGCTGTTGGTCGTCTCCGCGCAGTGCTACGCCGCCGGCCGCTTAGACGACGCCGTCGGCTATCTCGACGCCAGCCGCCAGTTAACGGAGGGCGGCGATTTCGACGAGGTGCCCTACGAGACGCAATACTCTTCCGGAATTGTGTACACCCACGCCGGTCAGAGCGAGCGGTGGGCGCAGTTGTGCCGCAGTGCGATTGAACAAGGGACCGGGCCTCTAACGGTCACCCGCGCATGTCTGGTCATGGCGTTCTACTTCTTGGGTCAAGGCGATGAAGCGATGGCGGCATCTCAAGGCCTACTCGCCGCCGCCGACGCCGCACGCAGTCCCAGTACAGCTTGCTTCGCGCTGTTGGCGCACGGCCTCGCGTATTACGAGGCTGATCCTGCCGCGGCCCACAACGCGCTACGCCGATCGCTGGCGATCGCTCAGGAGAGCGGCAACCTACAGATGGAATCGGCGTCAGCGTCAACTGTGTTACTTGTTGCGACTAGCTACGGTGACCCCATCGAATGTTTCGAAACTCTGCTGCTCTTGATCGGCCGCTACTACGACGTCGGCAACATGGCTCTCTTACACAACCCGCTGGCAATACTCGTCTCCCTATTGGACCGGTTCGGACACCACGAACAGGCCGCGATCATCAGCGGATTCGCCGCAAGTCTCTTCTCGCGTGCGAGTTATCCCCAACTGAACACGGCGATTGCGCACCTGCGTGACATTCTCGGCGACCGGACGTACGAGTCGCTGGCCCGCACGGGCGAAACCATGACCACCGCCGACATGGTCGCGTATGCGTTTGACCAAATCAATCAGGCTCAAATGAAATTGAAGGCCGCCTCGAAGTAGACGAACGCTTGGGCGTAGTCGTCACCGCGACGGCATTCGGCGCAGGCCGATTCGCCCGCGGCTCGGCGATCCGAGGCCGGACGTTGCTGACTAGACAGCCGTCGAATCGCGGTATGCCTCAAGGAGTTTCAGCCACACTTCGCTGATCGTGGGAAAGCATGGCACGGCGTGCCACAGCCGTTCGACGGGCACTTGTCCGGCGACAGCGATGGTCGCGGAGTGCAGCAGCTCGGAGACACCCGGGCCGACGAAGGTCACGCCGAGCAGATAGCCCCGGTCGGCGTCGACCACCATTCGTGCCCGCCCGGTGTAGCCGTCCGCATAGAGTTTCGCTCCCGTCACCACCTCGCCGATTTCGACGTCAACGCTGTGGACCCGGTGACCCGCTTGCTCGGCTTGATGGGCCGAAAGTCCCACCGCCGCGGCCTCGGGATCGGTGAAGAAAACCTGCGGCACCGCGTGGTGGTCGGCGGTGGTCGCATGTGCGCCCCACGGCGCGCTGTCCAAGGGGCGGCCTGCGGCCCGCGCCGCGACTGCCGCGCCGGCGATCCGCGCCTGGTACTTGCCCTCGTGGGTGAGCAGTGCTCGGTGGTTGGCGTCACCGGCCGCGTAAAGCCAGCCGTCGTCGACGGACCGGACGCGACAGGTGTCGTCGACATCGAGCCAGCTGCCGGGAGTGAGTCCGACTGTCTCCAAGCCAATGTCGTCGCTCAGCGGCGCGCGACCGGTCGCAAAGAGCACCTCGTCGACCTCGAGCTTGCCGCCGTCGCTCAGTTCGACGGTGACCGGACCGTTCACATCTGGGCGGTGCATCCGAGTGACCGACACATTCAGTCGCACGTCGACACCGGATTCCCGGAACCCGCGCTCGATCAGCTCACCGACGAACGGTTCCATCCGCGGCAGTAAGCCATTTCCGCGGGCCAGCAACGTTACCCTGGCGCCCAAACCGCGCCAGGCGGTGGCCATTTCAACGCCGACACCACCCGCCCGACGACAGCGAGGCGACTCGGCACCGAGCTGCTGTCGGTTCCCCTCCGGTTCGTCCATGGATTCGCCTCGGCGATCCCCGGAATATCCGGCAGGGCCGCGCGGCTTCCCGTGCAGATCACCACCGCATGCCTGGCGACGAGCACCGATGACGCACCGCCGGACGTGGTGACCGTGACGCGGCGAGGCCCATCCAGTCGTCCGTGACCGCGCACCAGGGTGGCCCCGACCCCGTCGACCCAGTCGGCCTGCCCCGCATCGTCCCAGTCAGTGACGTAGCGATTCCGGCGACCGAACACTGCGGCCGGGCTGATCGCACCCGTGACCGCTTCGCGCGCGCCGTCCACGTGGTTGGCGTCGGCGATCGCGAGCACCGGACGTAACAGCGCCTTGCTGGGTACACACCCCCAGTACGAACATTCGCCGCCCACCAGCTCGCGTTCGACGATCGCGACGCTCAGTCCACCGGCTCGCGCGCGGTCGGCGGCGTTCTGGCCGACCGGACCGGCTCCCAGCACGACGACGTCGTAAGTATGTTCGGCTGCGCCCACTTTCGGCCTTCCCTTTCGGATGCGTTCACAGCGTACTGCGGCGGACCGCCGAATGGGTCATCTAACCCAAATTGGCGATCTGCACAGGATAGCCTGCCGTCAGCACGGCGACGTTCGAGGACGGGGTGAGCACCGACGCATGGCCGTCGACCGGCCGGGGCAGCCGCCGCGTGTACGCGTAAGCCTGTTCGTCGAACACCGCGAGCTGACCGGCGGTGACCACGGCGGGCGCGTAGGAGGTCTCGACGAACACACCGTCGGGCAGCGCACGCCACGGCATCGGGTGCGGGCCGCTGGTGCGCTCACGGTGCAGGACGGCGTCCATGTCCTTGGCGTAAGGCATTGCGCCACCACGGCTTTGCTGCCATGCCCGCCGGTAGGTGTGGTAGTCGCGGCGACGGCATTCGGCGCAGGGCCGGTGGCCCACGGCGAATGCGACGGCCTCGTCGAGAAAGAACAACGGCGTGTAGTGCGTGGGGTCCCACTGCCGGGTGTGGCGGCCCCTGAATTCCAGCAGGCAAGTGATCCAGGCCTTGCTTCGGTAGTTGCGCACGATGTCGCGGGTTCCGCTGCCTTCGTGCAACCGCCCGCGATTACCCATCCACGCTCCGCGACCGGCGACCGCGATGATGTTGCCGCGCGGCGAGACTCGGTTGCGCGCGGGCGTCACGCGACGCCTTCCAGGTCCAGCAGCGCACGTTTGGCGGCCGGCCCGCCGCGGTAGTTGCCCATCGCGCCGTCGGAGCGGACCACCCGATGGCACGGCACCACGACCGGGATGGGATTGGTCGCGCAGGTGCTCCCGACGGCCCGAACGGCCTTGGGAGAACCCGACAGTCGGGCGAGTGCGCCGTAACTGGCGGTGCTGCCGTAGCCGATGTCGGTGGCCAGGTGTTCGAGCACGACGCGGCGAAAGCCCTTGGAGAGCTGCCAATCCAGCGGCACATCGAAGTTGTGTCGCTGTCCGGCGAAGTACTCGTCGAGTTGGCCGGCGACCGCATCGAGGCGCGCCGGGGCGCGCAGCAGGCGTGGGCTGATCCGGTCGGACAGGCTCTGCAGCACATCGTCGTGGCTCTCGTTGCTGAATGCGACGCGCACCAGGCCGACTGGTGTCGCGGCGAGCAGCAACGGGCCGACGGGGGAATCGACTGTGCGATAAGCGATGTCGAGCAGGTCGTGCTGCTCGGCGGCTGCCGCCAGGCGGGCGTGCAGTCGGGTGAGGTCGTGGTCGTCGACCGGGTAATGCGTTGTCAGGTCAATGCCGTTCATGGTCGGACTCCGGGTTGAGCGGGTAGGTGCGTCGTAGCGTGGCAACTCCGTCGGCCGCGGCGCGGCGGACTGCGGCGGCACTGCTATCGAGGAGTGGGGCGATCTCGGCGTAGGGCAGTCCGGCCAGGTAGTGGTAGGCCACCGCCTGGCGTTGCTTGGGCGGCAGCGCCGCCACGGCGTCGGCGAGGTCTGAATGCTCATCGTCGGCGTGGTTCGGCGACGGCCGGTCCGGAGTCTGCGGCACCGGGGTCGCGCGGCGGGCGGTGCCGCGGGTGACGTCGATGGCCTTTCGGTGCGCGATGGTGACCAGCCAGGCCTCGACATTGGCGTCGTCCGGCAGATCCGGGTAGGCCTTCATCGCCGCTAGGAAAGTCTCCGACCAGGCGTCGTCGGCGTCGGCGTGGCCGAGCACCGCGCGTACCACCCGCAGGACGGTGGCGCCGTGCCCGGCCACTACACTCTCGAATGGTAGCTTCGCCATAACTACCAGAGTGCTTGCGGTGCAACGGGTATGGCCTTCTCTAACTCGAGCAGATACTTCTTGCGGTCCAGGCCGCCGGCATATCCGGTGAGCTTGCCGGTAGATCCGACCACCCGGTGGCATGGGATGAATATCGACAACGGGTTGTGGCCGACGAATCCGCCGATCACACGAGCGCTGATGCCATCACCGATCCTGCGGGCCAGCGCGCCGTAGGTGGTGGTGTGGCCGTAGGGGATCTCGGCGAGTAGCTGCCAGAGTTTGCGAGCGCGTTGGCTGCCAACGGGATTGAGCGGCAGGTCGAAGTCGCGCCGTGTGCCGGCGAAGTACTCGTTCAACTGCGTGATCGCGTCGTCGAAGCCGTGGTCGTCAGTCGGGTCAACCCGGGGCCCGAAGCCGGCCTCGTCCGGATGGGTCCAGTGTCCCGGGTAGTACAGGCCGGTCAGGCCGTCGTTGTCACGCACCAGGGTCAACGGTCCGATCGGTGAGTCGATGACGACGTGACGAGTCGTTGTCGTAGTGGCGTTCACGATGTCCTCCGGTGTTTGTTGACACTTATCTAACCGGTAGACGTCGGACCCGCCCGATTTGTGAGCTTGGCCGCCAAATCCCGCAGATCGGTCGCGATGACCGTCGGCTGTGGCAAGTCGGGGATCGGTAGCGCCGCATTACCGGGCCGGGTGATCAATGCACCGCTGAATCCGACGGCCTGCGCGCCGATGGTGTCCCATATGTGCGCGGCGACCATCATGCAGTCAGCCGGGGCAACGCCGAGCTGTTCACAGGTGTACAGGTACGGCGCCGGTGCGGGTTTGAAGGCCCGGCAGGCATCGACACTGAACTGGTGCTCGAACAGGTGACCCAGCCCCGCGTGTTCGATCGGGGTCGGAGCGAACGGGCTAGGCGGCGAGTTCGTCAGTGTGACGAGCCGAAAACCTTTGTCTCGCAAGGCTATCAGGCCGTCCGCGACATCGGGATGGGCCGGCATCGTGAGCATCGCATGCTTGAGAGCATCCTCGTCGTCGTCGCTGATGTCCGCTCCGCGGCTGGTCGCGAGCATCCGCAGAACGCCTTGACCGAGCGTGAAGAAGTCGACGTAATGTCTTGACGCCGTGACCGTCATCGAGTACGTCACCAGCTGACCAAACCACGTGCGCGTCACCCCGGGATCGCCGAAGATTCTCTCGAAAACCGGTGTGATGGAATCGATGTCGATCAGCGTCTCGTTGACGTCGAAGACCAGGACGGATGGGCTCATGCTTCCATCATCTGGCGCTTATTCGACAACCACCACCATTTTCCCGCCAGCTTCGCCGGCCTCCATGATTTGGTGCGCTTCGCGGATCTGCTCGAACGAGAAAACTCGCGACGGGGTCGCATCGAGCCGGCCGTGGGCCACCTGGTCGGCGATGTCCTGGAGGGGTACATCCGACAGCGGGAAACCCGGCTCACCGAATACGAAGCTCCCGAAAAAATTCCAGTTCACGCCGCTGGCCATGCGCAGCAGCGGGTTGAAATCCCCGATCGGATCAAGTCCACCAAGCCACCCGGCCAGACAGGCTGTGCCATCGCGTCGGAGCATGTCGAGCGAGTCGAGGATGGTGCTGTTGCCGACGAAGTCGAGCACCGCGTCGATCTGCTTGGCTTCGGCGATCTCCGCCGCCAGCGTCTCTGACTCCAACTCGACCCGTGCCACGCCCAGCGATTCCAGCAGGCCGAAACGCTCGCGCTTTCGCGCCGTGGCGATGACGCGACCACCGGCGGCCACCGCCATCTTGACGGCCGCCTGGCCCAATGATGATGTGGCGCCACGGATTACGATGGTCTGACCTGAGGTCAGTTTTAGATTGTGGAACAGGCACGTCCACGCCGTCGAGAACGCTTCCGGCAGCGCCGCCAATTGCGACCACGGCAAGTCGGACTCGATGAGCGCGACATTGGCCGCGCGTACCCGGGTGTACTCGGCATAGCTGCCGTTGACGGTGCGCCCGAGCCCGCCCATGAATGCGGCGACTTTGGCTCCGACCTCAAACTCTCCGCCCGGACACGAGTCGACCACGCCGACGCATTCGATGCCGCTGACCTCCGCGGCCTCCGCCCATTCGCCTCGGCGCATGTGCATCTCCGCGTGGTTGACCCCGAATGCATGGATCTTGACGACGACCTCGCCGGCCTTGGGCAGCGGCTTGGGGATGTCGGTGTAGACGAGGCTGTCGAGTCCGCCGAATTTTTCCAGCACGATCGCGCGCATGGTTTCGCCGCCCGGTCGTTCGCGCACCACCGCCGGTGCGGTGGGCAGTGCGTTGGTCATGCGCGTCTTCCTCAGGTCGACGTATTGGGACAATCCACCCAATATTATGGGCCAGGCAACCCATTTGTCTACGGCGGCGAACGATTGCTTCAGCCAGTCCGCTTGCGCGGTACAGATCTGCGGCGCTTGGGGGTGGCGGCGAACGAACGGACGTAGTCGACGGCTGCCGTCAATGCCGCACGCAACGGTTCGGGGTCGTCGGTGACGAACGTGAGCAGGGCGCCGCCTTGGTGCGCTGCGACCAGCGATGCGGCGAGATGGCGCGGGTCCGCGTCCTGGCGAAGCTCGCCGCGACGGCGCATCTCGGCGAGGCCGCGGTGGAACAATGCTATCCACTGGTCGTAGCCGTCGGCGAGATCGGCGTGGATATCGGCGTCGGCCTCGACCAATTCGGCTGCGAGCGAACCGTATACGCATCCACCGCGACGGTAGACCGGGTCGAGGTCGGCAAGGACGGCCTCGACCCAGGCATCCAGCGCCGCAAGGGTGTCCAGCGCGCCCAGCTGAGGTTGGGCGTGAAATTCCCGGACGTGATCACGGCGTGCGGCGATCACGTTTCGGGTCAGATCGCGCTTGTCGTCGAAATAATGCGCGATCTGCGAACCGCTGACGGCCGCTGCCGCGCGCACCTCGTCGATGCTGGTTCCGCCGACCCCGCGCTCGAACATGAGTCGGGCGGCCGCGTCGATGATGCGTGCGCGCGTTGCGCGGCCCTTTCGGGTCAGCCGCGAGATGGCGTCATCAGGCAACGGGTCGCCTCGCTCGTGGGCGTCGCGGGGGCCGCGGCACTCGCTCGGCGGGACGAGCGGCGAACATTCGCAGATAGTTGACCGCGAATCGCACGGCGTCGGCGTGCGGCCAATCGGCATGATAGGTGAAGGCCAGGGTGCCGCCACCCTGATGGGCGCTGACGATAACCAGCGCCAAATCGTGCGGGTCGGCTGCTGCGACGAGCAGGCCACGATCTTTCATCTGCTGGATTGCGCTCTCCAGCACCGCAATCCACTCGCGGTACCCCTGCGCGAGTGTCTCGCGCGTGGCGGGCTCTGATTTGCCGAGTTGCCCGGCAAGCGCGTGATAGGTCGGCGTGCCGGAATAGCCGACGCGTCGCAGATACTTCATGTTCAGGTCGATCCACCGCTCGAAGTCGTCGAACGTCTCCAGCCCGCCCAACTTGGGCTGCCGATGAAAATCCAGCACGACGTGTAGCTGGCGGATCACGACCGCGCGGATCAGCGCTTGCTTGTCGGCGAAGTAGTGGGCAAGCTGCGACCCGCTCACCGACGCGGCCCTGCGCAAAGCATCCATGCTCAGCGTGGAGAGTCCCTCGCGCAGGATGAGTTCGGCGGCGACCTTGACGATCCGCTCGCGGGTGGCCTGCCCTTTGGCCGTCAGACGCCGCTTATCCTGCAGCTCGGCCTGAACCATAGCGTCAGGTTAGTCCGCTCGCGCACCGGATTATGGGACGTTTAACCCATACAGTTTGTCAGTGTCTTCGCTAAGCGGCCGAATGAGCCTTCGCCAGGAAAGTGCGGATCAGCTCGGTCGTCTCGTCGAGGGCCGACTCCAGCAGGAAATGCCCGCCGTCGAGAAGATGGACCTCGGCATCGGGCAGATCGTCGGCGAAGGCCTGAGCGCCCGCCGGACCGAAAATTTCGTCACCGCGACCCCAGACCGCGAGGAGCGGCACGCGGCTGCAGCGGAAGTATTCGTGGACGCGTGGATACATCGGCGAATTGGTGGCGTAGTCGCGAAACAGCTTGAGCTGGATCGCGTCGTTGCCCGGCCGGGACAGCAGCGCGTAGTCGTGATGCCAGGCTTCCGGGTTCACCAGCGTCTCTTCGGGCACACCGGTCACGTATTGCCATCGGGTGGCATCGAGGGTGAGGAATTGCCTTATCGGAGCCTCGTTTTCGGGAGTTGGCTGTTCTTGGTAGGCGCGCACGCCTTTCCAGAAGTCCTCGACGAAGCCGGCGTCGTACGCGTTGCCGTTCTGGGTGATGATCGCCGCGATCGCGGACGGGTTGTGCAGTGCCAGCCGCCAGCCGATCGGCGCACCGTAGTCCTGCACATACATTGCGTATTTGTTGATGCCGAGGCTGTCGAGCAGGCCCTCGGTCAATCCGGTCAAGGAATCGAAGGTGTAGTCGAACTCGTCGACCGATGGTGCATCGGAGAGGCCGAAGCCCAGATGGTCCGGTGCGATCACGTGATAGCGGTCGGCCAGTGCGGGAACCAGATCGCGGAACATGTATGAGCTAGTGGGGAATCCGTGCAACAGAACCACCGCGGGCGCGTTCGGGTCGCCGGCCTCGCGAAAGAACAACCGGCGACCATCGACCCTCGCGTAGCGATAGTGGACGACTGGCATGGGACGCCTCCTGCGACGCTCGGTCATTCGCGGTTATGGGATGTTCAACCCATTATGCACTTCGACGGCCGCCTGGCAATAGTTGTTGGCAGACGTTGACCATCCGCCGGCCGATGGCTAATGCTTTGCAGGACAGAACGATTCTGGTTGCCGGCCGCGGCAGCGACCTCGCGGGGGCAGTGACTGTGTCAACGGCAACCCGACTACTTGGCCCGCATCACCGGTACGCAACCTCACGGACCGCATCGACCGGCATGGCGCTGAGGGTAGACGGCGGCGAGCCGCTGGTGTAGACAACCAGCAGGGCCCTCGAGAGGAGCCGAAGTGGGCACGCTTGTCTCGGTCAACGTTGGCTTGCCTAAGAATGTTCAATGGCACGACAAGGCCGTCTATACAGGGATCTGGAAAAAGCCGGTCGATGGACCGGTCATGGCGCGACGTCTCAACCTCGACGGCGACGGCCAGGGCGACCTAGCCGGTCACGGCGGTGAACAACGTGCAGTGATGGTGTACCAGCTCGAGTCATACGACTTCTGGAAGAGCTACCTGCATCGTGAAGACCTGAAGCCCGGTCATTTCGGCGAGAATTTCACGGTCACCGGGCTTCCCGACGACGACGTGTGCATCGGTGATCGCTATCGGATCGGCAGCGCCGAATTCGAGGTCACTCAGCCGCGGGTCACGTGCTACCGGGTCGGCCTGCGACTAAACGAGCCGGAGATGCCCAAATTGCTTGTCGCTGAGCACCGTCCGGGCTTCTACTTTCGGGTTCTCAAAGAGGGATACGTCCGCGCGGGCGACGACATCGTGCTGACGCGCCGCGGCCGCCACGAGCTCACTGTCGCCGACGTCGACGCTCTGTTGTACCTGCCGAACCGCGACGTCGAACAGCTCCGTCAGATTGTCGACGTTCCGGCGCTCAGCCCCGGCTGGATGCAATCGTTCAGCGACCTGCTTGCCGGGCCCGATGCCATGCCGGCAAGTCAGGCTCCACCGATCGGAGCGGAGTCGGGGTGGAGCGGATTTCGGCCGTTGCGAGTCAGCGAAGTTCACCGGGAAAGCCCACAGGTGACCTCGTTTCGTCTGGAAACCGAAGATCGCACTCCGCTACCTCGCCCGCTTGCCGGCCAATATCTGACGGTGCGCATTCCCGAGGCCGGCACCCCGACGCCGGTGCGCAGCTACTCGCTGTCGGACGAACCCGGTGCGATGGACTACCGGATCAGCGTCAAACGCGAAGACCAGGGTTTGGTAAGCCGATGGCTGCACACTCACGTCGAGACCGGGTCGATCATTGAGGCTGCAGCCCCGCGGGGCGACTTCTTCCTCTCTGACGGCGACGGTCCGGTGGTGTTGATCTCGGCCGGCATCGGCGTTACCCCCGTACTGGCGATGCTGCATGCCCTGGCGACGGCACACAGCGCACGCGATATCTGGTGGGTGCACACCGTTCGCAATGCTGAATCCCAAGCGTTTTCAGCCGAAGTCGGTGCACTGATCGAGTCTCTGCCACATGCCCGGCAGCATGTGTTCTACACCCAGACGCACGGCCGGATGGCCCAATCGGCGATCGCTGCGCTCGAGCTGCCCGCGAATGCTTCGGCATACCTGTGCGGCCCAACCCAATTCATGGCTGACATTCGCGATGCGCTCGTTGCGGCTGGACTCGATCCGGCGGCCGTCCACACCGAACTGTTCGGAGCTTTGCCTGCAATCAACCCAGGCGTTGTTGCCGAGGGACCGCACACACCGCCTCATCCGCCCGCCGGCAGCCCTGGGGCGGGGCCCGCGGTCACCTTCGCCCGCAGCGGACTCAGCGTCGACTGGTCGCCCGACTACGAAAGCATTCTCGACCTTGCGGAAGCCTGCGATGTGCCAACCCGGTTCGCCTGTCGAAGCGGCGTCTGCCATGAGTGCGAAACCGGAATCTTAGACGGCGCAATCACCTACGTGCAGGCACCGCTCGAAGCGCCTGGACCGGAATCGGTCCTCATCTGTTCGGCGGCTCCGGCAACCGACCTCGTCCTCGACCTGTAGCCACTCGCTCCTACGCGGTCAGCGCGACCGAGGCCTCGGCGGTGTAACACAGGAACGTCAAGGTCTCCTGCATGTACAGCTGCACGGAGTCGGCATCGTGTGACAGGTAGCCGATCGAGACGTCAGTGCCGAGCTGCAGATCGAAATCGCCTCCGCGCGTGGTCAATACGAATGCGCCATCGATAGCGGGCGCCCAGATGATGTCGCCGTTGATCAGCCGGTTGATGTGTTCGAGGATCGGATAACCGTGCTCGGTGGTCTCGCTGACCTTGGTGTAGACATCGGCGGACAGTAGTACCGAATACGGACCGTCGACGCCCGCCAGCCGAAGCTCGGACAGCGCCTGGGTGATGATGTCCGGAATCGCGCGCGGGTCGTCGGGCACCTTCAATGCCGGGTTGCTGCTGGAGCTGCGGATACCGTCGATCGACGCCGCGGCGTAACCCTCGAAGATGGCCCGATCTTCGGCGAACGCCAGCTTCTTGGCGGCCTCCTTCACCGGGTCCCAATCCGAGTCCTGCGAGCCGCGCTCGACATCGTCAATCTCCGAACGGGACAACGCGAACGGAACCCTAAGGCGAACAAGCGGTTTACTCGCGCGAAGATGGGTGACCACGCCCTCGGACGGGGATTTCACGTCGATCAGCCGTCCGGTGCTGATCGCGGCGGCGGCCGGTCCGGCCGGCTCGCTGACGTCGACCACCCGGCGGCCGGCGATGTGCCGCTTGAAGGTTCGCCTCGCCTCCACTTCGATTTCGTCCCAAGCCTCTTCGGTGATCGGGGCGAGGTCGCGGTACAGATTGTTCATTGCGGGGTTCCTTTCAAACTGCCGATCGCCAACGAGCCATCCGCGGATGTGGTGCGTACCGCCGGAGTCGGTGCCGCCGAGATCGGCAGCGGCGGCGGGTCGTCGAGAAAGTCGACGGTGGGGGAGAAGAACAGTCCGCCGGTGACAGCGGTGGAGAAGTCCAGGATCCGGTCGGTGTTGCCGGGCGGATCGCCGAGAAACATGTTGTGCAGCATCTGTTCGGTGACCTGCGGGGTGCGCGAGTAGCCGATGAAGTAGGTGCCGAATTCGCCCTTGCCGAGTTCGCCGAACGGCATGTTGTGCCGGACGATCTGAAGTTGGTTGCCGTCGGCGTCGTTGATGACGTTGAGCGCGATGTGGGCGTTGGCCGGCTTCTCGTCGTCGTCGAACTCGATGTCTTCCAGCTTGGTTCGGCCGATCACGCGCTCCTGCTCGGTGACCGACAGCGAATCCCAGGACGCCATGTCATGCAGATACTTCTGGACGTGCACGTAGCAGCCGCCGGCGAATTCGGGGTCCTCGTCGCCGATTTCGGTTGCCGCGATCGCCGGTGTGCCGCCCGGGTTTTCGGTTCCGTCGACAAATCCGAGCAGATCGCGGTTGTCGAAGAAACGGAAGCCGTGCACCTCGTCCACCACGCTCACCGCGCCGGCCATGGATCGCAGCAGGTAATTGGCCAACTCGAAGCAGACGTCCAGCGTCTCGCCGCGGATGTGGAACAACAGGTCGCCTGGCGTGCTTGGCGCGGAGTGCGTGGGGCCGTCCAGCGCGACGAACGGATGCAGCTCGGCCGGTCGCGGGCCGTCGAACAACCGGTCCCAGGCGTGCGACCCGATCGACGTGACCACCGACAGCTGTTTGGTGGGATCGCGGAAGCCGATGGAGCGCACCAGGCCCGAGATCCCGGGCAGCGCGTCGTGCACGGCCTCCTCCCCGCCCTCGTCGAGGGTGATCACCAGGAAGATCGCGGCCGGTGTCAACGGCGCGAGAACCGGCTGCGGATCGGGCACGTGTTGACCCTAACGTCTCCGCCCAGCGCGCGATGAAAAGATTGAGCCTATGGTGGCCACCCCGCAGGGGCTCTGCGAATTCATCGACGCCTCCCCGTCGCCGTTTCACGTCTGCGCCACCGTGGCGTCGCGGCTGCGTTCCGCCGGCTACACCGAGCTCGCCGAGGCGGATCAGTGGCCCGCCGCCGGCAAGTTCTTCATCGTTCGGGCCGGCTCACTAGTGGCCTGGAACAGCGGCGACGACGCCGGCGGTCGACCGTTTCGGGTCGTCGGCGGCCACACCGACAGCCCCAACCTTCGCGTCAAGCAACATCCCGATCGCGAGGTCGCCGGATGGCAGATGATCGCGCTGGAGCCCTACGGCGGTGCCTGGCTCAACTCGTGGCTGGACCGCGACCTGGGCATCAGCGGACGTCTTTCGGTGCACGACGGCGCGGGTATTGCCCACCGGCTGGTCCGCATCGACGACCCGATCCTGCGGGTGCCGCAGCTGGCGATCCATCTGGCCGAGGACCGCAAGTCGCTCACGCTCGACCCGCAGCGACACGTCAACGCGGTGTGGGGCGCCGGCAGAGTTGCCTCGTTTATCGGCTACATCGCCCAGCGGGCGGGGGTCGATCCCGACGACGTGCTGGGCGCCGATCTGATGACCCACGATCTGACGCCGTCGACCGTCACCGGTGTCGGCGGCGAGTTCGTCAGCGCGCCCCGGCTGGACAACCAGGCGTCCTGCTACGCGGGCCTGGAGGCGTTTCTTGGCGTAACGGCGGCCGAATACCTGCCGGTGCTCGCGCTCTTCGACCACGAGGAGGTCGGGTCGACCTCGGATCACGGGGCCGACTCCGACCTGCTGCTGGTCACCCTGGAACGCATCGAGTTGGCGGCTGGTGGCGGGCGCGCGGACTTCCTGCGCAGGCTACCGGCGTCGATGGTGGCTTCGGCGGACATGGCGCACGCGACCCACCCCAACTACCCGGAGCGGCACGAGCCGGGGCATCTGATTGCGATCAACGGCGGACCGGTGCTCAAGGTGCACCCGAATCTGCGGTATGCCACCGACGGCCGGACCGCCGCCGCGTTCGCGCTGGCCTGCCGCCAGGCCGGGGTGCCGCTGCAGCGCTACGAGCACCGCGCCGACCTGCCGTGCGGCTCGACGATCGGGCCGCTGACGGCGGCCCGCACCGGCATCGCGACGGTCGACGTCGGCGCCCCTCAGCTCGCGATGCATTCCGCACGAGAACTGATGGGCGCCAACGACGTTGCGGCTTACGCCGCGGCGCTGCAAGCGTTTCTGGCACCCGACCGCTAGACGAACTGGGGGTCGTAGCGGATTACGTTCTCCACGACAACGCCGTCGCGGGTGCGGACGCGATCCAGCCCCCGGATCTCGATCGGCCCGTCCGGTCCGGTCCCGTGCCCGACGTAGTGCAGGAAGAACAATTCCTCGCCCTCGACGGCGCCGGCAGCGGTGGCGCTGTCGACGAGTTCGAGCTTGAAATCCGGTGCGAAGGTGAGAATGTCGGCGATCTTCTGCGTGTAGGCCTCGAATCCCCGGACGGGCTCACTGTCACCGGGCCAATACCCGACGATGTCGTCGGCCAGGATGTCCATCCCGCTCGACATGGTGGGCGCCGCCCAAAACGCGGCGAACATCTCGACGCTGAATCGGTGTGTAGGAGAAGCGGTTTGAGTATCGGTCACGATTCCCTCCAGGTTTTGAGTGGTTCGAGAGCAAGTCTGTCGTCGCCGGTGCGGCCGCACAATTACCTCCGAGGTCATCGACGCCGGACTAGGGTCGCGGGTATGGCACTCAATGTGGAGATGGTCACCTTCGACTGCGACGACCCCAGGCAGCTTGCCCAGTGGTGGGCGGAGCAGTTCGACGGCGAGACACAGGAATTGATACCGGGGGCGTTCGTCGCGGTCATCCGCAAGGACGGGCCGCGGCTGGGCTTCCAAAAAGTCGGCGATCCGACCCCCGGCAAGAACCGGGTGCACCTGGACTTCGGTGCCGCCGATGTCGACGCCGAGGCGGACCGGCTCAAGGCCGCGGGTGCGACCGAAGTCGGTCGGCACAGCATCGGCGAGAGCTTCCGCTGGGTAGTGCTCGCCGACCCGGCGGGCAACGCCTTCTGCGTCGCCGGCACCGGCTAATCGGCCGCGCCACCTAGACTGTTCGCTGTGACGTCTGGGCTCACTCACGTGATCGATACCGTCGAGCGGGCCGCGGCGACCCCTGACCAGCCGCAACCGTTCCGCGAACTCGGTCTCAAAGACGACGAATATCAGCGCATCCGCGACATCCTCGGTCGCCGGCCGACCGACGCCGAGCTGGCGATGTACTCGGTTATGTGGAGCGAGCACTGCTCCTACAAGTCGTCCAAAGTGCACCTGCGGTACTTCGGCGAGACCACCACCGACGAGATGCGGGCCGCCATGCTGGCCGGCATCGGCGAGAATGCCGGTGTCGTCGACATCGGTGACGGCTGGGCCGTCACGTTCAAGGTCGAATCGCACAACCACCCGTCCTACGTGGAGCCCTACCAGGGTGCGGCCACCGGGGTCGGTGGCATCGTCCGCGACATCATGGCGATGGGCGCCCGGCCGGTCGCGGTGATGGACCAGCTGCGCTTCGGGGCTGCGGATGCCCCGGATACCCGTCGGGTGCTGGACGGCGTGGTCCGCGGCATCGGCGGCTACGGCAACTCACTCGGCCTGCCCAACATCGGCGGCGAAACCGTGTTCGACGCCTGCTACGCGGGCAACCCGCTGGTGAACGCGTTGTGCGTCGGCGTCTTGCGCAAGGAAGACCTGCACCTGGCCTTCGCCTCGGGTGCGGGCAACAAGATCATCTTGTTCGGCGCCCGCACCGGACTCGACGGCATCGGCGGGGTGTCGGTGCTGGCGTCGGAAACCTTCGGCGGCGACGAGTCTGGCTCCGGCCGCAAGAAACTCCCCTCGGTGCAGGTCGGCGATCCGTTCACCGAGAAGGTGCTCATCGAATGCTGCCTCGAGCTGTATGCCGCGGGCTTGGTAATCGGTATCCAGGATCTCGGGGGTGCTGGATTATCTTGCGCCACATCGGAACTCGCCTCTGCGGGCGACGGCGGGATGGCGATCGAATTGGACACCGTGCCGCTACGGGCCAAGGACATGACGCCCGCCGAGATCCTGTCCAGCGAGTCGCAGGAACGGATGTGCGCGGTGGTCGCGCCAGAGAACGTCGACGCTTTCATGGCGGTGTGTCGCAAGTGGGAGGTGCTGGCGACCACCATCGGCGAAGTCACCGACGGCGACCGGTTGCAGATCACCTGGCACGGCGAGACCGTCGTCGACGTTCCGCCGCGCACCGTCGCCCACGAGGGCCCGGTCTATCAGCGCCCGGTGGCGCGCCCCGAGTCGCAGGACGCGCTGATCGCCGACACGTCGGCCGGCCTGCAGCGACCGAAGACCGGCGACGAGCTACGCGCGACTTTGCTTGCGCTGCTGGGTAGTCCGCACCTGTGCAGCCGGGCGTTCATCACCGAACAGTACGACCGCTACGTGCGCGGCAACACGGTGCTGGCCGAGCATGCCGACGGCGGTGTACTGCGCGTCGACGAGACCACCGGACGCGGCATCGCGGTGTCGACCGACGCGTCCGGCCGCTACACACAGCTCGATCCGTACGCCGGCGCGCAGCTGGCGCTGGCCGAGGCGTACCGCAACGTCGCGGTCACCGGTGCCACGCCGGTCGCGGTGACCAACTGCCTCAACTTCGGCTCGCCGGAGGACCCGGGTGTGATGTGGCAGTTCTCGCAGGCGGTCCGCGGCCTGGCGGATGGCTGTGCGGCCCTTGGCATTCCGGTGACCGGCGGCAACGTCAGCTTCTACAACCAGACTGGGACGACGGCGATCATGCCCACCCCGGTGGTCGGGGTGCTGGGCGTGATCGACGACGTCACCCGCCGCATCCCGACAGCGATGGGCGCCGAGCCGGGCGAGACGCTGATCCTCCTCGGCGACACCCACGACGAATTCGACGGGTCGATCTGGGCGCAGGTCACCGCCGACCATCTGGGCGGGGTGCCTCCCGCTGTCGACCTGGCCCGCGAGCGACTACTGGCCGACGTGCTCGGCGCCGCTTCCCGCGACGGCCTGGTGTCCGCGGCGCATGACCTGTCCGAAGGTGGACTGGCTCAGGCCATCGTCGAATCGGCAATGGCCGGCGAAACCGGTTGCCGCATCGTACTTCCCGAAGGCGCCGACCCATTCGTGATGCTGTTCTCCGAATCGTCTGGCCGGGTGCTGGTGGCGATCCCGCGGACCGAGGAGAGCCGCTTCACCTCGATGTGTGAGGCGCGCGGCCTGCCCGCCACCCGGATCGGGGTCGTCGACCAGGGCTCGGACGCGGTCGAGGTTCAGGGATTGTTCACGGTGCCACTGGCGGAGCTGCGCAGCACGTCCGAAGGGGTGCTGGCCGCCCTACTGCGATGAGCACCGAGCAGCGCCGACGCCACTCGCTGCTGGTCTGGGCGTGGAGTCTGTTGCGGTTGAAATTCGTCGGGGTGGCGTTCGGCGCGCTGTTCTTCTGTCTGTCGTTGACCCCGTCACTGGTACCGCGAGAGTGGTTGTTCCAGGGCCTGATTGGCGGTGTGACCGCCGCATTCGGTTACGGCCTGGGTGTGCTGATCGGCAGGCTCGCATACCGATTCGTGCTCCGCGGCGCCCGGTGGTGGCCGCCGTCGCCGCGAGTGCTGTGGTGGATGAAAGCGGCGGTCGTGGTGCTCGCGCCGACGGCGTGCGTGCTGATGCTGATCCCGGCCGCGGCCTGGCAGCGGCAGTTGTCGGGGCTGATGGGCATCGAAGGGCCGACGAACCCGGGCTACCTGCGGACGCTGGCCGTCGCGATCCTCGTCGGCGCGGCGCTGGTGTCCGCGGTCCGGGTGCTGGTCGACGTCGTTAAAACGTTGGCGCGCACGCTGATTCGACGCTGGCATCTCCACGACGAGGTGGCACTGTTCATCGGCACCGCGCTCGTGGTGGCGGTGCTGATCCTGCTGTTCGACGGTGTCCTCGTCCGCGGCTTCTTCGCCGGCGCCAACGCGATGTTCCAGCCACAAGACAGTGCCACACCCGACGGGGTGACGCAGCCGCAGCTGCCGGAAAAGTCCGGCAGCCCAAAGTCGTTGGCGCCGTGGACCACACTGGGATTTCAGGGCCGCGACTTCGTCGGCACCGGTCCCCATGCCGCGGAGCTGACGAAGATCAACGGCGCACCGGCCAAGGAGCCGATCCGGATCTACGTCGGGCTGCACACCGCCCCCGACGACCAGGGGCGCCTGGATGTCCTGGTCGACGAGCTCGAGCGCACCGGCGCGTTCGATCGCAAAGTCCTGGTCATCGCGCCGACCACCGGCACCGGCTGGATCGACCCGGTGGCGGCGAGCTCTGTGGAGACGATGTACAACGGTGACACCGCGATCGTCGGTTTGCAGTATTCCTTTCTGCCGAGCTGGATTTCGTTCCTGGCGGACCGGCAGAAATCCATGGACGCGGGGCGGGCGCTGATCCACACCGTCCATGATCGATGGGCTCAACTAGCCGCGAAACATCGGCCGAAGCTGGCGCTCTACGGCGAAAGCCTGGGCTCGATGGCCGGCCAGGCCGCGTTCGGGTGGCTGCCCGACATCCGGCGGATGGGCTTCGACGCCGTGCTGTGGGTCGGACCGCCGCAGGAGAGCACGCTGTGGCACGCGTTGATCGCGCGGCGCGATCCCGGCAGCACAGAAGTCCAGCCGCGCTACGACAACGGGCGAACAGTGCGATTCTCCGAGGGGAACGACCCCGCCGACGTCACGCGCGTCACCGGCCCGCCGTGGGAGGGCACCCGGGTGCTGTTCCTGCAGCACCCATCCGACCCGGTCGTGTGGTGGTCGCCCGACCTGCTGTTCAGCCGGCCCGACTGGCTCGTCGAACCACGCGGCCACGACCGCAGCCCGGCGATGCGATGGACCCCGGTGGTCACGTTCTGGCAGGTCAGCGCCGACCTGACTAACGCCGAAGGGGTGCCGGGCGGGCACGGCCACAACTACAGCAACGACATTCTCGACGGCTGGGCCGCGGTGGCGCCGCCGGACGGCTGGACCCCGGCCGACACCGAACGCGTTCGTGCCGCACTGAAACTCTGAGCCATGGCACCCCGTCAAAACGCCGACTCGGCCCAGACCCGCGACGCGGTCCGCGCTGTCGAAGGCTGGCTGCGCGACGACAGCCGCCCTGCGCCGAGTCGTACCGACCTCGCGGCCGCCGTGCGACTCACCGCACGCACGCTGGCCGCCGAAGCGCCCGGTGCCAGCGTCGAGGTCCGCATCCCGCCATTTGTTGCCGTGCAATGCATTGCGGGGCCACGACACACTCGCGGCACGCCGCCCAACGTCGTGGAGGCCGATCCCCGAACCTGGCTGCTGTTGGCCACCGGACTACTGCAGGTGCCGGACGCGACGACGACGGGAGCCCTGCGGCTGTCCGGTTCGCGGGCCGGAGAGGTCGCGGCCTGGCTGCCGGTGGTGCGATTGAGCGATTCCGATCACACTTGATCGTGGCCGTTGTGGCACATGCGACATTTGAGCCCTGATGGGACTGTTGAGCTGCAGAAACCGGTTGGAAGGTGCGGCAACACGCGCGACCAATTCGTTGAGACGTGCAACGTTTCCGTAGACTTCACCACGTCACCATCCGTTCCCTGGGGAGCCGCCGCACCGTGACCGTTCATGCAGCTGATGCCTCCGAGCATCTGGAGAACCCTCCGGGCGAAGAATGCGGTGTATTCGGGGTCTGGGCCCCCGGCGAAGAAGTCGCCAAGATGACCTACTACGGCCTCTACGCTCTGCAACACCGCGGCCAGGAGGCCGCCGGCATCGCCGTCGCGGACGGGTCGCAGGTGCTGGTGTTCAAAGACCTCGGCCTGGTCAGTCAGGTCTTCGACGAGCAGACGCTGGCGGCCATGGAGGGCCACGTCGCGGTCGGGCACTGCCGGTACTCCACCAGCGGCCAGCCGACGTGGGAGAACGCCCAGCCGGTCTTCCGTAACACCGCGGCCGGCACCGGAGTTGCGTTGGGACACAACGGAAACCTGGTCAACAGCGCCGAGCTGGTCACCCGCTGCCGCGACGCGGGACTGCTCAACAGCAAGGTGCCGGGTGCGGCCACCACCGACTCCGACATGCTGGGCGCATTGTTGGCCCACGGCGCCGCCGACTCCAGCCTGGAGCAGGCCGCCCTGGAACTGCTGCCGACCGTGCGCGGCGCGTTCTGCCTGACGTTCATGGACGAGAACACGCTGTACGCCGCGCGCGATCCATACGGTGTGCGGCCGCTGTGCCTGGGACGGCTGGACCGCGGCTGGGTGGTTGCGTCGGAAACCGCGGCGCTGGACATCGTCGGCGCATCGTTCGTCCGCGAAATCGAGCCCGGCGAGCTGCTGGCGATCGACGCCGACGGCGTCCGATCGTCCCGGTTCGCCAGCCCCGAACCCAAGGGCTGCATCTTCGAATACGTCTACCTGGCGCGACCGGACAGCACGATTTCCGGTCGTTCCGTGCACGGCGCCCGGTTGGAGATCGGCCGCCGCCTGGCCCGCGAACACCCGATCGATGCCGACCTGGTGATCGGCGTCCCCGAATCCGGCACACCCGCCGCGGTCGGCTATGCGCAGGAGGCCGGTATCCCCTACGGCCAGGGCCTGATGAAGAATGCCTACGTCGGGCGGACCTTCATCCAGCCCTCGCAGACCATTCGTCAGCTCGGAATCCGGCTGAAGTTGAATCCGCTGAAGGAAGTCATCCGCGGCAAGCGGCTGATCGTCGTCGACGACTCGATCGTGCGCGGCAACACGCAGCGCGCCCTGGTCCGCATGCTGCGCGAGGCCGGAGCGGTCGAAGTGCACGTCCGGATCGCGTCGCCGCCGGTGAAGTGGCCGTGCTTCTATGGCATCGACTTCCCATCGCCGGCCGAGCTGATTGCCAACGCCGTCGAAGACGAAGACGAGATGCTGGAAGCCGTGCGGCACGCGATCAACGCCGACACGCTGGGCTACATCTCGCTGCGTGGCCTGGTCGCCGCCACCGAGCAGCCCACCTCGCGACTCTGCTCGGCGTGTTTCGACGGCAAGTACCCGATCGAATTGCCAAGCGAGACAGCGCTTGGCAAGAACGTCATCGAGCAGATGCTCGCCAATGCCGCGCGTGGGGCCGCGCACTCGGAGATCGTCCCCGAGCTTTCACCGGAGGCCGAGCAGGCCGCCGTGCTGCGGCATCCCTGACCTTGACGGTGTTCTTGCACGGTGTGAGATACCCGTGCCTGGCGTCGACCGGTAGCCTTTAGCGCGATGACCGCCCGCGGAAAAGACCCGGCCCCTCCGGGCGCGACATATGCATCTGCCGGAGTCGATATCGAAGCCGGGGACCGCGCAGTCGAACTGTTCAAGCCATTGGCGTCCAAGGCCACCCGACCTGAGGTGGTAAGCAAGCTCGGCGGGTTCGCCGGACTTTTCGCGCTGCGCGGCGACTACCGTGAGCCACTGCTGGCCGCCTCCAGCGACGGCGTGGGCACCAAGCTGGCCGTCGCACAGGCGATGGACAAGCACGACACGGTCGGTTTGGACCTGGTGGCGATGGTCGTCGACGATCTGGTGGTCTGCGGGGCCGAGCCGCTGTTCCTGCTGGACTACATTGCGCTCGGCCGCATCGTGCCCGAACGCCTCAACGCGATCGTCGGCGGGATCGCCGAGGGCTGCATGCGAGCGGGCTGCGCGCTGCTCGGCGGCGAAACCGCCGAGCATCCCGGCCTGATCGAGCCCGACCACTACGACATCTCCGCCACCGGCGTCGGGGTCGTGGAAGCCGACGACGTGCTCGGACCTGATCGGGTCAAGCCGGGCGACGTCATCATCGCGATGGGATCGTCGGGGTTGCATTCCAACGGCTACTCGCTGGCCCGCAAGGTGCTGCTGGAGATCGACCGCGGCAACCTCGAGGGCTACGTCGAGGAATTCGGTCGCACGCTCGGCGAAGAGCTGCTCGAGCCGACCATCATCTACGCCAAAGACTGCCTGGCCCTGGCCGCCGAAACGCAAGTTCGCACGTTCTGCCACGTGACCGGTGGCGGCTTGGCCGGCAATCTGGAGAGGGTCATCCCGAATGGCCTGCTCGCCGAGATGGACCGCGGAACCTGGACGCCCGCGCCGGTTTTCGCGATGATCGCTCAGCGAGGCCGCGTCTCGCGCGCCGAGATGGAGAAGACCTTCAACATGGGCGTAGGCATGATTGCCGTTGTGGCGCCCGAAGACACCGACCGGGCGCTGGCGATCTTGACCGCCCGGCACTTGGACTGCTGGGTCCTCGGCACGATCAACAAAGGTGGAAAAGGCGGTCCGCGAGCGAAACTCGTCGGGCAGCACCCCAGGTTCTAGATTTCGGCCCGCCGATGCGGGGAGCCGGGTAGAGCCTTAGTGGCGCACGTCGCTCCAGGGATCGTCGCCCTCCGACTGGTCCGCGTCGTCAGTATCGGAACCGGACAGCTCGCGCTGTAGCCGTTCGAAATCGGTCTGCGGTGAGCTGTATTTAAGGTCTCGAGCGACCTTGGTCTGCTTCGCCTTAGCCCGGCCACGGCCCATGGGGGAACCCCCTCGCGCAATAACGGAGCGGCCCAACAAGTAGGCGGCTCCGATCTCTTGTCTTTATTGTCCTGTCGAACAGTTTAGCGTGCCCGGTGGCCGCGTGCTGTTGCGCCCCGCGGGGTCCAGCAGCCGTCATCGAGCCGTTCCCCGTAACCGCTCGACCGCCACCCGACCGGCGCCCGGCCCACCGTCCGCCGGCAGCGATTCGGGGTCGATCGTCGCCGCCACTTCCGCGTCGCCGCCGGTGCTCAGGGCGGTGTCGGCGGGGATGCCGCGCTTGACCAACGCCAGCGCGATCGGACCGAGGTCGACGTGTTCGACGACCGTTCCCAGCCGGCCGACCGCGCGGCCACCGGCCAGCACCGGATCGCCGGTCGCGGGCCGATCCACCGACCCGTCCAGGTGCAACAGCACCAGCATTCGTGGCGGTTTACCCAGGTTATGCACCCGGGCAACGGTCTCCTGACCGCGGTAGCAGCCCTTGTCGAGGTGGACGGCGCCGCCGATCCAGCCCACCTCGTGCGGGATGGTGCGTTCGTCGGTGTCGACGCCGAGTCGTGGGCGCACCGCGGCCACCCGGTGGGCTTCGTAGGCCCACACCCCGGCCGGGCGCACCCCCGAGGCGGTCAACCGCTGCTGCAGATCCGCCGAACGACCGCGGCCAACGAGGACGTCGAGCTCGATCTGGCTCGGGTTGGCACCGGCCATCCGGCGCACAAAGCCGCCGCCGCTCAGCGGAGTCGCGGTCAGCTCGGCGGGCAACGCGTCGACGCCGAGCGCGTCGAGCACCGCAGGCTCGCCGAGTTGTGGTCCCAGCAGCGACAGCACCGCCAGGTCGGCGGCGGCCGGGGTGACCTGCGACCAGAACACCATCTTCTGCAAGTAGGCCAACAGCGGTTCGCCACGCCAGGGCTCGGTGTCGAGATAGCTGACACCATCGAGCTCGGTCTGAATCCAGTGGTCTTCGACCCGGCCCTGCCCGTCGAGGCTCAGGTTCTGCGTGCTGGCGCCGTCAGCGAGCTCGCTGACGTGCTGGGTGGAGATGCTGTGCAGCCAGGTCTGCCGATCGGCGCCGGTCAGCGTCAGCACACCGCGATGCGACCGATCCACCAGCGCGGCACCGGTTGCGGCGGCGCGCTGCTCGCCCAGTGGGTCGCCGTAGTGCCAAACGGCACCGGCGTCTGGGCTCCTCTCGGGTGCGGGAACTGCGGACACGTATCAACTCTACGGGTCTGCGAGGCTAGGTTTTCGGTGGTGACCCGCTGCGCCCGGCTTCGCCGCGCTTGCGATCACGCGGGGGTTTCTGGTGGTGATCCGCTGCGCCCGGCTTCGCCGCGCTTGCGATCACGCGCGGGTTTCTGGTGGTGATCCGCTGCGCCCGGCTTCGCCGCGCTTGCGATCACGCTGGGGTTTCTGGTGGTGACCCGCTGCGCCCGGCTTCGCCGCGCTTGCGATCACCACTAAAGTTTTGCCCCATGACTGGCCACCCGGGCGTGATCGTGACGCTCGACGGCGAGGTGCACCCGCCCGGCGCGCCGCTGCTGTTCGCCGACGACCTCGCGGCAGTGCGGGGCGACGGCGTCTTCGAGACGCTGCTGGTCCGCGACGGCCGTGCTTGTCTGGTCGACGCGCACCTGGGCCGGTTGACCCATTCGGCGAAGCTGGTCGAGCTGCCGGAGCCGGACCTGTCCGCGTGGCGGCACGCGATCGACCTAGCGACCGAGCAGTGGGTGGGCGACACCAGCGACGAGGCCATGATGCGGCTGGTCTACAGCCGCGGCCGTGAGCGCGGCTCGGCGCCAACGGCATACGTCATGGTCAATCCGGTTGCCGACCGGATCGCGACGGTTCGCCGCGACGGGCTGGCCGCGATCACACTGCCCCGCGAACTGCCCTCGTCCGGCGTCGAGAACATGCCCTGGCTGCTGGCCGGCGCCAAGACCCTGTCGTACGCCATCAACATGGCCGCGCTGCGGTATGCCGACCACCACGGCGCGGGCGACGTCATATTCTTCAGCGCCGACGGCTACATCCTCGAAGGACCTCGCTCGACGGTGGTGATCGCCACCGCCGGGGACGACGGCAACGTGTGCCTGCTGACTCCGCCGCCCTGGTATCCGATCCTGCGCGGCACGACGCAGCAGGCCCTGTTCGCCGTAGCTCGCGCTAAAGGTTACGACTGCGACTACCGCGCATTGCGCATCGCAGATCTGCTTGCCGCGCAAGGAATTTGGCTGGTCTCGAGTATGACGCTGGCGGCGCGGGTGCACACCCTCGACGGCCAGCCACTGCCGCGCGCTTCGCTGACGGCTGAATTCGCGGCGCTAGTTGACGCCGCGATCGTCAGCGATCGCTGAAATCGGTTGTCGGCGTGGCGCGCAGCGGGTACCTTCGCCAGTACACAGGAGAGGAGGTGGTCCGAGAAATTGATAGCTTATTGGACTTGTGAGGTGGCTGCCCGCTAGCAGTACCAGGCGAGGAATCACCTGCGCGCGCTGGCGAATTCCCCGCAGCCACCCGGCCCCCGAGCCTCCGGTTTGTCCAACCTGGAACTACGGCTCGGGGGCTGCCCATTTCTAGGGCAGCCCGCAAATGCGTTGTCCGGCAGTCGGTATCGGATCAGCCGACGAAACGAGACAGCCGCGCCGACAGGTGCGGAATCAGCCCGCCGTCGGCGTCCACCCGCTCTTCGACATACGCCAAATCACCGCCCTCGACGATGCCGTAGAGCCGTTTGGCCCCGCCGACCAGCACGCCCGAGCGGCTGCGGGCCAGCGCATCGGTGGCCAGCTCCCACGACGATTGGTTGAGCGGGCGGCCGTAGAACAGCTCGATGTAGCCCGCGGAGTGCGCCAGCAGCAGTTCGATGGCCTGCGACTCCGAGGGGTCGTCGGGTTCGTTGACGAAGCGCCAGTAGCCCGTCTCGCGCAGGTCGGGCGCCTCGTACTCACCGGCCTCGCTGACCCGCCACGAACGGGACTCCCAGTTCAGGTAGTCGCCGCCGTCGTGGGAGACGACGATCTGCTGGCCGAACCGGTAATCGCCGTGGGCTCCACGCCCTTCGCCCTCGCCGCGCCACACGCCGACCAACGGAAGCAATGCCAGCAGCGCGTCGTGCAGGTTGGCGCCCTCGCGCAAATTGGCGGTGTCGGCGGGGATCGGCAGGTCGTCGAAGACCGGGACGTTGCGCGTCGCTGTCTCCTTGGCGCGTTGCGCCGCTGCGGCTACCGCGCGATCACCGGAGCCCGGCACCCGGCCCGAGTCGATGGCGTCGGAGTCGTCGTCGGGGGAGGACGTCACGATTCGTCGGTGATCAGGCGATACAGCGTGTACAGCGCGAACCAGGAGATGACCACGACGGACGCGACGAGGATGATCTCGAAGAACAGAACCACGATGACGAGTCTAGTTCGGCGGACCGATCACGCGATTTTGACGTCGACCTCGTGGATGCCGGCGCCCTTGGGCTCGACGATCGCGTCGCCGTTGCCGGCGGCCGACAGCGCCCGCAGTGTCCACGACCCGGGGGCCGCGAAGAAACGGAAGTCGCCGGTGGCCGAAGCCACTACCTCGGCGGTGAACTCGCCCGAGGAATCCAGCAGTCGCACAAAAGAGCCGCCCACGACCTGGCCGTCACGGTCGACGACCCGGCCGGTGATCACCGTTTCCTTCTCCAGGTCGACGCTGGCCGGCAGAGTCTGTCCTTGCTTTGGCGCAGAGCACATAATCAGCTTCCCAACTCGATTGGGGCTCCAACCAGGGAGCCGTATTCCGTCCAACTGCCGTCGTAGTTCTTGACGTTCCGGTGTCCCAGCAGTTCCTGCAGGACGAACCAGGTGTGCGACGACCGTTCCCCGATTCGACAGTAAGCAATCGTCTCCTTCGAACCGTCGAGGCCGGCGTCGGCGTAAATTTTGGCCAGCTCCTCGTCCGATTTGAACGTGCCGTCGTCGTTGGCGGTCCTGCTCCAGGGCACGTTGATCGCGCCGGGAATGTGACCGGGCCGTTGGCTCTGTTCCTGCGGCAAGTGTGCGGGCGCCAGAATCTTGCCGGAGAACTCATCGGGTGAGCGCACGTCGACCAGGTTCTTCGCGTTGATCGCGGCCAGCACCTCGTCGCGGAAGGCGCGGATCGTGTTGTCCGCGGGCTTCGCGGTGTAGCTGGTGGCGGGCCGGCTCACCTTTTCTGTGGAAAACGGGCGGCCGTCGAGCTGCCACTTCTTGCGGCCGCCGTCGAGCAGCTTGACGTCCTCATGGCCGTAGAGCTTGAAGTACCAGTAGGCGTAGGCGGCGAACCAGTTGTTGTTGCCGCCGTAGAGCACCACGGTGTCGTCGTTGCCGATGCCACGCTCGCTGAGCAGCTTGGAGAACTGCGCGGCGTCGACGAAGTCGCGGCGGATCGGGTCTTGCAGATCGGTTCGCCAGTCCAGCTTGACCGCGCCGGCGATGTGTCCGTCGTCGTAGGCACTGGTGTCTTCGTCGACCTCGACGAAGACCACGTGGTCAGCGTCAAGGTTGCTCTGGGCCCAGTCGGCGGAGACCAGGACGTCGGAGCGGGCCATAGGGGAAGTTCCTTTCGATCGCTATGAGGTGCTGTGGACCGGCTTCAAGCGCGCCACGAGCGGGTAGAGCTGGCAGCCCAGGCAGATGCCGAAGGCTGCGTTGAGGAAGGCGGCTACCAGGGCCGCCCCGGTGAGCACGACCCCGAAGAGTACAGCGCCGTTGGCGAACCCGATCGCGGCCGGGGCGGCGAAAATCAGGCCGACCAGCTGAGCGAACTTCAGCGGGGGAACGGGCTCCCGCTCACGCACCGGGCTCAGTCGCGGCGCGACCAGCTTGGCGAACACCTGGCCGTAGGGGTGGCGTCGCGGTCCAGCCAGCGCCCCGATCGCGAACACGACGGACTGCAGCCCGAGGATCTGGGCGGCGGCGAACGGGCTGACGCCGGACACCAGCAGGGTGATGACGAGGACGGCGGTGGTGATCCAGGCCGCGAAGCGCGGTCCCCGGACGTCCACCTGATCGGGGTTCGTGGTGTCCGACATGATGCTGCTCCTGATTGCACGACTTATGTGGCGACGCGCCACGGGGTTCTGGTTGCTCCGAGCGCGGCGCGAGAAGGCGCGGCTACTCAGCAGCTACAACAACAGCAGCAGCCTGCGACGCGGCACAGTACGACTGAGCGGCGGTTGGTGAGCATGAGCTCGACGCGGGCGGACACGCCATGCAGCTTACCCAATGCCGACGTCATGAAGCCAACAGCGGCGTCAGGGCCGACCGCAGGTCGTCGGCTTTGGGCACACCCGAGGTGCGATAACGCTGCCGGCCCTCGGCGTCGAAGATGAAGGTCGTGGGCAGCGACAGCACCGAAAGACGGCGCGCGGCGGCCGGATTGGCGTCCATGTCGATCTCGACGTGCGCGACCTGCTCGAGGCCGTCGCACACCTGGTTGACCACGCGGCGCACCTGAGCGCAGGGTCCGCACCACGATGCGCTGAAATGCACGACGGTCGGACCCTGGGACGACAGGCCGAGGTCGGTGGTGTCGACGTCGTCGGCCGCCGCGCGAACGGCACCGGACCGGCGGGTCATCAGCCAGCCGATGAGCGCGGCGGCGGCCAACGCCACGAGCACCGCGACTACAGCCGAAGTCATGCCCGGTTGAACCCGTCAAGGGTGATCGTTAATCCCGTGGTGATGCCCTCGATGATCACGTCAGAGCCGCGGGCGCCCTCGGTGGTCGGTGCCACCCCGAACGGCAATCTCTGGTCGGGCAGCTTGCCGGCGAACGCTGCGAGCACCGCATCACGCTTGTCGTCCGGCACCGGTTCGTTGGCGGTGTTAGGGCCGGTCAGGACGCCGGTGGGGGTGAATACCAGCGTGGAGTCGTCATCGCCGGTCATCGACAGGTCCACCGCGACGCTGACGCGCTTGCCGAAGGCTTTGGGCGTGCCGCTGAACACCAGGTCGTTGCTGCCTGAGATCCCGGACTCGGTGGTGCCGCCGCTGGCGGTGTTGGTGTCTTTGGCGGGCGCTTCGACGATCAGGTCCCGAATGCCCAGGTAACGGCCCAGATGCAGCGAGTCGATGATGATCCGGCTCTCCAGCTTGCCGACTGGCAGCTTGGCATTCGGCCTGATCAGCCATGACGCGTCGGTCAGGTCGACCGAGTGCATCGTGGCTTCCAACGTGGCCTTGCCGATCACCGGGCGCTCGACCCCGCCGGCCTTGATCTCGACATCCTCGTAGCGGTGGCGCATCGCCTGCGGGATCAGTGGGAACGCGATGATCGCCACGAACGGGTCGAAGCCCAGGTGGGCCGTTTCGCGCACCGTCCGTGCCAGTCGATACTCGGCATAGATGCTGGTCCCGAAGTCGGTGCCGACGGCCGCCAGCACCACGACCACCACAGCCGACAGCACGGCCGTCGCTCCGACCAGCGCCTTACGCATCCGCATATTGTGGCCTACGCGCGGCCTCGGGTGTGCATCGTCACCGGCGTCGGCGCGCGAAAGACCTGGTTGCAAGCTATCGTTTAATGACCTGGCCGTTAAACTTCGTATCTCGCCATGAATTTTGGGAGACGCCTTTCCCACGAAAGCTGGAGGGGCTTGCTTGGACCTGTTGCTGTTGACCGCCGAGCCGAATCCGGATGTGGTTCTGCCGTCCTTGTCGCTGCTCGCACACGCCCTGCGCACCGCGCCGCCGGATGTGTCGTCGCTGCTGGAGGCCGGCAGCGCTGACATCTTGATCGTCGACGCGCGTCTGGACTTGCCGGCCGCGCGGGGACTGTGCCGCCTGCTGGGTTCCACGGGCCGGTCGATCCCGGTGGTGGTAGTGGTCAACGAGGGCGGTCTGGTGGCCGTCAACGCGGATTGGGGGCTTGACGAGATCCTGCTGCCCGGCACCGGGCCCGCCGAGCTCGATGCCCGGCTGCGGCTGCTCGTCGGCCGGCGAGGCAACCTGCAGGATCAGGAAGGCGTCGGCAAGATCAGCCTCGGCGAACTCGTGATCGACGAAGGCACTTACACCGCCCGGTTGCGCGGCCGTCCGCTCGATCTCACCTACAAGGAATTCGAGCTGCTGAAGTATCTCGCCCAGCACGCGGGTCGGGTGTTCACCCGGGCCCAATTGCTGCACGAGGTATGGGGTTACGACTTCTTCGGTGGCACCCGTACCGTCGACGTGCACGTGCGGCGGCTGCGCGCGAAACTCGGGCCGGAGTACGAGGCCCTGATCGGCACGGTCCGCAATGTGGGCTACAAGGCGGTGCGCCCGACCAGGGGTCGGCCGCCGAGCCCGGAGACGGCTGACGACGACGAGGACGACGCGGACTCTCACGCAGAGCCGCTGGCCGATCCGCTGCACAGCCAGTGACGGCGCCGCAATGGCGCGCGGCGCTGGCGGCCGACGAGCAGCACCAGATTCGCGAACTTATCACTGCTGCAACCGAATTCGATACCGTAGCGCCCGTCGGCGAGCAGGTGCTGCGTGAGTTGCCGCACGATCGTACGGAACATCTGCTGGTTACCGACCGTGGCGCCATCGTCGGCTATCTGAACCTCGCTGCGATAGCGGAACTGGTTGTCCACCCCGCTGCCCGCCGAAAAGGCATCGGCGCGGCAATGATCAACGCTGCACTGTCGAAAACCGATGGCAAGAGCCACTTTTGGGCGCACGGCACCCTGGAGCCGGCGCGCGCGACCGCGTCGGCGCTGGGGTTGTCGAGCGTTCGCGAACTCGTCCAGATGCGCCGCAGCCTCGACGGGATCTCCGAGCCCGTAGTGCCAGACGGCGTGCGCATCCGGACCTACGCCGGCACCGCCGACGACGCAGAGCTGTTGCGGGTCAACAACTCTGCCTTCGCGACACACCCAGAGCAGGGCGGCTGGACCGAAGCCGATCTCGCCGAGCGGCGCGCCGAGGCCTGGTTCGATCCCGAGGGCCTGTTTCTTGCTTTCAGCGAACAGACCGGCGCCCTGCTGGGGTTCCACTGGACCAAGGTGCATCCCGACGCGGAAGGTCTTGGCGAGGTCTATGTCGTCGGCGTCGACCCGGCCTCCCAAGGAGGGGGGCTGGGCGGCGTGCTGACCGCGGTCGGCGTCGCCCACCTGTCGCAGAGGCTGGCCGGCGAGCCGCATCCGACCGTGATGCTCTACGTCGAGTCGGACAACACCGCAGCGCTGCGGACGTATGCCCGGCTTGGGTTCTCCCAGTACCGCGTCGACACCGCCTACGCGCAGGGCTAACGTGTTCCCCTGCCGTGTGAAGCTCCACCCGCTGCGCGGCGCACTGGCGGCCGTCGTGGTGTCGGGCACCCTGGCCACCGGCTGCGGCAGCGACAACAACCTGCACGGGCTGGCGGCGCCGTCCGGCCCGGTGGACTGCGCCGGTAAACCCGATCTGACCGCCGAGGGTTCGACTGCTCAGCAGAACGCCATCGCACTGTTCAACATGGCCTGGTCACAGCTGTGCCCCGGCAAGCAGCTGGCGTACAACCCAACCGGGTCGGGCGCTGGACGCGAGCAGTTCATCGCCAAGCACGTGGACTTCGCCGGGTCGGACTCGCCGCTCACCCAAGAGCAGATCGGTCCGGCTGCCGCGCGCTGCAACGGAAATCCCGCCTGGCACCTGCCGATGGTGTTCGGCCCGATCGCGATCGTCTACCACCTGGAGGGGATCAACAAGCTCGTCGTCAACGCTGACGTGCTGGCCAAGATCTTCAGCGGCTCGATCACCGCATGGGACGACGCGGCGCTCGCCCAACTCAATCCCGGCACGTCGCTGCCGAACACCCGGATCTCGCCGATTTACCGCTCGGACTCCTCGGGCACCACGGACAACTTCCAGAAATACCTCGCCACGGCCGCCCCCGGCAGCTGGACCCGCGGCACCGGCAGTGAGTTTCAGGGCGGCGTCGGCGAGGGCGCGCAGAAGTCCGCCGGCATCATCCAGGCCGTGCACGCCGCGCCCGGCGCGATCGGCTACGTCGAACAGGGCTTCGCGGATCAAGCTGGAATGCCGTACGCGCAGCTCAACGACGGCGCGGGTGCAGTCGCGCTCAGCGAGGACTCGGCCCGCAAGGCCATCGACGGCGCCACCTTCGCCGGGGTCGGCGACGATCTGAGACTCAACATGAAGTCGATTTACCGCACCCAGGCCGCCGGCGCCTATCCGCTGGTATTGGCCACCTACGAGATCGTCTGCTCGCGGGGCTATGACCCCGCGACCAGCGCCGCGATCAAGTCGCTGCTGACTGTCGCCGCCGACGACGCCCAGGCCGGCCTGTCCAGCGCGGGCTACGTTCCCCTGCCGGACAAGTTCAAAAGGCGGCTGCTCACGGCTATCAACGCGATCCGGTGATCGGACGAATTACCCTTTTGTCCGAGGGCTGCCGACCGATGGGGAAACAGTGACGACACCGAATCCAGCCGATACCGGCTCGGGAGCGATGGTCGTCGAATCGTCTCGCAGCTCGGCCCCGCTGGGCTGGGGAGTGGTCAAACACAGCCGCGGTGATCGACTGTTCCGCGGTTTGTCGGAGGGCTCCGGGGCCCTGATCGTCGTGTTGATCGCCGCGATCGGGCTGTTCCTGCTGATGCGCGCAATCCCCGCGCTGTCGCGCAACCGGGCCAACTTCTTCACCTACGGCGGCAACTGGGACACCTCGAACACCGAGTCGATGTGGTTCGGTGTGTTCGACCTGGTTCAGGTGACGATGATGGTGGCGCTGTTCGCCTTGATCCTGGCGATGCCTATTTCGTTGGGAATCGCGATCTTCCTGGCCCAGTACTCACCGCGGCGAATCACCGGACCGCTGGCCTACATCGTCGAACTGCTCGCGGCGGTCCCGTCGATCATCTACGGCGTCTGGGGTCTTTTCGTGCTGGCGCCGCGGCTGAGACCGGTCGCGACGTGGCTCAACCAGCATCTGGGCGGGGTGTTCCTATTCGCGACGGGCAACGCGTCGGTGTCCGGCGGCGGCACGATCTTCACCGGCGGGATCGTGCTGGCGGTGATGATCCTGCCGATCATCACCGCGGTCACCCGCGAGGTCTTCATGAAGACGCCGCAGGGTCAGATCGAGGCGGCGCTGGCGCTCGGCGCCACCCGCTGGGAGGTGGTCAAGACCGCAGTGCTGCCGTTCGGACGGTCCGGCTACGTCAGCGGCGCGATGCTGGGTCTGGGCCGTGCGCTGGGCGAGACGATTGCGTTGCTGATCATCCTGCGCGGCACCCAGTCACCGTTCCGTTGGTCGCTGTTCGACGGCGGCTACACCTTCGCCACCAAGATCGCGGCCACGGCATACGACTTCAACGACGAGTACAGGGCCGGCGCCTACATCGCCGCCGGTTTGGTGTTGTTCTTGCTCACGCTGCTGGTGAACGCGATGGCGCGCGCCGCCGTCACGGGCAGGGCTCGACGATGACGTCGATACTCGATCGCCCGCTGAAGGCGCGAAGGTTCACCGGGCTGAGTCTGCGCCGCCGGGCCGCCAATGCCGTGGCGACCGTATTGGTGACGCTGTCGGTCGGGGTGGCTCTGGGACCGTTGATCTGGCTGCTGTACTCGGTGGTGGCCAAGGGCTTCGACACGGTCAAATCCACTGTGTGGTGGACACATTCGCAAGCCGATATGACGGCATTCATGGCCGGCGGCGGCGCCTACCACGCGATCGTCGGGACAGTCTTGCAAGGCCTGGTGTGCGCGGCGATCTCCATTCCGATCGGTGTCTTCGTCGCGATCTACCTGGTCGAGTACGGCGGCGACAGCACGATGGGCAAGCTGACCAGCTTCATGGTCGACATCCTGACCGGGGTGCCGTCGATCGTGGCCGCCTTGTTCATCTATGCGTTGTTCGTCGCCACGTTCGGCCTTCCGCGATCCGCCCTCGCGGTATCGCTGGCGCTGGTGCTGCTGATGATCCCGGTGATCGTCCGCACCACCGAGGAGATGCTGCACATCGTCCCGGTGGAACTGCGCGAAGCCAGCTACGCGCTGGGCGTGCCGACCTGGCGGACCATCACCAAGATCGTGCTTCCGGCCGGCATGTCCGGCATCATCACCGGCATCCTGCTGGCCCTGGCCCGGGTGATGGGCGAGACGGCGCCGCTGCTGATCCTGGTCGGCTACTCGCAGGCGATGAACTTCAACATCTTCGGCGGTTTCATGGGTTCGCTGCCGGGAATGATGTACGACCAGAACTCGGCCGGGGCGGGCACCAGTCCGATTCCTACTAATCGGCTGTGGGGCGCCGCCCTGACGCTGATCGTGCTGATCGCCGTCATTAACCTGGTGGCCAGGATCGTCTCGAAAGTCTTTGCTCCCGAGAGGTTAGGCAGGAGTTCCGGTGGCTAAGCGGTTGGACCTCAAAGAGGTCAACATCTTCTATGGCGCTTTCCAGGCGGTCGCCGATGTCTCGCTGACAGTCCTGCCGCGCAGCGTGACGGCGTTCATCGGGCCGTCGGGTTGCGGCAAGACCACCGTGCTGCGGACGCTCAACCGAATGCACGAAGTGACGCCCGGTGCGCGTATGCAGGGCAGCGTGCTACTCGACGACGACGACATCTACGGCTCCGGTATCGACCCGGTCGGTGTGAGGCGGGCGATCGGCATGGTGTTCCAGCGGCCAAACCCGTTCCCTACCATGTCGATTCGCGACAACGTGGTGGCCGGCCTGAAGTTGCAGGGTGTGCGCAACCGCAAACTGCTCGACGACACCGCCGAGTACGCGCTGCGCGGCGCCAACCTGTGGGACGAGGTCAAGGATCGATTGGACCGGCCCGGTGGTGGCCTGTCCGGAGGTCAGCAGCAGCGGCTGTGCATCGCGCGGGCGATCGCCGTCCAGCCCGACGTGCTGCTGATGGACGAGCCGTGTTCCTCGCTGGACCCGATCTCGACGATGGCGATCGAAGACCTCATCGCAGAGTTGAAGCAGGAATACACGATCGTGATCGTCACCCACAACATGCAGCAGGCGGCCCGGGTCAGCGATCACACCGCGTTCTTCAACCTTGAAGCGGTCGGCAAGCCGGGTCGGCTGGTTGAGATCGACGACACCGAGAAGATCTTCTCCAACCCGACCCAGCGGGCCACCGAGGACTACATCTCGGGCCGCTTCGGCTGAGCCGACCTAGCCCGACTGCGCGACGGTCTCGTCTTCGGGCAGGTGGCCGGTCGCCTGGAATATCACTCGGCGCGCGACCTCCACGGCGTGATCGGCGAAGCGCTCGTAGAACCGGCCCAGCAACGTCACGTCCACGGCCGCGGCCACGCCGTGCTTCCACTCCCGATCCATCAACACGGTGAACAGGTGGCGGTGCAGGTCGTCCATCGCGTCGTCTTCTTCGCGGATGCGAGCGGCCTTCTCCGGGTCGCGCGACTGCAGCACTTCCTGCGCACTATTGCCCAATTCGACTGCGAGCCTGCCCATTTCGGCGAAGTAGCCGTTGACTTCCTCGGGCAGCGTGTGCTGTGGATGACGTCGGCGGGCGATCTTGGCGACATGCAGGGCCAGCGCCCCCATCCGGTCGATGTCGGCGACCATCTGGATGGCACTCACGATCGAGCGAAGGTCGCCGGCGACCGGGGCCTGCAGGGCCAGGAGCACGAACGCGCTCTCCTCGGCCTGCGCGCTCAGTTCGGCGATCTTCTCGTGGTCGGAGATGACTTGTTCGGCGAGAACCAGGTCGGCCTGCAACAGCGCTTGGGTTGCCCGTTCCATCGCGGCACCGGCCAGCCCACACATCGCTCCCAGCTGTTCGGAGAGCTCAGCGAGCTGCTCATGGTAGGCGGTGCGCATATCGCAAGGGTACGTTCCGAATCCGGCAAGGGGCGTGAACCGGCCCGAAGTGACGCATGAACTCGGGGTGAATGCGGGTTGACCTGCTACGCGCTACTCGCAGTGGGTGTCGGCGGCGTTGGTCACCGACAGGTCGTCCGGCAGCTTGCTGGGTGGGCTGCTCGCGTTGCGCTCGACCTGCAAAGTGACCTGTGAGCCGACGGGCGGGGGAGCGGCGACGGTGCTGAAGTCCGATCCGAGGACCACCTGCACCACGTTGCCGGTCCCGGTGATCCGCTCCACCGTGGAGTTCGGGAAGGACGCCGCGACGGTGGCGGCGGCTCCCTCATTGCCCGGGGAGAACAGCACCTTGGTGGTCTTGAGCGGGCTCGGGTAGTCGTCGGGCGACTTGACCCGGAATCCGCGGCGCTTCAGCTGGCCGCTGGCCGTGCCGGCCAGCCCCGACTTGGCGGTCGAGTTGGACACCTGCACGGTGACGTTCTGGGGTGCGGCAGCCGCGGCCTGCACGTGCTGCGGGTGCGTGTCGGCCTGTTGGTTGGTTTGGGTGCCTCGGCCCGTCTCGCCGGTCGGGGCTTTGGTCGGCGGGCTCGAGGTCGCGTTCATGTTGTTCTCGCCCGGCAGCGGGTCGTCGTTGATGATCGAGTCGAAGAGCGCCCGCATGTCCGCTGTGCGTGGTGGCTCGTCGCCGTTCTCGTCGGTGACGCCGGTCGGCACGGTCACGAACGAGACGTGGCCGGCGTTCATGCCTTGCACCGACTGGCCGAGTTGGACGAGGTCCTTGGTCCTGATGTTGTCGACGTAGCTGTTGCTGATGAACATGTTCACGACGCTGTTGAGCTTGCTCAGCGAGAAGAACGTCTCCTTGGAGATCAGCGATCGCAGCAGCGAGGACAGGAACAGCTGCTGACGTTTGATGCGGCCGTAGTCTCCGTTGTTCTCGGTCGTGACGTTGCGGGCCCGCACGTAGTTCAGCGCGGTCTTCGAGTCGATCAGCTGGCGGCCGGCGTGCGCCAGCACGGTCCCCAGCTCGTAGTCCTTCAGCGGGGTGGTGCTGCACACCTCGACGCCGCCGAGCGCGTCGACCATCTTGGCGAAGCCGGCGAAGTCGACGGCGATGAAGCGGTTGATGCTCAACCCGGACAGTTTCTGGATTTCCTTCACCAGACACTTCGGACCGCCGAACGAGAACGTCGAGTTCAATTTGGTCTCGGTGTAGACGTTCTTCGGCCCCCACTTTTTGGTGTCGGAGTCGTAGAGCGGGCCGTACTCGCCGGTGTCGGGGTTCCACGCTTCGCACTGGATCGGCGTGATGGCCAGGTCCCGCGGAAACGACACTGCGACAACACGTTTGCGGTTCGCCGGAATGTTGACCAGCATGATGGTGTCCGAGCGGGCCCCGCCGGCGTCCTCGGTGGTGCCGACGTCCAGGTTGGCGTTGGCGCCGGCGCGCGAGTCCATGCCGACGATCAGGAAGTCTTCGTCGCCGAACTGCGCGTTCGGGTCGACGATGTCGCGTGAGCTCATGTCGAGCGCGCTGATCTTGTTGAGCCGGTGGTTTTTCGACGTGCTCCACTGGTACGCCCCGCCGGTCATCGCCAGCGCCGCCGCCGCAATCGTGGCGACCAGCATGCGGCCGGCCACCATCATCCCGCCGTGCCGGCGACGTTTCGGCTTGGGCTTGAGGTGGTCGTCCTCATCGGGTTCGGGCGGGGCGGGGTCGATTAGGCGCGCCGCGGCGGGCCGCAGCACCGTGGTCTGCTCGACGTCGGCGTCGCCGAACAGCGCCGTGCGGCGAATGGCGTCAAGGTCGGGCGTCTCGTCGGCGTAGTCCGCCGGGCTGAGCAACTCGAACGCGTCGTAGTCCGCGGGCTCCCCGGCCGGGGGCGAGGGCGCGGGGCGCAGCGTCTCGCTGTCTTCCGGGGCGGCGTGATGATGGCGCGGGCGGTCGGCGACCGGTCCGCCGATCTTGGCGATCAGATCGGCGACGCTGAGTCCACCCTCGGCGTGGCTGCCGCCGTCGCCGTTGCCGCGGCCATTACCGTTGCCGGCGCGTTCGACCGGCGGGGGCGTTTCGTGGCGCTCGGGCGTCGCTGACGGCCCGACCCAGCGGTGGGCAATGGTGGCGGTCTGCGCGGTGCCGAACCGTTCCCACGGCGCGGTGCTTCGCGATCCCGGCGGCGCGCCGGTAAGCCCTATGTCGTCGGCGTCGGGGCCGTGAGTGGCTGAATCGCCGTCACTCATGTCCTACCGGCCTCCGAATCTCAGATGTCGCTCAGGCACGCTCGTCGACGCATCGCAACGTATAGCCGCAACGTTGCGGTCGTGTTGTGCCAGTACAGCCGTACCGCGATGATGGCTTTGGTCTCGGCCACCGGCGCATGATGCAACAAGTTCCACATCGTATAGAGACGGCACCGGAAACGCGATCTCAGGACAGTATCGATCGACTGTCCGGCTTGCCCCCTCGCCGCTGCGCGGCTGGGCGGTACCCCCTCAGGCCCGTCCGGCCTGCATCGCCGCCGGAGGCTAGCCGCCCGAGTGCATGACGTCGGCGCCGGATGGAACCGTGCAGTCGTCGCGATCGGCCAGCCAGCCGTCGGGCAGAGCCACCTTGGCCGGCGATCCTTGCCGGCCGCGCGGACCGTTCGCCGCGGTCGGGAACGGCGTATCGCCGTCGAGCTGATCCAGTAGCCGGTCGAGTTCCTCGCGGGTCTTGACCAGGGCGAGCGCCCGCCGCAGATCCGAGCCGGCCGGGAAGCCGTGTAGATACCAGGCGATGTGTTTGCGCATGTCGCGCATGCCCTTGTCTTCGCCGAAGTGTGCGCTGAGCAGCTCGCCGTGCCGCCGGATGATGTTCGCGACCTCGCCCAGATTCGGCGGCGTGGGCGCCGGGGTGCCGGTGAACGCCGCGGACAGTTCGGCGAACAGCCACGGCCGGCCCAGGCAACCGCGACCGATGACGACGCCGTCGCAGCCGGTCATGGCCATCATGGTGAGCGCGTCGTTGGCTTCGAAGATGTCGCCGTTGCCGAGCACCGGGATGGTCTGAACGTGCTGCTTGAGCCGGGCGATCTGCTCCCAGTCGGCGGTCCCCGAGTAGCGCTGCGCGGCCGTGCGGGCATGAAGCGCGACCGCCGCGGCGCCTTCGGATTCGGCGATCTTGCCCGCTTCGAGGTGAGTGTGGTGCTCGTCGTCGATGCCGATCCGGTATTTGACCGTCACTGGGATGTCGGTGCCTTCGGTGCCGCGGACCGCGGCCGCGACGATCTGGCCGAACAGCTGCCGTTTGTAGGGCAGCGCGGCGCCGCCGCCGCGGCGGGTGACCTTGGGCACCGGGCAGCCGAAGTTCATGTCGACGTGGTCGGCGAGCCCCTCGTCGGCGATCATCTTGACCGCCGCGTAGGTGGTGGCGGGGTCAACGGTATAGAGCTGCAGCGACCGCGGCGTCTCGTCGGCGGAGAACGCCGTCATGTGCATGGTGACGGGATGCCGCTCGACGAGGGCCCGCGCGGTCACCATTTCGCAGACGTACAGTCCGCTGACGGTGCCGACGCGCTCCTGCTCGAGTTCCCGGCACAGCGTCCGGAAGGCGACGTTTGTGACGCCGGCCATCGGCGCCAGCACCACCGGGCTGGCCAGCTCGATGGGTCCTATCCGCACGGCGGGCTACCGCCGGCTGAGGGTGAGCGTGCCCGCAGTCTGGTGCAGCTCCTCGGCGGTGACCCGCTTGCCCGTGCGGGCCTCGCGGTCGAGTTGGCGCTGCTTGGAGATCTCGAACTTGTCGCAGGACACCTCGAGCTCCTTGATCAGCACCGCCAGCTCGTCGCGCAACCGGTTGGACTCGCCGCGGAAGTCTTCGCGCTCGAAGATGCGCCACTTCTTCAGCACCGGCATCACCACCTCTTCGAGGTGGATGCGCGGGTCGTAGACACCGCCCACCGCGATCATCACGGCCTTGCGGCGGAATTCAGGCACCTGGTAGCCGGGCATCTGGAAGTTGTGCAGCACCTTGTGCAGCGAGCGCATCGCCTTGTCCGGTTCAATCTCGAAGCCGGCCTCGGTGACGTCGCGGTAGAAGATCATGTGCAGGTTCTCGTCGGCCGAGATCTTGGCCAGCAGCTGGTCGGCGATGGTCTCGTTGCAGGCCTTGCCGGTGTTGCGGTGTGAGATGCGGGTGGCCAGCTCCTGGAACGTGACATAGACGATCGAGTCGAAGAGGTTGTCGCAGAACAGGTCGTCGCGCACCTGGCGGTTCTGGCCCGGGCTGAAGCCGCGGTTCACCACCTCCATACGCAGCTTCTCCAGCTCGATGGGGTCGACGGCGCGGGTGACCACGAGGTAGTCGCGCAGTGCGATGCCGTGCCGGTTCTCCTCCGCGGTCCAGCGGTTGACCCACTGACCCCAGGCTCCGTCCATACCCATGCTCATCGCGATCTCGCGGTGATACGACGGCAGGTTGTCTTCGGTCATCAGGTTCTGCACCATCGCGACCTGCGCGACGTCGGTCAGCTTGGACTGTCCGGGTTCCCAATCCTGGCCGCCGAGGGCGTAGAAGTTCTTACCGTCGGACCACGGGATGTAGTCGTGGGGGTTCCACGGCTTGTGCACGCTCAGGTGCCGGTTCATGTACTTCTCGACAACCGGCTCGAGTTCACGTAGCAGGTCCAGGTCCCTAGGATCCGGCACAGCACACCTCCCAGTTATCTGTGTCTGACGGTTTCAGTCAATATATCTGTGTACGTCGGTGACATCAAGTTTCTTGCCGTCTAGACACTACGTGTCCCAAGGGCGGTGGTGTTAGCCCGCCGCAGCCCTGCTGAGGAGCATGTCGACGCAGTAGTCGATGAACTGCTCGCGGGTGGCCGCCAGACGGCCGTCCAGATAGGCGGTGAACAGTGCGGTCAGACCGCCGATCAGGCTGGTGGCCACCATCTTCTGCCGCACCGGGTCGCCGATCTGGGTCAGCTTGCCCTGCAGCAGGTCGATGAAGTTCGGCATCCACTCCGCGCCCGAGCGGACCAGCACCGGCTCGACCGCTGGGGCCAACAGCAGCACCCGCCCGCGGACGGGGTCGTCGACCATCAGCGCGACGAATCGCTCGACGGCCTCGCGCGGCGTCGCCGCCGACATCAACGCCGACATCGCCCGGGAACACACGTCGTCGTAGACGGCCCGCACGAACTCGTCGCGGTCACTGAAGCTCTCGTAGAAGTAGCGTTCGGTCAGTTCGGCCTGCCGGCACACCGCGCGCACGGTGACGGCCGGACCACTCGCCTCGCCGAGCAGTTGCACGCCGGCGGCGACGAGTTCATCGCGCCGCAGGGCCTGGCGGTCCTGCAAGGGGACGCCGGACCATCGGCGCGCACGTTGACCGGACGGCACGGCCCTCCTAGACTGCTCTTGACAACGCATGTAGTCAGTTTGCCTGATATGGACAGGAACTTTCGCTAGTGACTCAAGATACGTCTGAGGCGTCCCCGGTTGCGTCCGGTTGCCCGGTTTCGCCGCTGGGATACGAGTCCCCGCCGCGGCCGCTTGGCCCGGACTCGCTGACCTGGCGGTATTTCGGCGACTGGCGTGGCATGCTGCAGGGCCCGTGGGCCGGCTCGATGCAGAACATGCACCCACAACTCGGCGCGGCGGTCGAAGATCACTCGACGTTCTTCCGTGAGCGTTGGCCGCGGTTGCTGCGGTCGCTGTACCCGATCGGCGGTGTGGTGTTCGACGGCGACCGCGCGCCGACCACCGGGGCCGAGGTTCGCGACTACCACATCGAGATCAAGGGCACCGACAGTCAGGGGCGGCGCTATCACGCGCTGAACCCCGATGTGTTCTACTGGGCCCACTCGACGTTCTTCATGGGCACAATCCATGTGGCAGAACGGTTTTGCGGCGGGATCACCGAAGCGCAGAAGCGCCAGCTGTTCGACGAACACGTCGACTGGTACCGGATGTATGGCATGAGCATGCGCCCGGTCCCCAAGACCTGGGAGGACTTCCAGGTCTACTGGGACCACATGTGCAGCGAGGTGCTGGAGAACAACTACGCCGCCCGCGAGGTACTCAACCTGACGGAATTGCCGAAACCGCCTTTCGCGGAATGGATTCCGGACCCGCTCTGGGCGTTGCAGCGCAAACTGCTCTCCCCGTTCTTCGTCTGGCTGACGGTCGGCCTGTACCACCCGGCGGTGCGAAAGCTGATGGGCTACACCTGGTCACGCCGCGACGAGTGGCTGCACCGCCGCTTCGGCGACCTGGTCCGGCTGGTTTTCGCCGTCGTGCCCCCGCGATACCGTAAGCATCCACGCGCCCGGGCCGGCTTCGACCGGGCCAACGGCCGGATTCCCGCCGACACTCCGCTGGTGCAGACGCCGGCCCGCAACCTGCCGCCGCTCGACGAGCGGGGCGATCCAAAGCACTACTGCCCCAACGTCTAAGGCCTTTTGCCGTCGTTGCGTTCGTTCCACAGCCGGTACACGTCGATGGCGTCGTCGCGCCGGTCGTAGCGCATCGGCAATCGCCGCCGTTGCCAGTCTTTGCCGAATTCGTCGTAGAACGTCGCCAACTCGAAGTATTTGCGGTCGTCGACGTAATACGGCTCGTACTGGTCGCGCTGCGTCAGGAACACGACCTCATCCGGTGAGCAGTAGTACAGCGAGCCCAGGCACATCGGGCACGGATGGGCCAGCACGTAGATGGTGGCGCCGGTCAGATGCTCGGTGCCTAGTCTGATGCATGCCTCGCGGATGGCGAGGATCTCGGCGTGGGCCGTCGGATCATGGCTCTGCGCAACTTTATTGGCGCTCTCGGCGAGGACTTCGCCGTCCCTGACGATCACCGTCGCGAACGGGCGGCCGCCCTCTTCGACGTTTTGGCGTGCCAGGTCGATGGTCCGCTGGGCGAAGTCGATCACGGGTCCTCCATCCGAAAGCCGGGCAGATAACTAGCGCGTCGACTGTGCGGGTTATGTGCGCGAAGCCGGCCGTTTCGCAGGCACAAGCTACACAGTCGGCGCGGAGTTGGCCGGCGCCGAGACGTCAGTCGGTGAAGTCGATCCGGACCGACACCGGAGTCGTCTCCAAGGCCTTGGCGACTTTGGACCCGACCAACCCGAACTTGCGACCGCGGGCCACGACGTCATCGTCGGGTCGGAATTTCGCCACACCGGTGCGCCACTGATTCCCTTGTCGGACACGCACGTTGGGGTTGGCGAGAATATTGCTACCCCACCCGGAGCGGGTGCCGTGCTGGCAGATGACCCACGCCCCGTCATGGTCGAACTGCACCGATACTGGCACGCGGCGCAGTTGTCCGGTCTTGCGGCCGGTGGTTTCCAGTTCGGTGGCCATCGCAGTGCGCAGCCCGAGTTTGCCCAACCATGCGACGGCCGGATTGAGGATGCGCCCGACCGCACGTTCTCGCCGAAACTTCCGCAACGTCTTGTCGGTGTTCGTCATGGATGCCCACGGTAGTAGACCAATCGGTATAGTTCAACCCATGACTGCCCGCGAAGCTCTCATTGCCAGCATCACGGGATTGATGCAGCGACGCGGTGTGGCCGGAGCCGGCCTCAGCGCACTGCTGGAGGACAGCGGCGTCGCGCGCCGGACGGTGTATCTGAACTTCCCAGGCGGGAAAGCCGAGCTGGTGGCCGAAGCGACCCGCATCGCCGGCCAGGGACTCAGCGACGTGATCCGGTCGGCCGATGACGGGGCAGACCCGATCCAGGTCGTCCAGACCTTCATCGACCAGTGGAAAGTCCAGCTGCGCGCGACCGAGATAGAAGCCGGCTGCCCGATCGTCGCGGCGATCCTGGGCCGTTCGGAAGCTCCGGCAGCCGCGGACGCAGCGGCCGAGGCGATCGATGACTGGCGCCGGATCCTGGCCCAACGATTGGTCGATTCCGGTGCCGCACGGGACAACGCCCGTTCGCTCGCGACGCTGATTGTCGCGGCCATCGAAGGCGCTGTCATTGTCGCGCTGGCCAACGGATCGACGGATGCGCTCGACGACGTCGGACGTCACCTGGCTGAAGTGATCGAGTTACACCTATCGGTTACTGGTGCCCCCACTAGGACTCGAACCTAGGACCTGCGGATTAAAAGTCCGTAGCTCTACCAACTGAGCTATAGGGGCGGCGACGCATCAGGATACTGGGTGCTCGTTTGAGGATTCGGCCCCCGGTGCCCTAAGCTAGCGAGGCTCCGACGAACCACGTCGTGAGTACCCCCGAAGAAATTCGGTTCTGGCCCCCATCGTCTAGTGGCCTAGGACGCCGCCCTTTCACGGCGGTAGCACGGGTTCGAATCCCGTTGGGGGTACGCGCGGCGGCGGCAACGCCGGAGCGAGCAGTAGAGCAAGGCCCTGTGGCGCAGTTGGTTAGCGCGCCGCCCTGTCACGGCGGAGGTCGCGGGTTCGAGTCCCGTCAGGGTCGCCATCGTTGTGAGGCACTTCAGTTACAGACGGTGTCTTCCGGCCAGGTAGCTCAGTTGGTACGAGCGTCCGCCTGAAAAGCGGAAGGTCGCCGGTTCGATCCCGGCCCTGGCCACCGAGTTCGTTCGGTTCTTGTCCGGTCTTCGGTGAGTCAATCTCAATCGCGTCCCGGCGGGCGGTTGTCATACTGACAAACGTGACGCCCAGAAAAATGCGGGACACATCACCGAAGCGGGGATGGCTGACGCCGAAACAGCATCGCGCCTGGGTCGCCTATATGCGAGTGCAGCTACGTATGAGCTACGAGATGAACCGTCAGCTGCAGGCCGAGTCGGGTTTGTCGCTGTCCGACTACGACGTGCTGGTGGCGCTCAGCGGCGACAACGACGAGGGCTTGCGTGTCAGCGACCTGGCCGCGGAAATCGGCTGGGAACGTAGCCGGCTGTCACATCAGTTGCGGCGCATGGAAGAACGTGGTCTCACCGGGCGTCGCCCCAGCACTGAGGACGGCCGCACGAGCAACGTCGTGCTCACCGCGAAGGGGCGGCAGGCGATCGCCGATGCCGCGCCCGGGCATGTCGACCTGGTGCGCAGCCTGTTCTTCGACCCGCTGCCCGAGAATCTGCTCCCCTCCTTCACTGCCGCGCTGGAGCACATTCACGTAAACCTCGATCACCACAGCTCACTCCCGCCCGCGCCAAGGTAGTATTTAGGTGAATTATCACCTAAATGTGGATAGGGACAATGAGCGAAGTCATCACCCGCCTGATGGAAGCCAATCTGCTCGCCGTATTTGACGAACGGGATCCGCACCGGCGCGCCGCTGCGATCGCCGTGACCTACGCGGATGACGTGGAGTGGATTGATGACGAAGGCACGGCCACCGGGCATGACGCGTTGAACGCCAAGGCTGCTGAACTGCAGGAAAAGCTGCCCGGCATGCACTTCGTCAAGGCAAGCCCGGTGCGCCAGACCCGCGGCCTGGGTTTCCTCGCCTGGGAGGTCCGGACCCCCGACGACGTCACAGTGGCGTCCGGCTTCGATGTCGCCGAGATAGCCGACGAACGCATCACCCGGATGTGGACGGTGCTGAACGCGCCGGAATAGGTGATACATCACCTAGGTTGTAGAGGGTGAATCGCACGAACCACACCAGAACGGGGCGCGACCATGGGACAGCTCGACGGCAAGACAGCATTGGTCACCGGAGGCACATCAGGCATCGGCCTGGCGACCGCCCGGCGGCTGGCCGATGAAGGCGCGTACGTCTTCATCACCGGTCGCGATCGCACTCGCCTGGACGAAGCGGCGGTGTCCATCGGCGCCCACGGTGTGCAGAGCGACATGAGCAAGCCCGAAGAACTCGATAGCCTGGCCGCCGAGATCGCCAAGCACGGTAAGGGTCTTGACGTACTTTTCGCCAACGCGGGCGGCGGCGATTTCGCCACCCTCGCCGATGTGACGCCACAGCACTACCGGGACAACTTCGACCGCAACGTGGCGGGCACGGTGTTCACCGTGCAGAAAACGCTGCCGTTGCTCAATGACGGCGCCTCCGTGGTGCTGGCCGGATCCACCGCCGCGTCCGAAGGAGTACCGGCATTCGGGCTCTACGCCGCGTCCAAGGCTGCCATCCGCTCGCTCGGCCGGACGTGGGCCGCCGAGCTCGCCGACCGCAAGATCCGGGTCAACACCATCGTTCCCGGCCCGGTCGAAACCCCCGGTCTCACCGGTCTGGCGCCTGCCGACCAGAAGCAGGACCTGCTGGACGGCATGGCCGCCCAGGTTCCGATGAAGCGGCTGGGCCGCCCCGATGAAATCGCATCCGCGGTGCTGTTCCTGGCCTCGGATCAGAGCAGCTTCATGACCGGGGCCGAGTTGGCTGTCGACGGCGGGCAGATACAGCTCTAGGTTCTCGGGCGTGGCATTCGGCGTCAAATCACGTAAGGCGCGATCAGAGTGGTAGCACCCAAAACCACCAACCCGATCACGAACGCGACGATCGTAAAGCCCATCACCTGACGGACATTGAGCTTCGCGATCGCAAGCAGGGGCAGCAACCAGAACGGCTGAATCATGTTCGCCACCCCCTCGCCGACGGCGACCGCCATCGAGATCAACCCCAGATAGGCCGGCGAGCGCTGACCGAGCGCCAGCGCCGAGTCGACCGCGATCGGGCCCTGCACGGCCCAGTGCCCGCCGCCCGACGGCACGAACAGGCTGATGATCAACGAGCCGACGAAGGTCAGGAACGGCAGCGTGTACTGCGTCGCGCCGTCGACGAGCGCCTGTGCCAGGACGGTCTGCAGCGGCTTGGCCGCATGCGAGGGCGCGTAACCCAGCAAGCCGACCAGGCCGCCGTAGAGCGGATATTGCAATAGCAATGGACCGGACACCTTCGCGGCGCCGGTGAAGGCGCGGATAAAGCGGATCGGCGTGCGGTGCAGCAACGCACTGGTGATCGTGAACAGCATGATCATCGACGCGATGTTCAGCGCGAAACCGCTGATACAGAAATACGCAATGCCCGCCGCGAACACGAGCACATTGAGGACCCACAGGTTCTCTAGCCATTCGGCAAATGTCTTGCCGCCCTCGGCCTTTGCCTCCGGCTGGTCCTCGTCTTCGAACACCGCGGGATCGGGCGCAAGGCTCTCCGCCGGCGCCATGCGCCAGATCGCCAACGCGAGCAGTGCCAGCACGACGATCGCCGACAGCCAGCTGTACGGCTGGAAAATTGTCAAATTCAGCGGCACCGTGATGCCAGTCAGCTTGTGAATCACGTTGATCGGGCTGCCGTTGTCCGTGTTCGCCAGCGCAATCGACGACGAAAGTCCTTGCGTCCAAACGATAAAGCCCATGAACGCGGCCGCGATGAGGTAGCCGAAATGTGCGTCGGTGAAGCGCTTGGCGACCTGCCGGGCGACCAGCGCGCCGGCGACCAGCCCGAGTCCCCAATTCAGCAGGGAGAGACCAGCACTCACGCCGAAGCAGAGCAGGGCTCCCTGGATCTGGTTCGCTGGCTTGCCGGCAATGTAGACGATGCCCCGCTTCAGGACCGGTGCTTCGGCGAGCGTGTACCCCGTCACCAGGATCAGCACCATCTGGAACGCGAACGTGAAGATGTTCTGCGATCCCCACACCCCGCCGTACCACGCCTTGAGCATGCCGCTGGGCGAGGCGCCGCTGACCAAGGCGGCGACCAGCGCGGCGACGATGAGGGTCAGGATGACGGCGAACAGGTACGGGTCCGGCATCAGACGCTCGACGTACCGGACACATAGAGCGGTGAGGGACTGCATCACGCCGCGGCGTTTGGGCTCAGTTTCCGCGCCCTCGTTCGCGGTCTTCTGGTCTTCATGCGTCGTCATGGGCCTACCCTCGCTCACGGCACCGCTTGACACCCCGGCTTCGGCCGATGATTCCGTCTGTTCACGTGTTGTTTGACGATCGCTGCAAAGCGTCGGACGCCTCCGTGTCACACATCGGTGAGCAGTCTCGTCTAGCAATCGAAGACGAGAAGAGTGGAGGACGGCACATGATTCCCATTGGGACTCCGGCGCGGGTGTACGTGGTCACGATTACCGCACTGATCGGATTGCTCAATACCGCGATAGGGGTGTGGTGTCTGATCGATCCCCGTTCGTTCGCGCGGGTGGTCGCGTTTCCCGCGCATGAGCACTTCGTGCATGACGTCGGCGCGTTCCAGGTGGGCCTTGGCATCATGCTGCTGCTCGCACTGATCTGGTCGGATGCGATGGCGACCGTACTTGTGGGATACATCGTGGCGAACACCGTGCACACCGCAAACCACGTCGTCGACCTCGACCTAGGCGGTTCGGCCCTCCAAGCGTGGGCGCTCGGCGCGGCGTCAGTGTTGTTGATCGTCGCGTTGTTGCTGCGGTTACGCCAGCTCGGCTACGTCCTGGGCAACGTCAGCGTGGCGACCGACCCGCTGTTTGTCCCGTTCGTTCGGCAGAAAACGATCAGGCTCACCACATTTCGCAAGGATGGAACCGCTGGGACCAGTCCTGTCAGCATCGCGGTGGACGGAGAGCGTGCGTACTTCCGCACATACGAAAGCGCGATCAAGGCACGCCGGATACGTCGAAACCCGAACGTCGAGTTCGGCTCGGCGACCATGTCGGGCAAGCCGATCGGGCCGATGCTGCCGGCACAGGCGCGCCTACTGGAGGGAGCCGAGTATCGCCACGCAGCGCGTCTGCTGCGGCGCAAGTATCCGGTGCTTCACGGTGTGGTGGTGCCCTCGATCCATCGCCTTATGCCGTCCAAATACGGACACACGGTGCATGCCGAGTTGATTCCGTCTGGCAGCTAGTCGAATTCGATGGGCAGGCTTTTCGGTCCGCTCAGACTGACAATCGGTTTCCACGGCACCGGCCCGGCGATCCGCGGGTTGCGCAGCCGGGCCGTCAGCACGTGGAGCGCCTCGGCGATCTCACGCCGGGCCAGGTTGGCGCCCAGACAGTAATGCACGCCGCCGCCGAAGGTCAGGATCGGCGGCACTCCCTCGCGCGTGATGTCGACGCGATCGGGATCGTCGTAGACACTCGAATCACGATTGGCCGCAAAGGTATTCACCAACACCATCGACCCGGCCGGAAAGATGTAGCCGTCGAGCTCCGCGTCCTCGGCCACCAGCCGCAGCACACCACCCGCGATCGGGGAATGCCGCATCGTCTCCTCCACCGCCTGCATGGCCAGGTCGGGGTTGTCGCGCAACAACTTCCACTGATCGGGATGCTCGCAGAGCACCTGCACCGACGCGGCCACCTGGTTGCGCGTGGTGTCGGTGCCGGCCAACAGCAAGCCGCCCGCCAGCATCTGTAACTCGGCGGCGTCGAGTCGATCCTCGTCGTCTTCGGCCCGAATCAGGTCGGAGATCAAGTCGTCGGACAGGCTGTGCCGGCGCTGCGCGATCATGTCGTCGACGTAGTCGTCGAGTTCGCCCCAGGCCCGCATCACGCTCCCCTCGAGCGCGGGGATGTCGGCGGTGAAGTCGAACGCCTGGAAGATCACGTCGGCCCAGGACGCGAATCGCTGCCAATCCTGCCGCGGTGCGCCCAGTAGCGCCGCGATGATCGGGACGGGATAGGGGCGCGCGATGTCGTCGACGACATCGCAGTGTCCCTGGTCGGCGACCCGATCGACGAGCTCGTCCAGCACCCCGATCATCGTGTCGTGCAGCCGCGCGACCGTTCGCGGCGTGAACGCCCTGGAGCACAGGCCGCGCAACCGCCGATGCGCGTCGCCCTCCAGGCACAGCAGGCTGGCGGTCACCTTGTCCCACAAGGGGCCGGAGGTGACGCCCTGCGCCTGCAGCGCAATACCCTGTGGTACTTCGAATCGCTTGTCCCGCAACACGGCTCGGACCATGTGGTAGGAGAGCACTTCGGGCCCGAACGGGCCGATCGCGATGGGCGCCTGTTCCTGAGCCTCCCGGAAGCGCGGATAGACCTGTGCCGGGTGGTCGTCGGCGCTGTAGTCCAGCGTCGGCAGATCGGCGTCGGCGAGCCGTCGTGCGGCGGTACTGGCGGTCATGACGGTCTCCTTTGACGCGCCCGACAATCGTTGCCAGCATAAATCCGTCATCGCCGCCCACTCGGGAACGCCGGTAAACTACAGACATGTAATTCGCGGTGACGCGGGCAACGCGCCCTCGCCGGCAGAAGGAACGCCATGGAGCAGCTGAAGATTTGCAGTGTGGAATTCGACGACCGGGATCCGTTCCTGGCGACCTTCGAGGTGCACCTCTCCCGCGACATGACCGACTTCGAGCGGCAGATGCTGCCACCACTGCTCACCTGCGGCTTCTCCCCGTCGGAGGCCCGCGGCTCGGCGGTGGTGGCGATCCGAAACGCGACCATCACGATGATCGAGGACCATCGCGACCTACTCAAGCAGATCGTCGCCGAGGCCGAAACATTAGCCAGCACAATGGAACACGAACAGCGCGCGGTCGCCGCGCAGGTCGCGGCCCGTGTCGAGGGCGTCCAGCAGCGCGCCGCGGCCATCGACTGGAGCTGACCATCGCCGCCGCATACTGAAGCCATGCTTCGGTTCCTGACCTCCGTCGTTCTGCTCGCCTCGACTTGCGCTGCGGTGGCCAACGCCGACGTGCCGCCGCTGAGCCCCGAGGCACGCGCGGCGAGGTTCGTCGATGTCCGCTCGGTCGTCCCGAACGCGCTGATCGACTTGCGCTACGCGACGCCGAACAACTTCACCCACGCCCAGCTCTATCCCGCCGACGCCCGCTGTCTGGTCCACGAATCCATGGCACCGGGATTGGCCTCCGCGGCCCAGGCGTTGGCGGCGCAGGGCAATGTTCTCGTCTTCTGGGATTGCTATCGACCACATGACGTTCAGGTCAAGATGTTCGACCTCGTTCCGAACCCGGCCTGGGTAGCCAGGCCCGGGAACTTCGCCAAGAGCCACGAGTCAGGGCGCTCCGTGGACGTGACGCTGGCCGACCCGTCCCAGCAGTGCCCCCGCTGTCTGGTCGACATGGGTACCGACTTCGACGACTTCTCGCCGCATGCAACGGCTTTCGCGACCGACGGGGTTACCGCGGCGCAGCAGGCGAACCGGCGACGGTTGCGCGACGCGATGAGCGCCGGCGGGTTGTCGGTGTACTCGGGCGAGTGGTGGCATTTCGACGGCGCCGGGGCCGGCGTGCAACGACCCATCCTCAACGTTCCGGTCAATTAGTCATCTCAAAATATAAGATATCTATTTCGCATCCTGAAACAAGCGGCGGTAGCCTTGGCGACGAACGAGATTCAAGGGAGTCCGCGTATGTCCAGTGAATATCAGGCCGTCTACACCCATGGGCATCACGAGTCGGTGTTGCGGGGTCATCGGGTTCGCACGGCAGAAAACTCGGCGGGCTATCTGCTGCCGCATCTTCGGGCCGGAATGGCACTGCTCGACGTCGGCTGCGGGCCCGGGACGATCACGGTCGACCTGGCCGCGCGGATCGAGCCCGGACGGGTAACCGCAGTCGAAATGACCGATGCCGCCCTGGATTTGGCTCGCGCCGAGGCGCAGGCACGCGGCCAGTCGAACATCGATTTCGTCACGTCGGACGTCCACGCTCTGGTCTTTGACGACGACACGTTCGATGTCGTGCACGCCCACCAGGTGTTGCAGCACGTCGCCGACCCGGTTCAGGCCCTGCGCGAGATGCGTCGGGTGTGCAAGCCGGGCGGCCTCGTCGCCGCGCGGGATGCCGACTACGCGGGATTCACGTGGTACCCGCAGCTTCCGGGGCTGGATCGCTGGGCGGTGCTCTACTCCGCGGCCGCGCGAGCGAACGGCGGCGAACCCGACGCGGGCCGTCGACTGTTGTCGTGGGCGCAGCACGCCGGATTCGACGACGTGACGCCGAGCGGTGGCCTGTGGTGCTTCGCCACGCCGGAAACCCGTGACTGGTGGGGCGGCATGTGGGCGGACCGGATCGTCGAGTCCGCCCTGGCCTTGCAGTTGGTCGACAGCGGGATGGCCACTGCTGCCGAGCTGGACGACATCGCGGCGGCGTGGCGGGAGTGGGCTGCCGCGCCCGACGGCTGGATCGGCATCCCGCACGGCGAGATCCTCTGTCGCGCCTGACGCATTTCCGCTGGTCAACAATACGGTATTGGCATTCTCTTTTTTGGCAAGTACGTTATCGATGATGGATAACGATACTTTGGAGGAGCCGTGCGTCTCGGAGTAATGATCGGCGCCGAGCGCGGTGATTCCGCGCGCAAGGTCAGCAGGTTGCTCGCCGATATCCAGTGGGCCGAGAACGCCGGCATGGACACCGCCTGGATTCCGCAGGTGCCCAACGACTTTGATGCGCTGATGGCCGTCGCGCTGATGGGTACCCGCACCACCCGCATCGAACTCGGCACCGCCGTCGTGCCGCTGCAGGCGCAGCACCCGGTCGCGCTGGCGCGCCAGGCGTTGTCGACGCATGCCGCGACCGGAGGTCGGTTGGCACTGGGCGTCGGACCGTCGCACCACTGGATCATCCAAGACATGCTCGGGCTGCCCTACGAGAAACCGGCCGCCTACACCCGCGACTACCTCGAGGTGTTGCACGCCGCGTTCGCCGGCCCGGGGCAGATCGACGTCGAGAACGACCACTTCACCGTCCACAATCCCAACGACCTCGCCCCGGTCGGGCCGCTGCCGGTATTGGTCGCGGCGCTCGGCCCGGTGATGCTGGCGCTGGCCGGCGAACACGCCGACGGCACCGTGTTGTGGATGGCCGACGAGCGTGCCGTCGCCAACCACGTGGTTCCCCGTATCACCAAGGCCGCCGACAATGCCGGCCGCCTGGCGCCGCGCATCGTCGCCGGAATCCCGGTATGTCTTTGCGCCGCAAGCGAAGTCGATGCGGCCAAGGAGCGTGCCAACCGGATCCTGGGTGAGGCCGAGGTGTCGCCGAACTACCAGCGGCTGCTCGATTACGGCGACGCCCGCGATGTCGGTGACATCTGCGCGGCCGGCGACGAAGATGCCATCCTGGCGCGGATGCGCCGGTTCGCCGATGCCGGGGTGACCGACCTGTCGGTGCGGCTGCTGCCGATCGGCGACAACCGCGACGAGCTGATCGCCTCGAAACGTCGCACCCGCGAGGTGATTTCGGAGCTGGGCGCCCAGCTTCGCTAAGGCGCGGTGAGGTGCTGCTGGGCGAGTTTACGAAAGGCCGCCACCAGTCGGCTGCGATCGTCGGCCCGGCACGCCACTACGACGTGGCAGGGTTCCACGCCTTCGAGCGGAATCGTGGTCAGATCCGGGCGCAAGGCGCTGATGTGCGAGCCCGCGGAGATTGCCACCGCCTGCCCGGCCGCGATCACTTCGAACTTGTCCTCGAGCGCCTCGATGAACGGCCCGCCGGGGGCGCGTCGTCCGTCCGGACGGGGATCGATGCGCCAGAACGCATTCCACGTCGGATCCGAGTCGCGGATCTGCGGCATCGGCTCGTCGGCGATGTCGTCGATCGTGATCGACTCCTTCCCGGCCAGCCGATGATCATGCGGCACGATCAGCACCCGTGGCTCGTCGTACAAGATCGTGACGTGCAGCTGGTCGGTCGGAAACGGCAAGCGCGTCACTACCGCGTCGACCCGATGATCGAGCAGCGAGTGGCGGGCCTCGTCCCAGTCCAGGTGCACGGCTTTCACGTCGGCGTCCGGGTGCTGACGCCGCATCTCGCGCACCGCTGGCGTGATGATCAGCCCAGTCGTGTAACCGATGGTGATCCGACTGGGTTGGGCGGCCGCGCGGGTCTGCGCGGCGGCCCGGCCCGCAGAACGCAGCAGTGCCTTGGCCGACGTCAAGAAGACCTCGCCGGCTTCGGTCAGCTGGGTGCCTTGCGGGGTGCGGTCCAGCAGCCGGGCACCCAATTGTTGTTCCAGGCGGCGGATCTGGCGACTCAGCGACGGCTGCGCCACCCGTAGCGCGGTGGCGGCGCGGCCGAAGTGCCGGTGTTCGGCGACGACGACGAAATAGCGCACCAGCCGCAGGTCGAGATCGGCTGAGGTGTCGTCCATACCCGAATGGTAATCACATTCGGGAGGACACAGCGCTTCCCATTGCGAGCTGTCCTGCGGTGATGCCTGATCGGTATTGAGCCATTCGAAACGAGTCTTGGACGCATTCGAGGCCGCGACGCAGGGTGGTGTTACCGCTTCACCGCTATCTCAGGGAGTTCATCATGCGAGTTTTCGTCACCGGGGCGACGGGCCACATCGGGTCGGCCGTCGTACCCGAGTTGCTGCAGGCCGGACACCAGGTCGTCGGCTTGGCCCGCTCGGACGACGGTGCTGCCGCCCTGGCGGCCCTGGGCGTGGAGGTGCATCGCGGCGACCTCGACGACCTCGACGGTCTGCGCGAGGCGGCTGCCGCCTCCGACGGCGTGATCCACTTGGCCTTCAAGCACAACTTCGACGACTTCCTCGGCTCGGTCGAAGCTGACCGGCGAGCCGTCGAGGCGATCGGCGAGGCACTGGTCGGATCGGGCAAGCCCTTCGTCGGCACATCGGGCACGCTCATGGTCGCGTTTGTCGAGGGCCGACTTGCCACCGAGAACGACACGCTGCCCGCCGGTCCGCGCATCGACGCCGAGAATGCCGCAATTGCGTTGGCGGACAGCGGCGTTCGCTCGTCTGTCGTGCGGTTGGCGCCGCTGGTGCACAGCGACCTGGACCACCACGGCTTCGCCCACCACATCATCGACTGCGCCCGCAAGGCCGGGGTGTCCGCCTACATCGGCGACGGCGCGAACCGCTGGCCGGCTCTGCACACGCTCGACGCCGCGCGGCTGTACCGGCTGGCATTGGAATCCGCGCCCGCGGGCACGCGGCTGCACGGCATCGCCGACGAAGGCGTGCCGTTCCGCGAGATCGCCGAGGTCGTCGGTCGCCACCTGGACCTGCCGGTCACGAGCATCACTGTCGAGCAGGCGCCCGACCACTTCGGGTTCCTGGCCCCGTTCGCCACACTGGACAACGCGACCTCCAGCGAACTGACCCAAAAAATCCTCGACTGGAAGCCGGAGCACCCGGGGTTGCTCGCCGACCTGGAAGCCGGCCACTACTTCGACGTCTAGCCCCGCGACGGGTTCGTGTAGACGCGGGTCGGCGAGATCAGCACCGCGGTGCGGCGTTCCTCGCGCATCACCCGGTCGTAGGTGTCCCAGTCGTCATGGGTGCCGCCGGCCGCGGTGAAGATCTCGCGAAGCATCACCCGCAGCCGCTCGGCGTCCACGTCTGGATGTGGGTCGTCGGGTCCGATCAGCTGCGCGGTCCCCTCGACGGTGGCCCACTGCCATCCGCTGCGGGCGGTGACGGTGGTCCGCGGGTCGGCGCGCAGGTGGTCGAGTTTGCGTGCGCCGCCGATGGCCACCAGCCCGACGACCGGCTCGTCGGTCAGCGGGTGGGGGAGCACCCCGGCGTTGACGACGGACGACTGGGCGCTGCCGTCGCGCCGCAGCGTGGTGAAGACAACGAGCCCCTGATCGGCGGAGGCAAGTTTCTCGAAAGCAGGAAGATCGGTCATGTGTGCTTTAGCCCACAAAAGCCGCGTTACATTCCCCTACTCGTACTCCACCGTGATCGACGCCGTGTCCGGCACGGCCTGGCAGGTGAGGATGTAGCCGTCGGCGATCTCGTCGTCCTCGAGCACGTCGTTGGTCCGCATGGTGGCCTCGCCGTCGATCAGCTTGGCCATGCAGGTCCCGCAATTGCCGGCCTCGCAGCTGAATGGTGGTGACAGGCCGGCCCGTCGTGCGCTTTCCAGCAGCGTCTCCCCGGGCACTCGCGGCACCGACGCCTTCTTGCGGTCCAGCCGGATGGTCACCGTGCCGCCGGCATCCACGTCGCCGGCCGACTCGGAGACCGCCGGGGCCGGAGCCTTGACCGACGGCGACGCATCGAAATCCTCGACGAGAACATGCGCGGTATCCGGCAGCGCTGCCCGCACGACGGTCATGAATCCCTCCGGCCCACAGACGTAGCAGTCCGCGTTGCCGTCCGCGCCGACGAACTTCGCCACGCCCGCCGCATCCAGCAGGCCGTGCTGGTCGTCGAGGTGGCGCAGCACCGATAGCCGGCCGGGGAAACGCTCGACCAGGTCGTCGAGAACCGCGTCGAAGATCGCCGAACCCCGGTCACGGTCGGCGCACAGCAGGCGCACCGTGCGCCCGGTGCTCGCCAACGCGCTCTTGGCCAACGACAGGATCGGCGTGACGCCGCTACCGCCCGCGAACGCCAGCAGCGGGCCCGTCGCCGTACCCAGTACGAACGTCCCCGCGGCCCTGGTCATGGTCAGCTCGTCGCCCTCGACCACGTTGTCGATGAGCCAGTTCGACACCTTGCCGCCGGTGACCCGCTTGACCGTGGTCATCAGTTCGGTGTCGGTCTCCGGCGCGCTCGACATCGAGTACGACCGGTACAGGTCCTCGCCGTCGACGGTGACCTTGAACGTGCAGAACTGCCCGGCGCGGTAGGTAAACGGCTGCTCCTCGGGGGCGAGCACGTAGGTACGGCTGTCTGCGGTCTCCTTGATGATCCGAGTCACCGTGGCCCGCTGGAACACGTGGCGTTCCGCCATCCCCATACCTTCCACACTTTGCGTTCTTCGCTTGAGAGAATACTATTCTCTCAAAACGATAGGATCTTCTCAATGTCTCCGACGGCGCTCGTCTTCGAGGAGCGGCACTACACGTTGCCGCAGCTCGAGGCGTTGGCCGACGGCCTGGCAACCAGCTTGCGGGAGCGGGGGGTGAGGGCCGGCGGGCGGGTGGCGTTGATGTCGTCCAACCGTCCTGAGTTCGTGGTCGCGCTGCACGCCATCTGGCGGCTGGCCGCCGTCGCCGTGTTGATCAGCCCGGCGTGGAAGCGCCAGGAAGTCGAGCACGCCTTGGCGTTGACGAACCCGTCGCACGCCGTCGGCGACCACGACGTGCTGTCGGAGCTGATGCCGATGCTGCATCTCGACGAGCCGATCCTGCCCGGGGCGTCTGGGGCGTTCCCGCAGCCGCCGACGGATGCCGATGCGGTGCTGGCCTTCAGTTCCGGAACCACCGGTCTGCCGAAAGCCGTTCGGCACACCCATCGTTCGCTGCAGGCCGCGGTGGGGCACTGGCGCGACGCGATGGGTTTGACGGCCAACGACCGCATTCAGATCGCCACGCCGCCGTCGCATATCCTCGGCTTGCTCAACATCGTGACGGCGTTGCAGACCGGCGTCTGGATGCGCCTGCACCGCCGTTTCGACATCGACCGCATGCTGCAGCACATCCAGGACGACCGGATCACCGTCGAAATGGCTGTCGCTCCAATCGCTTTGGCCATCGCCGCGCATCCGACGTTGGAGTCGTACGACCTGTCGTCGCTGAGGTTCATCATGTGGGGCGCGACCCCGGTCAGTGCCAGTATCGCCGAGACCGTCACCCGTCGCACCGGCGTCGGGTGGGTTCCGGCCTACGGAACCACGGAGTTGCCGGTCATCGCCTGCAACCCGCTCGATGGCGCGCGGCTCGACTCCGTTGGCCGACCGGTGCCCGGTGTGCAGGTGCGGGTGACGTCGTTGCAGACCGGCGAGCCGGTTGGTCCGGGTGAGGTCGGCGAAATCCAGGCGCGGGCCGAGTCGCTGATGGCCGGCTACCTCCCCGCCGAGGCGACGCGAGATGTCTTGTGCGACGGCTGGTATCGCACCGGTGACATCGGCTACCTGGATGCCGGCGGCTGGTTGCGGATCACCGACCGGTCCAAGGAGATGATCAAGGTACGTGGGTTTCAGGTCGCGCCCGCGGAGATCGAGACCGTGCTGCACGAGCACCCAGCCGTGCAGGACTGCGCGGTATTCGGCGTTCCCGACGAAGCCGACGGGGAGTTGGTGGTGGCCGCCGTGGCGACGCGTGAGCCGGTCGACGCCGCCGAGCTCGCGGCTCAGGTCAGTGACCGCCTGGCGTCGTACAAGCGTGTGAGTCGTGTCGTGTTCGTGCCTGAAATACCTCGGTTGCCTTCGGGAAAGGTGCTGCGCCGAGCTCTCAAGGAGCGCTATGGATGTACGTCTGACAGCTGAACAACAACAACTGCGGGACGCGGCAGCGAAACTGGCCGACGATCTCGGCCCGGGGTCAGTGCAAGACCTCGACGACGGCGAACGAATCGCCAGGCTCGACAAGCAGATTCAGCTGACCGGGTGGCGATCGCTGCGCTCCGACGAAGCGTCGGCCGTCGAGGTGGCGATCGTCGCAGAGGAATTCGGTCGCGGATTGGTCGACGCCCCCTTCCTGGGCCCCGTGCTGGCCGACGATCTCGCCCGGCGGATCGGTGACGACGGCTCCGGGTCGACCATCGCCGTCGACGGTCGGGCGGTCGATGCGCGCGGCTATCGACGCGCCCTCACGCTGGACGGCGTGACGGTCTCGGCCGTCGACGTCGGCGATTCTCGCGACTCCGTCGACCTCACCCGCAGCGCCGCAGACCTCGGCGGAAACGCCGCGACCCTAGCCGATTTGGACGCCGACGCTGCGCAGCGCTGGCTGGCCCTCGCGCTGGCTACCACGTCGGCCGACCTGGTCGGCGCCGCCCGCGGCGCGCACACCCTCGCCGTCGAATACGCGAAAATCCGTGAGCAGTATGGCAAGTCGATCGGCTCGTATCAGGCCATCGCGCACCTGCTCGCCGAAAGCTTGGCCCTGATCGAGGGGTCGGTCAGCATCCTGCGGCACGCCGCCTGGGCGGTCGACGAGCTCGACCCGGCCGACGCGATCCGGGCCGGACGGTTCGCCAAGGTCTATTGCGCGCGCGCCGCGCGGACCGTCTGCGAGACCGCGATTCAGGTGCACGGCGGCATCGGCAACACCTGGGAGTGCTTGGCTCACGTCTTCCTGCGCCGCGCGCTCACCTCCACTCAACTGTGGCCCGTCAAGCTGGAGGAGATCAGCGTTGGACTTCCGTGACTCCACTGACGAAGCCGCCTTCCGGGATCGTCTGCGATCGTGGCTTTCGGTGCACGCCAAGGAGTTTCCCAGCTCAGGCGACGAGTATTGGGCTCGCCAAGGTGAGTGGCACCGCGCGCTGTACGAGGGCGGTTTCTTCGGGCTGTCCTGGCCCCGCGAATACGGCGGCCAAGAACTACCACCGGTCTACGACGTCATCCTCGACGAGGAGCTGGCGCGTGCCGAGGCCCCGCCGCGGCCCAGCCTCGGCTATCTGGTCGCGGGTCTGAGCCGGCACGGCAGCAAGGAGCTGTGCACCCGTTTCCTGCCCGGGATGATCAACGGCACCGAGCGGTGGTGTCAGGGCTTCAGCGAACCGGGCTCCGGCTCCGATCTCGCGTCACTGACCACCACCGCCACCCGCGAAGGCGACACCTACGTCATCAACGGGCACAAGATCTGGACCAGCTACTCCGACGTCGCGGACTGGTGCCTGCTGTTGGCGCGCACCGACCCCGAGGCCAAACGGCACCGCGGCATCTCGGCTTTCATCATCCCGATGAAACAGCCTGGGGTGCAACAGCGTCCGCTCCAGATGATCAATGGCGTCACCACCGAATTTGGCCAGGTGCTTTTCGACGGCGCGACCGTGCCGGCCGAAAACATGGTCGGCGAACCCGGTGAGGGGTGGCCGCTGGCGATGACGGTGGTCGGCCACGAGCGGGAGCCGTCGACGTTGGGCTACGCGGCGCGCTACGGCAAGCTCGTCCGTCAGCTCGCCGCCCGCGCCGGCGGATCGGTGAATGAGGAACTCGCCTGGGCCGCAGTGCAAACCGAGATGCTGACGCATCACGTTCGGCGGCGGTTGTCTGAGCAACTCGACGGCGTTACCCATACCTCGGATGGCTCGCTGGACAAACTGCTGATGACCTGGGTCGAACAGTCCGTCGGACATGCCGCGCTGGCGGTGGGCGGCATCGATGACCCGAACCTGCTGAGCGCCTACCTCTACAGCCGCGCGCAAAGCGTCATGGGCGGCACATCGCAGATCCAGAAAAACATCATCGCCTCACGAATCCTCGGACTGGGAGCTTGACATGTACGACATGCCAAAGGAAATCGACGTCCAGGCCGACGGTCCGCTGCGGATCATCACATTGAACCGTCCCGAGTCACTCAACTCGGTCAACGACTCGCTGCACCACGGTCTGGCCAAGCTGTGGCAACGGCTGAGCGATGACCTGAGTGCCCGCGTTGCGGTGATAACCGGTGCTGGACGGGCGTTTTCGGCTGGTGGCGACTTCGTCTATCTCAACGAGCTGGCCGGGGATGCTCAGCTGCGCGCCAAGACCATCATCGACGGGCGCGAGATCGTGCTGGGCATGGCCCGGTGCCGAATTCCCGTGCTGGCCGCGGTGAATGGTCCGGCCGTCGGGTTGGGCTGCAGCCTGGTCGCATTGAGTGACATCGTCTACATCGCGGAAGACGCCTACCTGGCCGACCCGCATGTGCAGGTGGGATTGGTCGCCGCCGATGGTGGACCGCTGACCTGGCCGCTGCACATCAGCCTGCTGCTGGCCAAGGAATACGCGCTGACCGGTGCGCGGATTCCCGCCGCGAAAGCCGTCGAATTGGGCCTGGCCAACCATGTGGTGGCCGATCCGGTTGCCGAGGCGGTGAATGCGGCGAAGAAGATTCTTCAGCTACCTCAACAGGCCGTCGAGAGCACCAAGCGCGTCCTCAACCTGCATCTGGAACGGGCGGTGCTAGACACCATCGACTACGCGTTGACGGCGGAAAGCCAGACCATGCAGACCGAGGATTTCCGCGCCATCGTTGCCAAGCTGTCGGCGGGCAAGAACTAAACCCGCCCCGAGCGTGACACTGCGGTCACGTTCGGCCCTGAGCGTGACGCTGGCGTCACGCTCGGCCTGGCCCGTCTACTTCGGCGGGAAGCGCAGTGCGCCGTCCAACCGGATGACTTCGCCGTTGAGGTAGTCGTTTTCGACGATGCTCTGCACGAATGCGCCGTACTCGGAGGAGCGGCCCATTCGCTTCGGGAACGGAACTTGCGGGCCCCAGTACGCCTCGAGCTGGTCGCCGGCCTTGCCGTACGCCGGCGTCAGGAACGTACCGGGCGCGATGGTGACGACCCGAATGCCGAGCGGCGACAGGTCGCGGGCCGCCACCAGCGTCATACCGACGACCCCGCCCTTGGCCGCCGCGTACGGCAGCTGGCCGATCTGGCCCTCGTAGGCGGCGATCGACGCGGTGTTGATGATGACGCCGCGGGCGCCCTCGTCGATCGGCTCCTGCCGGGCGATGGCCGCTGCGGCCAGCCGCAGTACGTTGAACACACCGGTCAGGTACACGTCGATGGTCGTTTTGAAGCCGTCCAGGTCCAGCGGTGAGCCGTCCTTGCCGATCAGCCGTCCACCGCTGGCGGGCCCACCGTGCGCGTCCACTGAGATGCGTAGCGGAGCAAGCGATTCCGCTTCGGCCAGGGCCGCGTTGACGTCTTCGGTCTTGGTCGCGTCGGTGCGGACGTAGCGGGCGTCGAGCTCCTTGGCCAGCGCCGCGCCCTTTTCGTCGGCAAGGTCGGCGATCACTACTTTCGCTCCCGCGGCGTGCAGTCGGCGGACAGTGGCCTCACCAAGGCCGCCCGCGCCGCCGACGACTACGGCCGAACTCCCGCTGATCTGCATCGCTATTTCCCTTCTTGCAACTCTTACTCTCGATCTGTGAGAATAATGTTCTCATATCGCCTCAGGCGCCCCGGGCCCCTGTTTGCCGAATTGGAGTCAGCGGTGAGCAACGACGTTCTGGTCATCATCGGGGCCGGCGGCATGGGGGTCTCGGTGGCCCGCCGTTGTGGGGCGGGCCGCACCATCGTGCTGGCCGACATCAATGCCGAGGGTCTCGAGGCGACGGCCGCGGCGCTCACCGACGACGGTCATCAGGTGCTGACCCGACAGGTTGACGTCACCTCACGCAGTTCGGTGGCCACGGTGGCGGAGGCCGCGAGGGTCGCGGGGCGCGTCATGTCGGTGGTGCACACCGCGGGGCTCTCGCCCCAACAGGCATCCACGGAGGCGGTCCTGGCTGTCGATCTGCTGGGCGTCGCGCTGAGTCTCGACGAATTCGGCAAGGTGATCGAGCCCGGCGGCGCGGGCGTCGTCATCGCCAGCATGGCCGGCCACATGATGCCGCTACCGGATCCCGAGGTCGCGCGCCAGCTGGCGAGCTTGCCCGCCGAGGAGCTGCTCGGCCTCGAAGCGTGCACGAGCATCACCAGCAGTCAGATGGCCTATCCGTTTGCCAAGCGGGCCAACCAGATTCGGGTTGCCGCGGCGGCCGCGACCTGGGGGCAGCGTGGCGCCCGGATCAACTCGATCAGCCCCGGTGTCATTTCGACGGCGATGGGACGCCTCGAACTCGAGAGCGAATCGGGCGCGCTGATGAGGGCGATGGTCGCCAACTCCGGAACTCGGCGATATGGCACACCCGAGGACATCGCCGCCGCCACCGAGTTCCTGCTCGGGCCGTCCGCGTCATTCATCACCGGCGCCGACCTGCTGGTCGACGGCGGCGTGGTCGCCGCGATCAGCACCGGCACAATCGATCTGGCGAAAGCACTCGCCGAGCGCTGAGGCCGGCCTGCCCCGGCTAGTCGACCGACTTCCCGGTCGCAGCGGCATAACCCGCGCGGTAGCCGAAAACCATTGCCGGGCCGATGGTCCCGCCGGCGCCGCCGTACGCCCGCCCGGTCACCCCGCCCATCGCATTGCCGGCGGCGAACAGGCCCGGGATCGGCTCGCCGCTGACGTGCAGGACGCGACCGTCGCGGTCGGTTCGTGGCCCACCCTTGGTGCCCATCGCGCCCACCGACACCGGAACGGCGTAGAACGGCGCGGTGTCGATGGGGCCGAGCGTTTTGCCGGCCGGCGTGGTCGCGTGCTCGTCGCCCCAGTAGCCGTCGTAAGCGCTTGAGCCACGGCCGAAGTCGGGATCGACGCCGTCGCCGACGTTGTGGTTCCAGGCCTCGATAGTGCGGTTGAGCCCGTCGAGGGCGATCCCGGTTTTGGCGGACAGCTCGGCCAGGTCCGCGGATTCGCAGAACCAGTCCGGCACCGGACCGTCGGGGTCGATCCCCAAAAACCCGTAGCGCTTGAGATGCTGGGAGTCGAACACCATCCAGGCCGGGTCGTTGACGTAGCCCTCGCGCGGATCGAGGTAGTGGAAGGCGCCGGCCATCGAGTTGTAGTCACAGGCTTCGTTGACGAATCGCCGGCCGAGCCGGTTGACGATGATGCTTCGTGGCCGGGTGCGTTCCAGCCGCACACTGCGGCTGCGTTGATGGCCGTCGATGGTGTCGCCGGGGATCTGCACGATCGGCACCCACCATGCCTCGCCCATGTTGGCCAGGTCGGCGCCGTGAGCCATCGCCATGCGCAGCCCGTCGCCGGTGTTGTTGGGCGGCGAGACCGCGCCGTGCATCGGTCCGCGCAGAAAAGCGTTGACCAGAACCGGATCCCACTCGAATCCGCCGGTTCCCAGAATGACCCCGTGGCGGGCGTGCACGGCCAATTGTCCGCCGGCGGACGAGATTCGAACCCCGACGATGCGGCCGTCTTCGACGATCAGTTCCTCGGCCCGGGCATTCGTGTGTGGGATGACGCCCGCGTCGAGCAACCCTTTGAGGAGCCCGGCGATCAGCGCCGTGCCTGCCACGCACAGGTCGGCATTCGGATCGCCGCCGGCGTACAGCCGGGCCCGCGTCTCGGCGTCGAACCCGACATTCGACCAGTCCTGTGGAAAGGCGGTGATCCGGTCGCTCCACTCACCGAGCTGGTTGAGATCGAAGGGGGCCGCGCTCAACGAGCGCCCGCCGCCCGGCTGGCCGCCGGGTAGTTCCGGCTTGTAATCCGGGAACCCGGCGGCAATTTCGAATCGCAGACCGCTGTGGGCCTCGATGAAATCGAGCATCGCCGGACCGGTTCGCACGAAAGTCTCGACGAGGGCGTCGTCCATCGATCCGAGTGCCTGCGCGCTGAGGTAGCGCAGTGCATCATCGACCGACAGTTCGCCGTCGGGGGAGCGGTCGTGCGCGGGTATCCACACCACGCCACCCGAAACCGCAGTGGTGCCACCGACAGTCGCGGCCTTCTCGTAGACCGCCACCGAGGCTCGGCTGGCGGCGGCCGTCAGTGCGGCCGCCAGGGCGGCCCCGCCACTGCCCAGCACGACGACGTCGACCTCATCGTCCCAAGACGGCATAGCTCTGAATTCCTTTCTGCCGGGTCAGCCGAGGACCGCCGACAATTCCTTGGCCGCCTTGACAACTGCGTCCTTACCTTTCATCACCACGTCCTCGCGGTGCGAGATCAGGTTGATGCACGCCGGCGGCGACGGCGGATCGCGGTGTACCGGCACCGCCAAGCCGTATGTGTTGGGCTCGATTTCGCCATGGGTGATCACCCAACCCTGCGCACGGGCGCTGGCCACGAGATCACGTTCGTCCGGACGCGGCGGCAGACTGGCCAGCAACGCGATGCCCGCGGCACCGCGATCGAGCGGGTAACGGCTGCCTTCGTGGAACGCCAACTGATAGGGGACCTGGGTCGGGACGATCACCGCGATTGCCACCTGCTGGTCGCCCTCGGCCACCAGCAGCGAGACCGTGGTGCCGAGATCCTCGGCCAGGGCCCGCAGGATCGGCACGCTGAGTTGTCGCAGATTGCGATCGAACGACGCACCGAGCAGCGCCAGACCGGCGGCCGGGCGGTACCGGCCGTCCTCGCCCTTCGCGACGAATCGGAACTGCGCCAGCGTGGACAACAGGCGATACGCGATGGTCCGATGCACGCCGACACCGTCGGCGACCTGCTGCACGGTCATGCCCGCCGGAGAGTCGGCCACCAGCTGCAACGCGGTGAGCCCGCGGGCCAGCGTTTGCGACCCCGGGGCGGTGGTGGTCGGGACCTCGCCCACGTCAGTGGCCCACGATCTTGCTTGACAGACACCCCGCAGAGAGTGATGCTTTATAGATAGTGCACATTAGTGTGCGATTTTAGCACACATTGTTGACGCAATACGAGAACCAAATTTCCGCGCACACGGCAAGAGAGGATCAGGTGGCCGAGCACGAGAGCGTCTGGAGTGATCTGCAGGGTGTGCCGTTCGTGCAGGGCTACCTGGACGCCGGCGGTGTACGAACTCGTTACCTGCAGGCCGGCGACGAGAGTAGGCCGCCCCTGATCCTGCTGCACGGATCCGGCGGCCACGCCGAGGCGTACGTCCGCAACCTCGAGGCCCACGCCGAGCACTTCTCGACCTGGTCGATCGACATGCTGGGGCATGGCTACACCGATAAACCCGGCCACCCCTTGGAGATTCATCATTACGTCGATCACCTGTTCGCGTTCATGGACGCGATCGGCGTCCAACGCGCTCACCTGTCCGGCGAATCGCTGGGCGGCTGGGTCGTTTCGCGCGCCGCCGCCGATCACCCTGACAAAGTCGACCGGTTGGTGCTCAACACCGCCGGAGGCTCGCAGGCCGACCCCGAGGTGATGAAGCGGATCATCGCGCTGTCGATGGCGGCCGCGGAGAACCCGACCTGGGAAACCGTGCAGGCACGAATCAAATGGCTGATGGCCGACAAGACCAAGGACTACGACGACCTCGTCGCGAGCCGGCAGCGGGTGTACCGCCAGCCGGGCTTCGTTTCCGCGATGCGCGACATCATGGCCTTGCAGGATCCCGAGATCCGGGCCCGTAACCTACTGGGCGCCAAAGACTATGGATCGATCACCGCGCCCACCCTGGTGTTGTGGACCAGCGACGACCCGACCGCCGACGTCACCGAGGGCCGACGCATCGCGTCGATGATCCCGGGCGCGCGCTTCGAGGTGATGTCCGGCTGTGGCCACTGGCCGCAGTACGAGGACACCAAGACGTTCGACCGTCTGCACATCGACTTTCTGCTGGGCCGTTGACTGTGGAAGGCGACCAGGAGGTGGATGTCGACGTCGTGATCGTCGGCGCGGGACCGGTCGGCCTGACGCTTGCCAATATCCTTGGCCTGCAAGGGGTCAGCACTCTGGTGGTCGAGGAGCGCGACACGCTGATCGACTATCCCCGCGGGGTCGGGCTCGACGATGAGTCATTGCGCACGTTCCAGGCGATCGGACTGGTCGACCACGTGCTGCCGCACACCGTGCCCAACCAGATCCTGCGATTCGTCGACGCCAAACACCGGATACTCGCCGAAATGGCGCCGCCCGACGCACGTTTCGGCTGGCCGAAACGTAACGGCTTCGTCCAGCCGCTGGTCGACGCCGAATTGCTGCGCGGCCTCGATAGATTCGAGCACGTCGAGGTGCAGTGGAGCAGCACCATGGCGTCCTACACCGAAGCGCCTGACGCGGTCACCGTCGACCTGGACGGCGAGGGTGGACGTAAAAGCGTCCGGGCCCAGTACGTCGTCGGCTGCGACGGCGGCCGAAGTGCCACCCGACGACTGATGGGGGTGTCCTTCGACGGCACCACCTCGCCGACGCGCTGGTTGGTGGTCGACATCGCCAACGATCCGCTCGGACACCCCAACAGCGAAGTCGGCGCCGACCCGGCCCGCCCCTACGCCTCGATCTCGATCGCGCACGGAATTCGCCGGTTCGAATTCATGATTCACGCCGACGAGACCGACGAGCAGGCCGAAGACCCGGCATTCCTCACCCAGATGCTGGCGTCGATGGTGCCGAATCCCGACCGGGTCGACGTGATCCGTCACCGGCTCTACACCCATCACTCCCGGATCGCCGGCGCGTTCCGCAAGGGCCGCCTGCTGCTGGCCGGCGATGCCGCGCACCTGATGCCGGTGTGGCAGGGGCAGGGTTACAACAGCGGTATCCGCGATGCGGCCAACCTGGGCTGGAAGCTCGCCGCCGTGGTCAACGGTTACGCCGGTGAAGCCCTCCTCGACACCTACGACGTCGAGCGCCGCAAGCACGCCCGGGCCATGATCGACCTGTCGACGATGGTCGGCCGTGTCATCTCGCCGACCAATCGACGGATCGCGGCGGCCCGCGACCTGTTGGTGCGTTCGGCGTCAATTGTGCCTTCGCTCAAGCGATATGTGCTGGAGATGCGGTTCAAGCCGATGCCGCGATATGAGCAGGGCGCGGTCGTGCATCCCGAGCCGCGGCGGGCCGATTCGCCGGTCGGAACGCTGTTCTTACAGCCGAGAGTCGATACCCGCGAGCAGCAGGACGTCCTGCTCGACGATGTACTGGGTAACGGGTTCGCCGTCATGTGCTGGAACAACAAACCGCGGGAGATCCTCGGCGCCAAGGCATTTGCTGATTGGCAGGCGCTGGGGGCGAAGCTCGTCGCGGCCCGCCCGTTGACCCAGCTGCACTGGGACGGCGACGACGATCCCGACGTGGTCGTCGTCGGCGACCGGACCGGCCAGCTCAAGGCCTTCTTCGACGGGCACCGCGAATCCGTGCTGTTTCTGCGCCCCGATCGATGCATCGCAGGTGCCTGCATCGCTCAACTCGCCCCCGAACTGAGCGCCTCGCTCTTCGAGGTCCTCACCTTGACAGCGGGAGGCGGTGATTCTCAAAGTGCCACTCGCCCTGTGCTGTATGTCTCACAGCCCACTACTCAATCTGCCCGGGCTGTCGCAGGACCTTCTCAATGACATCGACGCCGTCCTCACGCAGGCAAGGGATTTCGTCGCGGACTTCAACCCCGAGATCGTCGCCATCTTTGCCCCCGACCATTACAACGGCTTCTTCTATCGGACGATGCCGCCGTTCTGCATCGGCACCGAGGCCCAAGGCGTCGGCGACTACGGCACCCATAAGGGTCCGCTCGATGTGCCCGAAGCCACCGCGGTCGGGTGTGCGAAAGCGGTGCTATCGGCCGGGGTCGACGTCGCAATCTCGGCGAGCATGGATGTTGACCACGGCACCGTGCAACCGCTGGAGAAGCTGTTCGGCAAAGCTACGGCGCGCCCGGTGATTCCGATCTTCATCAACTCGGTCGCCACCCCGCTGGGCCCACTGCACCGCTGCCGCACCCTCGGCAGGGCGGTCGGCAGCTACCTGGCCACGCTGAACAAGCGAGTCCTGGTGGTGGGATCCGGTGGGCTGTCCCATGATCCGCCGGTTCCGACCCTGGCGACCGCGACACCGCAGGTCGTCGAGCGGATCGTGCACGGCCAGCCGATGACTGCCGATCAACGCTCGGCACGACAGTCGGCGGTGATCGAGGCGGCCAAAGCCTTCGCCGGCGGCGAGAGCCCGCTGCAACCGCTCAACCCCGAATTCGACCAGAAATTCCTCGAGATCGTCGACAGCGGAGATCTCGAGGAATTGGACAAGTGGTCGAATGCGTTCATCGCCGGCGAGGGCGGCAACTCCGCCCACGAAATCCGCACCTGGGTAGCGGCTTTCGGCGCGCTGGCGGCCGCCGGTCCCTATAAGACAGGCATCCGGTACTACCGGCCCGCTCCCGAGTTGATCGCGGGCTTCGCGGTCCGAACGGCGGTGCCGGCATGACTTTCGATAGCACGGTCGACGTCTTGGTGATCGGCTCCGGCGGCGGTGGGATGACGGCGGCGCTGGCCGCGCAGGCCTCCGGGCTGACGACGCTGATCGTCGAAAAGTCCAGCCAATTCGGCGGTTCCACCGCACTGTCCGGCGGCGGCATCTGGGTGCCGGGCGCGCCGGCGCAGCGTCGGGCCGGCTACTCACCCCCGCCCGACGAGGTGGTCGACTACCTGCGACGAATCACCGACGGACTGGTCAGCGATGCGCGGATCCGACAGTACGTCGACTCGGCGCCAGAGATGATGGACTTCCTCGAAAAGCTCAGCCCGTGGCTGGAATTCGTCTGGAAGCCCGGGTACGCCGACTACTACCCGGAACTGCCCGGCGGATCCGAACTCGGCAGCACCATCAACGTCCCGCCGATCGACCTGCGCGTGCTGGCCGACGAGGAGCAAAACCTCCTCGCCCCGTTGGCGCTGGCGCCGCGTGGAATCTGGCTGGGGCCCAAAGAACTTCGCTCGTTCTACCAAGTGCGTCAATCCTGGGCCGGCAAGGCCGTTTTGGTGAAGCTGGTGTGGCGGATGATCCGAGCCCGCGTCTTCGGGGACCGGATGGCCGCCATCGGCCAGTCGCTGGCCGCGCGACTGCGGCTAGCTCTCAAAGACCGCGGCATCCCACTCTGGCTGAATGCGCCGATGACGCAACTGATCACCGCCGACGACGGATCGGTGGTCGGCGCCGTCGTGATGAAAGGCGATACGCCGCACCGGATCGGCGCCACGCGCGGCGTGATCGTCGCCACCGGCGGGTTCGACCACGACATGGCATGGCGCAAAGAGCACCAGCCGGCGGTCGACCAGGATTGGAGCTTCGGCAACCCCGCCGCGACCGGCGACGGCATCCGAGCCGGCCAGCAGGTCGGCGGCGCCGCCGACATGCTCGACGAGGCATGGTGGTTCCCGGCCATCCAATGGCCCGACGGCCGAATGCAATTCATGCTCAACGAGCGGATGATGCCGTCGCAGTTCATCGTCAACGGCGCGGGCAAGCGCTTCATCAACGAGGCGGCGCCATACATGGACTTCGGTCACGCGATGATCGAGGGACAGGAATCGGGCGTCACCCACATCCCGTGCTGGCTGATCACCGACCACCGGTCGTTCCTGAAATACGTCGTGGCGGGGCACCTGCCGATCCCGAAGATCCCGTTCGCCCCGGTCCCGACCGGCCGCAAGATCCCGAAGGCATGGCTGGAGTCCGGCGTGGTCAAGTCGGCCAACACCTGGGACGAACTCGCCGGCAAGATCGGCGTGCCGGCCGACCAACTACGCAGCACCGCAACGCGTTTCAACGATCTGGCGCACAAGGGCCACGACGACGACTTCAACCGGGGTGACAGCATCTACGACAATTACTACGGAGACCCCACGCTGCCCAATCCCAATCTGCATCCGCTGGGGAAGCCGCCCTACTACGCATTCCGGATCGTTCTGGGCGACCTGGGCACCTCGGGCGGTCTCCGCACCGACGAACACGCGCGGGTCCTGCGGGCCGACGACAGCGTGGTCCGCGGACTCTATGCCGTGGGTAACGCCTCGGCGGCGGTGATGGGGCGAAGCTACGCCGGTGCGGGCGCCACCATCGGGCCCGCGATGACGTTCGGATACGTCGCGGCCAAACACCTTGTCAGCCAAAGCTCAACACGATCGATTGTTCCGGGAGGTACCAGTTGAAGATCTCACTGTTCTACGAATTCGCTCTGCCCCGTCCATGGTCGGACGACGACGAGCACATCCTGCTCAAGGACGCAATGGACGAGGTCGAACTTGCCGACAAGGCCGGGTTCTCCACGGTCTGGCTGACCGAGCACCACTTCCTCGAGGAGTACTGCCACTCCACCGCGCCCGAGATGTTCCTGGCCGGCGCCAGCCAGCGGACCAAGGACATCCGGCTGGGATTCGGCATCATGCACCTGCCGCCTGCGGTCAACCATCCGGCGCGGGTTGCCGAGCGCATCGCCACCCTCGACCTGATCTCCGACGGGCGAGTGGAATTCGGCACCGGTGAATCCTCCTCGATTGGCGAGCTCGGCGGCTTCAACATCGACCCCGCCGACAAACGCGCGCAGTGGGAAGAGGCACTCGAGGTGTCGATCCGCTGTATGACCGAGGAACCCTTCACCGGGTTCAAGGGTGAGCACATCGAGATGCCGGCCCGCAACGTCGTTCCCAAGCCACTGCAGAAGCCGCACCCGCCGGTCTGGGTTGCCTGCACCCGGCCCGCGTCGGTGCAGATGGCCGCTCAGAAGTGCCTCGGCGCACTGAGTTTCGCCTACACGGGGCCCGGACCGCTGACCGAGCGGGTCAACGGCTACTACAAGGAGCTCGAAGAGAGCGGCGTGCCGGTCACTCCCGCGATCAACCCGAACATCCTCGCGATCGGCGGCGACCTCTCGATGATGGTCGCCAAGACCGACGAGCAGGCCGTGCAGCGGCTCGGCATGGGCGGCGGGTTCTTCTCGTTCGGGATCATGCACTACTACATGACCGGCGTGCACACCCCCGGGCGCACGGGCGTCTGGAAGCGTTATCTCGAAGAGTGCGAGAAGGATCCGACGCTGGCGTACGGCCCGGGGCGCGGCGCGATCGGCTCGCCGTCGACGGTCCGCGAGTTCCTGCGCGGCTACGAGGACAGCGGGGTCGACGAGATCATCCTGCTGCTCAACCCCCGAAGCCACGAGGGCACCATGGAGTCCATCGAGTTGATGGGCAAAGAGGTGCTGCCCGAGTTCATCGAGCGCGACCAGAAGGCGGTCGCCGAGAAAGCCAAGCGCCTGGAACCGGTCGTGGAAAAGATCGAGTCGCGCCGTCCCGAGCCGACCGCGCCGAAGTTCGACGAGAGCTACTCATTTGGTGGCCTGCCCACCGGTCGCGGCGGAAAGTTCACCGCGAGCGAGATTCCCGAGGCGATGGCCGAAATCAACGAGGGCCGTGTCCAGGCCGCGCAGCGACTCAAAGACGAGCAGAAGAAGTAGTCGTTGGCGCGCATCGACGAGCTGTGGCGCTACGACGGTCGGCGTGCGGTGGTCACCGGGTGTGCGTCGGGCATCGGGGCGCACCTCGTACGCCAGCTCACCGAACTGGGCGCGCACGTGGTCGGCGTGGACAAGCAATTGCCGAGCGACGCGGTCGCGGAGTTCTACACCGTCGACCTGACCGAGCCGGCGTCCATCGACATCGCGGTGGCATCGGTGGGCGGACCGGTCGACGCGCTGTTCAACGTCGCCGGGGTGTCCTCGGGGATCGGCGATCCGCTGCGCGTCGTGACGATCAACTTCCTCGGCCTGCGGCATCTCACCGAGTCGCTGGTCGACAAGATGCCGGCCGGATCGTCGATCGTGAGCGTCTCGTCGTTGGCGGCCAAGGCATATCGGGACAACCAACACGTCACCAGTGGGCTGTTGAAAACCCGGACGATGGCCGACGGCATCGACTGGTGCACAAGCAATCCCGACGCCCTGGCCGATGGGGGCTACCGGTTGTCCAAAGAAGCGATCATCCTGTACACCATGAGCAAGACCAACGCGCTCGGCAGCCGCGGCATCAGGATCAACTGCACCGGCCCGGGGGTCACCGAAACCCCGATCCTCGACCAACTGCGCGGCGCCTACGGCCAGAATTTTCTCGACGACATCCCCAAGCCGCTGGGCCGGGTCTCCGATCCCGAGGAGCAGGCGGCCGCGTTGGTGTTCCTGAATAGCCAAGCCGCCAGCTATATTTCGGGCCAAGTACTGTGGGTGGACGGGGGCAATCTGGGCGCCGCGGTCGCCCGTGAACTCGAGGAAGGGCAAGCATAGTGGCCAGCCTGACCGATTTTCGCCGGGTATCCGGCGAGGTGTCCAACTGGGGTCGGTGGGGCGACGCCGACGAACTTGGCACCCTGAACTTCATCACCGCGGACAAGGTCGCCGAGGCGGCCAGTTTGGTCAAGCACGGCAAGGTGTTCCCGCTGGGCGTCGACTTCGGATCCTCGGGTCCGCAGGGAGCGTTCAAGTTCCGGCACAACCCGATCCACACGATGACCGTCGACGGCGGCGACGCGTACTCGGTGGCTCGCTTCGGCCCGGACTGGGTGGGCAATCCCAGCGCCCAGGACATGGGAAAGTATTTCCAGGACGACCTGTTTCGCTTCAACGACGACATGATCGTCATGCCGCTCCAATGCGCCACCCAGTGGGATGCGCTCTCGCACGTGTACTACGAGGACAAGCTGTACAACGGCTTCCCCGCCGACTCGGTGACCAGCTTCGGCGCGCGGCACTGCGGCATTGACAAGGTCGACGGCAAGGGCATCACGTCGCGCGGGGTGCTGCTCGACGTCGCCCGTCACCGCGGCGTGGAGACGTTCATCGAACTCGGCAATCCCATCACCGCCGGTGAGTTGGACGACGTGGCGCGGGCGCAGGGCGTGACGATCCGACGCGGTGACATCGTCGTGGTCAGAACCGGTTGGTGGGCGCGGTTTTTGGAGACCGGCAACGGCGGCGAACCCGGGTCGGGGTTGGACTGGCTGTGCGCGTCCTGGCTGCACGACCACGACGTCGCCGCGGTGGCAGCCGACAACCTGATGGTCGAAGACCCGATCTCCGCTGTCAAGGGCACTTTCATGCCCATGCATATGCTGTGCCTGCGCGACATGGGACTGATGCTCGGCGAGTATTGGGATCTCAACGCGTTGGCCGCGGATTGCGCCGCCGACGGTGTCTACGAATTCCAGCTCGTCGCCCCGCCGCTGAGATTTACTGGCGCGGTGGGCTCTCCCGTCAATCCGATCGCGATCAAATGACCGAGATCCACAGTAGGACAGCGGTAATCGACGGCCTCGTCACCCACTACCTGGAAGCGGGCCATGGCGATCCGGTGATACTGCTGCACGGCGGCGAGTTCGGGGTCAGCTCCGAAATCGGTTGGGAAGCAACAATACCCGCGCTGGCCGAGCGATATCGGGTGCTGGCACCGGACATGCTTGGGTTCGGACAGTCGGCAAAGGTGATCGATTTCAACGACGGTCGCGGGATGCGGATCCGGCACGTCGCCCGATTCTGCGCCGAGCTGGGTGTCAACTCGGCCCACTTCGTCGGGAACTCGATGGGTGCCATCAACCTGCTCGTCGACGCCACCTCTGACTCACCGATGCTGCCGATGCGCAGCCTGGTGGCGATCTGCGGCGGTGGCGAAATCCAGCGCAACCAACACATGCAGGCGCTCTACGACTACGACGCCAGCCTGCCCGCCATGCGCCTGATCGTCGAAGCGCTGTTCCACGATCCGAAGTACCCGGCCGACGAGGACTATGTCCGGCGCCGCTACGAGTCGAGCATCGCCCCCGGCGCCTGGGAGGCACTGGCCGCGGCTCGCTTCCGCCGGCCGGGTACCGCAGCGCCGCCTCCGCCGTCGAGCACCCGGCCGTACCAGCGGGTCGGCGTCCCGGCGTTGGTGGTCGAAGGTGCCGCCGACAAGTTGCTGGCGACCGGCTGGGCGAAGGAAATCGCCGACCAGATGCCCCAAGGCCGATCGGCCGTCATCGACGCCGCCGGCCACTGTCCGCAGCTGGAGCAGCCAGCCGACGTCAACGCCCTCTTGCTGGGCTTTTTCGCCGAAATCGAGGGCTGAAGCGCGGCACGCAAAGCTAGCACCAAGCTGGCATTCATTTTTTATTAAGCTCGGCGCGGTTTCCTGTTAACTGATGACAGCCCCCGAGAGGAGTGCCGTGAAGGTCGCCCGGTGTACAGCGATGCTGAGCTTGCTGGTCGCCGGCGCCTTGGCCCTGTCGGCGTGCGGCAGTAGCAACAGCACCTCAACGTCCGGGTCCGGGCCGTCATCGGTCCCGGTCCACTGCGGCGGTAAGAAGAAACTGCAGGCCAGCGGCTCGACCGCGCAAACCAACGCGATCGAGCAGTTCGTCTACGCCTATATCCGCGCCTGCCCCGGCTACACCCTGGACTACAACGCCAACGGCTCCGGCAAAGGGGTGCAGCAGTTCGTTGACAACGAAACCGATCTGGGCGGCTCCGACAAGCCGCTCGATCCGGCGAAGGGCGAGCCCGAGAAGGCCCAGCAGCGCTGCGGCTCACCCGCCTGGGATTTGCCCGCCGTATTCGGGCCGATCGCCGTGACCTACAACGTCGACGGCGTGAGCACGCTGAACCTCGACGGGCCCACCACCGCGAAGATCTTCAACGGCACCATCACCACATGGGACGACCCGGCCATCAAGGCGCTCAACGCCGACGCCAAGCTCCCGTCGACGCCCATCACCGTGGTCTTCCGCGACGACAAGTCCGGCACGACCTACAACTTCCAGAAGTATCTCGATGCCGCCTCCGACGGTGCCTGGGGCAAAGGCACCGACGAGACATTCGTCGGCGGCGTCGGCCAGGGTGCCATCGGTAACGAGGGCACGTCGGCGGCGCTGCGGTCCACCAACGGGTCGATCACCTACAACGAATGGTCGTTCGCGGTCGGCCACCAACTGAGCATGGCCCAGATCGTGACCTCGGCCGGCCCGGATCCGGTGACGATCACCACCGAGTCGGTGGGCAAGACGATCGCCGGAGCCAAATTCGCCGGGGAGGGAAACGATCTCGTGGTCGACACCTCATCGTTCTACAAACCCTCGCAACCCGGCGCCTACCCGATCGTGCTCGCCACGTATGAGATCGTCTGCTCGAAGTATCCGGACTCATCGACCGGCGCAGCGGTAAAAGCCTTCATGCAAGCCACCATTGGGGCCGGGCAGGACGGCTTGGATCAATACGGCTACATCCCCATGCCCAGCTCGTTTCAGACGAAACTGTCAGCGGCCGTGAACGGTATCTCATGATGAGCTACCGCCAATCGGATACCCGGGTGGGGTCATGGTTCGGCCCGTACCGGCTGACTCGCCTGCTCGGCCGCGGCGGCATGGGTGAGGTGTACGAAGCCGAGGACACCCGCAAGGGCCGGGTCGTCGCCCTCAAGCTGATATCGCCGGAGTTCTCCGACGATCCGGTGTTTCGAGCCCGGATGCAGCGGGAGGCCGGCGCCGCCGGACGGTTGACCGAGCCGCACGTCGTACCCATCCACGACTACGGCGAGATCAACGGCCAGCTGTACCTGGACATGCGGCTGATCGACGGCGCCGACCTGGCGGCCGTGCTGAAGCGAACCGGCCCGATGAGCCCGCCCCGCGCCGTGGCGATCGTGCGCCAGGTGGCCGCTGCGTTGGATGCCGCGCACGCCAACGGCGTCACGCACCGCGATGTGAAGCCGGAAAACATCCTGCTCACCGGAGACGACTTCGTGTACCTGGTGGACTTCGGAATCGCCCGCGCCGGAACCGATCCCGGGCTGACTCAGGTCGGGATGGCGATGGGGACCTACAAGTACATGGCCCCGGAACGGTTCGGGGGCAGCGAGGTCACCTACCGGTCCGACATCTACTCGCTGGCCTGTGTACTCGGCGAATGCCTCACCGGCACACCGCCATACGTCGCCGACAGCATCGAGCGACTGGTCCACGCGCATCTCATGCAGCCCGCCCCGCGGCCCAGTCAGTTGCGGCCCGGTCGCGTGCCGGCAGCGCTGGATCAGGTCGTCGCCAAGGGCATGGCCAAGAATCCAGAGGATCGGTACCGCAGCGCCGGCGAGCTTGCCAACGCCGCCCTGCAGGCGCTGACCGCACCCGATCAACATCAGGCCGAAAGCATCCTGCAGCACACCGAGGATGCAGCTAACGCGCACACCATGATTCGCCCCGCTGAGGCCTGGAGCCGGGTAGCGGCTCCTGCCAGCGCAAGCGACTGGAGTTATCACCCGCCGTCCAACGGATCACGGGCGAGCCGGCAGCATCCCGACTTCAGCGCTCCTGACCCACAGCGACGCGATCGCCGCAAACTCTGGATGATCCTCGGCGCCGTCGCCGTACTGCTGGTCGCGGTGTTCGGCTACGTGGTCCGCCCGCACAGCGGACCAGCGGGCGAGTCCTGCGGACAGAACATCCTGCCGTTCAACGGGCTCAACTTCCGGCTGTCGCCCGGTGGCGTCGCGGTCGATTCGACCGGCGCGGTGTACGTCACCAACCAGGGCATGTACGGCCGGGTGGTGAAGTTGGCCCCGGGTTCGGATACCCCGACGGTGCTGCCGTTCACCGGCCTGTATCAGCCGCAGGCAGTGGCCGTGGACTCGGCGGGCACGGTGTACGTGACGGACTTCAACCACCGGGTCGTGATGATGGCTGCCGGCTCGAATAACCAGACGCAGCTACCGTTTAGCGGCCTCAGCTACCCCGAAGGCATCGCGGTCGACAGCGGCGGCAGCGTCTACGTCGCCGACCGGGGCAACGACCGGGTGGTGAAACTGCCGGCCGGCACCAACACTCCCACCGTGCTGCCGTTCACTGGTCTCAACAACCCCGACGGAGTTGCGGTCGACGGTGCCGGCAACGTCTACGTCACCGACTCCGACAACAACCGGGTGCTCAAGCTGCCCGCGGGTTCCAGCGAGCAGACCGCGCTGCCGTTCACCGGTATCAGCGTGCCATGGGGTGTCGTCGTCGACGCTGCGGGCAACGTCTACGTCAGCGAGCACGACAACAACCAGGTGCTGAAGCTGCCGCCCAATTCGAATGCTCCAACTCCGTTGCCGCTCAACGGCCTCAACACTCCGCTGCAGCTGGCGCTGGACAAAGACAGCAACGTCTACGTCGCCGACCGCGGCAACGACAGGGTGGCCAAGCTCCGCGTCGCCGGATGCTAGCGACGGCGCAGGGCGATCAACCGATTGGCCAGCGCGGCAGTCAGGTACACCGCTGCCACCACGATGATCAGCGTAAGCGCCGCACCCCAAACCCTCAGAAAGCCAGCGTGTTCGGGGTTGTTTAGCTCGGAGTAGATCAGCAACGGCAACGACGCCATGTTGCCGTTGAAGATGTCGAAGTTGATCGACCGGCTGTAACCGACCAACACCAGGACCGGCGCGGTTTCACCCATCACCCGGGCGATCGACAGCAGCACCCCGGTGATGATGCCCGGCATCGCGATCGGGACGACGATGCGCATGATCGTCTTCCACTTAGGAATTCCCAAGGCATAGCTGGCTTCTCGCAGGTCTTGCGGCACCAGCCTGAGCATCTCCTCGGTGGATCGCACCACGACCGGCAGCATCAGCAAGACCAACGCGAGCGACACCGCGAACGCGCTCTGCTGAAATCCCATGGTGGCGATCCACAGGCTGAAGATAAACAGCGCCGCCACGATCGAGGGCAGCCCGGCCAGCACGTCGACCATGAACGTAGTGACTTTGGCGAGCTGGCCGGAACGGTACTCCGCCAGGTACACGGCGGTCATGAACCCCAGTGGAATGGCGATGGCCGCGGCGACCGCGGCCTGAATCACCGTGCCGTACAGAGCGTGATAAACACCGCCGGCGAAATGCTCGGGCAGGACGCCGCGCAGCGAATGGCTCCACCAGCCGGGCTGCACGATGGCGTAGGAGCCGCGCTCGATCACGATCCACAGCACCCAGACCAGCGGCACGAGAGCCAGCGCGAACGAGAGAGCGAAAAGCGTTGTGGCGATGCCGTTCTTGATCCGCCGCCGGAGGCTGATCGACTGAACGGCCGAGACTTTGATCGGTCGATCGATGGCCGGGGCGCTCATACCTTCACCGCCCTGCCGACGATGGCGCGCGCGACCGCGTTGACGATGAACGTGAGCACGAACAACACGAATCCGGCCGCGATATAAGCCCCGGTCGGTAGTGGCTCGCTGAATTCGCTTGCCGCAGAAGCAATTTTCGATGCGAAGGTGTAACCACCGTCGAACAGTGACCAGTGGCCCGCAGACGCCGAAGCGCGCAGGATGATCAGCACCGCCACCGTTTCGCCGAGTGCGCGACCCAGCCCGAGCATCGACGCGGCGACCGCGCCGCTGCGGCCGTACGGCAGCACGGCCATCCGCACTACCTCCCACTTCGTCGCACCGAGCGCCTGCGCAGCTTCGGTGTGACTAGTCGGGGTCTGGCGGAAGACTTCTCGCGATACCGAGGTGATGATGGGGAGGACCATCACGGCAAGAACCACGCCGGCGGTGAAGATGTTGCCGCCACCGGCCAGCGACACATCGCCGGCCTTGAACAGGAACAGCCAGCCCAGTTTGTGGTTGAGCAGGGATTCGATCGGTGCGAGTTGCGGTGCCAGCACGAAGATTCCCCAGAGCCCGAAGACAATCGACGGGACCGCGGCGAGTAGGTCGACGATGGCGCTGAAGGGGCGCGCCAATCGTGCCGGCGCGTACTGGGTCAGGAATATCGCGATCCCGATCGCGGTCGGGACGGCCAATGCCATGGCCCACAGCGAACTGAGCAGGGTCACCATGAACAGGTCACGGATGCCGAACGCCAGGTTGCTGCCGTTGGTGGTCTTGAACTGTGCGCTGGTGAAGAAGTTCGCGTGGTTGGCGCGCAGGGCCGGAATGGCTTGGACCAGAAGGAAGATGGCGATCAGGCCGATCACGATCGTGATCGTCGAGGCGGCGAGGGCGGCGACCGACTTGAACAGTCGGTCGCCTACCCGCACCTGAGTTGCGTCGCTGGCCCGCAGCGGGGGCGCGGGCGCTGTCGCGGTGGACATGTGGACTTGGTCAGGCGATGGCGTTGACCGCAGTCGACAAGCGGGACTTGAAGGCGTCCGGGATCGGGATGTAGCCGTTGTCCGCCAACCCGTTCTGGCCGGGACCGATGGTGGCCTGCAGGAATGCCTTGACGGCTGTGCCGACCTGGCTATCCGCGTACTTCGAGCAGACCACCTCGTACGTCGCTAGCACGATCGGGTAGGCGCCCGCCTGGGTCGGCTTGTAGAACGACAGCGTGTCGAGGATCAGGTCGTTGCCCTGGCCCTTGATCTTCGCGCCGGCGATGGTCTTGCCGACCGAGTCGGCGCTGATCTCCACCGGGTCGTGTCCGGCCGGGGTGACGATCTTCGCCTCGTTCAGCTTCTGCGCCTGGGCGAACGACCATTCGTTATAGGTGATTGAACCCGGCGTGTTCTTGATCGCCGCCGACGTGCCGTCGTTGCCCTTGGCGCCCTCGCCGACACCGCCGTTGAACGACTTCCCGTGGCCTTTGCCCCACGCGCCGTCGGAGGCGCCGTCCAGGTACTGCTGGAAGTTGTCGGTCGTGCCGGACTGGTCACTGCGGAACACCACGTGGATCGGCAGGTCGGGCAGCGTCGTTCCGCTGTTGAGCGCGGTGATGGCCGGGTCGTTCCATGTCTTGATCGTCCCGTTGAAGATCTTCGCGGTCGTCGGCCCGTCCAAGTTCAGCGAGCTGACGCCGTTGATGTTGTAGGTCACCGCGATCGGCCCGAACACCGTCGGCAGATCCCATGCGGGCGAACCGCACCGCTCCTGGGCCTTGGCGTGCTCGTCGTCGCTCAACGCGACGTCCGAGCCGCCGAAATCGGTTTGGTTGCCGACGAACTCGTTGATCCCGGCGCCCGAGCCGTTGGCAGTGTAGTTCAGCGTCTGGCCCGAGCAGGCCTGCTCGAAGGCGTTGACGAAGCGGGCCATCGCGTTGGCCTGCGCGGTCGATCCACTGGCCTTCAGCGTCTGCTTTCCGCCGCAGTGCACGTTCGACGACGACGCACCCGAGGTCGTCGCGCCGCCCTCGCTGGCGTTGTTGTTGTTGCCACATGCTGACAGCACGAGCACGCCGGTTGCCAGCACGCCCACCGTGGTGCCAAATCGATTGAGTCTCAAATCAGTTCCTTTGAACGGTCGGGTTGACGGCTACATCCACTGCGCCGCTGGCTCAGGACGGGCCACGGAGGAGTCGCGGCATACGGAAGCGTTGCTGCTCTTGGCCAACGCCATGAGGATTCGAGGTAAACAAACGGGCTCACCAAGCCGAACGTAGCATCGGCGTTTGGGAGTCGGCTGTGGACGTTGTAAATCAATCGCTTGACTTAAGCAACGCCGCGCTTATTAACTCAATGCATGGTCAACGAACTGCTCGGCAAGGTCGCGATCGTCACCGGCGGTGCCTCCGGGATCGGTGCCGGGATCGTCGAGAAGTTCGCGGCGGAGGGCGCCCGGGTGGTGATCGCCGACGTCGAACGTGGCCGCGGTGAGGGCCTTGCCGCCAAGCTGGGCCGTGACGTGGATTTTCGGTTAGTCGACGTCTCCGACCCCGAGCAGGTAAGCGCGCTGGTCGCGCACGCGGTCGCGACCTTCGGTGGTCTCGACGTGATGGTGAACAACGCCGGCGTCTCCAGCAAGATGCATCGCAGCTTCCTTTCCGACGACCTCGCCGACTTCCAACGCGTCATGGCGGTCAACGTCCTGGGCGTCATGGCCGGCACCCGCGACGCGGCGCGCCAGATGGCGCAGACCGGCGGCGGGTCGATCATCAACATGTCGTCGATCGGCGGGATCCAGGCCGGCGGCGGCGTGATGACGTATCGCGCCTCCAAGGCTGCGGTCATCATGTTCACCAAGTCGTCGGCGATTGAGCTGGCGCATTACGAGGTTCGGGTCAACGCGATCGCGCCTGGCAATATCCCCACCCCACTGCTGCAGACGACGACCTCGGACAAGTCGCCCGAAGAACTGGCGCGCTTCGAGCACGCCATCCGCGAGCAGATGCGCGCCGATCGGCCGCTGAAGCGGGAGGGCACCACCGACGACATCGCCGAGGCGGCGCTGTACCTGGCCGGCGACCGGTCCCGCTACGTGACCGGCACGGTGTTGCCGGTCGACGGTGGCACGGTGGCCGGAAAGGTCGTCCGCCGTCGCAGCGAGCAGGCCAATTAAATCAATCGCTTGACTTAATCCGTGTGAGCGCGTTGACTGGCCGAGTGACCACTGCGAGGGCCGCGCGTAGCGAGCGGGCCAGCACCACCCAGGAGGCGATCCTGACCGCCGCCGAGCGGCTGTTCGCCGAACACGGCGTCTTCGCAGTCTCCAATCGGCAGGTGAGTGAGGCCGCCGGGCAAGGGAACAACGCGGCGGTCGGCTACCACTTCGGCACCAAGACCGACCTGGTGCGGGCCATCGAGCAGCGGCACCGCGAGCCCATCGAACGTTTGCGGGAAGACATGGTCTCGCAGACCGGCGGCTCGCAGGACCCGCGCCGTTGGGTCGCCTGCCTGGTGCGTCCGCTGACCGATCACCTGGCGGCGCTGGGCACCCCCAGTTGGTACGCACGTTTCGCCGCACAGGTGATGACCGACCCCACCTACTACAGCATCGTCGTCAAAGACGCGCTGTCATCTGAGTCCCTGGTCCAGGTGATCGACGGAATCAACCGGTGTCTGCCCGAGCTCCCGGTCGACGTTCGGGTGGAACGCAACCTGATGGCGCGCAACCTGCTGGTGCACACCTGCGCCGATCGCGAACGTGCTTTGGCCGCAGGCGCATCCGCGCCGTGGACGTCCTGGGGCGCCGCCGGGACGCGCCTCATCGACGCGGTGGTCGGGCTGTGGCTGGCGCCGGTCACCCCGCACGAGTGAAGAGTTGACATGAAAGTCTCTGTGGAACAAGACAAATGCGCATCATCGGGCAACTGCGTGATGCATGCGCCGGAAATTTTCGACCAGCGCGATGACGACGGCGTCGTCATCGTGCTCGACGAGAGCCCACCCGCCGAACAGGCGGACAATGCCCGCAAGGCCGAGGCAGGTTGCCCCGCACTGGCCATCCACATCGAGGAGTGAGAAGTGTCAGACACGCTCACCGGCAACACAACTGAGGCGATCGCCCCCGACTATCCGATGGAGCGCGCCGCCGGCTGCCCCTTCGCCCCACCGCCGGAGGTGATGCAGTTGGCCCAGGCGCGGCCGCTGTCCCGGGTCACGATCTGGGACGGCAGCACGCCATGGCTCATCACCGGGTACGAGGAGGCGCGCACGTTGTTCGCCGACTCCCGGGTCAGCGTCGACGATCGCCGACCCGGCTTCCCGCATTGGAACGAGGGCATGCTGTCGACGGTGCACAAGCGGCCCCGATCGGTCTTCACGTCGGATGCCGAGGAGCACACCCGTTTTCGGCGGATGCTGTCAAAGCCCTTCACGTTCAGGCGGGTTGAAGGTCTGCGGCCGGCGATCCAGCAGATCACCGACGACGCCATAGACGCGTTGCTCGCAGGTCCGAAGCCCGGTGACATCGTCAGCGCGCTCGCACTGCCGGTGCCCTCGCTGGTGATCAGCCAGCTGCTGGGGGTGCCGTACGAAGACGCCGAGATGTTCCAGCATCACGCCAATGTCGGCCTCGCGCGGTACGCCGCCGCCGAGGACACCATGAAAGGCGCGATGAGCCTGCACAAATACCTTGCGCAGCTCGTCGAGGCCAAGATGGAGAACCCGGCCGAGGACGCGGTGTCGGACCTGGCCGAGCGGGTGAAGGCCGGCGAGCTCAGCGTCAAGGAAGCCGCCCAGTTGGGCACCGGGCTGCTGATCGCCGGGCACGAGACCACCGCCAACATGATCGGCCTGGGCGTGCTCGCTCTACTCGAGAACCCCGACCAGGCCGCGGTTCTGCGTGACACCGACGACCCGAACGTGATCGCCAACGCGGTCGAAGAACTACTGCGCTACCTGTCGATCATCCAGAACGGGCAGCGCCGGGTCGCCGCCGAGGACATCGAGATCGCGGGCGAAGTCATCCGGGCCGGTGAAGGCATCATCATCGACAACGCGCCGGCGAACTGGGACGCATCAGAGTTCAGCGAACCGGACCGGCTGTACCTGCACCGCTCGGGTGCGGGCCAGCACATCGCGTTCGGCTACGGCCGGCACCAGTGTGTCGGCCAGCAGCTCGCCCGCGCCGAACTGCAGATCGTCTTCCACACGCTGCTTCGCCGCATTCCCACGTTGGAACTCGCCGTGCCGATCGAGGACGTTCCGCTCAAACACGACCGGCTCGCCTACGGCGTCTACGAACTACCGGTGACCTGGTGAATACCCTCACCAGCCGACCCGGGCTCACCACTTCCGAAAACCCGATCCGATTGGAGGGCCAGTGATGTCGCCTCAAACCAGCACGGTCTCGCTCTACCCGCCCGGAGGCTTTGGCGCGCCCAAGGATCGTCACGGTCAGGCCGACGGCACCAAGACCGGACTGCCCGACGGCACTGTGGTTTTCTCTGCGGACAACCACATTTCGATCGCCGACGACATCTTCTACAACCGCTTCCCCGACGAGCTCAAAGACAAGGCGCCGCGAATCTGGTACGAGGACGGCGCTTACCAGGTGGGCCGAAAGGGACAGTCGTTCCTGCCGGGTGATTTCAGCGCCGTGCTGATGCAGTACGACGACCTGCCCGGGGCGGCGAGCACCAACATCGAGGCCCGGATTCAGGAGCTGCGCGAGGACGGCGTCGAGAAGGAACTCGCTTTTCCCAACGCGATTCTGGCCCTCTTCCACTACCCGGACAAGCAACTTCGGGAACTGGCATTCCGGATCTACAACGAGTACATCGCAGAGCTACAGGAGCGGTCGAACGGTCACTTCTACGGCGCGGGACTGATCAACTGGTGGGATCCCGAAGGCGCCAAAAAGACGCTGAGCGAACTGAAGTCGTTGGGATTGAAGACCTTCCTGCTACCGCTGAATCCCGGCAAGGACGACGACGGCAATGTCATCGACTACGGCAGCACCGCGATGAAGCCGGTGTGGGACGAGATCGAAGCCGCCGGGCTACCGATTACCCACCACATCGGTGAAACGCCGCCGAAAACTCCGTGTCAGTTCAACAGCGTCGTGGTCGGCATGATGATCAACATCGACGGCTTCCGCGAGCAGTTCGCCAAGTACCTGTTCACCGGTATTCTCGACGACCACCCGAGCCTGCGGATCGGCTGGTTCGAAGGTGGAATCTCCTGGGTGCCATGGGCTTTGCAGGATGCCGAGCACCTGGTGGCGTCGTATCAGCACATGTTCAACCGGCCGTTGCAGCACGACGTGCGCCACTACTGGGACACCCACATGAGCGCCTCGTTCATGGTCGACCCGCTGGGACTGCAGTTGATCGACCAGATCGGTGTGGACAAGGTGATGTGGTCCAGCGACTACCCGCACAACGAAAGCACTTTCGGCTATTCTGAGAAGTCGTTGGCCGCCGTCGTGGAAGCCGTCGGGGCCGACGATGCGGTCAAGATCGTCAGCGGCAATATCACCAAGTTCTTGGGTCTGTAGGACCACTGCATGACGACATTTTTACCCTCGCCCTCGTCCGCGCTCGACATCCCGGAGACCCCGGACATCGAGCGGATGCGCCGCGAGACCGGCGCGCGACTGCGTACGGCGATGGCCGACCGCGGCGTCGACGCGTTGATCTTGTTGGGGAACAACAGCGTTGTCTATGCGACCGGAGTGAGTTGGCCGCTGGGAGATGCCGGGTTGTCGTATGTCGAACGACCGGTCGCGGTGGTGCTCGCCGACGACCCGCACCCGCACCTGTTCCTCCCGTTTCGCGAGGGTGCGTCCTCGGAATCCGGGTTGCCGACCGATCATCTGCACGGCCCGGTCTACCTCGAATTCGACGAGGGCGTCGAGCATTTCGTCCGGATTGTGCAGCAACTCGTCCCGTCGACAGCGGTGATCGCGGTCGACGAGCTAACCGGGGCCATGCGGCGTGCCCAGTCACAGCTGTTCCGGTCCGGTCCGCCGACCGACGCCGCTCAGGTCGTCGGGACCGCCAAGCTCATCAAGACCCCGGACGAGATCGCGTGCATCCAGACCGCGGTAAAAATCACCGACACGGCGATGGTGGACGTGCAGGCCGCGCTCGCGCCCGGAATCAGGCAGATCGACCTCTCCGCGGAATTCACCAGGCGCACCTTCGAACTCGGCGCGATGGCCAGCATGCTGGAACCGATCTGGCAGGTGATGCCCAAGTTCAAAGCCGACGGGGTGTGGACCACTCACGGCGATCTGGCGTTGCCGCTGTTGACAACTGAGCGTGAACTTGCCGCCGGCGACGTGCTGTGGACCGACGTCAGCATCACCTATCAGGGTTACTGTTCCGACTTCGGCCGCACCTGGGTCGTCGGTGACGAGCCGACGCCCCGACAGCACGCGCAGTACTACAAGTGGCAGGAAATCATGGATGCCGTGCTTGGCGTGGTGCGCGCCGGTGCCACTGTCGCGGACCTCGGCCGAGCGGCGACCAAAGTCAACGGCGGTACTAGGCCGTGGCTGCCGCACTTCTACCTCGGCCATAGCATCGGCGTCAATGCCGCCGAAACACCCATGATCGGAACCGATCTCGGCGATGAATTCGACGAGAGTTTCGTCCTCGAGCCGGGCATGGTGATGGTGCTGGAACCGGTGGTGTGGGAAGACGGCACCGGCGGGTACCGCAGCGAGGAGATCGTCGTCGTCACCGAGGACGGGCATATCCGGTTGACCGACTATCCCTATGCCCCGTACGGAGAGCGCTGAGCATGAGTACTGAGGTTCTGGCCGACGACCGCGCTTTGCGGACGGGTCGTCGCGAACGCGCTCTGGCGCAAATGGACAAGCATGATCTCGACGTGCTGGTGCTTGGCCGCCAGGCGAACGTTCGTTACGTGTCCGGCGCGCCGCAGCTCTGGGTGGCCGGCACCCGGCCGTTCGGGCCGACCTGCGTCGTCGTGCGGGCGACCGGAGCGATCCACTTGCTCAGCACCTGGGATGAGGGTGTGCCCGAAGACATCCCGCACGAGAACCTCTACGGCATCTCCTGGAACCCGATGAACACCATCGCCAACCTGCAACGGATCGACGGTGCAGCTGAAGCGAAACGTGTTGGCACCGACGCTCTTTCGCCAGGATTCGCGCAGTTGCTGCCGATGGCGTTCCCGAACGCCGAGCTGGTCGACGGTGAGCTGGCGATGCGCGCGGCGCGACGGATCAAGACACCCGAGGAAGTGGTCGCACTCCGGGAGGCCATCCGGGTGGCCGAACTCGGACTGGCCGCGGCGGTAGCCGAATTACGGCCGGGTGTCAGCGAGAAGGCATTGGCCGGCGTGTTGTTGGAGGCGATGGCGGCCGGCGGGGTAAGCACCCCGTCCACCCAGGACGCCGCGTGGGTGACCGCGCGTGACCACCCGTGGCGGCGGGCGAACCCGGACGGGTTGGTCCACGACGGCGACTTGGTGGCCTTGTCGTCCGGAGTTCTCGACGGCGGCTACACCGGCGAGGTCGGCCGGACGTGGCCCGTCGGCGACGTTCCGGGCGCGGGCGATCTGTATCGACGCTGGGATGCGTTGTGGGACAGGCTGTATGAGGCATGTCGGCCCGGCGCGCCGGCCATCGACCTCCTTACCGCCTATCAGGCCGCCGGTGAAGAACTGCCGCCGATGCCGATCGCGCGAGGGCTGGGTCTCGGATTCGACCCACCGGTGGTGTCGCAACATCTGCCGGCGACCGCCGCCGGCGAGCGGATCGAGGCGGGCATGGTGCTGGCCGTCACGGGTTACGTCTGGCAGTCCGGGGTCGGCGCCGTGTTCGGACGAGAGGCGGTGTTGATCACTCCCGACGGCCCCGAGGTCCTCACGTCGAGTCCGTCGGCCCATATCGCCGTCGGCACCTAGGCCGTGGCTCCGTTACACGGCTACACCGTCGTCGACCTCTCTACCGGAATCGCCGGCGCGTACTGCACCAAGCTGCTGGCCGACGGTGGCGCCCGGGTGATCAAAGTCGAGTCGCCACAGGGAGATCCGCTGCGACGATGGTCTGCTTCGGGCGCGGCCATCGACGGCGACGGCGCCTTGTTCGGCTTCCTGGCCGGCGGCAAGCACAGCGTGGTCGCCCAAGCGGGAGACGCTGACCTCGTCAACGACGTGCTGGCCGCCGCCGACGCGGTGGTGTGGTCACGCGGATCCACGGTGGCCGAGTCGTTCACCCCGCAGCTGCTGCGCGAATCGCATCCACACCTGATCGTCACGTCGATCACCCCGTTCGGGCTGGAAGGCCCGTGGCGCGATCGTCCGGCGACCGAGTTCACCCTGCAGGCATGGTCCGGCGGCATCGTCGGTCTGGGCCGCGGATCTGCCGACCGTGCACCGGTATTCGTCGGCGGGCAAGTCGGTGACTACCTTGCCGGCGCCTATGCCAGCGCCGCGACGCTCACGTCCCGGCTGCGGCAGCGCGAGACGGGAGCCGGGGAACTTCTCGACCTGTCGATGCTGGAAGCGCAGATCCTCGGGCTCACCTATTATCCGGTCACGTTCTTCCAGATGCTCGGACGGCCATGGCGGGACGCCCGCAAGCTCACAATCCCCGGAATTGCGCGCGCCAAAGACGGTTTGGTCGATGTCGGCTGCGGGACAGCGCAGCAGTGGTTCGACCTGTGCGCGATGATCGGGCAGCAGGACTGGATCGACGAGGACTCACCGCTCTCGATCACCGAGATGGCCAACGAAAAAGCCGCCGAGATCTACGCTTGGTTCGAAACCCAGAACGCCGACGACATCCGCGAGCTCGCCACCGCCTTCCGAATCCCCAATGCGCCAGTGGCCAACGGCGCCAACATCACCGAGCTCGAGCATTTCCAGCACCGCGGCTCGTTCGTCGTCAACCCCCGCGACGGGTTCACCCAGCCCGGCCCCCCGTACCGAATGCAGCCCGCGACTCTCGCCGCGCCGCAACCGGCCCCGCGACTCGGCGAGCACACCGCGCAGTACCGACATGTGACGCCGCCCGCCCCGCAACGCCCAAAGTCGGGCAGTCCTTCAGAACAATTGCCGCTCGAGGGTTTACGAATACTGGATCTCACCACCTTCTGGGCCGGTCCGAGCTGCACCCACTTCCTGGCGATGCTCGGTGCTGACGTGATCCACGTCGAGTCAACCCGTAAACCGGATGGCGCCCGACTGATTGCCGGCATCCCGGTCACCGAGGACCGGTGGTGGGAGAAGTCGCCGATCTTCTCCGCGCTGAACACGAATAAGAAGGGCGTCACCCTCGATCTGCAAACCGATGCGGCCCGCAATATCCTGCGCCGCCTGATCGCAACGTCGGATGTGGTGGCGGAGAATTTCACTCCCCGTGTGCTCGACCAGATGGGACTGGACTTCGAAGCGGTACAAGCGATTCGGCCGGATGCGATTCTGCTGCGGATGCCAGGGTTCGGGCTGGACGGCCCGTGGCGGGACAACCCGGCGTTCGCCTATGTCATCGAAGCCGCGTCCGGGGTGAGCTGGCTGACCGGTTACCCCGACCGCAACCCTTACGAGCCCTACTCGATCGGCGACCCGAACGCCGGCATCCATGCCGCCAATGCGCTGCTGCTCGCTCTGGAGTTCCGGCGCACCACCGGCAAGGGCGTCATGATCGAGGCCGCGATGATCGACGCGGCACTGAACATCGCCGCTGAACAGGTCATCGAGTACTCCGCCTACGGGACGCTGCTGCAACGCGCCGGCAACCGCGGCCCGGCGGCGGCACCGCAAAACGTCTACCGCACAGCCGATGTCGACGAATTCGGGCGCCTCGACAGTTGGGTCGCCATCGCGGTCGCCGACGACGCACAGTGGGCCGGGCTCTGCACCGCACTGGGTGGTTTAGAATGGGCGCTCGACCCGACTCTCTCGACAGCTGAGGGACGACACGCACACCACGACCTGATCGACCGGCATCTCGGCGCGTGGTGCGAAAGTCGCGGCGGCGACGACATCGTGCGCTGCCTGTGGGACGCCGGCGTTCCGGTCGCCAAGGTGATGCAGCCGCATCGCCAAACCGAGATCCCGCAGCTGCAGTTCCGCGGCTTCTTCGAAGACGTGGGCCATCTGGTCAATAAGGTGACGCCGCATAGCACTGTGCCGGTGCGGTTTTCGGCCGGACCAGACCGGTTCCATCGACACCCGGCGCCGCTGCTCGGCCAGCATAACCACGAGCTGCTGACCGAAATCGGGCTCAGCGCAGGCGAAATCGCGGAGCTGGAGGCCGAGGGCGTGATCGGCGAGGTCCCGGGCACGGTGCGAAAGGCCGCAAGCACCTAGTCAGTGACTCCAGCCCGCGTTAGCCTGCTCGTCGAAGGTCTGGTCGATGCGATCGAATCGCTTGCGAATCGACCGGCGGGCAGCCGAATGGGGGAGCACGTAAAGCCGGTTGGTCGCAATCGCGTCGACGGTCAGACGGGCGACCTCGTCGACGTTCAAGGTGTCCGGTTGCGCGGGCGCAGTCGTTGACGCCAGCCCGTAGTCGGCGCCCATGATCCGTTCGGAGTTCGACAGCAGCTTGGTCTCGACGACCATCGGACACAGCACCGAGACTCCGATGCCGTTGTCTTTGACCTCGCGGGCCAGGTTCTCGGCCAACCCCACCACGCCATACTTCGCGACGCTGTAGGCGCCCAGGCCGACGTTGGGCATCAGGCCGGCGAACGACGCGGTGAAGGCGACGTGGCCGCCGGTACCCTGCTCGAGCAGGCGGGGCAGGAACGCCTCGACCGCGTGGATCGAGCCCCACAGGTCGATGTCGATCACCCAGCGCCAGTCCTCGTGGGTCATCTGCGCGATCGGGCCTGCGACCACGATGCCGGCGTTGCTGAACACCACGTCGACCTGCCCGAGCAGCCGAAACGCCTCGTCGGCCAGGTGTGTCATCTCCTTGAGCGATCGGACATCGCACATCACCGGGTGAGCCTCGAAGCCCTGCCCCTGTAGATGTGCGACGGCCTGCTCGAGCGCAGGCTTGTCGACGTCGGCGAGCACGAGACGTGCTCCGCGCCTTGCTAATTCAGTTGCGGTCGCGAGGCCGATGCCGTTTGCGCCACCGGTGATGACGGCGCCCTTGCCTTCAAATCTGCTCATGGCGCGACGGTAGCCGATAGGCGCGCCGCTACTTCAGGCAGCTGCCCCCGTCGACGGGCAGCGTCACGCCGGTGATGTAACGCGCCTCGTCGGACGCTAGGAACAAGACCGCGTTGGCAATGTCCTCGGGCTCGACCCAGCCGATCGGCAGGGTGTGCATCAGCTGCCCGACGACCTTCATGTCTTCCGGTCCCGGGTTCTCCAGATCGGGCCGGAACAGCCTCATCGTGCCGTCGTTCATGAACAGCGGGGTGTTGACGTTGGTCGGGTGCACGGAGTTCACCCGGATGTTCTGCGCGCCGAGTTCGACGGCGAACGTCCGCATCAGGCCGACCACACCGTGCTTGGCCGCCACGTAGTGACCAGTGTGCGGGTAGGCCTTGAGGCCGCCGACCGAGCTGGTGAGGATGATCGAGCCACCGTTGCCGCCGGCGAGGATATGCGGCACACCGGCTTTCACGGTCTTCCACACGCCACCGAGATTGATGTCGATCATCGCGGTCCAGTCGGTTTCGCTGGTCTTGTCCAGCGTCTGCCCGCCATTGCCGATGCCCGCGTTGGCGACGATGATGTCGAGCTTGCCGAGCTGCTCGACGCCGGTGTCCACGGCGGCCTTAAGCGCGTCGTAGTCGCGGACGTCGACCTCGGCGGTGTAGATCCGACGGTTGTGGCCCTTGACCAGGTCGGCGGTTTCGGCCAGATCCTCCGGCGTGGACGCGGCGATCAGATCGACGGTGTCGATCTTCTTGCAAATGTCGACCGCGATGATGTCGGCACCCTCCTGGGCCAATCGCACCGCATGGGCACGGCCCTGACCTCGCGCCGCGCCCGTGATGAACGCGACCTTGCCTTCGACTCGACCCGCCATCGTTACCTCGTTTCCTTACTTGTGATTGTTCAACCGATGACCGCGGGCATCGTGTCCCATCCACGCACGGTGGAGGTCGGAGACAATGCGGCACGACTGAGGTCGACCTGCCATTCGGGGAAGCGCTTCAAGATCTCCTCCAGCGCGATCCGGCCCTCCAGCCGGGCCAGTGCCGAGCCCAGGCAGTAGTGGGTGCCGACGCTGAAGGACAGGTGCTGACGGGGTTCGCGGTGAATGTCGAAAACATCGCCGTCAGGCGGGAATTGACGGTGGTCGCGGTTGGCGGCGCCGATCAGCATCATCATCGCGCTGCCCTCGGGCACCGTCTGCCCGTAGTAGGTGACGTCCCGCGTCACGTAGCGAGCCACGTGCGGCGCGGGTGGCTCGAAGCGCAGCAGCTCCTCGATGGCCGCGGGGACCAGGGCCGGGTTCTCGGCCAGCTCCTGTCGTTGTTCGGGGTGCTCTGCCAACACCTTTCCGGCCCAACCGATCAGTCGGGTGGTGGTCTCGTTGCCTGCGCCGGACACCACGCTGATGTAGGTCAGCAGTTCCTCGCGGGTCAACCGACGCGTGACGCCCTTCTCGTCGACGAACTCGACATTGAGCAGATCGGTCATGATGTCGTCGGAGGGGTGCTTGGCGCGCCAGTCGATGAACTCGGCGAAGAACTCGCCGTTGTCCATCGGGGACGAGACATCCATGGGTTTGCCTGCCTCGGTGCGCATTTGGTTGTTCGCTCTGTCGCGCGCGGCTTCCTGGTACTCCTCGGGAACGCCGAGCAGCATGCCGATTACCTTCATCGGCATCTGGGCGCCGAGGTCGGCGACGAAGTCGAAGCGGTCACCGCCGACCAGCGGATCCAAACTGTGCGCACAGAATTCGCGGATCTTTGGCTCGAGGTCGTTGATCTTGCGCGGGGTGAACATCCGCGCCAGCAGCTTGCGGTGCACGTCGTGGATCGGCGGGTCCTCGAAGATGATTACGCCAGGCGGAATGTCGATGTTGGCCTTGATCAGTTCGATGATGGCGCCGCGGGCCGAGCTGAAGGTTTCGTGGTCGACCAGCGCTCGGTCGACGTCGGCGAATCGGCTCAGCGCGTAGAAGTCGTGCTGCTCGTTGTAGTAGAGCGGGGCTTCTTCGCGAATCGCCCGGAATGCCCGGTAGGGGTCGGCATTGATCTCCACGTCGTACGGGTCGTAGTAGACGCCGTCGGGTGCAGTCACTGTCACAGGTTCTCGCCTCTCGCCGCGCGCGCATGAGGGATGGCGCTGCCGAATCTGCGGCAACTCTGTCATCAGCCGGCTGCGGGTGTCAACGTAAGATCCATTTTCGCTAGCTAGCATTCTGCGATAGCGAGAATTAGCTTCTCCAAGCTGCCAAATGTGTGCGATATGCGAACACTTTCGCGTCATGCGCCGGGCGATTCGCCGCTGCTGCGAAAGCGCAGTAGTGCCTCCTGCGCGTACGACGCGACCAGCGAGCCGTCCTCGGTCAGGATGTCGCCCCGGCCGAAGCAACGGCCATGTGCCAGCATCGGGCTGTGCTGGCGCAGCAGCAGCCATCGGTCGGTGCGGAATGACCGGTGAAACCAGACGGTGTGCGAGGTGACGGCGGAGGTGAACTGCGTTCCGTTGCCCCGATGGCTGAACCCTTCGAACGGGCGCAGCGCCGTCCCGATCAGCGTGAGGTCCGTGGCGTACGCGGCCAGGGCCGGCGCGAGCTCGGTGTCGACGGCCGGGGTCCGCATCCACACCTCGAATCTCGGCGGGCCGGTGGTGGTGGCGCTGAGGTCGTCGGCGCTGCGGGTCTCCCACGGGATCAGGTCGAGTTCCACCCGGTGCGTCTCGTCCAGCAGCGTCGAAACCGATTCGCAGTCTTGGTTTTCCGGGCCGTCCTCACATCCGTGCATGGACACCGCACTGCTGGCCAGCACGGCATGCGGCTGCTCGGCGGTGATGGTCAGCGAGGCAAACGAGCGGCCCTCGTGCTGGGGGGTCGACCGGTAGCGGACCGACTGGGCGGCTCGCCCCTCGCGGGCGAACACCGCGTGTAACGATTTGACCGATTTTCCCGGGGAGGCCAGTTCCGCGACGCGGATGAATTGCCCGAGCAACTGGCCGCCGAACACCCGGTGGTAGTCCAATTGCTGGCTGACGCCCTCGAACTCCAGGACACCGTCGGCGTGGGCGGGGCCGCCGAGGCGGTGTGGATTCAGGCAGCCGAGCAGGTCCGTCCAGAGATCAAGCACGCGGCCAGTGTAATTGAGGTTCTCACTTGCCGGTAAGCCGATTCTCGACCGGTTTATTTGCCGATGAATCCTCGCGAGCAGAAGTCCCAGACCTCGTCGGCGGTGATCGGATGCACGGTCGCGTCGTCGGATCCGCCGCTGGATTGCGCGATGAACATCACGGTCTGCATTGTCATCGCGGCCATCCGCTTGGCGTTGATGCCCGACCGCAGTTCACCGGCCTCGCCGGCGGCTTCCATCAGCTCGGCGAGCAAAGTGACCAGCGGCGCGTGCGCGACCTTGACCTCCTCGGGGTGGGAGACCAGCAGTCGCGGAGCAAAGTCGGTGAACAGCGGCCGCTTGGCGGTCGGGTCCGGGCGAGACGCCTCGAACAGCAGCTCGACCGCGACTTTCAGCCGCTCGATCGGGTCGGTGTGGTTGGCGGTGGCGGCGCGAATCTGATCCGACGACCGGCTCAGGGCGTCTTCGAAGAGCGCGAGCAGCAGTTCGTGCTTGCCGTCGAACTGCAGGTAGAAGCTTCGCAGCGACTGCCGGGAGCGGTCGACGACCTCTTGGACGGTAAAGTCCGTGCTGCCCTTCTCGATGATGATGGCCTGCGCCGCATCCAGGAAGCGTTGGACGCGCTGCGCGGCCCGCAGCTTCGCCGTCTTGATCGACCGCTCGACGGCGCGCTGTTTCCAAGCCGGCTCTTCGCTGGGGCTGGTCACGGGCGGCTCAGATGATTGCCGCGAGGGGAGAACATGATTGGACTGTACCGGAGAACGCCGTGTCATTGGTGTGCTCTCCCCCTCGCGGGACGACGTGTCTGAGATTGTAACTTTCTCTTGGCGAGAATAGTATTCTCTTACCGCTCCGCTGGGAAGCGGAATGCGAATTACGGAGCGCACATGCAACTGACCTTCGATGCGGACGTCGAAGCATTCCGTACCGAATTCGCGGCCTTTCTCGACGAGTATCTGCCGGACGACGCCGACGTGGTGCGACGTTCGCGGTCGTCGTCCGACGTGCCGCCGTGGGCTCGGCGATGGCAGCGGCTGCTGTTCGACCACGGCTGGCTGTTGCCCGGCCAGTCGCCCGAGTTCGGCGGCCGCAATGCCACTGTGTTGCAGCAGTATGTCCACGCGGAGGAGTTGTCGCGGCGCCGCATCTACCAGAGCTTCAACCCGCAGGGCGTCGGCATCATCGCCGCGTCATTGTTGTCCTTCGGAACGCCGGAGCAGAAGCGGCAGTGGGCCGTGCCGATCCTGCGGGCCGAGATCACCGCGTCACTGGGCATGAGCGAGCCGGGTGCGGGCTCCGATCTGGCCTCGCTGCGAACGGCCGCGGTTCGCGACGGAGACCACTTCATCGTGAACGGGCAGAAGGTATGGACGTCCGGCGCCCACGACGCCGACGTGTTGCTGACATTCGTGCGGACCGATCCGACTGCGCCAAAGCACCAGGGGATCAGCGTGCTGCTGATCCCGACCGACACTGCGGGCGTGACGCGCCGGCCGTTCGCCTCGGCCGCTGCCAGCGACGACGTGGATTTCAACGAGGTGTTCTTCACCGATGTGCGCGTGCCGGCCGAGAACCTGGTCGGCCCGCTGAACGACGGCTGGCGAGTGGCCAACGGTTCGCTCGGCCACGAGCGCAACATGCTCTGGATGGGCTACGCCGACCAATTGCAGGAAATGACAGCCGATTTCGAACCCTTCGGCGAACGCGAACGTGATCGCTACGCCACCATGGTGATGGATTACGAGGCGCTGCGGTTGTTGGGCTCGGTGACCCTGGCGCGAGCCGCTCGCGGCGAGGACGACGTGGCGAGCCAGTCGGTGCTCAAGCTGCTCGGATCCGAAGCCGTGCAGTCCGCGACCGAGCATGTCTTGGGCGCCAGTGGAGTGGACGGGCTCGTCCACCCCGCGCTCACCGGCCCGTACGCGCCGCTGAACTTGGATGCGCACTCCGGAAGCTGGTTCGACCGCTACCTGCGCACCTTCGCGGCGACCATCGCCGGCGGCACGTCGGAGATCCAGCGGAACATCATCGCCCAGCGGATTCTCGGCCTGCCGCGAAACTGATTGCCGACGAGCTAGAGCTGCGTCAGCCGTGGCGCAAACCCTTTGTCGCGCAATGCTGCTCCGGCCTCGCGGGTCAGCTCGCGTGAACTGCCGAGCAGGCCGTCCAGCACCAGCGCGCGTTTGATGTGTCGCTGCAGTTCATGCTCCGCGGTGAAGCCGATACCGCCGAGCACCTGCTGGCAGTGACGCGCCGCGGTCAACGCCGCCTGGCCGGCGGCGGCCTTGGCGAGCAGAAAGCTCAGTTCGTCGGGCTCGGCCGCGGCAGCCACCAGTGTGGCCTCCGCGCCTTCGATCGCGACCAGCGTCTCGGCCAGCCGGTGCCGGATCGCCTGGAACGACGCGACGGGCCGCCCGAACTGCGTGCGGTCCAGCGCATGCTGGCGAGCCAGCGCCAGCATCGCCCGCCCGGCGCCGACCAGCCACCAGCCAAGAGCGTGCCGGCCCGGCCCCATCGGCGCCGAATCGCCTTCGCCCACAGGGTGTATCGGCAAGTCATCGCCGAGCACCGAGCTCGGCCCACCGGTCCGGGCCCAGACAACCCAGGAGTCACCGGTGTATCGCAACGGCACCGTGCCGCCGCCCTCGCGGCCGGCCGCACGCAACACGACGTCGTTGAGCACGGGCGCGTGCGCACCGGTCTCGCCGAGCAGCCTGAACACCAAAGGAACTGCGGTATACGGTATTTCGTCGAGCATCTCGAGCCAGCCCAGTTCGGCCAGCGCGGCGTCGAGCTGCTGGCCCGACGCGGTCGTCATCGTCTTGCGCAGGCCGTCCTCCAGCAGCTGCAAGGATTCGCTGTCCACACTCACTCCTTGCCCAGATCCAGCAGCCGGCGCGCGATGATGTTGCGCTGGATCTCCGCGGTGCCGCCGTAGATGGTCGACGCCCGGGAATAGAGGAATTCGGACCGCCACGGGCTGTCGTCCAACTCGATCACGCCGGGGAGCAGATCGCGCACGGTGTCATAGAGCCGCTGCTCGGCTCCCGCCAAGAGCACCTTGTCGATAGAGGTCTGCGGGCCCAATGACTCGCCGTCGGCCAGCTGGTGCTGGGTCGCTCGAGACCGGCAACGTAGCGTGTGCAGCGCGAGATATGCTGCGCCCAGCTCGTATTCGTCGGGATTGTCGGCCTCCGCGATCAGCGCGTCGAACCGCGAGTACAGGTAGGCGATCCGTTGCCAGAAGCAGGTGGATCGTTCGTAGGGCAGCAGGTCCATCGCCAGTCGCCAGCCGTCGCCGGGCTGGCCGAGCATGCGGTCGGCCGGCACCACCACGTCGTCGTAGTAGACCTCGCAGAACTCGTCGACCCCATGCATGGTGCGCAGCGGGCGGACGGTGATGCCCGGCGTGTCCAGGTCGACGAAGAATGCGGTGATGCCGTCGTAGCCGGGCGCGGTGCGGGTGAGCAGGATGCACCGGGTGGAGAACTGCGCGTAGCTTGTCCAGACCTTCTGCCCGGTGACGACCCAGTTGTCCCCGTCCGGCACCGCGCGCGTCGACAGCGATGCCAGGTCGCTGCCGGAGCCGGGTTCGGAAAAGCCTTGGCACCATTGCTCTTCGCCGCGCAGCAGGCGTGGCACCATCTCCGCGGCGAGCCCTGGTGGCGCATAGTCGATCATCGTCGGGGTCAGCACTTCGAGCATCGAATAGGGGCCTGGTTCGGCGAGGCGGCGGCCCACCACTTCTTCGCCGACGACCGCCCGCAGTATCGCGGGACCGCCCAGCCCGCCCACCTCGACCGGCCAGCCGTAGCGCATCCAATCGGCGTCATAGAGTGCCCGGCTGACGCGGGCCATCTGCCGCATGTGACCTTCCAGCGAGTGATCCGGCCCTGGCGTCAGGTCGTGCTCGTCGAGCCAGGCCCGCAGGTCGGTCCGGAACTGCGCCACGTTCACGCTGGTTGATGGCGCGACTCTCCCCCGCGAGCGGGAGGTGCCCCCACCTCCGGATTCATCCGGCATCGGCGTCACGCAGGCGGCCGTCCGATCGCGTGTGGCCTACCCGAGTCGTGCACTCCGCTGCGCCGAATGAAGGTCATTGCACGGGTTTTCAGCCGCCATCCGTCCGCGGTCCGCACGTAGTTGTCCTTGTAGTACCCGATCCGCATGTCGTGCGTTGCGTGGTCGATGAAGCACAGCGGCTGAGTTCCGGTTGCGGTGTCACCGTCGAGGTCGATCACTGGGGTGGCCGTCATGAACAAGCCCTTCGGCGCGGCGTCGACCAACATCGGAAATCGGTCCAGTGAATAGGTTTCGCCGAATGCGCTGTAGGTGCCGTCCGGGGTGAAGACCGCGACCAACCCGTCGATGTCTTCCTGCGTGATGGTCACCGCATACCGAGCCAGCAGTTGCTGGATCTCGACGAGGTCCTCAATTCGGTCCGACATAAACTTTGCCGCCTTTCATCACAAAGCTCACATGTTGGGTTACGGCGATGTCGGACAACGGATCTCCCGGTACCGCGATGATGTCGGCGAGCTGCCCCTCGGCTAGCCGGCCGCGGTCGGTGACGTTGATCAGCTCGGCCGCGGTGGTGGTTGCGGCCCGCAACACCGCCAGCGGGGGCAGGCCCCACTCGACCAGCGTGACAAGCTCGTTGGCGTTCTTACCGTGCGGTATGGCCGGCGCGTCGGTGCCGACGGCGATCTTCACCCCCGCCTCGTAGGCGGCCAAGATGGAGGTACGCGACTTCGGGAACATCTCGGCGGCCTTGGCCTGCAGTTCCGGTGGAGCGTGCGAAACATCCATGCCCTCGGCCAGATTCCGCGTCGACACCAGGAACGTGCCACGCTCGACCATCAGCGCGATCGCTTCGTCGTCGATCAGGAACCCGTGCTCGATGCAGTCGATCCCCGCTTCGACGGCGTGCTTGACCGCCTCGGCCCCGTGCGTGTGCGCGGCCACTCGCATTCCGCGACGGTGCGCCTCGTCGACGATCGCGCGCAGCTCTTCGTCCGAATAGTGCTGGGCCCCAGGCGGTCCCGTCAGCGACATCACACCACCGGAGCAGCAGACCTTGATCAGCTCGGCGCCATGCTTGATCTGGTAGCGCACCGCCTTGCGGATCTCGTCGACCCCGTTGGCGATGCCCTCCTCGACGGTCAGGTCCATCACATGGGGCGCGAACGCGGCGAACATCGTCGGATCCAGGTGCCCACCGGTCGGGGTGATCGCATGTCCCGCCGGAACCACCCGCGGCCCGTCGATCCAACCCGCGTCGATGGCCTTGCCCAGCGCGACGTCGAGCAGATAACCGCCGGTCTTGACGAACAACCCGAGGTTGCGCACGGTGGTGAACCCGGCCCGCAGCGTCCGGCGGGCGTTGCCGACGGCGCGCAACATCCGGGTGGGTGGATCGTCCTGCACCGACGACAGTGCGGGCTTCTCCCCGCGCCCGCCCATCAGCAGGTTGACTTCCATGTCCATCAGGCCGGGCAGCAGGATCGATTCGCCGAGATCGACGACGTCACCTTGAGGCTCACCACCGATACCGACGATTCGGTCTCCCTCGACGCGCAGGATGCCCGGCGAGACGATCTCACCGGCGTCGACGTCGAACAGCCCGGCAGCCTTGAGCGTGAGCACCAGTTAGATCACCGGCTCCCGAAGCAACTCGACCCAGGCGGCCCCGCTGTCGGGCACCCGCGGCTGCTTCCAGGCTTCGATCGGGAACGACACCATGACCAGCGACTGCATGATGTGCATCAACGTCCTCGCGTCCTCGGGCAGATCGTCCAACGGGAACTTATCGCAGTATTCGATGACATCGTTGAGCATGGGAAAAGCGACGTCGTAGAACGCCTGCATCTCGGCCATCGAGGAGGCCAGCCGCTTGGCGTAGCGCTCGGGCTCGGTGGCCAGATCCCAGTCGAGATATGGCTCTAGATCGGCGAATTCAGACGGTAACGCCATTGTTTTGGTACTCCTTCACGTAGTCGCCCGTGGTCTTGTGCAGGTGGCGGATCAGAACTTCCTGGTCGCAGAGCAGGAACTCCTTGACCGCCCGGGTCCCGATCATGGTCTGGGTCGCTTCCAGGGTGTTGGCGTCCTGCAGCGCGTACTCCTTGAACGTCACCGCGGCCAGCTCCTGGGCCAGCCGTTCCCGCGCGTTACGCGGCGGAACGAAGTACAACGTGCACTCGAAGATGTGCTTGTCGACGGCGGTTGGCCAATAGTGGTAGGTCAGGAACCAGCCCGGCTCCCAGATCAGCAGCATGAAGTTCGGGTAGAAGAGCCACGAGTCGATGCCCCACTGTGGCACCCGCTTCACATTGACACCCGGTGGAAGTTCCAGGTTTTCGATGATCTCCGGCTTGTCCCAGGGACCGAACAGCCCGCTGCGCAACACCTGATCCATCGGTTTGACCATGGACATGTCGGCCGGCGGCGCCTGCCCACCCCAGGTCGACTGCAGGTTGTGCGGGCCGGCCAACTCGTAGTGCAGCGCCTCGTAACCGACTTTCTGGATCTTGGCGGCTTCTTCCTTGGTGTACTGACCCTGGTGCAGGATCGGCGCGTGGTAGAACTCGACGAACGCGTCGATGAACAGCTTCCAGTTGCTGCCGACTTCGGCACGGTACGAGTAGGTCTCGGTCATCTCGCCGAACGGATAGCCCTCGATGCTCTTGGCCAGCGGTCCGAGGTAGTCGACCAGCGGTGCCGCGTTGTCGTCGAAGTTGATGAAGATGAAGCCTTCCCACACCTCGCAACGGACGGGCGCCAGGCCGTAGTTGGCCTTGTCGATGCCGAAGAACTCGTCTTCCTGCTGCACGAAGGCAAGGTCACCGTCGAGGCTGTAACGCCACGCGTGGTACTTGCAGGTGAACTGGCGGCAGGTGCCGGAGGTCTCCTCGTTCGGAAAGTCGTTCCACACCAACTTGTTTCCGCGATGCCGGCACACGTTGTGGTACGCCTTGACCGAGCCGTCCTTGGTCTTGACGATGATGACCGACGTCCCTTTGCCCGCCGACGGCAGCTCCTTGGTGAAATAGCTGCCGGTGCGGGGGAGTCGGTCGACGCGGCCGACGTTGAGCCAGGTCTTCTTGAAGACCGCCTCGCGTTCGGCCTCGAAGAACGCGGGGTCGATCGAGTCGGTGTAATCCACCGGCGCGGTCCCCAGATCGGGGTAATTCTCTGTCCAACTGCCGGCGGCCGGCTTGGGAAAGTGTGCCAACGTCCTTACCTCTCTTGTGTTCCGGCGCGGTCTTTAGCGCCGCTTCTCCTCAGAGCTTCGCTCTGCGTCGTCGCCGGCGCGGTCCTCGACCTCGACGCCAAAAGTGTTCAATGCCATCGCAAGTGCGATGTAGTTGCCGGCGGTGAAGACCAGATCCATCCGCTGTTGCTCGTCGAGCCACTCGCCGAGTGCCGCCCAGGTCTGATCGGAGATGTTGCTCTTCTCGTCGAGCTCGTCGACGGCCCGCAGCACCGCGCTGTCGAATGCGTCCGTCGACTGGCCCGCCCGCGCGGCCTCGATGTCGGCGTCGGTCAGCCCTGCGTCCCCGCCCATCTCCACGTGATGCGCCCACTCGTAGGCGCAGTCGCGCCGATGCGCGACCCGCAGGATCACCAGCTCACGGATACGCGGCGGCAGCGTCGAGCCGTACAGCAGGTAGGTACTGAATTTCAGATAGGCGCGAGTCAGTTTCGGGTGACGGACCAACGTCGACAGCACGTTGCCCGCGCCGTCGGGGTTGCGCCGCTCCTCAGGAAGCATCACCGACACAGCGTTGCGGGCAGCCTCGTCCCACTCCTCCGCCGGCAACGGGGACAGACGCATACGGGCTCCTCGGGTAAGAGAATCATATTCTCAAATTTGATCAATAGGTTTCCACGAACTCCCGGATTGGTCAATATCTGGGGTTCACCTGCATCGATCGGAAGGAGCCGGGTGGCTAGATTCATGGGGGTGACCCGATACGTACCGGGCTGGAGGTAGCCTTGGCATGTTGATTCTCGCGAACCGAGAAGCTAGTTTTCATAACACGGGAGAAGTCGGCGACGACAGCGATTCGCCGACGGGTTGACCACAGGTTCGCAACAATCACGAGTTAACCGCGAGCCGATGACCTAGGTGGGCCCCGAACGCCCCCGACGGAGAGGACCAGGCAGTGAACAAAGACGACATGATTTTGATCAGCGTCGACGACCACACCGTCGAGCCACCCGACATGTTCAAGAACCACCTGTCGAAGAAGTACATCGACGATGCGCCGCGTCTGGTGCACAACGAGGACGGCTCCGACACCTGGCAGTTCCGCGACACGATCATCCCGAATGTCGCGCTGAACGCGGTCGCGGGTCGTCCCAAAGAGGAGTACGGCCTGGAGCCGCAGGGTCTCGATGAGATCCGGCCCGGCTGTTACAACGTCGACGAGCGGATCAAGGACATGAACGCCGGGGGAATCCTGGCGTCGATCTGTTTCCCGTCGTTCCCGGGTTTCGCGGGTCGGCTGTTTGCCACCGAAGACCATGACTTCTCCATCGCGTTGGTGCAGGCGTACAACGACTGGCACATCGAGGAGTGGTGCGGCGCGTACCCGGCCCGGTTCATTCCGATGGCGATCCCGGTGATCTGGGATGCCGAAGAGTGCGCGAAAGAGGTGCGTCGCGTCGCCAAGAAAGGTGTGCACGCGCTGACCTTCACCGAGAACCCGGCCGCGATGGGCTACCCGAGTTTCCACAACGATTACTGGAAGCCGCTATGGGACGCGTTGTGCGACACCAACACTGTGATGAATGTGCACATCGGGTCCTCGGGCCGGCTGGCGATCACAGCTCCCGATGCGCCGATGGACGTGATGATCACGCTGCAGCCGATGAACATCGTGCAGGCCGCGGCGGATCTGTTGTGGTCCAAGCCGATCAAGGAGTACCCGGATTTGAAGATCGCCCTGTCCGAGGGTGGCACCGGGTGGATTCCGTACTTCCTCGAGCGTGCAGACCGCACCTACGAGATGCACTCGACGTGGACGCATCAGGACTTCAAGGGCAAGCTGCCCAGCGAGGTGTTCCGCGAGCATTTCCTGACCTGCTTCATCAGCGACAAGGTCGGGGTGGCGTTGCGTAACGAGATCGGCATTGACAACATCTGTTGGGAGGCCGACTACCCGCACAGCGACTCGATGTGGCCGGGTGCACCGGAGGAACTCTGGGATGTGTTGTCGCTGAACAACGTTCCCGACGACGAGATCAACAAGATGTCGTACCAGAACGCGATGCGCTGGTACTCTTTCGACCCGTTCAGCCACATCTCAGAGGCGCAGGCCACCGTCGGTGCGCTGCGCAAAGCGGCCGAGGGCCACGATGTCTCGATCCGGGCGCTGTCGAAGCACGAGCACGGCGGGCCCAACTTCGCCGACTGGGCCGCCAGCGCCAAGGAGTTGACGGGCAACAAGGACTGACAAGCCACCGGACTTCGACTGCCGGTGACTGATTCAAAAGGAGATTTCGCAGTGGCCGGCGGTGGGATGAGCTTCGAGCTGACCGATGACCAGGAGCTGATCCGCAAGTCGGTCGCCGAGCTGGCGTCGAAGTTCGACGACCAGTACTGGATGGAAAAAGACCTCGCGCACGAATTCCCGCAGGAGTTCTACGACGCGATCGCCACGGGCGGCTGGCTCGGCATGACGATCCCCGAGGAGTACGGCGGGCACGGGCTCGGCATCACCGAGGCCACGCTGTTGCTCGAGGAGGTGTCGCGTTCGGGTGCGGCGATGAACGGCGCCAGCGCGATTCACCTGACCATCTTCGGCATGCAGCCCGTCGTCAAGCACGGCTCCGAGGAGTTGAAGGCCAGGACGCTGCCCCGCATCGTCAACGGCGATCTGCACGTATGCTTCGGCGTCACCGAACCCGGTGCGGGCCTTGACACCTCGCGGATCACCACGTTCGCCAAACGCGAAGGCGACTCCTACCGGATCAACGGGCGCAAGGTGTGGATCTCCAAGGCGCTGGAGTCCGAGAAGATCCTGCTGCTTACCCGGACCACCCCGTTCGACGAGGTCACTAAGAAGACCGACGGCATGACGCTGTTCCTCACCGACCTCGATCGCGACCACGTCGACATCCGGCCGATCAAGAAGATGGGCCGCAACGCGGTCAGCTCCAACGAGGTCTTCATCGACGATCTGATCGTGCCGGTCTCCGATCGCGTCGGCGAGGAGGGACAGGGCTTCAAGTACATCCTCGACGGCCTCAACCCCGAGCGGATGTTGATCGCCGCCGAGGCGCTGGGCATCGGGCGGGTCGCGCTGGAGAAGGCCGTCAAGTACGGCAACGAGCGTGTCGTGTTCAACCGCCCGATCGGCATGAATCAGGGTCTGCAGTTCCCGCTGGCCGACTCGCTCGCCCGGCTCGACGCCGCGGAACTGGTGCTGCGCAAGGCCACCTGGCTCTACGACCATGGGAAGCCTTGTGGCCGCGAAGCGAATACCGCCAAATACCTGTGCGCCGACGCCGGGTTCGGGGCGGCCGATCGGGCGCTTCAGTTGCACGGAGGAATGGGCTATTCGGAGGAGTACCACGTGTCGCGCTACTTCCGCGAGTCACGGCTGATGAAGATCGCACCGGTCAGTCAGGAGATGATCCTCAACTTCCTGGGCGAGCACGTGCTGGGAATGCCGAGGAGCTATTGATGAGATCGCTGTTCGACCTGAGTGGTCGCTCGGCACTGGTCACCGGATCCGGCACCGGGATCGGCGCCGCCGTCGCCGAGGCATTGGCCGCCGCGGGTGCCGCGGTTCTGGTCAGCGATGTGGATGCCGACGCGGCTTCGGCTGTCGCCGAACACATTTCCGCAGCCGGCGGTAAAGCGGAGAGCACCGCGCTCGACGTGCGCGACCGGTCGGCGGCCGAGGCCGCGGTGGCGCAAGCGGCCGCGCTCTCCGGCGGAGTGTTGAACATCCTGGTCAACAACGCCGGGGTGACCGCGCCGGGGATGTTCGCCGACCTCACCGACGAGAGCTTCTACAAGGTGCTCGACATCCACCTGATGGGGGCCGTGCACTGCGCGCAGGCCGCCCTGAAGTCGGTGCCCACCGACGGCACCGGCCGCATCATCAACGTGGTCTCCTCGGCCGGGATCACCGGCACGCTGGGCCAGGTGAACTACTCGGCCGCCAAGGCCAGCATCATCGGCTTCACCAAGTCGCTGGCACGCGAGCAGGCGCGCAACAACATCATGGTCAACGCCCTTGCGCCGCTTGCGGCTACGCGGATGACAGAGACCATCCGGACCAACGAGAAGTTCGCGGCCAACATGATGAACCGCATTCCGTTGAAGCGCTGGGCCGAACCCGAAGAAGTTGCCGGCGCGTTCGTCTTCTTCGCCTCCGACGCCGCCTCCTACATCACCGGACAGGTGCTGCCGGTGGACGGCGGCATGGTCATGTGATGTCCGAGCGCCAAGGGCCGCTGACGGGCATCACCGTCGTGGCTTTGGAGCAAGCGGTGTCCGCGCCGATGTGCACCCGTGTGCTGGCCGACTTCGGCGCGCGCGTGATCAAGGTCGAAAACCCCAAGGGCGGCGACTTCGCGCGTTACTACGACGAAGTCGTGAACGGCCTTGCCGCCCACTTCGTCTGGGCCAACCGCGGCAAAGAGTCGGTGACACTCGACCTGAAAACCGAAGCGGGGCTGGACATCCTGCACCGACTGCTCGACCGGGCCGATGTCCTGGTGTCGAACCTCGCCCCCGGCGCGGTGTCTCGGCTTGGAATCTCCGCCGCAGAGCTCGAGCAACGCCACCCGAACGTCATCGCCGTCGAGATCGACGGGTACGGCCCCGGCGGACCGCTGTCGCACAAACGGGCCTACGACCTACTCGTCCAGGCCGAGTCCGGTGCCTGCGCCATCACCGGTAATCCCGGCATGCCGGCCAAACCCGGCCCAGCCATGGCCGACATCAGCACCGGGTTGTATTCGGCGCTGTCGATCCTGGCGCTGCTGTATTCCCGCGATGCGAAATCGACACCGGCGCAGCACGGCAACACTGTCGGGCTCAGCCTGTTCGACACCATGATGGACTACATGGGGTATCCGCTGACCTACACCCAGCACTCCGGAATCGACCAGCAGCCGCTGGGTGTGAGTTCACCCGCGGTGGCGCCCTACGGCGCGTACCGCACCGCCGACGGCCAGACCGTGGTGCTGGGCACCACCAACGATGCCGAATGGCAACGACTTTCACGGCAGATCATCCAGCGCGACGACCTCGCCGACGACCCACGACTGGCGAGCAACTCCGGCCGCTGCGCTCATCGCGACATCTTGGACGAGGCCATCGGTGCCTGGTGTGCACAGCACGACTTGGATCACGTGCAGAACACGGCGGACGCCGCCGGGATCGGCAATTCCCGCTACAACCTGCCCAGCGAGGTGCTGGCCCATCCGCAATTGACGGCGCGCGACCGTTGGCGCCAGGTCGAAACCCCCGCCGGGCCGATTCAGGCCTTGCTGCCGCCACCGGTGATCGCGGGCTACCAGCCTCCGATGGGTGCGGTACCCGGCCTCGGGCAGCACACCGATGCGGTGCTCGCCGACCTCGGCCTCGGCGCCGACGAGATCGATGCACTGCGCGGACAGGGCGTAGTCGGGCCGGCGTACTCGTGACCGCTGACGAGCCCGTGCTGCTGTGCAGCGACCGCGACGGAGTCCGGACGCTGACGCTGAACCGGCCACGCCGTAAGAACGCGATCAACCGAGAACTGTGGATTGCGTTGGCTCAGGCTCTCATTGACGCGGGCAAGGACGCGGATGTCCGGGCGGTCGTGCTGACCGGCGCGCAGGGCGCCTTCTGCTCAGGGGCCGACATCTCGACGCCCGACGACAGCCATCCCGTCCACAAACTGCGCCGCCTGACCGATGTCGCGTTGGCGCTGCACGAGTTGTCGAAGCCGACGATCGCGAAGGTCAACGGTGTCGCGGTCGGAGCCGGCTGGAATCTGGCCCTCGGGTGCGACCTGGTGGTGGCGACCCCGGAATCGACGTTTTCACAGATCTTTGCCAAACGCGGGCTGTCGGTAGACCTCGGCGGCTCGTGGCTGCTGCCGAAAATCGTTGGCCTACAACAGGCCAAGCGGCTCGTGCTGCTGGCCGAGACCATCGGCGCCGCCGAGGCGCAGGGATTGGGCCTGGTGACCTGGACAGTTGCCGCCGACGAGCTCGACACCTTCGTCGCCGATATCGCCGAGCGGCTGGCCGCCGGGCCGCCGATCGCGTTGGCGCACAGCAAGGCATTGTTGAACGAGGGCGCCGACCGGACCATGCGCGACGCCCTGGCCAACGAAGCGCGAGCGCAGGTCGGTAATTTCGCCACTGCGGATTCGGCGGAGGCCTATGCCGCGTTCGCCGCGAAGCGCGACCCGTCGTTCACGGGACAGTGGGCGGTCAAGAGAGCGGAGCAGAAGAATGCGTGAAACAGTCATCGTCGAGGCGGTGCGGACGCCGGTCGGCAAGCGGAACGGTGGCCTTTCGGCCATGCACGCCGCCGACCTGTCGGCCGTGGTACTCACCGAACTGATCGAGCGCACCGGCATCGACCCGAACGTGATCGACGACGTGGTGTGGGGCTGTGTCTCGCAGGTCGGCGACCAGTCCAGCAACATCGGCCGGTACGCGGTGCTCGCGGCCGGCTGGCCCGAACACATCCCGGGCACGACGATCAACCGGGCCTGCGGGTCGAGCCAGCAGGCGCTCGACTTCGCGGCGCAGGCGGTCATGTCGGGCCAGCAGGACGTCGTGGTGGCCGGGGGAGTCGAGGTGATGAGCCGGGTGCCGTTGGGCTCGGCCCGCGCCATCGGTCAGCCATACGGTCCCAAAGTGCTTGCCCGCTATGACGATTTCTCGTTCAACCAAGGTATTTCGGCGGAGATGATCGCCAAGAAGTGGGGCTTTTCCCGCACACAGCTCGACGAGTACTCCGCGCTGTCCCACGAGCGGGCCGCGGCCGCACAGGACAATGGCGCCTTCGCCGATCAGATCGCCCCGGTCTTCACGGATTCCGGGGACGACACCGCTGTTGTCACCGCCGACGAAGGAATTCGGCGCGGCACGTCGGTGGAGAAACTGGCGGGCCTCAAGCCGGCGTTCGACGAGGCGGGTGTGATCCATGCCGGCAACTCCTCTCAGATCTCCGATGGGGCAGCGGCTTTGCTGGTGACCACGTCGGACATCGCGGTCGAACTCGGCCTGACCCCACTGGTGCGCTACGTCGCCGGCGCGGTCACCGGGGCGGACCCGGTCTTGATGCTCACCGGTCCGATTCCGGCCACCGAGAAGGTGCTCGCCAAAGCCGGCGTCTCGATCTCCGATATCGGAGTGTTCGAGGTCAACGAAGCCTTCGCGCCCGTCCCGTTGGCGTGGCTCGCCGAAACCGGTGCCGACCCGGATCGGTTGAACCCGCTCGGCGGAGCCATCGCCCTGGGCCATCCGCTCGGCGCATCGGGCGCGGTGCTGATGACCCGGATGGCACATCACATGCGCGACAACGGGATCCGCTATGGATTGCAGACCATGTGCGAGGGCGGCGGCACGGCCAACGCCACCATCGTCGAACTTGTTGCCTGACAGGAAAATTCATGCGCAGAGACCTATTCACCGAGGACCACGAGGCATTTCGCGCGCTGGCCCGAGACTTCATCGAAAAGGAGGTCGTGCCGGCCTACCCCGAGTGGGAGAAGGGCGGGCGGATGCCCCGCGACGTCTTCAAGAAGATGGGTTCACTCGGGATGCTCGGGATGGCGATTCCCGAGGAGTACGGCGGCGGCGGAATGCCCGACTATCGCTACAACGTCGTACTGCAGGAAGAGGCCGCCAAGGCGCTGGTAACGCTGTCGACGGTCCGTACGCAACTCGAGGTTATCCTGCCGTACTTCCTGCACTACGCCAACTCCGAACAGCGCAAGCGGTGGTTCCCCGGCCTGGCCGACGGGACGCTGCTCACCGCCGTCGCGATGACCGAGCCGGGAACCGGATCGGATCTCGCTGGGATGCGCACCACGGCCGTGCGCGATGGTGACCATTGGATTGTCAACGGCGCCAAGACATTTATCACCGGCGGCATGCAGGCCGACCTCGTCATCGTCGTGGCCCGCACCGCCACTGATCCCGACAACCGGCGCAAGGGCCTGACGTTGCTCGTCGTCGAGGACGGCATGGAGGGTTTCACCCGAGGCCGCGAACTGGAGAAGATGGGCTGCAAGGTCCAGGACACCGCGGAACTGTCGTTCGTCGACGTGCGCGTCCCCGTCGAGAACGTCCTGGGTGAGGAGGGCGAGGCGTTCGGCTACTTGGGCCACAACCTGCCGCAGGAACGCCTGACGGTGGCGGTCGGATCGGTGGCTCAGGCGCGTTCGGCGATCGCCGCGGCGATCGATTACACCAAGGACCGCAAGGCTTTTGGCCAGCCCGTCGCATCGTTTCAGAACACCAAATTCGAAATGGCCGCGTGCTCAACCGAAGTCGAGGCCGGCCAGGCGATGCTGGACCGCGCGGTCGCGCTGCATGTCGACGGTGAGTTGTCGGCGGCCGACGCGGCTCGGGTGAAGCTGTTCTGCACCGAGATGCAGGCCAGGGTGGTGGATCGCTGCTTGCAGCTCTTCGGCGGCTACGGCTACATGATGGAGTATCCGATCGCCCGGCTGTATACCGATGCGCGGGTGGCGCGCATCTACGCCGGCACCAGCGAAGTGATGAAGGTGATCATCGCCAAGTCCCTCGGCCTGTAGGCCCGGCGAAATTCGACCAACTGAGACCCTTGTCACAGCGACCCCAACCAACCTACTGTGTGTTCAGTTGGTTGGTTGGCTGGGACGAAGGAGTGCGGTGCCCGAGACACGGCCGTACGACTCGCTGCGGGCCAAAGGCGATGATCGCAAACAACGGATCCTGGCCGTGGCACAGCGGTTGCTGACCCGCAATGGCTGGCGCAATACGACGCTGGCCCAGATCGCCGGTGAGGCCGGGGTCAGCCCGGCCGGCCTGTTGCATCACTTCGAGTCCAAAGAGCAGCTTCTGCATGCCGTGTTGGACATTCGCGATGCCGACGACGACTTACACGCCGACCGGGCCGGCGACCTGATCTCCGAGATCGCCGCCGTCGCGGACCGGTATTACCGGTCGCCCGAATTGATCGGTACCTACAGCGTGCTGCTGGCGGAGAACGTCGACCCGGACGCGCCGCTGCACGACCGTCTCACCGCCCGCTACCAGGGCGCGATCGACATCATCACCGAACTCATCCGGAAGGGGCAGCGAGCGGGCCGATTCCGGATGGACATGGACGTGACCGTCAAGGCAGTGCAAATTCTTGCGTTCATCACCGGAATGGAGACGACATGGTTGATCAATCCGTCGATACCGCTAACCGAGGTCTTCAAGGAGTACTCGGAGTCGTTGGCCCGGGACATGGCGCCGCCGGATCCGGCGTGAGATATCGCCTCGACGTCGTCGCAACGGATGTCGCCGACGTGGTCAGGTTTGCCGGCGGCTGGTTGTTCGACCGCGCGATGGCGGGCTGGGACGTGACGGTTCTGGTCGCCGACCATCCCGACGATCGCCCACTGCGGATCCTCGGCGTCGAGGTCCTCGACCTCGAGCACGCGTTGGCGACCGCCGCGCATCGGCCGCCGCCGCAAACCCTGGCCGCCGCCGCCGACCTGTTCGACTGCGATCCGCGGGTCCGGCAGGGCGTCCTGCTGGCCCTCGATCAGGGCGCCACCGAGGTCACGCTCTGGGGACGGAACTGGCCGGTCGAACTCGACTCACACGTCGGCCTGGTCGAACACCGCCTCAGCGCGGCGGCCCAGGCATTCAAAGGGCAGGCACTTGCGGCAGCTGGAATATCCGCGCCTGAGATCGGACCGATCGAGGTCTTTCGCAGCCGAGTGATGTCGAGCCCCTCGGTTCAGGCCGATCTGGTCCCGGCGGGCTAGCTAGCCCACGCCCACACCCGCGTTGACGTCGCGGCCTGCTCTGTGGAAATCTAATATCCATCTCTGAGAGGCTCATTCTCATGAACGAGATTGGAACGGTGCGAGATGGTGAACGACTTCACCGATAAGGACTTCTTCCGGGGCAGCGATCTCATCGCCGACCCCTATCCCTACTACGAGGCACTGCGGCAGCAATGCCCGGTGACCAAGGAAAAGCACCACGACGTCACGATGGTGACCGGGTGGGAAGAAGCGTGCGCGGTCTTGAATGACGCCGAGACGTGGTCGTCGTGCAACTCGGTGACCGGACCGTTCCCCGGTTTCCCGGTGAGCCTGGAAGGTCACGGTGACGGTGACATCACCGAGTTGATCGAGCAGCACCGCGACGAACTGCCGTTCAGTGACCAGCTGCCGACGCTCGACCCGCCGACCCACACCAACCACCGCTCGCTGCTGATGCGGCTGATCACTCCCAAGCGCCTCAAAGAAAACGAGGACGCCATGTGGGTGCTGGCCGACCAGGCGCTCGACGACTTCCTGGCGCCCGGACGCGGCGAGTTCATCAAGGGCTTCGCGAGCCCGTTCACGCTGCTGGTGATCGCTGACCTGCTGGGCGTGCCGATGGAGGACCGTGACAAATTCGTCAAGGGCATCCGTGAGCATTCCGGCGGTGGCGTCGGTGGCACGGGCAAGGAGTCGCTGGCGCACAGCCCGCTGGAATTCCTCTACGGCTTGTTCTCGGACTACGTCAACGACCGTCGCGCGAACCCCCGCGAGGACGTGCTGACCGGGCTCGCCACCGCCACCTATCCGGACGGTTCGACGCCAGTGGTCGGAGACGTGGCTCGCGTGGCGGCCAACGTCTTTTCGGCGGGTCAGGAGACCACCGTGCGGCTGCTGGGCGCGTCGCTGCAGACGCTGGTGGAGCGTCCGGACATTCAGGCCCAATTGCGCAAAGACCGTAGCCTGTTGCCGAACTTCATCGAGGAGTCGCTGCGCCACGAGAGCCCGGTCAAGGGTGACTTCCGGCTGAACCGGCGACCGGTCAATGTCGGCGGCGTCGACTTGCCCGCGGGCACCACGGTGATGGTGGTGCAGGCCGCCGCCAACCGCGACCCGCGTCGCTTCGAGGACCCCACCACCTTCGACCCGGCCAGAAAGAATGCCCGCCAACACATTTCGTTCGGGCGCGGCATCCACAGCTGCCCCGGGGCGCCGCTGGCCCGCGCCGAGACGCGGGTGGCTCTCGAGCGGCTGCTCGACCGTACATCGGACATTCGGGTCAGCGAGGAGCATCACGGACCGGCCAATGACCGCCGCTACCAATATGTTCCGACCTACATCCTGCGTGGGCTCACGGAACTGCATCTGGAGTTCACGCCGGCATGAAGGTTTGGGTAGACGACCAGCGCTGTCGCGGACACGGGATGTGCCTCACGCTTTGTCCCGACGTGTTCAGCCTCACCGATGACGGCTATGCAGTCGCCGTCGACTCCGAAGTGCCCGCGGACTTGGAAGCGGCCGCCCAGGAAGCCATCCAATGCTGTCCCGAACAAGCGATCAGCGAGAAATAGCAAGGAGTTCGCCAGTGCCCAAGGGCTACGTCATTCTCACCGAGGCCATCAAGGATCCCGAAGGCATGAAGGCCTACGGCCGAGCCGCCGGCTCAGCGATGGGCGGGTGCAACATCCTCGCGGTGGACACCAAGCCCGAAACGATCGAGGGCACCTGGCACGGTGACCAGACCGTCGTGCTGGAATTCGAATCCGTGGACGCCGCGCGAGCATGGTACGAGTCCGACGCCTACCAGGCGGCTGCGAAGCTGCGTCAGGCCGCGGCCGACTGCAATGCGGTGATCATCTCCGGATTCGCCTGAGCCTCAGCAGTTTCGCCTCAGTACACGCCGATCTCGTCGCAGATCGGCGGGATGATGATCAACGCCCCGCGAGGTGTGCAGAAGGGGTGCGGCGGCTTGGGCGGTGGTGGTGGCGGCGGCGTGAGCATCGGCGCCGGGATGTCTGCCGAGATGAAGCTGTCCAACGGTTGCCCGTGGATATCGACCATCCGCACGTTTCCTTGCCCGAACGGAACTTCATACCAGGTGTGGCAGACGCTCATATTCCACTGAATGTTTCCGAACGGCAGTGCCTGCCCGGGACACCAGGAATGCGGCTGCGCGGCGAAGGGTTCGGCTTGGGCGATCCCCGCACCGGTGACGGCGACACTGCCGGCCAGCAGGGCGCCGGCGATTGCATTCTTCATGGCGCTTCCTTTCGATTTGCTGAACCGAAAGTAGCCGCGCCCGCTTGATGAATTCTTAATGCTCGCGCGTCGGTTCGCGCCGGGTGACGGCCCGGTGCTACTCGCGGATCGAGATGGCCTGTCGCGGGCACTGGCGGACCGCGTCAAGCACCTGCGCTTCGTTCTCGGGCGTGACTTCGTCCTGCAGCACGGTCAGCGTGTCGTCGTCCTCGAGTTGAAACACCTCGGGAATGATGCCCATGCAGACGCCGTTGCTTTCGCAGAGCCCCCAGTCGACTTCGATCTTTTTTGTCACTCAGTCCACCTCATTGCAATACCTTCACCGGGACGTTCAGCCAGCCCGCGACGTTCTGCATGGTGACGCGTTTGCAGCCGTCCCACTGCACTTCGTAGCGAGGCATGAAGTCGAGCAGCTTCTCCAGCGCGATCCGGCTTTCCATCCGGGCCAGCGCGGCGCCGAGACAACTGTGGATGCCGTAACCGAGGCCGAGGTGCTGGGCTTCGGTCTGGTCGCGGTCGATGTTGAAGGTATCGGCGTCGGTGAATGCGTCGGGGTCGCGGTTGGCCGCGGCGTTCATCACGAACACCGGCTTGCCGGCCGGAATGGTGCCGCCGCTGGTGTGTGCCTCTTTCAGGGTGTAGCGGACGTTGTACTGCACCGGACCTTCGTAACGGAGTAGCTCCTCGACGGCCGCCGGCACCTTGCTGCGGTCGTCCAGAAGCTTCTGCCATTCGCCGGGATTGCGCGCGAAAAGAACTGCGGCGCTGCCGATCAACTTGGTCACGGTTTCCGCGCCCGCGCCACCCAGCAGCGTGGCGAAGCTGGTGATCTCGATGTCGTCGAGGCGGCGCATGGTGCCATCCTCGCCGGGGATTTCGGCCGCGATCAGCCGGCTGATCATGTCGTCCTGCGGGTTCTCGCGGCGTTCCCCGATCAGGCCGTAGTAGTACATCGCGGTTTCCACGTTGGCCTGCATGCCGGCTTCGCTGGTTTCGATCTGGCCGGGCTCGCGACTCAGGCTGACGTCGATCCAATGCCGCACCTGCTGGCGGTATTCCTCGGGCACACCTGCCATCCGGGTGATGACCTCCACCGGGAACGGACCGGAGAAGTCCTGCACGACATCGAAGTTGTCTGGGTCGACCGCCGAGAGATATTTGTCCGTCACTTCGTGCACATCGCCGAGCTGCGACTGAATTGCCCGCGGGGTGAACGCCTTGTTGAGCAGGCTGCGCATGGCACGGTGGTCCGGCGGATCCATGAAGATGATCGACCGCATTTCCGGGGACAGGCCCTTACGCACCATCGCCAGGTCGCAGCCCCGGCTCGACGAGTAGGTCTCGTGGTCCTTCAACGCCGCCGCCACGTCTTCGTGACGCGTGATCGCGTAGAAGTCTTCCTTCTCGTCGTAGTAGAGCGGTGCGTCTTCGCGCATGCGCCGGTAGATGTCGAAGGGGTTCGTGAAGAACTCCTCGGAGAACGGATCGAAGACGACCTTTGGCTTGGTCATGACACCCTCCTGACCGCCTGGTTGGCGGCGTAGAACGTTACGACGGAATGCTCGACTGTAACGCTAACGGTAGACGGTTCGTCTCGTGTCGAAAAGACCTCATCTGGGCACCGGAATTACGGCTTCGATGACGTCGTCCAGCGCGCCGAGGTCGGAGCCCAGCTCAGCCGCGATGTGTCGGACAACCTCGACGTCCTTACCGACGAATTCGCCGGCCGTTTCGATGAATGACGCCACCGATCCGCCGGCAGCGACGATGTCCAGCACCCGGCTTGCTGCGCTGCCGTGAGGAAGCGCGTTGAGCAGTGCGGATTCCGGTACGCCGAGCCGCGCCGCCAACTCGACCGAGGCGGATAGCAGCCCGATATGCGCCGCGAACAACGCGTTGTTGACCAGCTTGACCTTCTGGCCCGTTCCGAGCGGGCCGACATGCAGGATCGGGTCCCCGTAGCAGCTCAACATCGGCCGCACGTTGGCCACCGCGTCGTCGCCGCCACCGACGAACAGGGTGAGTGCGCCGGCAGCCGCATTGTGCGGGCCACCGCTCACCGGTGCGTCCACCACCTCGACGCCACGCTCGGCAATGTCCTGGGCGGTGCGTGGGCTTCCGGTGGTGTGGAGCACCAGGGTTGAGTCTGGCGCCATAGCCGCCACCAGATCGTCGGCCAGGCAGATCTGCCGGACCTGCTGGTCGGTGAACACGCAGAGCACCACCGCCTCCGCATCCGCGCTCACCGCGGCGGTGTCGGCGACCGCATCCGCGCCCAACTCGGTGATCGCCGAGCGCTTCTCGTCGGATCGACCGAGCGCGCGGACGTGGTGGCCGGCCTCGACGAGGCGGCTCACCATCGGGCGCCCCATTCGTCCCGCGCCGATGAATCCGATTCTCACCGTGGATGTTCCATGAGCGACAGCGTCGCGTCCGCGGCGTCCAGCACGGCCCCGCCGGCCACCTTTGCGGCGCCCGCGACGTCGGCGATCAGGCGCACGTCCTTTTGCAGCAGGCTGCCGGCCATGTCGGCAAGCCGGGCCAAGCCGGCGGTGTCACCGCCAAGTACGTTGAGCGCGAAGCTGTTTCCGCTGCCCCGGGAGATGACCTCGGTGAGGCGTTCGGGTAAGACGCCGAGCGCCTCGCCGAGCGCCAGCGTGGTGGCCGCGGTGCCCAGGTTCGCGGTGAACAGCAGGTTGTTCAGCAGCTTGGTGGTCTGCCCGGACCCCAGCGCGCCCAGGTGCACGATCGGGTCGGCATAGCTCGCGAATACCGGGCGGCACCGTTCGACCACGTCGTCGTCACCGCCGACCATCACCAATAGCCGCCCCTCGGCGACCGCCGGTGCGCCACCGCTGACTGGCGCGTCGACCACCGAGACACCCTGTGCCGCAGCTCTTTCTGCCAATTCGTGGCAGGTTTTGGGGTGAACTGTGCTGTGGATGGCGATCACACCACCTGGTTTGAGCCCGGCCAGTACGCCGTTGTCGCCGGTGACGACTTGCTCCACGTCGGCGTCGCCGACCACACACAGGCAGACGAGGTCGCTGGCGGCGCCGAGTTCTGCCGGTGATCCGGCCACCTTGGCGGCGGTGTCGGCGAACGGTTCCAGAGACGCCGGCCGCCGGGCCCATAGGGTGGTCGGGAAACCGGCTTCGAGGATGCGTCCCGCCATCGGTCCGCCCTGGCTGCCAAGGCCGATGAATCCGACGTCCATTTAGCGTGTCTCCAATGCGCTCACGCACGCGTCGGCGAAGGAAAACACCGTTGCGTGGTACGCGGCGGCCGTGTGGCCGACGCTGATGTTGTGCCCGGCCCCGGGCTGTTCGTTGACCTGAAACGTTGGCGCATTGGCGAACATCGAGACGATCTCGGTCTGAGCCGCCGCATCGCACTGCCAGACTTTCTCGTGCTCGGCAATGCTGAACTGCACGGGAATCCGCACGCCCGGGGCCAGAGCCGGGAAGTCCTGACGCGCCCAGTTGGACACCATCTGATCCTCGTAGGGGGGAGCCCCGGGGTAAACAGTTGCGCCGCTGAGCATTTCGGGCGGATACAATTCCGGGGGATGCCACAACAGCTCACGCATCCCTGACGGACGGTGCTCGCGGGTGGCCTTCTTCAGGATTTCGCGTGCCGCCGGGTGATAGCGCCGGCCGGTGCCGGACAGCTCCATGCCGATCAGGTCGGTGCGCTGCGCATCGGTGGACATCCGCATCGCGAGCTCGCAGCCGCCCGAGTGAGCCATCAGGAAAAGCCCGGCGCCGCGGGGGTTTTCGCCCAGCACCCGATCGACCACGCCATAGGCCAACCGAACCCGTTGCCCGGGTTCGGCCACCGCATCGGGGTAGGCGGCGGAGCTGCCGTAGCCGGGCCGGTCGATCGCCACCACGGTGTACCCGTGCTGCGCTCCCGTGCGCAACAGCGACAACTCCGGATGGCCGGGGCAATCGAAATACAGTGCGGTGGTGCCGCCCCCGTGAATGGCGACGATGACTGCCCGCGGGTCCGGCGCCTCGGCGACCAACGCCGACATCGGCACGCCGTCGACGATGACGAGCCGCGGTTGTACCCGCGTCATACGCCGCTCCTCCTCACCGGCGCCGCTCATGCGGCGCACGGTCGGATCGCCGGCGGGTCACCGATCGGCCCGCAAGAGCAGTACTCCGCTCGGTGTCAGGCCGCCACTGCTGACCACGCCGACACGGGCGTCGGTGACTTGGCGGTCGCCGGCTTCGCCGCGCAACTGCGTGATGGCCTCGTGCATCAGGCCCATGCCATGAGTGCGGCCGTGCGACAGCTGACCGCCGTGGGTGTTCAGCGGCAGCTGACCGTCACGCGAAATGTTCTTACCCCCGTCGAGAAAGTCGCGCGCCTCGCCGATACCGCAGAATCCCAGCGCTTCGATCCAGGACAGGCAGTTCATCGTGAACCCGTCGTACAGCTCGGCGACGTCGACGTCCTGTGGTTTCAGCGAGGTACGTGTCCACAGGTGCGCTGCCTGCCCGAGTACCTGCGGCTCGTGGGTCAATGTGCTTTGGTCCCAATCGATCCGCTCGATGATCTGGGTCCCGACGGCCTCGACGTACACCGGTGGCTTGGCGGTGTCCTGCGCGGCGTCGACGGCGGACACGATCACCGCGATGGCACCATCACAGGGCACGTCGCAGTCGTAAAGCCCGAACGGTGAGGTGATGGGACGCGCGTTGAGATAGTCGTCCATGGTCATCGGCGTCCGGTACACCGCTGTCGGGTTGAGTTGGGCGTTGGCGCGCTGGTTCAACGCGATCCAGCCCAGCGTCTCCTTGGTCGTGCCGTAGCGGTGGAAGTGACGTTGGGCGTTCTGCGCCAACGTGTGTGCCGCGGAGGTGGCACCGAACGGCAGCAGCCAGTCGGCTCGGCGACCGCCGGACGGGACGATCTTGCCCTGCTTCATCTGCTCGTTGAAGGTGGCTTCCCACAGTGTCCGGAAGCACAACACGTGCCGGGCCAAACCACCGGCGACGGCGAGCATCGCGGCGATCACCGAGCCGCCGGGGCCGAAGGTCTCCATGCCCCCGTTGTGCCACGCCGGGCGGATGCCCATCGCGGCTTCCAGCGCCGTGACCCCGCCTTCGGTGAAGCCACCGAAAAAGCCGCCACCGGGATACGTTGAGAGGCCGTCGATGTCGTCGATGGTCAGGCCGGCGTCGGCGATCGCCGCTTCGCAGGCCGCGATCGTCAGCGACAGCGGTGGCACCATCAACCGCCGGCCGATCTCCGACATACCGATTCCGGTCAGGGCGACCTTGTCTTCGAATTTCTCGGTGGTGACCATCGGCCGCACGTATTCACCGAAGCGCTCCGGTGCGATCTCGTCGACCGGCAACGCAGCGGGCTCCGCGCCGTCGACGAGGCGGAACAGCGGCAGCCAGACGTCGTCGTCGTGCTCGAAGACAACCTCGACCTGCTGGCCTAACTCCAACTCCTCGGGGTCGCAGTCGATGATGTTGGTGGTCAACCGAACTCGGGGATCCTCGGCAATGGCGACCTGGGCGACGACGTAGGGCGCCGGAAGCCCGGGCAGGCTGAATCGCTCGTTGACGGTGAACCCGGCCAGCGTCGCGCGACCCGACACCGCCCGCACACCGAGGTGGTGTGAGCGGCAGTATCGGCAGACGGGCGCGGGTGGGTGGATCAGCGCCGAGCAATCGCTGCACTCCTGCAAACGCAGCTTGCCGTCGGCGCCCGATTTCCAGAAGAACTCGTTGTCATCGGTGATCAACGGCAGCGGACGGCCGGTCAACGGGTGAACCCCCACTCTGCTTCGTTCGCTTCGGTCTTCAAGTGTTCCGCGGCGTCGTCGGCACCGACCGACCGCTCATGCGGGGTGGCCTCACGGTGTTCGCCCCACTCGGTGATCGCGTGCACGGGGCAATCCAGCAGCGCCCGCATCACGGCATCGCGGTCGCCCTCGGCGACCTCGCCGCCGCCTTCCAGTGACGCGTATCCCCAATCGTCGAGAGAGAAGTACTCCGGCGCGTGTTTGGCGCACAGCCCGAAGCCGTCGCAGATCGTGCGGTCCAGACGAATTTTCACAACGCCTCCACCTGATAGGGGCGGTCGGCCCGGAAGGCGCCCAATTGGCATGTCTGACAGCCACTGTCGAGGTGAGCTTGGACGAGGTCGGGAAACTTCGCCAGTAGGCTAGCTGCGATATTGGTGGCGGCATCCAGCGTCGCGCATGCGCCGCGCCCACGCAGCACGACCGACCACCGCCGCAGCCGGGCCACGTCCTCCTCGGTAGCGACCCCGTCGCGCAGGGCCCCGGCGACGGCTGCCATCGCCGCGGTCCCGTTGAAACAGGAGCCGCACTGGCCGGCATTCTCGCGGTCGAAGTACGCCAGCACGGATGCCGCGACAGCGAGCGGGCAGTCGTCGGTGATCACCGTGATCGCGCCGTTGCCCAGGCCGCTGCCGAGGCTGCCCAGCGTCTCGTGGTCCAGCGTGGCGTCCAGGACGGCGCGGTCGAGCAGGCCTGCGAAGTAGCCGCCCATCAGCACACCTCGTACGTGCTCGGACGAAACACCATGCAGAGCAAGAAGTTCAGTAAACGCCAGGCCGTGCGGCACCTCGTAGAGCCCTGGTCCGCGCCCGGCGCCGGTCACCGTCACCAGGAAGCTGCCCGGCGACGACGATGTGCCCAGCGTGCGGAACTCCGCGGCCCCATGCCGCTGGACGAACGGCAGGCCGGCCAGCGTCTCCACATTGCTCACCAGCGTTGGCAGGCCGCCGACGCCTTCCTGAAAAGGCCTCGGCGGCTTGTCCATTGGTTTGACCGGCCCACCGTTGAGCGCGCGGACGGCGGCCGTTTCCTCACCGGCGACATAGCCCGGCTCGACGTTATGCACGTGCACTTCCAGCATGCCGAGGGCGTCGGGGCCCAGCTCGGCCAGCGCGTCTTGCACACTGCGCGCCGACTCCGCGTCGGACACATAGACGTAGGCCCGGTCGGCGTCCACCATCGACGCGGCCAGCCGCAGACCGTCGAGGATTAGATGCGGGCGGTGCCGCAGCAACCACCGGTCCTTGATCGAAGCCGGTTCTCCCTCTTCGCCGTTGGCGACGACGACGGCGCCACCGGCGGCGCGTCCGTTGTCGCGGACCGCGCGTGCCTTGACCGCGAACGGGAAGCCCGCCCCGCCCCGACCGAGCAGTCCACTTGACCCGACCTCGCCGAGCAGTTGGTCGGCGTTCGCCAAGGGCTGATACCCGACGTAGGCAGTGCTGTCTTCCCGACCACCCCGGATCAACAGCCTGGGCGTCAAGCCGGGCGACGTGCCGATGCTGATCGCTGGTGCCGCGCTGGTCTCCATCAGTTGACCCCCGTTAGGCTTGCGGACATGCGAACCGCAGTTGTGCGCGTCAACGTCGACCCGGACAACGTCCTGACGCCTGCGCAGCTAACCGACGGCATGGCGGTGCTCCTCGAGAGCGTCGGGCGCGGCGGGGTCATCGAGAAAGACCTCGGGGCCATGCCCGCCGGCCGTCGTGAGGTGGAGTTGTTGATCGGCTCCGCCGACGCTGGCTCCGCCCAGGCGGTGGCGATTGAGCTGTGTAGCAAGGCTTTTCCGACCGCCCCGGTCCCGGGTGTGGTCACTTTCGTCAGCCGGGGCACCGATGACGACGCGCACGGCGTGCTGGCGGGGTTCGGTCTCACCGGCGACATCGTTCGGACACCCGGTGACGACGGCTTCGACATCGTCGATGTGACTTTGCGTGAAGACGATCTCGATCGCATCCCGGAAAGCCGGATCCATACGGCGTTGGAGGCGTCGCTGAACTGCGAGGTCCGCATCCACACGGTGTAGCCGCATCAGGATCCCAGGAACTTCAGGATCGCCGGGGCGGCTTGCACCCAGGTGTCAAACATGTTGAAGTGCTTCACTTTGCCCTGCGCCCGGGCTTCGGATGCACGCTCCCAGGCGTCCTCCGGCCACGGCGGGTCGATGAGCTTGGATCCCTTGATCAAGCAGCTGACCTCCAGCGAGGTCCGCTTCGGGTGGTCCATGTCGTTCTCGCCGCCACGAATGATCAAGGTGGGGACCTTGATCCGATCGAACATCTCGTCGTCGACACCCGGAATCGTCTGCCCCGGTTTGGAAACGAAGGCGTTGAGCCAGCGCAGCATCAGCTTGAGGAACTCGTCGGAGTCGAAGTCGAGGATCCGCTTTTCGTTCGCCGCATTCTCGGCGATGCGCTCCTGCCATTCCTGGACCTTGGCCACGCCGGCCATCCCGCTGCCGCGCACGGCGAGAATGCTGGGCACGATGTAGTAGGAGCCGAGCACGAAGGTGCCGTAGATGCCGCCGACGATGTTCCACACCACCAGCTTCTCTACCAGTTCGGGGTAGAGCATCGTGGTCAGCATGGAATCCCGTGCGCCACCGGACCCGCCGGCCAGGATGCACCGGTCGAAGCCCAGCCCGGTCACCAGCTCGTGCAGGGTCTCGGCGCGCATGTGCGATTCGCTCTGCCCGTAGAACTGCACATCGGACGCGCCGCAGTTGGGCCGGTCCCACAGCAACACCCGGTACCCGCCGGCGGCCAGTGCCTCGGCCAGCGGACGCAGCCCGGGGATCTCCTTGCTGAACCGGCCACCTGGCGTCAACGCGATGAGATCGCCTGAATCACCGAGGATTTCGTAGACGACATTGCCACCGTTAATCTCGATAGAAGACACCGATTCTCCCGTTGTCAGGCCTGCACCAGGACGTCGTTACCGACGACACGCACCGGATAGGTGCGGATGCTCCACTCCGGCTTGACCGCGGTCGTGCCGGTCGCCAACTCGAAACCCCATTGATGCCAAGGGCAGTAGATGTATTCCTTGTCGCGCACCATCACGGCATCACCGGGCGCGGTCTCGTCGACGACGGTTCGCCCCCGGGCGCGCCCCGAGCACAGCGGACCGCCTTGGTGCGGGCAGTAATTGGCGATCGCATAGAACGTGCCGTTGACGTTGTACACTCCGACACCATGGCGGCCGATCGGGACGAGTTTGTGCTTGCCCGAAGGGATCTCGTCGACGGTGGCAACGACGTGCTCGCGGCCCTGGGCGAGACGGGGTTGATCGTGCGGGATTTGGGGCCGGGTGACTTCTTCCGGCAATTCAGAGCACCCGGACTTGGCCCTCAAGGACGGGAACCGTCTCCGGAAGGTGGTATGTCGCAATGCCGTTCTTGTACATCACGGCATCCCGGGCATGCTTGGGCAGATGCTTGACCAGCCAGCGCGGGTCGTCGAAGGTCCAGTGCGGGTAGTCCGAGGAGAACAACAGGATCTTCTCGCACTCCATCCACTCCAGCGCCCGGGTCAGCTCCGTCTTGTCTTCCGGGTAATCGAGCGGCTGCGTGGTGAACTTGATGTGTTCCTTGACGTACTCCGACGGCTTGCGCTTGATGTCCAGCCACGACTTGCGGGCGTCGTAGATCGCGTCCATCCGCCACATCAGCGGCAGAATCCAGGTGAACGCGTGCTCGACGAAGACGATCCGCAGCGTCGGGAAGCGGTCGAAGGTTCCGTCGAAGATCAGGCTCATCACCTGGTTGGCCGCCAGCAGCGAGTAGGTGACCATGAAGTCGTGGTTGTAGCTCGGGTATCCCACCGGCGGGGCCGGCAGCTCGTCGAATTGGCTGCGGGACAGGTGGCAGCTCACGGGCAAGTCATGCTTGGTGGCGGCGGCCCAGATCGGGTCGTACTTCGGGTTACCCCACGGCGGTCGCGGCTCGGCCTTGATCAGGATCTGCGCCATGTAGGGGTGTCCGGCCCACTTCTCGATCTCGCGAGCCGACTCCTCGGGCTCCTCGATCGCGGCGCAGATCGAACCGCGCCAGCGCTCGTGCCAGTTGTTGTGGCTGTCGAGCCAGTGGTGGGCCTGCCAGTCGTTCAAGGCCGCTGACATCGCGTGCTGCGCCTCGGGGATTCGCGCCGGGTAGGCGCCGGGTTCCAGAATGCCGATGTCGGAGCCCGCTTCCATGATCAGTTGCCGGAACGCCATGTCCGGGTCGCTGCCGGCGAATTCGCCGTCCGGTGGGAAGGCGTCGGTGCGCATCGCGTAGGCGTGCGCATAGTCGGGGGCGTCGTAGTAAATCTGCTCGCCGACCTCGCGATTGAGGAAGTATTTGCTGCGCCACGGCTCGGGGATGTACTGCACCAGCTCGCCGCGCCGAGGCACCGGATGGACATCCGAGTCGACGCACCGCACTGCGATACGCTCTGCGGCCGGAACGCGCTCTTGTGAATGGGTCAGCGTCATTTCGATCTCCTCGCTCTAGCTCTACTGTGCGCCTGAGCCGACGGCGATGTCTATGCCATAGAGCTCTGCCGCGTTGCGCCAGCACAACTTCTCCCGCTGCTCGGGGGACAGTGCCTTGGGCAGCTTGGTGATGTCGCCGAGCTGCCAGTGCGGGTAGCTCGAGCCGAACATCACCATGTCGTCCTTGCCGGTGAAGCCGAACCATTCACCGGCGAAGTCCGTGTCGCCGGGTCCGTCGAGGCTGCCCTGCACGAAGTAGATGTGGCCGGGCAGATAATCGCTCGGGATTTTGGGTGCCCACGGCGTCTGCTCGAGGTGCGGCCGGCCGAAGGTGTCCATCCGCCAGATGAACGGCGTGATGAAATCGGCGGCCCCGTCGCCCCAGACGAACTTCAGGTCCGGGAAGCGTTCGAACACGCCCTCGGCGATCATGTTCATCTGGTGATACAGGTAGTTCAGCGCCATAAAGCTGACGTAGTGCTCGTAGACGCGGGTATTGCCGTTCGGGGTCGGCGGATTGGCGATACCCGATCCGACCTCGATGTGCGCGGCCACCGGTAGGCCGGCGTCGGCCGCGGCTTCCCACAGCGGCCAGAACTGCGGCTTACCGTAGACCTCCCGCGATTGCAGTGGGACACCGATCTGGACGACGCGGGGGTGTGAGCGCCATTTCTCGATCTCTTTGAGCGATCCCGCGATGTCGTCAGGGTTGATCCGGATGGTGCCGCGGAACTGGTCGCCGAACTGGCTGTGCTCCAACCACTTCGACACCATCATTTCGTTGTGGGCGGCGTGCAGCGCGGTGCCCAGATGACGGTCCGGCATGATGCCGCGCGCCATCGGATGCAGAACGGCAATGTCGACGCCGCGATTCGAAAAAAGTTCATTGCCAACGAAATCCGGGTCCGAGCCGGGGTACTGCCGCTCCGGCCCCCGGGTTTTGGGCGCGTACTCGCCGCCCGGGGCGCCATACCAGTCCATCTCGTAGTCCGGGAAGCCGCGACTCTTGTACGGCTCCCGTAGGACCGAGCGCAGTTCCTTGTTGGACGAGAAGAAGATGTGCACGCTGGCGTCGATCAGGGGCGTGCGCGTCCCGTCCGGGTGCTCGATCACCTAAACCACCCTCCGCGAATCGGCTGACTGCATCGAGGCTGTGAGCAGTCTGATAGCCAAACTAACATCCCGGTTCACCGCTAATCAACAGGGTTCCCGTAAGCATTTCGATTATTCATTGCGCCTGATAGCGGCCATAATCGGACCCTATCGATGTAATTGCTGTTCTTCTTCAGCGATAATATCATTCTCCCACCTCGCCGCGGCCGACAATGACGCCGGCGACCCGCTCGATCGGTTTGATCGCGGAGGTGAAATCGGAGTCGGCGCCCTCGTCGTTCAGGGTGGTCTCCCAGAGCCGCGCCACGGCCTCGGCGATCTCGACCGGCACCTCAAGTGCCTTCGCCTCGTCGAGGTAGAGCCGGACGTCCTTGACCATCAGCCCGGTCGCAAACCCATAGTCGAATGTGCGCGGAAGGATCGCCCGCGGGAACTTGTCGCGGCTAGCACTCGTCGCACCCGAGCCGGCGTTGAGTACGTCGATCATCACCTCGGGGTCGAGACCCGATTTCGCGCCCATCACAACGACTTCCGACGTCGCCACTAAAACGGTGGCCGCCAGGATGTTGTTCATCAACTTCATCGTCTGCGCCGATCCGGGCTGCTCGCCGACGTGCATTGGCCTGCCCAAGGTTTCGAGCACCGGCAGCAGCATCTCGAACTCCGCGCGGGGTCCCGACACCATCAACGCGAGGGTCCCCGCTTCGGCTCCACCGACACCGCCGCTGACCGGGCTGTCCATCGTGACGATATTGCGCGCGGCGAGCAGATCATGGATGCGCGCTGCCGTGGAACTGCCGATCGTCGAAAGGTCCACATAGCGGCGGATGCGATCGCCCTGCATTCCGGTGGCCACCTCCAGCGCCACCTGCGGGGACGGCAGGCTGGCCAACACGGTTTCGGCACGACCGGCAACCTCGGCGGGCGAGGACGCCGGGTGGGCGCCGTAGGTGACCAGTCGATCGAGGGCTTCGTCGCGGGTGTCGAAAGCGGTGAGATGGTGGCCCGCGTCGAGCAAGCGCCGTGCCATCGGAAAACCCATGTGGCCCAAGCCTATAAACCCAATGTCCATGGGAGAAATATACCCTCAAGTATAATTTCGTCCATGACGACAGCGCGGCGTGGGCGACCGACGCGTGCCCAGGCCGAGCAACTGGAGCTAAAGCTGCGAGAGGCGGCCGTCGCGACTTTTCTCGATCACGGTTACGACCGGGCGACCATGGAAATGATCGCCGATGCGGCGGGTATCACCAAGCGGACGCTCTATGCGCGATTCCCCGACAAGCGGGCGGTGTTCCTTGACGTCATCCCGTGGGCGCTGAGTCGCAGCGTTGAACGGGATTGGATTCCGGATGTCGACGGCCACGATCTCGAAGCCGCGCTGCTGGCGATAGGTCGGGGCGCGCTCCGGCGCGCCTTGGATCCCGACATTGTGCGGTTGCATCGCATCGCTATGGCCGAATCGCCAAAATTTTCTGAATTCTCGATTAGCGCAGAGACTTTTGGCTGGTCATCACGCCATCGCCAGATCGTCGATGTGTTGCGACGCCACGAGGCTGCGGGTGAGATCGAACTGGGTGACGTCGATCTGGCGGCCGAGCATTTTCTCGCGCTGGTCGAGCTGATGCCCGCCCGTCTCGCTGACTTCGGGGTGTACCGCAGCCGGCGGGAAGAGGACCGGCATCTGCGGCACGCGGTGACGCTGTTCCTTCGCGGCATTTTGCCACGATGATCTCGGCCACCGGTTGACATTAATATACGGACGTGTTTACTTAATTCGATGACATCTGCGACTGAACGTCTGACCAGTCTCATCGGGGCGCAGGACTGCTTCGACATCCCACCGGACGATCTGTTGCTGCTGCAGGTGCAGGCGGCCAACGAGCGATTGCAGAGCCAGGTTGGTGACATCGGGCTGCTCCGCAATCGAGCGGAATCGGCTGGTACGAGGGAAATTAACGAGCTCGACGAACTGGTGCCATTGCTGTTCGCGCACACGACATACAAGACCTACAACGAAGGATGGCTCAACGATCAGCGATGGGACCGGATGGGCAAGTGGTTGGCCACGGTCTCCACCCGCCCGGTCGACGGCCTGGACACCGATGGGGTGAAATCCCTCGACGACTGGATCAAGCAGCTGGAAACCGTTGGCCACTACCTGTCCTGCTCGAGCGGCACCACCGGCAAGCCGGCCATGCTCAGCTGCACCGAGGGCGACATCGCGCTATCGGCACGGGTCAATATCGAAGCGCTGCTCTGGGCCACCGGGCTACAGCGCGGTGAGGATCGCAAGTTCCTCGGCCTCGGACCACAATTCGCCGCCCCCCGCGAAGACGCGATCCGGCAAGCGATGATCGACGCCTTCTCCACGCGGTACGAGCCCTATCAGTTCGGCGACGGTGAGCCGATCACGGTCGGCTCGATGGTGGACATGGTCACGCTGAGGCGAAAGCTCACCGACGGCACGGCCCGTCCCAGTGAGATCAGCGAGTTCGAGAAGATCGCCACCCAACGGGCAGCCGATATGGAGTCCTCGGCAAAGAAGGCGGTCGACGCGGTCATCGAGTCCCGATCACTTCCGCTGCTTGCGACGGGCATGTTCGCCACGCTCTACCAGATCGCCGAGGGCATCGTGGCTAAAGGCCACGGCGGCAACGATTTCCGTTCCGACAACGCCATGATGGTGGCCGGCGGCCTCAAGGGTGCGGAGCTACCGCCGAATTACCGTGAGTTCGTGCTGGAGACCTTCAATGTCGCCGAGGAGCGGCTGTATCACGCCTACAGCATGCGCGAGATCAACGCGACCTTCCCGCTGTGCCACGCGGGCCGCTACCACGTCTCGCCGTGGGTGATCATGCTGCCGCTGGACCCTGCCGGCGAGCGGCTAATCATTGCCGACGAGACCGAATGCCGCGCAGCGTTTTTCGACGCGTCGATCGAAGGCCGTTGGGGCGGGGTGATCAGCGGCGACAAGGTTCACGTCAGCTTTGCCGCATGCGGCTGCGGCCATCAGGGGCCGACCATCGGTCGAGACATCACCCGCTATGCGGACCTGCCGGGCGGTGACAAGATCACCTGTGCGGGCAGTATCGACGCCTACGTCCGGGGTGTGTCGTGACGACGCTGCCGGCGCCGCACTTCGTTCGCGGCGTGGTGGTGAACGGCTACGCGGTTCGGCATCGCTCCCGAGACCTCGGTGCTGACTTCATCACTCCGGCAATCGATCTCGATGCCCTGATCATGCCGCGCTCGCAGCTGCCGCCTCTGCTCGACGTCAAACTCTCGGAGATCGTCGACTTCCTGGTCGAGACCGGTGAGCGTCTGCATCTCGACCGCAATCCGCACCTGCAAGAGTGTGTCGAGTTGATCGCCGCGACCAATCCGCTGCCCCGGCGCGTGGTGGAGAACCTCTACCGGGAAGCGCCTTACTATCTGAGCCGGCACGTCCTCGAGAGCATCATCGACGCGAACTTCGCCGGCCGCGACGAGCTCGACGGCTGGGTGCAACGAGTCGACCCGTACGGCAGCAAGCTGGCGGTCCGGGCGTTCCCGCCGCGAATGGTCCACATGCTGGCTGGCAATGCTCCCTCGGGATGTGTGGCGTCGATCGCCCAGGGCGCACTTGTCAAGGCGGTCAACATCTTCAAGATGCCGTCCAGCGACCCGTTCACCACCGTCGCGGTGCTGCGCACGATGGCAGAGATCGACCCGAGTCACCCCGTCGTGCGGTCCATGTCCGCGGTGTACTGGCAGGGCGGTGACGCCTCGATCGAGGGAACCATCTACCGTCCGCAGTACATCGACAAGATCGTGGCCTGGGGTGGCGGCGACGCGATCAACAACGTCATTCAATATCTCGGTCCCGGCATCCAGCTGATCTCCTTCGATCCCAAGTCGTCGATCTCGATGATCGGCCGGGAGGCATTCGATTCTGACGACGCTGTCGCCGATGTCGCCGAGCGACTGGCGGCCGACACCACGGTGTTCAACCAAGAGGCTTGTCTGGCAAGCAGATACGCCTTCGTCGAAGGCCGTCGGGATCAGGTCGAGGCGTTGTGCGCGCAACTCGCGCCGCGGCTGACAGTCGACCGGGACTTCGCGTCGGCTATGGCTCCGCCGCCTTCGGCGGAGGTGCGCGAAGAAGTCGAAGTGATGGCCGCGATGGGCGAGGTCACGCTGTGGGGCGCGTTCGACGGCCGCGGTCTGGTGCTCCTGTCCGACGAGCCCGTTGAGTTCCTTCCGTCGAATAAGACGTCAAACGTCGTGATGGTCGACTCGCTCGACGATGCGATCCGCTACGTCAACGTCGCCACCCAGACGGTCGGTGTCTACCCCGACGAACGCAAGGCTCGACTGCGCGACCGACTGGCCAGCGCCGGAGCGCAGCGCTTGTGCCGCCTCGGCACCGCGAACGCGCATGCCCTGGGCAGCCCGCACGATGCCATGTACCCCTTGCAGCGATTCGTGCACTGGATGGCCGATGACGACATCGCGATCTCTCGCAGCTAGGCCCGCGAGATTGTCACTGTGCTATTAAGAGAATAGTATTCTCACAGCACATTGACGATCTAAGGAGTTGGCCGGATGCTGCTGGAATTCGACCCTGATCAGCGGCTCTGGCAGGAGACCGTCCGGGATGCCGTCGGCAAACAGTGCCCACCGACGCTGGTCAGAGGTATCGCCGAGGACGGTGTAGACCCGGCCCCGGTCTGGAAGGCCTATGTCGAGCACGGCTGGACCGAGATGAGTGATCCCGAGACGGCCGTCGAATTGGCGATCGTCCTCGAGGAACTCGGACGTGCGACCGATCCCACTCCGTTCCTGGCGACCATGACCCAGTTCGCACCGCTGGCCGGGGACCGCTTCGACCCACAGGCATCCGGCGCGGCCGTCTACAGCGGTATCACCGTGCACCGCGACGGCGAGGAGTGGGTGCTGGACGGTACCGCGCGCCACGTACTGGACGGCGACCGAGCAGATTGGTTGGCCGTCGTCACCGATGCCGCGGTGTTCATCGTCAAGGCCGACGACGCCGGCGCGCAGCTGTCCCGGCGACGCAGCGCCGTACTCGATCCGGTGCTCCACGTCGCGGACCTGACCTTCACCGGGCTGCGGGTACCTGATTCCGCCAGGCTACGTGTCGACACCGACCGGGCACACCACGTCGCGCTGATGGGTATGGCGATGACGATGGTCGGTGCGTGCCAACGCATTCTGGACCTCGTCCTCGACCATGTGCGCAGCCGTCACCAGTTCGGTGTGCCGATCGGATCGTTCCAGGCAGTCCAGCACAAGGCGGCCGATATGCACGTCGCGATCGAGCGCGCCCGGGCACTGGCCTACTACTCGGCGTTGACGATCTCTGCAAACGACCCGCGCCGTCGGCTGGCCGCCGCGATGGCGAAAGCCGGTGCGGGCGAATGCCAATCGCTGGTATTCCGCCACGGCCTACAGCTGTTCGGCGCGATGGGATTCACCTGGGAGAACGATCTGCAGTTCGCATTGAAGCGGGCCAAGGCCGGCGAACTCATGCTCGGCGGGACCGCCGAGCACCGCGCGAGGGTTACCGAGGAATACCGTGCAGCTCACCTTTGATCCAGACGTCGAGGCGTTCCGCGCGGAGTTCGTCGCGTTCCTGGACGAACACTCACCCACCGCGGCGGCGGAGGCGCTGGAACGCCCGAAATCGGTGTCGCACATGCCGGATTGGGCCCGCCGCTGGCAACGGCTGTTGTTCGACAACGGGTGGCTGTTACCCACGCAGCCACCCGAATTCGGCGGCCGCAATGCCACCGTGCTGCAGCAGTACGTCTACCTGGAAGAGCTGTGCAAGCGGCGGATCTACCACAGCTTCAACCCACAGGGCGTGAATATCATTGCCGCGTCGTTGATCTCGTTCGGCAGCGACGAGCAGAAGCAACGCTGGGCGGTGCCGATTCTACGGGCCGAGATCACCGCGTCGCTGGGCATGAGCGAGCCCAGCGCCGGGTCGGACCTGGCGTCGCTGCGGACGAAAGCGGTGCGCGACGGCGATCACTTCGTGGTCAACGGCCAGAAGGTGTGGACGTCGGGAGCACACGACGCCGACGTGCTGCTGACGTTCGTGCGTACCGATCCAGATGCACCGAAGCACAAGGGAATCAGCGCTTTGGTGATCCCCACTGACACACCTGGCGTGACGCGTCGGCCGTTCCCGGATATCTGCGGCCAGGACAACGTGGATTTCAACGAGGTGTTCTTCGAAGACGTGAAGGTGCCGGCAGAGAACCTGGTCGGACCGCTCAATCAGGGCTGGGGGGTGGCCAACGGTTCGCTAGGGCATGAGCGCACGATGATGTGGCTCGGATTCGCCGACCGCCTGGACAACGTCATCACCGACTTTCACCCGGCGAACGACCTCGAGCGTGACCAGTACGCCACCGCGGTCATGGACCGGCAGGCGCTTCGGCTGCTCGGGTCGGTGGCGCTGGCGCGAGCCGCGCGCGGGGAAGAGGACGTCCCTGCCCTGTCGGTGCTCAAGCTGCTCGGCTCCGAAGCCGAACGGCAGGCATGCGAAAACGCTTTGTCCGCAGCGGGATCCGATGGACTGCTGCATCCGGCGTTGACCGGGCCGTACGAGCCGATGAACCTGGACCACTACTTCGGCAGCTGGTTCGAGCGCTACGCCCGCAGCTTCTCCGGGACCATCGCCGGCGGCACCTCGGAGATCCAGCGCAACATCATCGCCCAGCGGGTGTTGGGACTGCCGGGCCGATAGGACGCCGTCTCAGTACCGGACAAGTTCGAAGGGGTAGTCGGCGGACCCGCCCGGCGCCCCACCGCAGCCGGCGTCGAAGGTGGAGTGCACAGAACCGGTGAGTGCCACCGAGTCCCAGGTGTAGACATCGTGCGAAGGGAGAAAGTAGATGGTGCATCGCACGCCGTCGGGTACATCGACGCTCATGGTGTAGCTGCCATTTGCCAGCAACCCGTCCCCATTCCACGGCGTTGCTTGGCCGTTGGGCCGGGGTATGGCCTGCACGTGGACGCACTCGGCGGGGTGGCCGGGCTCGCACTTTCGCACTGCCCATAGCCAGGAGTGGCCCGGATCGCGCGGCGTGTGCACCTCATAATTTCCAATCAACATCCCTGCACGGGCGGTCGGAGACAATGCCGTCGCCGCAGCGATCAGCAACATACTCAGCGCCAACGACTTCACGGCTGTCCTCCTGTTAGCTTCGGCCGAATATAGGCTCTCCGCGCGCCCGCTGTCAGTTGTTTGCTGGCCATAGGTCGGGCTCGTCTAGTCGATGACGGCGGTTTCTTTGCGTTCGGTGATCGGCAGGGCCAGTTCCTGCTCGTCGCAGATTTTCTGTAGCTTCTCCAGCGTGTCGTCGAGACCCGCGCCCAGTCGCTTGCCGGGGGTGAAGGCGGCCGGCAGGTGCCGCATGCCCTGAATGACGCCGATGGTTTCGTAGTGCACGGTGCCTTCGGGGTCGCATACGTAGTCCGGCATCCGGTCGAGCACCGCGGTCAGCATCGACTTGAATACCGTGCGCGCCACGTTGGAACCGATGCAGCGGTGGACACCGAGCCCAAAGCTGAAGTGCCGGTTACCTTTGCGGTCCATGATGATCTTGTTGGGCTCCTGGAACACCGACGGGTCGCGATTGGCCATCGCCCAGGAGATCCATAGCCGCTCGCCCTCTTTGAACTGCGTCCCTTCGACTTCCACGTCTTCGGAGAAGGTACGGCCGTCACCGGGCGCGGGTGTGTAATAGCGCAGAAACTCCTCGGTGGCGGAATCGAGCAGAGTGTCCCGCTCACGGCTGAGACGCTCCCGCTCGTCGGGATGCTGGGACAGCCACTCCATCGAGTGCGCGGTCAGCGCGGTGGTGGTATCGAAGCCGCCGCCGATGACCAGGCCGAGGTTGCCCATGATCTCGAGGTCGGGCGCTGGCTCGCCGTCAATCCGGATCTGGAGCAGCCCGTTGACGATTCCCGGTCGCGGCTTCTCCTTGATCTCGACCATGTTGTTCAGCAGGTCCAGACCCATCTGCCGATGCATGGCGACGATCTTGTCGATATCGGGGGAGTGCTCGGGGGTGTACACCGAGGCGTGCACCGGTTCGCTGTAGATCGCCCATCGCTTGAGTGGGATGCCCAACATCGCCAGCGTCAGCACCGCGGGAACGATGTTGGCCAAATCGTCGACGAAGTCGATGCGGCCCGATTCGATCTTCTCGTCGAGGCAGGCACGGGTCACCTCGTCGATGAACGGCACCCAACGCTTGACGGCCGCGGGCGAGAGGTAGGGGTTGAGCACGGTGCGGTAGATGCGGTGCTCGGGTTCGTCCATCTCCAGGATGCCACCGCGCACGCCACTGGCGCGCTTGGCTTTGGGAATCGAAATGCCTTGGTAGCCTTTGCGTTCACCGTTGATATCGTGATCGTTGGACACGACTGGGCAGCGCGCGAGTTCGAACACGGCGCTGCTGCCGCCGGCGACCCAGTGGCCGTCGTAGGTGTCGGTCCACGCGACCGGGCACTTGTCGTGGATCTCTTCGGTGATCTTCTCGAACTGCATCCGATACTCGGGCGTGTGCCGATCGAAGTGATACCGATTCTTCTTGCGGTCGATGTCGTCGTCGATACTCATGAGGTCTCCGTAATGAGGATCGCTTGTTCCGGGCAGGAATGCGCCGCCTCGCGAACCGCGTCTTCCTGTTCTGGCGGAACGTCTTCCGACACCGCCGACGCGTGACCTTCGATGTCGTCGAGCTCAAACGACTCCGGCGCGATCATCGAGCACAGCGTGTGCCCCTGGCAACGGTCTGAATCAACCCGAACTTTCATGGATGTCCCTTACGTGCGGTAGTCGTACCACTTGAGGTAGCCGCCGGCATCGACGCGCAGCTGCAAGCCGGTCACATACCTGGCCTCGTCGGAGGCCAGCCACAGCACGGCATTGCTGATGTCCTCCGGCTCGACGAACGGAATCTTCATCGCCTGCTGCACACCGAAAACCGGTTCGGCGTCAGCACGAGTCGGGTTCTCGAGATCGGGTCGGAACGAACGGTACATCGGTTCGCTTTGCAGCATGGGGGTATCGGTGTTGGTCGGGTGCACGACGTTGGCGCGGATACCGAAGGCCGAAAGCTCCGTCGCGAGGTCGTGGACGTAACTCGACAGCGCGCGTTTCGAGTGCACATAGGCCATTCCGCCCGGATCCTTGCCGGGGTTGTCCTTCTTCGAGGTGTCCATCAGCGCGGCAGTAGACCCGGTCGCGACGATCGACGCACCCTCGTTAAGGTGCGACAAAGCAACCTGAATCGCGTTGATGGTCCCGACCAGGTTGGTGTTGATCACGTCGGTCCACGCCCGCAGCGGCGGCTGGCCCTTCATCCCGGCGACCCCGGCCGCCGTCACCACGATGTCGAGCTTGCCGCCGAAGTCGGCCAGCCCGCTCTCCAAAGCCGCCTGCAACGCCGCGGCGTCGCGGACGTCGGCCTGCGCGATCACCACTCGCTGACCGGTCTTCTCGATCAGCCGCGCGGTCTCGTCGAGATCCTCCGGGCCGGCCATCGGGTAGCCGATCGTGTCGATGTCGCGGCAGATGTCGACCGCGATGATGTCGGCGCCCTCCTCGGCCAACCGGACGGCGTGACAGCGTCCCTGGCCACGGCCCGCGCCCGTCACGAATGCGACCTTGCCCGCTACCCGGCCCTGCGCTTCTCCCACTACTTCTCCTCTTGGTTTCACCAACGAAATATGTTTGGCCGCTAGGTGTTTCGGCCGCCGTTGACGCCCAGGATCTGGCCGGTGATGTAGCCGGCCTCCTCGGACACCAAAAATGCGCAGGCCGCCGCGATGTCTTCGGGCTTGCCGATCCGACGCACAGGCGTTGTGGCGATGGTCTTTTCGATGTCGCCGAGATTGCCGCGCTGCTCGGCGCTGCGCAGCATCGGGGTGTCGATGAAGCCCGGCGGTACCGCGTTGACGGTGATGCCGTGGGGGCCGTACTCCAGGGCGAGCGCCTTGGTCAGCCCGTTGACCGCGGACTTGGCGGCAACGTAGTGCGACATGAAGGGGGCGCCGGAATGCGTGCTGGAGGACGAGATGTTGACGATGCGTCCCCATTTCGCGTCCAGCATGTCGGGCAGCACGGCCTGCGTCATGTGAAAGACCCCGTTGAGGTTGACATCGATAAGGCGCTGCCAGTCCGCAAACTCGATGTGGGTGAAGCGCTTGAAGCCGTCGAGCCCAGCGGCGTTGACCAGAACGGTGATCGGCCCGGCCTCCGCCCGGATGCCGGCCAACGCGGCGTCGATCTGTCCGCGGTCGGTGACATCAGCGGTGAACGCGAGCTCGGTGTCGGACGGCTTGAGGTCGACGGCCGCGACCCGGTAGCCGTCTTTGCGGAGTCGCTCCGCGACGGCGAGGCCGATTCCGGAGCCGCCGCCGGTGACGACCGCCGTTCTCATGGGGTCACCGGGACAGGGGCCGTGTCACACACAAAGAATCTCCCTTCCGAATACGAGAACCTTACTCTCGCGTTGTGGGCGCCCGCAAGACAGCCCAGAAACCGGCCCTAGCCTGCGATGACGCCGCTACGCGCGAGTGCACATAGCGCCTACGAGTATGGCAGTCTCGTTTCTTCCGTTTGGTTGAATTCTCGTAGTCGGAATGTAAGATTCGCCAGGATGAGAATGCAATTATCCACGTGTTGAGGAGATCCAATGCCGCCGCAGTATGCCGCCACCGCCACTGTGGGCAGTAGCCGATCGACGGACAGCGGGCCTGATCGGCGCCTGCTGATCGATGGTCAACTCGTCACCACCGACCGCGTTTTCGCATCCATCAACCCGGCCACCGGTGACGTGATCGGACACCCCCCCGACGCCGGCATCGCCGAGGCGCAGCGCGCCATCACGGCCGCGCGGCGAGCCTTCGACACCAGCACGTGGTCGACCGATGCGGCGTTCCGGGTCCGCTGCCTCGACCAGTTGCACCAGGCGCTGCTCGACCACGCCGACGAACTCCGCGAGCTGACGATCGCCGAGGTCGGCGCCACGCGCACGCTCACCCAGGGCGCTCAACTGGACGAGCCGATCAAGATCGTCCGCTACTACGCCGAGGTATTGCGCAACTACTCGATGACCGAGGACCTCGGCGAAGTCGAATCGCGCGGAATGCGGCACAAGCGCTGGGTGGAAAAGGAAGGCGCCGGCGTAGTGGGCGCGATCATCGCGTACAACTACCCGAATCAGCTGGCGTTGGCGAAGTTGGCACCCGCGCTGGCGGCCGGCTGCACGGTGGTGCTGAAGGGTGCGCCGGACACCCCGCTGGTCACGCTGGCGCTAGGGGAGTTGATCGCCAACCACACCGACATCCCACCCGGCGTGGTCAACGTGCTCAGCTCGTCGGACGCCGCCGTCGGAGAAGCGCTGACGACGAGCCCCGACGTGGACGTCATCACGTTCACCGGATCGACCCCGGTCGGGCGCCGAATCATGGCCGCGGCCAGCGACACCGTCAAACGCGTCTTTCTCGAGCTGGGCGGTAAGTCGGCAGCGATCATGCTCGACGACGCCGACTTCGTGAGCGCCGCCATGTTCGCGGCCTTCTCGATGGTCACGCATGCCGGGCAGGGATGTGCGCTGACGTCGCGGCTGCTGGTGCCGAACAAGCACCACGACGAGATCGTCGAGTTGATTGCGCAGAACTTCGCCAAGGTCCGACACGGCGACCCCGCCGACCCGAAGACGTTCATGGGACCGCTGATCAACGAGCGCCAGCGCGACAAAGTCGATGCGATGGTGCAACGGGCCGTCGCCGAGGGCGCCACGCTGGTCACCGGAGGGACGCGCATGGGCCCTGGCTACTTCTATGCGCCCACCCTGCTGACCAATGTCGACCCCGGCAGTGAGATCGCGCAGCAAGAGATCTTCGGCCCGGTGCTGGTCGTCATCGGCTTCGACGATGACGACGACGCCGTACGCATCGCCAACAACTCCATCTACGGTCTGGCTGGCGCGGTGTTCAGCGCTGATCAAGAGCGGGCGTTGGCGGTCGCGCGACGGATCCGCACCGGATCGTTTTCCATCAACGGCGGGAACTACTTCAGCGCCGACGCCCCCTTCGGGGGCTTCAAGCAGTCCGGCGTCGGCCGTGAGATGGGCGTGGCAGGTTTGGAGGAATTCTTGGAGCGCAAGACTTTTGCCGTCCCCGTGGCGGCACCCAGCGCTAAAGGCACCGCATGACACGGCCGCTGGAGGGCATCCGCGTCCTCGAAGTGGCGATGTACGGGTTCGTGCCGTCGGCGGGCGCAGTGCTGGCCGAGTGGGGCGCCGACGTCGTCAAGGTCGAGCACGCGGTGACCGGAGACCCGCAGCGCGGTCTGCGGCAGACCGGACTGCTGCGCGTGGAGGGCGACCCCAACCCGAACATCGAGCACGCCAACCGCTGCAAGCGCAGCGTCGGCCTCGACATGTCGGTGCCCGAAGGCAAAGAGGTGCTCTACGAGTTGGCTCGCCGCTCCGACGTGTTCTTGACCAGCTTCCTTCCCGGTCACCGGAAGAAGTTCGGCATCGACGTCGACGACATTCGTACCGTGAACCCCAACATCATCTATGCGCGCGGCAGTGCGTTGGGCCCGCGCGGCGCGGAGTCCGAGAAAGGCGGCTACGACATGACCGCCTTCTGGTGTCGGGCCGGAACCGCCGCGACCATCACCCCGCCCGGCACCGAAGGCATGGTCGGCCCTCCGGGTCCCGCGTACGGCGACACCATCTCCGGCACCAACCTGGCCGGCGGCATCGCCGCGGCGCTACTCAAGCGTGAGCGCACTGGCGAACCATCGGTTGTCGACGTCTCACTGCTGGGCAGCGGGTTGTGGTCGATGGGACACACCGTGGCACTGACCGTTCACTTGAACCAGCGCATGGAGGCCTTCCCGCCCGGCGTGCACGGCTCCCCGATCAACCCATTGGTGGGGCTGTACGCGACGTCCGATGGTCGCTATATCTCCTTTGTGATGATGCAAGCCAGTAAGTTCTGGGCCGATGTTTGCCGCCATATCGATCAACCAGAACTGGCAGGCGACCCGCGTTTCGACACCGACGCGAACATTGCCGCGAATACCGCAGTGGCGGTGGAAATCCTGAGCAAGGCGATCGCGGAGCGCAGTCTCGCGGAATGGAGCGAACGCTTCGCGACGCTGGCCGGGCCGTGGGCGCCGGTGCAGGACACCTTGCAGGTAGCCAATGACTCTCAGATCCGGGCGAACGAATATCTAGTACAGGCAGGCGAACTCGAACTGGTCGCCAACCCGGTCCAGTTCGACGTGGCCGCTCCGATGTCGGGACCCGCGCCCGGGTTCGCCGAACAGACCGACGACATCCTGCAGGAGCTCGGTCTGGACTGGGACCGCATTATCGAGCTCAAAACCATCGGTGCCGTCACTTAATTGGAGGTCCCTCGGTTGTCAATTCTCACTCCCGCCGCATCCGGCATGGGTAATAATCGCCGGACGCTTCTAGAAGTGGGGGTTGTCCGCCCCGCCCCGCTCAAGAGCGTGGTTTCACGCGCGCGATACGGAGGGACGGTGGGCACCGATGGCGACTAAAGGCGCGGAGCGCTGGTCCACCGGGATCAGCATGCCCAACGGTCTGGCCGGTGCGATGCAGGCGGTCGGTGGGCTCTTCGCGATGGGAGCCGACGCGATCAAATTTGCCTTCCGCAGACCATTTCAGGCCCGAGAGTTTTTGGAGCAGTCCTGGTTCATCGCCCGCGTCGCGTTGGCTCCCACATTCCTCGTGGCCATTCCGTTCACAGTGCTGATCAGCTTCATCCTCAACATTCTGCTGCGAGAACTGGGGGCCGCGGACCTCAGCGGCGCGGGTGCCGCATTCGGCGCGGTCACCCAGGTCGGTCCGTTGGTGACGGTGTTGATCGTGGCCGGCGCCGGAGCGACCGCAATGTGTGCGGACCTCGGATCCCGAACCATCCGTGAAGAGATCGACGCGATGGAGGTACTGGGCATCAACCCAGTGCAGCGGCTGGTCACACCGCGGATGCTCGCCGCCGGCCTGGTCGCCCTATTGCTCAACAGCCTGGTCGTCATCATCGGAATCGTTGGCGGGTACGTGTTTTCGGTCTTCGTGCAAGACGTCAACCCCGGGGCGTTCGCTGCAGGAATCACCTTGCTCACCGGGGTGCCCGAGGTGGTGATCTCGTGCATCAAGGCCTCGCTGTTCGGCATTATCGCGGGCCTGGTGGCGTGCTACCGCGGGTTGACGGTCTCCGGCGGTGGAGCGAAGGCGGTGGGCAACGCGGTCAACGAGACCGTTGTCTACGCGTTCATGGCGTTATTCGTTGTCAACGTGGTCGTTACGGCGATCGGCATCCGATTCACTACGAAGTGATGGGGGATATGCCATGTCGGTGACGACGCTGAAAGCCACTTATCCGCGGGCCTTTCGGGTCTTCGGCCGGTGGCGCAGGCCCGTTGGTGCGCTGGCCTCGATCGGCGATCACACCGTGTTCTACGGGAAGGCGCTGGCCGGCATACCCTTCGCGGTCACCCGCTACAGCCGGGAGATCATTCGGCTCGTTGCTGAAATCAGCATGGGCGCAGGGACATTGGCGATGATCGGCGGAACCGTTGTCATTGTCGGCTTCCTGACGCTGGCCGCCGGTGGCACACTCGCGGTGCAGGGCTACAGCTCGTTGGGCAACATCGGCATCGAAGCGCTCACCGGATTCTTGGCTGCCTTCATCAACGTCCGTATCGCGGCACCAGTCGTCGCGGGAATCGGTCTGGCGGCCACTTTCGGCGCGGGTGTGACGGCGCAACTCGGTGCTATGCGGATCAGCGAAGAAATCGATGCGCTGGAAGCCATGGCGATCCGGCCGATCTCGTACCTGGTCAGCACAAGGATCATCGCGGGCATGCTCGCCATCACCCCGCTGTACAGCATTGCGGTCATATTGTCTTTTCTGGCAAGCCAATTCACGACCGTTGTGCTGTTCGGTCAATCGGGTGGGCTCTACCAACACTACTTCGACACTTTCCTGAACCCGGTCGACCTGTTGTGGTCGTTCCTGCAGGCGGTGCTGATGGCCATCGCGGTCCTGCTCTTGCACACGTACTACGGGTTTTTCGCGACGGGCGGGCCAGAGGGCGTAGGCGTCGCAACCGGAAACGCGGTACGTACTTCGCTCATCGTCGTGGTGTCGGTGACGCTGTTGGTCTCGCTCTCGATCTACGGCTCAAACGGCAACTTCAACCTCTCGGGATAGGGGAATACTCTCCATGGGTCACAACGGGATACGCGCGCTGACGGGCCTGGTGACCGTCGCGGCCCTCGTCGCGATCGTTGCCGGCGCCGTCGGCTTGTTCCGGGGCAGCTTCACCGAAAGTGTGCCGGTGACCGTGCTGTCGTCGCGGGCCGGCTTGGTGATGAACCCGGACGCCAAGGTGAAGATGCGTGGCGTGCAAGTGGGCAAGGTCGACTCGATCGAGTCGCGCGCAAACGGCCAAGCGGTCCTGCATTTGGCGATGTATCCCTCGGACATGCATCTGATTCCGTCCAATGTGCTCGTCGACCTCACGTCGCCAACGGTTTTCGGCGCCAAGTTCGTTGACCTGGTACCGCCGGCGCAACCGGCACCGCGATCCCTGCGCGCCGGCCAGGTGCTTGACAGCCAGCACGTCACGGTCGAGGTGAACACGGTGTTCAAGCACTTGACCGAAGTATTGGGCTCGCTCGATCCCGCGAAGCTCAACGAGACCCTTGGGGCGATCGGCCAGGCGCTCAGCGGCCGGGGCCAAAAGATCGGTCAGGCGTTCAGCGACCTGGACTCGTTCCTGGTGAAGTTCAATCCGAGCCTGTCCGCGCTGAGCCACGACATCGCGGTTTCGGCGCCGGTATTCAATGCCTACGCCGACGCGTCGGCGGACCTGGTGAAAACCGTTCGTAATTCAGCACAGATCAGCCAGACGTTCGTCGACGAGCAACACAACCTCGACGCGCTGCTGGTGAGCGCGATCGGTTTGGCCGACGTCGGCAACGACGTCCTGTCCGCTAACCGGCAGGGTTTGACGGATGTCATCCATCTGCTGAGGCCGACCACCGATCTGACCAACGAGTACAACAAAGCGCTGTGGTGCGGTTTCGCGGGTCTCGCACAACAAGCCAAGAATCCGCCGTTGTCGGAACCGAGCATCAATATCATTGCAAGTCTCACTTGGGGGGCCGAACGTTATCGGTATCCGACTAACCTGCCTAAGGTCGCGGCCACGGGCGGCCCGCAATGCCTGGATTTACCGAAGGTTCCCTTCGACACCAATGCGAAGGTTGTCGTCGCAGATATCGGCGCCAACCCGGTGCAGTACGGAAACCAGCAATTGCTGCTCAACTTCGACGGCCTTAAACAGCTGTTGTACGGGCCGATCACCGGCCCGCCACGCAACTCAGCTCAGGTTGGACAACAGGGATGAGGGGCTCACTGCGCGCGACGCTCATCAAGTTCGGTGTCTTCGCCGTCGTGATGGCGATGCTGACCGCGTTTCTGTTCTTCATCTTCGGCCAGTACCGAACCGGTGCGACAAACGGGTATTCGGCGGTCTTCAACGATGCGTCACGACTGAAGAACGGGGATTCGGTGCGAGTCGCCGGCATCAGGGTGGGCACCGTCAACGGTATTTCGTTGCAGCCGGACAAAAAGGTCGTGGTCAAATTCGACACGGACCGATCAGTCGTACTCACCGACGGCACCAAGGCAGCGGTTCGCTATCTCAACCTGGTTGGTGACCGCTACCTCGAACTCGTCGACGGCCCGGGCTCGACTCGAAGGCTGCCGGCCGGGGGAGAGATCGGTGTCGATCACACCGCGCCAGCGCTTGACCTCGACCTGCTGCTCGGCGGATTGAGACCCGTTGTGCAGGGCTTGAACGCGAACGATGTCAATGCGCTCTCGTCAGCGCTACTGCAGGTGTTCCAAGGCGAGGGTGGCACTCTTCAGTCGTTGTTCTCCAAAACGACATCGTTCTCGAATGCATTGGGCGACAACGACCAAACGGTTCAGCAATTGATCCAAAACCTGAACACCGTGGTGGCCACCCTCGACAAAGATGGCGGCAAGTTCTCTGCCGCCATCGATCGCCTCCAGCGGCTGGTTACCGGACTGTCTGACGACCGCAACACCATCGCACCCGCTATCGACGCATTGAGCAAGGGAACCGCTTCGCTGGCCGATCTGCTGAGCAAGGCCAGACCACCGCTGTCCGGCACCATTGAGCAGCTCGGTCGGCTGGCCCCGCTACTCGAGAACGACAAGGACCGCCTCGACACCGCGCTGCAGAAGGCGCCGAAGAACTACCGCAAGCTGGTCCGACTCGGCGTATTCGGTGCCACCGTCCCGTACTTCATCTGCGAGTTCACACTCCGTGGCACGGACCTGCAAGGCAAGACGGTGGTGGCCCCCTGGTTCAGGTCCGAAGCGAAGCGGTGCCAGGAACCGGATCCGGAGGGACACTGATGCTGAAATACCGCGGAACGGGCCTGATCAAAGCCGGATTCATCGGGGCCGTCCTGATCGGGATGATCATCCTGGTAGGCCTGTCGCCCGACCGGATTGTGTCGTTGGCGAGCTCCGTCCGGTATCAGGCGCTGTTCTCCGAAGCCGGCGGCCTTGCCGTCGGCAACGCTGTGACGGTGTCGGGAATCAAAGTCGGCACGGTGTCGAATGTGTCGTTGCGCAACGGCGACGCTCTGGTCACGTTCACGATGAAGGGCAATGTTCCGCTCGGAACCGACACTGCCGCGCACATCCGCACCGGCACACTGCTGGGCGAGCGAGTGCTCACCCTGGAATCGGCCGGCGGCGGAATGATGCATCCGCTGGATGTCATCCCGATATCGCGCACCGGTTCGCCGTACTCGCTGACCGACGCGGTCAGTGACTTCACCTCGTACGCCGGCGATACCAACACCGCGACCTTGAACCAGTCACTCGACACGCTATCGGCGACGCTCAACCAGATCGCCCCACAGCTGGGACCCACTTTCGACGCCGTCACCCGGTTATCGCGAAGCCTCAACAGCCGCAACACATCCCTGGGCGAGCTGCTCAAAAGTGCCAGCGACGTCACCGGAATCCTGTCGGAACGCAGCCAACAGGTCAACAAGCTCATCCTGAACTCCGACGACCTACTTCAGGTGTTGGTGACGCGCCGACAAGAGATCGTCTCGCTGTTGGCCAATACCTCGACGGTGGCCAAACAGCTGACCGGATTGGTGCACGACAACGAAAGCAAGTTGGCCCCCACGCTGGAGAAGCTGAATTCGGTGACCGCGATGCTGGAAAAGAACCGCGACAACATCAGCAAAGCACTGCCCGGCCTCGCGAAATTCGAGATCACGGTGGGCGAGGCGATCTCCAGCATGTACGCCTACCAGGCGTTCGCCCCGAACGCCGCTATTCCGGAACTCTTCGGGCCGTTCCTGGATTACCTCTGGGGATTCCGAACCTTCGACACCGCGCGCGGCCCAGGCTTCCCGTCACAGGTACCGCGGTCCTTGGTGCCGCAACTGTACAACGGCATTCCGCCGTGCCCTGGCTGTACGTTGGGCGGCCGGATCGGAGGGGGCCAATGATTTCCCGGATGCCTCGGATCCCGCGTAAGAGGCTCACGGCTATTGCGGCGGCCGTCCTCGCCGGGCTGATCGTCGCCGGCACAGGACTGATTGTGCGTGACGTGTTCTTTGGCCCGACGACCGTGACCGCCTACTTCACCACCGCCACCGCGATTTACCCCGGCGATCAGGTGCGGGTCTCCGGTGTCAAGATCGGCACGATCAAGTCCATCGATCCCGCGGGGACGCAGGCCAAAATGATCCTCAAGATCGACCACGGTGTGCCGATTCCGGCGGACGCGAAAGCCGTGATCGTCACCCAGAATTTGGTGGCTGCCCGTTACGTCCAGCTCACTCCCGCCTACCGGAGCAGCGGCCCGGTCATGGCCGACGGGGCGGTGATCCCGGTACAACGCACGGCCGTGCCTATCGAGTGGGACCAGGTTAAAAACCAATTGATGCGGCTGGCAACAGATTTGGGTCCCAATCTCAAGGTGTCGACGCCGTCGATCGCGCGGTTGGTCGACAGCGCCGCCAACGCGCTACAGGGCAATGGCGACAAGCTGCGGCAAACACTCGCTCAACTGTCAGGGGTCGGGCGCATCCTCGCCAACGGGAGCGGCAACATCGTCGACATCATCAAGAATCTGCAGACCTTCGTTACCGCACTGCGCGACAGCAACGTCCAAATCGTGCAGTTCAACGACCGGCTGGCCACCCTAACCGGCGTGGTCAACGACAGCAGATCCGAGCTGGACGCGGCGCTGACCGATCTCTCCACGGCAGTGGGCGAAGTGCAGCGATTCATCGCCGAAACCCGCGACCAGACCAGCGAGCAGGTTGCGCGATTGGGCGATGCCCTCCAGCCTATCGTCGATCAGCACATGGCCCTGGAGAACATCTTGCACGGTGCGCCGAACGCGCTCGGCAACTTCTTCAACGACTACAACGCCGACACCGGAACCATTGTGGGCGGGTTCGGGGTCATGAACTTCGCCAACCCTACGTGGGCGGGCATGTTTGTTCCGCTGCCCGCCCCCGGCTGCACGATGTTGGAAACCGTCGAGAGCATCACCGCCGTCGAATCGGGCAAGCTGTGTGCGCTGTTTCTGGGTCCCGGAATGCGGCTGCTCAATTTCAACAGCGTGCCGTTCCCCATCAACCCATTCCTCCAGAAGTCGGTGGATCCGGCCAACGTTGTTTACAGTGAACCGCGCCTCGCTCCTGGCGGCGAGGGCCCGAAGCCAGGACCGCCCGAGATCCCGCCCGCGATATCGGCCTACACCGGGTTGAATGGTGACTCGGTGGTATCCGGCCCGGCACCGTCGGAGCCGCTGCCCCGGATACCTGGCGCGGCGATGCCGCTGCCGCCGCCGCCGTCGACGCCACAGCCTCCGCCACCGTTGTTGCCGGCCGAAGGGACACATCCATGATGGGTCGGCTGACCGTTCGCCGAGTACTTGCTATCGGCTCCTGTGTGGCGCTGACCGCCACCGGGTGCGCGTTCCACGGCCTCAACTCGCTACCGTTGCCCGGCGCGGTCGGGCGTGGAGCGGGCGCCGACATCTACCACGTCGAACTCGCGAATGTCCTGACGATGGAGTCGAATTCGCCGGTGATGATGGACGATGTCGTGGTCGGCAGTGTGGGCCCGATGAGGGTGAAAGACTGGCACGCCGACGTCGAGATTTCGGTGAAGCGTGATGCTGTCATCCCCGCTAACGTGGTTGCCAGTGTCGGCCAGACCAGCCTGCTGGGATCCATGCATGTGGAGCTCAATCCGCCGCTGGGCCAACCCGGTACCGGACGGTTACGCCCGGGCGCCACCATCCCGCTGAATCGGTCGTCGATCTATCCCTCGACGGAGCAAACCCTGTCGTCGCTGTCGCTGGTCGTCAACGGGGGCGGACTCGGCCAGATCGGGGAAATCATCCACAATTTCAGCGCCGCCTTATCCGGGCGCGAGGGTGCTGTTCGCGATTTGCTCAATCGGCTCGACACGTTCGTGGGGACGCTGGATGCGCAGCGGGACAACATCGTTGCGTCGATCCAGGCGCTGAACCGGCTTGCCGAGACATTCGCCGGACAGCGCGACGTTCTCACCGAGGCGCTGCGCAAGGTACCGCCCGCGCTTGAGGTATTCATCAAGGAGCGGCCGCGCCTAACGGCGGCGTTGGATCACCTGCGCGTATTCAGCAACACCGCCACCGGGCTGATCAACAACACTCAGGCCGACTTGGTCAAGAATCTGAAAAACCTGGAGCCGACCATCCGCGCGCTCGCCGACGTCGGACCGGGGCTTGGCACGGCGCTCGCGGGGTCGACGGTCTTCCCGTTCACCCAGAACTTCGTCGATCGAGCCATTCGAGGTGATTACTTCAACCTGCAATTTCAGTTCGACTTCACTATTCCCAAACTCAAGAACAGCCTGCTGCTTGGGACGCACTGGGGAGCACTGGGCGAACAGCAGGTACCCGCGCCCGGGGAGCCGTATTACCTGAATTACACCTATGATCCATTGCGCGCCGGCGCCGCCCAGGCGCCTGGTCCCGTGGCACCGCCGCCGCCCGGCCCGGCGCAACCGCCGGGCGTTCCGCCGGCTGGTCCTCAAGCTCCGCCGCCCGGACCTGCTCAGCCGAATCTCCAATTCAGCGCTCCGCTACCGGGACCCGCGGCGCCGCCACCGGGGTTTGGTCCCTTACCGGGTCCCGCGGCTGCGCCGCCAGCCCAACCGCCGGCAGGGCCGAATCCTGGTCCGCCGGCGGGATTCCCGCCAGCAGGAGGGGGCGGATAGATGCTGACGCGCTTCGTGCGGATTCAGCTGGCGATTTTCGCGATCGTCGGCATCATTGGGATTATCGCGATGGTCCTCTTCTACATCCAGCTGCCGACCCTGCTCGGCATCGGTCGGATGACCGTCACCCTCGAGCTGCCGGCCACCGGCGGCCTGTACCGGTTCTCCAACGTCACCTACCGCGGAGTGCAGGTCGGCAAGGTCACCGCGGTGGCGCTCACCGCGAACGGTGCCAAAGCAACGCTGTCGCTTGGCAGCTCACCCAAGATCCCGGCGAACCTGCAAGCGGATGTGCTGAGCGTATCCGCGGTAGGCGAGCAGTATGTGGACTTGCGGCCACGAACCGATTCGGCGCCGTATCTACGCGACGGATCGGTTATTGCCATGCGCGACACCACGATTCCGCAAGCGGTCGGACCAATGCTCGATCAGGTCAATGCCTTGATCAAGAGCCTTCCCAAGAACAAAATCGGCCAATTGCTCGACGAAACGTTCCAAGCCTTCAACGGGGCCGGATACGATCTGGGTTCTTTGTCCGACTCGACGTCGCGAATCTCCGCCGACGCGAACGATGTTGTCGATCGCACGCGAGCCCTCATCGAAGACACTGGGCCGCTGTTGGATTCACAGGCGAAGACCACCGATTCCGTTCGCACCTGGGCGCGTAGCCTGGCCGGGATCTCCGACGTGGTGGCGACCGACGATTCCCGGCTTCGCACCGTGCTGCAAAACGGTCCCGGGGCCGCGGACGAGGCGTCGCGGCTGTTCGAGCAGATCAAGCCGACGCTGCCGGTGTTGCTGGCCAATCTGACCACGATCGGGCAGATCGGCGTCACCTACCACCCCTCACTGGAGCAGCTGTTGGTGTTGCTGCCGCCGGCCGTTGCCATAGAGCAAACGGCAGGACCTTTCAACCATCCCGAGGGTTGGTCCAAGGGCGACTTTTCATTCACGGTCGACGATCCGCCCATTTGCACGGTCGGTTTCTTGCCGCAAAACATGTGGCGATCCCCGTCCGACACCAGCGACATCGACACGCCCGACGGGTTGTACTGCAAACTGCCGCAGGATTCACCGATCTCGGTTCGCGGCGCCCGCAACTATCCCTGCATGGGACACCCCGGAAAGCGCGCGCCCACCGTCGAAATCTGCAACAGTGACAAGCCATTCATGCCGCTGGCGATGCGCCAGCATGTCCTCGGCCCTTCTCCCATTGATCCGAACCTGCTGTCCCAGGGCATCCCGCTCGACGACCGGGTCACTGCCGACCAACGAATCTTCGGACCGCTTGAGGGAACGCCGCTGCCACCAGGGGCCGTCCCGCGGGGCACCCCCCCAGGGCCTCGGGGCGCATCTCCGCCTCCAGGCACGCTGGGCGCAGCCGCGCCACCGGCACCGTCGTCGGCCAACATGTCGACGCAGGCGAACGACTTTCCGTCCATTGCGCCACTCGACGTCGCGCCGCCACCTGCCGTGCACCGGTCGCCCGCGCCCCCGAGGCCACCGGCCGTGATCAACGGTGGACCGTCGCAGGCGCATCCAAGTTCGTTCGGGACCAAGGCATCTCAAACAGCGCCCTCGATCGCGGTGACCCCATACGATCCGCGTTCCGGTCGTTATGTCGCTCCGGACGGGAAGTTGTACCAGCAGTCGGATCTTGCAACGGGGTCAGCGCCCAAGCAATGGCAGGACCTGTTTCCGACTTAAAGGTGCCCGGCGACGATGCGGGCCGGGAACCGGCTTGAGGTGGGGGTACCGCCCGCTTGCGGGGGCGAGCCGGACAATCGAACTATGCCTGGCTAGTCAGCCGATCTTGTCGAGCCGCATCGGCATTTCGATTGCAAGCCACTGGTTTTGCCCGCAAGCGCCGCTCGGACCGAATGTCCGGTCTTTGCCGGCCATCACCGGCGACCCGAGTCGGTATTCACCGCTACCCTCGGGATCAGCTTGATAGAAGTAGAAGATCTGCTTGCCGGTGAACGCGGTGCCGTCTTGGCACCGCTCCCAATTTGGCAGGTCACGCCTGACGTACCACACCAGCCCGTCGTTCATGGTGACCGGCGCGCTCCAGCCCTGGTCGCTCTTCATCGTGCCGCTGCATGTCTGAAAATTGGAGCAAGTGGAGCTGATCGTCCAGGTGCTGACGACTGTCGGCTCGTTGTTGTACTGATCGTTGATTTTGGCCCAGTTGCCGTTTGACGTGACCTTGTACGTCCCGTTGATCGCGACGTCTTCCTTCGTCGTTGCTCGGGCCTCAGATGGCGGACCCAAAACGCCGAATACGTTGGCAGCCAACAGTACAGCGGCGGTGATCGTGCCAGCTGAACGCATCGTGTGCTCCTCGACGGGCATAACCGAAAGTGCCCAGGGGCCAATATCGCCACCGGTAGCGGCATTCTCGTGCGACGAGAATAGCATCGGCGTTACCTGCCGTCACCCGAATGGATCCAACTTCGAGATTAGCCAGGAACCGTTGACCTTCGCGAGCGTTATTCGCACGCTGGTCGGGGTTATCAAAGGTTGCCTCTTGTCCTTGCCTACCGTGGTCTCGTTGAGGAACACCAGCACGACGGCCGAGTTCGGCGCCAGTTCTGACACGCCCGCTTTCACCACCGAGGCGGTCTGCGAGATTTGCTTTTGTTGCACCGTCGGTTTGACGATCTCTTTGGTGAATTTGTCGTAGTAGGCGAGAAAATCACCGGTGAGATGTGATCTCGCCTTGGCGAAATCACGGTCCGTGTTCTCGCTCGAGTAGGACAGCGCCGCAACGGCGCCGTCGGAGGCCGCCCGGATTGCTCGCTGCGCCGCGGCGTCATCGATCTGTCGATCCGGACGGTACTGAAGAACAAATAAGCACGCAGTCAGGCCCACTGCGGCAATGACCGACGCCGTCAAAAGGGCTGCACGCCAGTGCATGAGCACGTGGGAGGCCACCCGACCGATCGCGCCCATCCCGTCGTCGCGCGATTCGCCCGGGGATGCAGACGTGGTGCTGCCATCCTGCGAGTCCGGCTCCTTCTGGGCGGTCTCCGCATCATCGGGCGGCGACTCTGACTCGGAATTCATTGGACGAAGTCAATTTTCGACATCTTGAGCCGGTCACCGTCCCGCTCGATATTGACGCTGAGTCGCCAGAACACCGACGGTCGATTCGATTTGTCGGCATTGACGGTGTCGGATTTTGTGATGACTAGGACGACTGCGGAATTACCGGTCATCGACTCGATCGCGACATCTTGCACGGTGGCCTTCGTCTTGACCTGTGCATCTTGCGCGTTCTTGACCACGTAGCTTGATGTGGCTTCCAGCTGGCTCTTGAGCGCCCCGGTCGTGTCGTCGATGCTGCGTTGAACATTCTCCTTCGCGTGCGCGGGATCGATCGACATCATCGTTGCAACTTCCTCCCGGGCCGCGGCGGCAAACTCCGCCGCCTGCTGGCGATGCTGCACGAGTATGCGGTGCTGCCAGAGGATGTAACCGCTGGCAGCCAGGGAGGAGCACAGGACCACGATTGCGGTGCCGACGCCGATTGTTTTCCTGGTAGGAAGACGGAGCCGCCGCGGCCATCGAAGCCTTGATCGCCAGCGAGCCGGCTTGGCCTCGACGATGTCGGCCTCAGCGTCGGCGGTCGCTTCAGTTTGTTCGCTCGACTCGGCCTGCAGGCGCAATTCGACCGCCCGGGCTCGCGCGGCCTCGGCGCGCTCCTCCGCCCGAGCGAGCTCTTCTTCGGCTTCCGCGAGCGATTTTGGAGCGTCGATGGTCGATGGCTCGGCGTCGGAGTCCGTCACTGGTCCTGGGCAATCGCCGGCGCAAGCGCACTACGACTCACGGCTCGTTCCGGACTACACACGGAGAATCACGTTATCACCCCAAAGTCGCTGGCCTGACGGTGCGGGGAGACCCAATATTCAGGGTCCTGCCTCGGGTATGTGATCTTCTCCGAAGAAGAGAATTTTCCTATCGCCCATGCAAAAATATTGCTGTGCGTTTCATCGTGGCGACAGTGGCTGCGCTGATCGGAGTCGGTGCGTGGATGCCGCCGACGGCTGCCGCGGGGCCGACGGTCTGCGACTATCCCGCGTGTACCCCGGGCATCGCGCCGAACATGGTCTTGGGTGCGCCGTGCGAGAACACCACCTACTACGCCTTTGGGGTGTCGGGCGGCTATGTACCCGCGACCCAGCCGGGACGGCTGATGTTCTGCGGCTCGCCCAGGCGATACCAGCCGAGATGGTTCCGTTCACCGCCGATGGCAGGCATCAAGGAAGAGAATTCCGACTGCCACCAGTGGACGAACTACGTTGCCCAGGCGCCCGACGGGCTGATTCTGATCTGCATCGCGGAGGAAGGCCATACGTTCTGGACCCGCGCCGACACTTGAGCCATCAGGCAAAGGCATTGCGCGGGATCGTCAGCGGTAGGTCTACCGAACTCAGCAGACCCGGTTCTGCGGCAAAGACATACGGCACGGCGTTGAGCACCCGCATCGCGGTGGCGACCATCGCGCCGGCGCCCGACGTCATGCCCGCGATGCCGGCCCGCTTCGGGTCGCGCAACGTCGCGGCCAAGGTGCAGTCGATGTCGGGATCGCCGGTGATGACGACGCGATAGGACAGATCGCCGATCCCGATCGGCCAATCGGGCGCAACGTCATGGGCCAATTGGGTGACGTGTTCGATGACGATCGCCTCGTGGCCGTCCACCACACCGATCGCCTGCATCCGGATGGCGCCGCACGTCCCGGCCTCGACGGTGCCCATGGCGACGTTCAGAGTCCGATCGGTCACCGCGCGATCGAAACCCTCACGCACCTCCTGCAATTCGACACCGAGCGCGTCGGCGACCAATCGGATCTGCCCCTGCCATTCGCCGGCGATCGCCCCCGGATAGCTGATCCATGGCTGGTAGTCCAGTGGCTGTCCGAAGCCCAACGCGTTGATCATGATGTCGGGCACACCGTAGTCGTCGTACAAGCCGATCTCGAACGCATGGATCTTCTCGATCTGCGACGACTGTGTCGACAGCACCAGCGGTAGGTAGTCGGCGGCAAAGCCCGGCTCGATGCCGGATGCGTACAGCGACACCTGTCCCTGCTTGGCCGCGGCCGCGAGTTGATCGCGCCATTCCGCCGGCTCGTACAGGTGCGGATTGACCAGTCGCGTCGTGCTTGTCGTGACCACGTTGATCCCGGCCTCGAGTAATTTGACGTAGTCGGGGATGGCCAGCGCATCGCGTTCCGGGCCGCTCGCGGCGTAGATGACGCAGTCGGATGGCGATCGACCCGATGCCGCCGGTGGCCCAGACGACAACGCGAAGCTGATTTGTCATGTGTATTCTCCTCCGTGCGACCAAATGTTAGGTTCAACTGGTGTTCACGCTGCGGTTCGACATGCGCGCTCCCCACTGGGCGGCGCCGGTGGCCGACCTCTATGGGGCGGCTCTCGACATGTGCGGGTGGGCGGAGACGCGTGGCGCGATCCTCGCGGTGCTCTCCGAGCATCACGGCGCCGACGATGGGCATTTGGCCGACCCCGTTGATTCTGGCGTCCGCGATCGCCGCGAAGACGAACCAGTTGGCGATAATGCTTGCGGCAGTGCCTATTCCGCTGTGGGATCCGGTGCGACTGGCGGAGGAGATCTGCGTGTTGGATCTCATCAGCAGGGGCAGGGTGTCCTACGTGTTCGGTATCGGCCACCGCAGCGAGGAGTACGACCACTTCGGTGTCGACATGTCGAACCGCGGTCTGGTTGCCGACGAAATCATCGATGCACTCGACGGCCTGTTGCACGGCGAACTCGTCGAATACCAAGGCCGTCGCGTTCGAGTCACCCCGCCCTGCGGATCGGCGGCCGGGTCGTTGATCATGATCGCCGGTGGTAGCAAGGCCGCTGCGCGACGAGCCGCGGACCACGGGCTCGGCTTCATCTCGCAGACCGACTCGCCGGAACTGCGCGAATTCTACGATGCCCGGTGTCGCGCCGCCGGCCACGAACCCGGCGTCGTCCAATTCCCCGTACCCGGAACTCCGACAACGGTTTTCGTCGCTGACGACGTCGACGAGGCGTGGGAGGTGCTCGGCCCGAATTTGGTCCACGATGCCGTGACGGCGGCTTCCTATCGGCCGCACGACAACTCGGTGGCCAGCATCACCCGCGCCGACACCGTCTCCGCCCTGCGGGCGGACGACGGTCCGTACCGAATCCTTACGCTCGATCAGGCGGTCGATTTCATCCGCGGCGGGCGGCCACTGCCACTGCACCCACTGTGCGGTGGCATCCCGCCCGACACGGCGTGGCGCTACCTGGAGCAGGCCGGTGCTGCCAGCGCGCGGGCCCAGTCGAACTGAAGGAGCAACATGTCCATTGGACCCCTTCGTGTCGTTGCCTGGTCCACCGGAGGAGTCGGCGCGGCCGCGATCGATGCGATCCGACGCCGGCCGGACCTGGAACTCGTTGGTGTATGGGTACATTCGCAAGACAAGGTGGGCAAGGACGCGGGGGAGCTGGCCGGTTGCGGGCCGATCGGCGTGACGGCCAGCGACGACACCGACGCGTTGATTGCGCTCGCCCCCGATTGCGTGGTGTACTTCGCAAGCGGTCCAGAGCGTGACGCGGCCGCCGTGCGCGACTATCTGCGGCTGCTGGAAGCCGGCATCAATGTGGTCTCGACCTCGTCGACCAGCCTGGTCTACCCGCCGGCGTATTTCGCGCCGGATTGGTACCACCAACTCGACGCCGCCGCCAAGGCCGGCCGCGCATCGTTCTACGGGTCGGGCATCTTTCCGGGTTTCGCCTCCGACCAGCTCGCGCTGTTGATGAGCACTCAGTCGAAGAACATCCGATGCATCACCGCAAGCGAAGTGGCGCTCAACGACCACTACCCAGTTGCCGACGTGATGATGGACGGGATGGGGTTTGGCCGACCGCTTGATTTCGAGCCGATGTTGAAGACGCCGGGATTTATCGAAATGGCCTGGAAGGCACCGATTCACCTGATGGCCGCCGGCCTCGGTGTCGAGATCGAGGAGATCTGGGGAACACTCGACCGCGAGCTCACTGAGCGGGAAATCGATGTCGCATTCGGCACCATCGCGGCTGGCACGTGCGGCGCGGTGCGGACGCGCGCGGCGGGCGTCGTCAACGGCCGCGAGGCGATCGTGATCGAGCACATCATCCGAATGGCGCGCGACGTCGCACCCGACTGGCCGCGCTCGGCGTGCGACGCCACCTACCGGGTCGATATCGTCGGCGATCCGGACATTCACTGCGAGATGACACTTGGCGAGGCCGAAGGCCACGGCGCTGGCCGCGCCACCATGACCTCTACGGCGATGCGCGTGGTCAATGCGATCCCCTATGTCATCGACGCGGCGCCCGGACTGTTGAGCTCGCTGGACGTCCCGATCACGTTGCCACGTCACGTCTTTGACTGAGCGAGACATCACTTGGGCTGGTTCGGCACGCCCGGGAACAACTGGCCCGGGGGTTCCACGGTCACCCAGCCCCCGAGCTTGGTTATCAAGTGCGGCGCGAAAACCGCGCCGTAGAGCAGGTTTCCGACGACGATCACCGCGACGACGGACAGCACCGATGTCTGCCGCTGAGTCGTCGATCGCTTGCCCGCCCACATCTCGATGACGTTGCGTCCTTCGGTATCGGTGCGACCCAGCAGATAGGTGAAGACCATCATCTGGATGGCCATCGCCAGTGAGTCGTAGAGCGGGTACTGGTGGACCGTTCCCTCACGGATCGCCAGCCCGGGAATGACCCGGCCGTAGTAGAAGACGCCGAGCTTGGCGCCCAAGAACGCGTTGAAAAACAGCGCCCAGGCGAAGCCGACGAAAAGGCCGACGATCAGTAACGTCTGGGGCCGGCGCCACCCAAAACGCCCGATCAGCCATCGGCCGAGCGCGGTGGCCGTGAGGGCCGGTAGCACGAAATACGAGATGTAGCCGATCGGGACGAACAGCGGGAGTCCGGCCCAGGTCATGTTCAGCGGCCACCACGACGGCATCCGGGGGAGGGCGGTGGGGAACTGCGCGTACATCGCCCAGTCGTAGGGCGCCTCGATCCACGAAAACGACATCGCCGAAATGCACAGCAGCAGAAGGGGATGTACGCGACGTTGCCGAACACTCAGGTACACGGCCAATGCGGTGAACGAGATGCCGCCGACGAGAGCGAAGGCGCTGCCGGCCTGCATGGCCAGAGTCATCTGGCCACTCATCGGCGAGCTTCCGGGTCGAACCGCAGTACCAGGCCGAAGATCAGCGCCACCAACCCGAACAACGTGCCGAGCATGATCAGTGCGCCCACGTCGACCATCCTTCCGAGACAGCATCGGCTCTTTGGATAGTGGATACTATCCTAATTGGACAGCACATACTATCCTCAATTTGTGCCCCAGCGATCAGCCGCCAAGCAGCGCCCTGCCGAGGCCCCCGCCATGGTGCGCCGGCCTCGCGGCGAGCCGCGGCGGCTACTGCTCGACGCGGCTCGGACCCTGTTCGCCCGTCAGGACTACCGCAGCACGACCACCCGCGAAATCGCCACCGCCGCAGGGGTTACCGAGCATCTGTTATTCCGCAACTTCGGTTCGAAGGCCGCGCTTTTCCGTGAGGCGTTGGTGCTGCCGTTCACCAGCTTCATCGACGAATTCGGTGATGCCTGGCAATCCGTCATTCCCGAGAAGACGGACGAGCAGGAGCTGGCTGGGCAATTCGTCGGACAGCTCTATGACTTGTTCGTGAAACACCAGGGGCTGCTGGTGACGCTGATGGCGTCGGAGGCGTTGAGCGAGGAGGAAATCGCCGAGACCGGCATCGCCGACGTCCGGCGAGCGCTCAATGTCCTCGGCCGAATCAGTGCCGAGGGGATGAACATTCGCGGACTCCGATCGGACCATCCCGACCTGCCCGCGCACTCCACGGTCGCGATGATCGCCGGTATGGCGGCGTTGCGATCCACCTACTTCGGCGCCCGGCCGCCATCGCGAGAAGTGATCGTCGACGAGCTCGTGCAGGCGATTCTGCACGGTTTCCTGCACCGCAACGATTGAAGGGATTCACACGCTAGATGTCAGACACCGAAACGGTCGAATTGTATTACGATCCATACGATTCCGACATCGACGACAACCCGTACCCGGTGTGGAAGCGGATGCGTGAAGAAGCGCCGCTGTACTACAACGAGAAGTACAACTTCTACGCTCTGAGCCGGTATGACGACGTGGCCCGCGAACTGCACAACTGGGAGACCTATCGCTCCGGTCGTGGAACCACCGCCGACATCTTGTTCAACAACATCGAAGTGCCGCCGGGCATCCTGCTGTTCGAGGACCCGCCGCTGCACGATCTGCATCGGCGGCTGTTGTCGCGGGTCTTCACGCCGCGTCGCATGCTGGCCGTCGAGTCACTGGTGCGCGACTTCTGTACCAGCGAACTGGATCCGCTCCTTGGTGCGGACGGGTTCGACTTCATCGCCGACCTCGGTGCGGTGCTGCCGATGCGGACCATCGGCTATCTTCTCGGCATCCCCGAGGAGCACCAGGCCCACATCCGGGATCGCAACGGCGCCTTCCTCGATGTGGCGGGTGGACGTGAACCGGGCGAGGTGAGCCAGAAGATCTTCGAAGACACTATCGTGATGTTCGCCGAGTTCATCGAGTGGCGGGCGGAGCATCCGTCCGATGACCTGATGACCGAACTGCTCGCGGCGGAGGTCGAAGAGCTCGACGGCACCCGTCGGGCGCTGTCGCGCACCGAAGTGTTGTCCTACACGGCGATGATCGCTGGCGCCGGCAACGAGACCACCACTCGGCTGATCGGCTTTATGGCGCAACTGCTTTCGGATCATCCCGACCAACGCCGTCAACTGGTGGACGACCAGTCCCTGATCCCCGGCGCCATCGAGGAATCGCTTCGTTACGAGCCGCCGTCGCCGGTGCAGGCCCGCTACGTCGCACGCGACGCCGAGCTGTACGGCCGTGTGGTTCCGGAGGGGTCGTTCATGTTGCTGCTCAACGCATCTGCGAATCGCGACGAATCGCAGTTCCCGGATCCGGACCGCTTCGACATTCACCGACGGGGTAGCCACCTTAGCTTCGGGCAGGGGCTGCACTTCTGCCTCGGTTCGGCGTTGGCGCGCCTGGAAGCCCGGGTGGCCTTCGAGGAGGTCCTCAAGCGTTGGCCGGAGTGGAACGTCGACTACGCCAACGCCGAACGGGCGCACACCGCCAGTGTGCGTGGCTGGGCGCGGCTACCCGTCTTCACCCGATAAGGAGCGACGGCTAGTGCACCGGTTCCAGCGCGGGCCGGGGCGTGAATGTCAGGTGAAGTTCGCTGAGCCCACGCAGGATGTAGGTCGGCTCGAACGTGTAACGCCGATCGTTGGCCGGCCCGTGCTGGGTCTCGCTGATGGAGAGGTCGGACATCCGGTCCAGTATCCGTTCGATCGAGACCCGGCCTTCGACGCGGGCCAGTGGCGCGCCCGGGCAGGAGTGCACGCCGCGGGCGAACGCCATGTGCTCGCGGACGTTCTTGCGGTCGATCTGGAATTCGTGCGGATTCTCGAAGCGGCGGGGGTCGCGGTTCGCGGCTCCAGGCAGCACCATCACGATGGTCCCGACCGGAATGTCGACGCCTCCGACGGTGGTCGACCGTAGCGCGAGTCGCGAGTCGCTCTTGACCGGGCTTTCCATTCGCAGCGATTCCTCGATGAAGCCGGGAATCAGGCTGCGGTCGTCGCGCAGCGCCTGCTGAACCCCCGGCCGGTCGCCGAGCGCCTGCAGCGCCGCCGAGAGCAGCTTGGCGGTCGTTTCCTGACCGGCCGCGAAAAGGAATGTCGCAGAACGGCTTACCTCGATCACTTCGGGGGTGGAACCGTCGGGATATTTGGCCGTCGCCAACGATGTCAGCACGTCGTCGCGGGGGCTGCTGCGCCGGTCTTCGATGTAGGAGCAGAACTTGTCGTCCAGCCACTCCAACGGGTTGACGCCCACCGATTCGTGATCGAGCGCGCCCACTCGCGCGCCGGGACGGTCGGCGCCCAGGATGTGGCGGAATTGGGTGTGGTCTTCCTCGGGCACTCCGAGCAGGTCGGCGATCACCAACGTGGCGAACGGTTTTGAGTATTCGGCGATGAATTCACACTCGCCGTTGCCGATAAATTCGTCGAGCTGGCGGTCGGCCAGCCGCCACATGAATTCTTCATTCTCCTTCAGCCGACTCGGGGTCAGCAACCGACTCAGGATCGAGCGCGCCTTGGTGTGCTCCGGCGGATCCATGGTGACCATGTGCTCGAACATCGGGAACTGACTGCGGTGCGATTCGACCAAGGCGGTCAGGTCGTCACAGTCGACCTCGAACGGCAGGGGCGGAAACGGCCCGCCGAGCGCCACGCAGTTGGAGAACGTCTCGGGGTCCTTGTAGACCGCGTTCGCCTCTTCCCAACCGGTGACCGCGACGACGTTGTAGTGCGGCAGTCGCAGCACTGGATTCTGGCTGCGCAAGTAGTCGAAGTAGGGGTGCGGGTCGGGAACCAGCGACGGGTCGGTGAAGAAGTCGATCGTGTCGTAGGTGCTCATGGTGTTACGCGCCTCCCGAGGCTGTTTTACCCGTGGTGTTTGGGGCAACGAGATGTGGTGCCGCCCCGGACTGACTTCCGCAAATATACGGAACTTGCTGAGCACCTGCTTAGCATGGCGCTAATGTCGTGGTCAAGGCGCGGGCTGGCCCACCGCTACGATCGGCATGTTCAGCAGTTATTCGGCGAGAGTGTGGAACCACGGCATGACTTCGGCCCGCAGGATCGGGGCCCCGGACGCGAAGAATCGCGGGGTGCTGCTCGACGCCGCCGAGCAGTTGATGCTCGAAGAAGGTTATGCCGCAGTCACTTCGCGCCGGGTCGCGGAAAGAGCCAACCTCAAGCCGCAACTGGTCCACTACTACTTCCGCAACATGGACGAGTTGTTCCTGGCCGCGTTCCGCCGCCGCGCTGAAGAAGGTCTCGAGGTGCAGGCGCAGGTTTTGCAGTCGGCGCAACCGCTGTGGGCGCTGTGGCGGTTCAGCACCGATCCGGCGGCTACTGCGATCACGAGTGAATTCATCGCGCTGGCCAACCACCGCAAAGCGCTCAAGGTTGAAATCGCCTACTACGCCGAGCGCTTTCGCGAGGAGCAACGCAAAGCGCTCTCGACGATTCTCGATCGCTACGGCGTCGATCCCGCCAGGATCCCGGCCCTGGTCTGGTCCGTCCTGATGACCAGTGTGTCCCGGGTCCTCGTGATCGAGCAGGCGCTGGGCATGTCGGCCGGCCACCGCGAGACCGTCGACACCGTCGAGCGCTACCTGCGCCATCTAGAGGGCAACCCGGAAATCTAGGCCACTCACCAGGTACGCAGCGAGCAGAGCGTGCCCTTGGGTCCGTCGTTGGATTTCACGACCACGCCGTCGACCACCAGTGCGCAGTGGAACATCGGCGTGCCCGGCTCGGTACCGGTGCTGACCACCACCATCGCGTAGTGGTCGGGGTCGGTGAGCATTACCGGGGGCGACGTCCATGGGTGGCCGGGTCCGACGTCGGCCTGGACGTTGGGGGTGTACTGGTACGGGTTGTGGCTGTAGTCGGAGTATTTCGCCGGTTGCTGATCCAGGTAGTAGATGTCGGCCCAAATCGGGCTGGCCGAGGTGATGACATACCTGACGTTGTGCATGACAGGATCGTCGGCCCTGGACGGTGCCGCGGTCAGCGTCGCACCGCTGGTCGCCACCGCCGCCAACGCCACGGCCAGCGCGGTCTTACCGACGGTTGTCATTCGCACCTCCGGTCGGTCGGCCCGACGATATTGGCGTTCTCCTGAACGGAGAATGACTGCGCCACCACCCTCCTCATGACCCTAGCGTCTGGCACTGTGGCCCAGGAGTCAATGCGCAATATTCCTGCCGGATGGACGTCTACAGGGGTGAGGGCATTGCGGTAGCCTGGGTGTGAGAATATCATTCTCACAAAATGTGAAGGAGGATTTCATGGGGCAGCTGTCGCACAAGGTGGACGTTCCGTTCCCGATCTTTGACGCGGACAACCATCTCTACGAGCCGCCGGAGGCGCTGACCAAGTTCCTGCCCAAGGAGTACAAGGACTACGTCCAGTACGTGCAGGTCAATGGCCGTACCAAGATCGCCATCCGCGGGCAGATCAGCAACTACATTCCCAACCCGACCTTCGAGGTCGTAGCCCGGCCGGGCGCCTGGGAGGAGTACTTCAAGTACGGCAATCCGGACGGCAAGACCAAGCGTGAGCTGTTCGGTGAGCCGATGCGCGCGATCCCGGCGTTCTTCGAGCCCGGCCCCCGGCTCGAGACGATGAACGAGCTGGGCCTCGACCGCACCCTGATGTTCCCGACGTTGGCCAGCCTGCTGGAAGAGCGGTTGCGTGACGACCCGCTGGCCATCCATGTGCTGGTCCACGCGCTGAACGAATGGTTGGACGAGGTCTGGGGCTTCAACTACCAGAACCGAATCTTCACCACGCCCGTCATCACCCTGCCGATTGTCGAGAAGGCGATCGAGGAACTGGAGTGGGCGGTCAAGCGTGGCGCCCGAGCCATCCTGGTCCGCCCGGCACCTGTCCCCGGATTCCGCGGTCCGCGGTCGTTCGCGGTGCCCGAGTTCGACCCGTTCTGGGAGCGGGTCGTCGAGCACGACGTGCTGGTCGGCATGCACTCCAGCGACAGCGGCTACTCGCGCTACACCTCCGAGTGGGACGGCGCCGACCAGGAGATGCTGCCGTTCCAGACCAACGCGATGGGCATCCTCAACGAGTGGCGGCCGATCCAGGACTCGGTGGGCTCGTGGGTCATCCACGGTGCGCTCTACCGGCACCCGAAGCTGAAGGTCGCGATCGTCGAGGCCGGTTCGAAGTGGATGACCCCGCTGCTCGACGGTCTCGCCGAGGTCTTCCGGAAGGCTCCGGAGGCGTTCCCGAGCGACCCGGTCGAGATGGTCAAGAGCCGGATTCACGTCAGCCCGTTTTTCGAGGACGGCATCGATGACCTGGTCAACCTCGTCGGTGTCGACCAGGTGCTGTACGGATCGGACTGGCCGCATCCTGAGGGGCTGGCGGAGCCGACGTACTACATCGAGGCGCTGTCGCACCTGAAGCCGGAAGACCAGGCAAAGATCATGGGCGGCAACCTCGGTCGGCTCGTCACGGTGTGACCCATTAGCCCACCGTGGCAGACCATCCCCGAGATGGTCGCGAGCGCGGCGGACCGCTTCGGCGACGCGGAAGCTGTTGTCGACGGTCCGCTGCGCTTGACATTTCGTGAGCTTGTTGATCGGATTCGTTGCGCCGCAGGCGCATTCGCTGACCTCGGCATCGACAAGGGCGACCGGGTGGCTATCTGGGCGCCGAACTCGGCGGCCTGGATCGTCGCCGCGTTCGGGGTGCTGACCGCCGGCGGCGTGCTGGTGCCGGTGAACACGCGCTTCAAACCCGACGAGGCCGGCGACATCATCACCCGCAGTCAGGCGAAAGCCGTTCTGGTGCAGAAGGGATTCCTCGACCAGGACTACCCGGCACCCGCCGGAACCCCGGTCATCGACCTGACATCCGAGTTCCTGTCCAGCGGTTCGCCTTTCGAGCGTCCGGTCGACGGCGGCGACATCTCCGACATCATCTTCACCTCGGGCACGACGGGTCGCCCTAAGGGCGCGATGATGAACCATCGCCAGACACTGCGGATGTACGAGGAATGGGCAACGCTCGCGGACCTTCGCGAGGGCGACCGCTACCTGATGATCAACCCGTACTTCCACACGTTCGGGTTGAAGGCGGGCCTGATCGCCTCGTTCCTGCGCGGCGCGACCATGCTGCCGCTGGCGGTATTCGACGTCGACACTGTCGTGGATGTGATTGAGCGTGAACGTATCTCGATGTTGCCTGGACCCCCTACCCTCTATCATTCGTTGCTGACCGTTGACGACAAGGCCAAGCTGGCGACGTTGCGGGCCGGCGTGACGGGCGCGGCCGACATCCCGGTCGAGTTGGTTCGGCGCATTCACGACGAACTGCCCTTCGAGACGTTGATGACCGGCTATGGCCTCACCGAAGCCGGCAACGTCACGTTGTCGCGGCCGGGTGATTCCTTCGAGGACGTCGCCACCACCGCGGGTTTGCCCTGCGAGGACGTGGAGGTGCGCATTGCCGAGGACGGCGAGGTGCTGGTGCGCGGTTACGGTGTCATGCAGGGCTATCTCGACGATCCACAGGCCACGGCTGCGGCCATCGACGACGACGGCTGGCTGCACACCGGAGATTTGGGCAATTTCGACAAGACCGGCCGGTTGAAGATCGACGGGCGTAAAAAGGACATGTTCATCGTTGGCGGGTTCAATGCGTACCCGGCCGAGATCGAGGGCTTTATGCTGGAGCACCCGGCGGTTGCCCAGGTCGCCGTGATCGGCGTGCCCGACGAGCGGCTAGGTCAGGTGGGGAAGGCCTTTGTGGTGCTGAAAACATCAGTGTCCGAAGCTGATCTGATGTCGTGGTGCCGTGAGCGGATGGCGGGATTCAAGGCGCCGCGATACGTCGAGTTTCTCTCGCGTCTGCCCTTGAATGCCACGGGAAAGGTGATGAAGGACCAACTCCGGTGAGCGCAGACGACCCACACTCGCATTCGCTGGTGATCGCCTCCGACTACCGCGTGCCGGATCCCGACCAGGTCTGGCCGTTGCTCACCCGCCGCAGATCCGCCCTCGCCGACATCGGTGCGCACCACGTGCTGCTGTACACCTCGACGCATGACCATGGCCGTGTCCTCGTGACGATCGGCGTGCGCAGCCGGGAGCCGATCGTGGAGCTGCTGCGCTCGCGGGTGTTCTTCGAATGGTTCGACGCGGTCGGCGTCGACGACATCCCGGCCGTCTTCGCGGGTGAGATCGTCGAGCGGTTCGGGTCGGGGGCGCGTTCGGAACAATCCGCACCGGGCGTCGTGGTCGCTGCGATGTCGGCGGTCGACAACGTGCCCGTCCTGACGCACGAAATCCGCAGCGCGCTACCGAGATTCGCGGCCGCCGGTATCCGGGAGACCCGGCTGTTCCAGGCCTTCGACGACAGCCACGAAGTGATGATTCTGCAGGAACTCGACGACGAGGACCAGGCACGGCGCTGGATCGACCACCCCGACGCGGCGGCGCCCTGGATCGACGGCGCCGGAAGGGGAGCGTATCCGCCGGTGTTCGTCGGCACGTTCTTTGACATGATGCGGATCGACGAGTAGGCGGCCGTTCGTGTTCGTCTGCCTGTGCAACGGGATCACCAGCCAAGTGGTGGCCGACGCCATCGCCGGAGGAGCGTCGACGACCAACCAGATCGCGACGGCGTGCGGGGCGGGCGCAGACTGCGGCCGCTGCCGCCGCACTTTGCGCAAACTGCTCGGCACGCCGAGCGGTGACCGTAACGGCTGAGTTATCGCCGCGGGCTGCCGTCCGCCGACGTCGGTGCGACCAGATCGGTCAACAGGTCGGGGATGTCGAGACGCGGCACCACCGCCTCGATCAGCACCATCCGGTCCTGGTGTTCCGCCGCTGCGACGAATGCATCATCGAGTTCGCCGTAGGTCTCGGCCCGGAACGTCAGATGGTTCGTCACACCGAGCGCGTTGGGAATATCGGCCCAGCTCCACCGTGCAATGTCGTTATAGGGCGCGGTCTTTCCGTGGATCATCCGCTCGATCGTGTAGCCGTCGTTGTTGACCACCACCACGACCGGTGACAAGCCTTCACGGGAGAAGTTGCCCAACTCCTGAACGGTCAGCTGCGCGGCGCCGTCTCCGATCAGCAGCACCGGTCGTCGATCGCGTTCGGCCAGACCCGCGCCCAGGGTGGCCGGCAGCGTGTATCCGATTGAGCCCCATAGTGGTTGACCGATGAACGTGACACCCTTGGGCAGCCGGTGGGTGGCCATGCCGTAAAACGAGGTGCCCTGATCGGCGAGGACGATGTTGCCGGGGGTCAGCGCGTCACAGAACCTGTCCCACAACACCTTCTGGTTCAGCGGCTGAGCGCGGCCCGGCCTGTCGGCCGGCGCGTCGTCGGCCGACACCGTCACCGCGGGCGAGCGGATGCCCCGCTCGGTAAGGATCGCGGTGAGCGCGTCGAGCGCTGCGCCCATCTCCAACGGCGCGAACACGTCGAGCCCGACCGTGCTCTGCTGTGCGCCGATATCGATGGTCCGGGTCGGGTCGATGCGCTGGCTGAAGAATCCGCTCACCATGTCGGTGAACACCACGCCCGCCGTGACGAGCACGGGGGCTTCTTCGATCGCGGCGCGGACCGGTTGGGCGCTGGCTGCACCGGCGTAGATGCCGAGGTATTCCGGCGCGCTCTCGTCGACCAGACTTTTGCCCCACATCAGCGTCGCGTGCGGCACGACGTCGGCGGCCAGTAGCGTCTCGAGTTTGTCGACGGCATTCAGTCGGTGGACGAGCAGGTCGGCAAGCACGGTCAGCTGGTGGTCGCCGATGAGTGCGCTTGCGGCTTCGGTGAATAACGCCAGCGCCCGCGGGCTGGTCCCGCCGCTGAAATGCGGCAGCGGTGCGTTCGGCGGCTCGGTCTCGAAGCGCGCCACGTCGGTGGACAACAGCAGGTAGCCCGGCCGGCGTTGCTCGCGGACCTCGCAGAGCACCCGGTCGATCTCCCGGGTGGCGGTGGCGGGCATGAGATTGGCTTGCGCACAGGTGATTTCGCGGCTGATTCGCAGGAAGTGCTCGAAGTCGCCGTCGCCCAATGAATGATGCAGCGCCCGACGGGTGCCCTGGGCGTCCTTCGACGGCCCACCGACGATGTGCACCACCGGCACATGCTCGGCGTAGCTGCCCGCGACGGCGTTGGCCGCCGACAGCTCGCCGACACCGAACGTCGTTACCACAGCTGACATTCCGCGCAGCCGGCCGTATCCGTCTGCGGCATACCCGGCGTTGAGTTCGTTGGCGTTGCCGACCCAGCGGAGCTTCGGGTGGGCGACGATGTGGTCGAGGAATTCCAGGTTGTAGTCACCGGGCACACCGAACACCTCGGTGACGCCGAGTTCCGCCAGACGGTCCAGTAGGTAGTCGCCGACGGTGTACGAAGCAGCAGTCACGGCGTCGACGCTACGCGTGTGCCGTCGAAACCGCCCTCCGCGCGGTGCTGTCTCGCTAACGTCGAAGTCATGGCAATCAACGAAACCCGTGAAATCGTCATCGAGGCATCCCCCGAGGAGATCCTCGACGTGATCGGCGACATGGACTCGGTCACCAGCTGGTCGCCGCCACACCAAAGCGCCGAGGTTCTCGAGAAGGACAAGGACGGGCGGCCGCTGAAAGTGAAGATGAAGGTGAAGGCCGCGGGCATCACCGACGAACAAGTGGTGGCGTACACGTGGGGTAAGAACAAGGTCAGCTGGACGCTGGTCAGCTCCGGTCAGCAGCGCTCGCAGGACGCGTCGTACACGTTGACGCCCGACGGCGACAAGACCAAGGTCACCTTCGAGCTCAGTGTCGACCCCGTGGTGCCGCTGCCCGGGTTCGTGATCAAGCGAGCCATCAAAGGAACGGTCGACACCGGCACCAAAGGCCTGCGCGATCAGGTGCTGAAAGTGAAGAAGGGCAACGCTTGACCGGGCCGCTTGCCGGGGTACGCGTGATCGAACTCGGCGGCATCGGCCCTGGCCCGCACGCGGCGATGATGCTGGCCGATCTGGGCGCCGACGTCGTGCGGGTTCGCCGACCGGGCGGCCTGACGATGCCTGCGGAGAATCTCGACCTGCTGCACCGCGGCAAGCGGATCGTGGACCTGGACGTCAAAGCCGATCCGCAGAAACTGCTCGCGTTGGCCGCCAAGGCCGACGTGCTGCTGGACTGCTTTCGCCCCGGCACGTGCGAGCGTCTCGGCATCGGGCCCGACGACTGCGCGGCGGTCAACCCGCGGCTGATCTTCGCGCGCATCACCGGCTGGGGGCAGGACGGGCCGCGGGCCAGCACGGCCGGCCACGACATCAACTACCTGTCGCAGACCGGGGCGCTGTCGGCGTTGGGGCACCGCGACCGGCCGCCGATGCCGCCGCTGAACCTGGTCGCCGATTTCGGCGGCGGCTCGATGTTCGTCCTGCTAGGCATCGTCGCCGCGCTCTACGAGCGTGAGCGCTCGGGCAGCGGCCAGGTGATCGACGCGGCGATGGTCGACGGCGTCAGCATGCTCGCGCAGATGATGTGGACCATGAAGTCGACTGGTGCGCTGCGCGACGAGCGCGAATCGTTTCTGCTCGACGGTGGCGCCCCGTTTTATCGCTGCTACGAAACCTCCGACGGGAAATACATGGCCGTCGGCGCCATCGAGCCGCAGTTTTTCGCGGCGCTGCTGGCCGGACTGGAGCTCTCGCCCGACGACGTGCCGGGTCAATTCGAAATCGGTGCCTACTCAACGATGTTCGACGCTTTTACCGAGCGTTTCGCGAGCAAGACCCGCGACGAATGGGCGAAGATCTTCGACGGCACCGACGCATGTGTGACTCCGGTGCTGACCTGGAGCGAAGCCGCCGTCGACCCGCACCTCACCGCACGCGCCACGGTCGTCAACGCGCACGGCGTCGACCAGGCCGCGCCCGCACCCCGGTTCTCCAGAACTCCGCCCGCGTCGGTTGGGCCGATACCGCAGGCGACCACTCTGCTCGACGAAATCGGCTGGTAATCAGCCCCTGGTTGCTAGCTTGGTCGTTAGTGGCTGTACAAGCATCCCGAGAGATTGTCATCGATGCGCCGCCGGGGGTGATCCTGGAGGCGTTGGCTGACGTCGGGTCGCTGTCGACATGGTCGCCGGTGCACAAGCGGATTCAGGTGCTGGACTGGTACTCCGATGGTCGCCCGCATCATGTGAAAGCCACCATCAAGATTTTCGGGCTCGTCGACAACGAGATCCTGGAATACCACTGGGGCCCCAACTGGGTGGTCTGGGATGCCGGCGACACCTTCCAGCAGCGCGGACAGCACGTCGAATACAACCTCCAGCCGGTCGGCGTCGACCGAACCCGGGTGCGGTTCGACATCACCGTCGAGCCGTCGGGCCCAGTGCCGGCGTTCGTCGTCCGGCGGGCGAGCGAGATCGTGCTCGACGCCGCGACCAAGGGTCTTCGTGATCAGGTGATGGCCAGTTTCGGCTCAGAACAACCGAAGTAGAGATCGCGCCGAGTAAAACCGTGGCCGGCCAACGGGTGGTGCTGGCACGGTAGGTCCTCATGCGGGTGTGGCTGAGCGGCTAGGCAGCGGCCTGCAAAGCCGTACACACGGGTTCGAATCCCGTCACTCGCTCTCTGCGATGGAGAGCAGTTCGGAGAAAGCGCGTTCCATGCATTCGGCGTAGGTCGCTGGGTCCGGTAGCGCGTCGCGATCCGCGGTAGCGCTGATCGACAGCGTTCCGTTGTAGCTCGCGACGACGTGAATGAGGTTCATTCCACCGGTCAACGGTCCGAGCCCGGCCGCGCGCAGAAGTTGCGCCCCGCAGAAATAGAGCGGCACGGGTGGGCCCGGCACGTTGGTCACGGTGGTGTTGGCGAGGTTCGGCCCCGAAAACGGAAACGCGCTCGCCGCCTTCGCCGCCACTCCGAGCAGTGCGGTGGGCACCGTCCCAGCCAGCTCGATCAATTGGGTGTGCACCGAACGGTCCGGTCCCGACCGGCTTCCCGCCGTCGACTCGGCGATGGTGGCAAGCCGAACGAGCGGGTCGGCGATGTCGGTGCCGAGCGATTGCAACCGCCCGAACAGCGCGTTCCCATGGGTGGCTTCGTCGGCTGGGCGCAGTGACATCGGGCAGGCCGCAACGAGCGACTCGTCGGGAAGTTCCCCGTGCCGATCCAGGTAGTGGCGAAGCGTGCCGCCGACGTAGGCCAGCGCCACATCGTTGACCGTCGATCCAGGCACGCGCGCCTTGATCCGTTTGAAGTCGACGAGGTCGTGGAACCGGGCCTCGAAAACCCGGTGCGGCGAGACGGTTTGGTTGAAACGCGTCTTCGGTGGAAACGACGGCGCGCTGAGTTCGGGGATTCTGGACACGCTGTTGATCAACTTCTTCGGCAGCCCCGCCAGTCCGACTGCAGCTTTAGGGGCGTGCGACGCGAGGACCGCGCCCGCCCGTACGGGATACAGCGCCGCCTTGATTGCCGTGCGCGACAACAAGTTTGCAGTGGTCGGCAGCGGGGCGGGCTGCCACGGCTGATCGGGCGGCGCCGGTCGTGGGCTGTCTGCGGCGAGGTCGTGCAACGCGGCGATCATCTGCACGCTGGCCATGCCGTCGACCGCGCAGTGGTGCATTTTCAACGCCATCGCGAAGGAGCCCTTCGGCACTCCGGGAACAGAGTTCAGCCCCTCGATGACGGTGATCTCCCACGGCGGGCGGCGCAGGTCGATCGGGCGGCCGTGCAGCCGCGCGACCTGGATGCACAGCTGTCGCCAGTCGCCGGGTTGCGGCAGCCCGATGTGACGGACGTGGTACTCGAGATCGAAGTTCGGATCGTCGGTCCAGTACGGCCGATCGAGCCCAACAGGCGTCTCGGTCAGGCGCCGCCGAAAGATATCCGCGAGATGCAGCCGGGCGTCGAGTTCCTCGAGGATGCCTTTGAACGTCACTGCGCCGCCGGGCGCGGACGCCGGGTCATAGATCAGCAGCAGCTGAATTTGCAGTGGCGTTGCCGGCGTTTCCGCTCGCAGCACCATGTCGTCGGTCCAACTCAGTTGCTGCATATTCCAACAGTAGGCTCCGCGAATGCGGTGGCGTTGCTAGTTTGCTAGTAGTGGCCGTACAAGCATCGCGTGAGGTTGTCATCGATGCGCCACCGGATGTGATTCTGGAGGCGCTGGCCGATGTCGGCTCGGTGCCGTCCTGGTCGTCGGTGCACAAGCGGGCCGCAATCATTGATTGCTATCCCGACGGCCGCCCCCATCATGTGAAGGTCACCGTCCGGGTCTCCGGCATCGTCGACACCGAGGTGCTCGAATACCACTGGGGACCCGACTGGCTGGTGTGGGACGCCCACAAAACGTTGCAGCAGCACGCGCAGCACGTGGAGTACACGATGCAGCGCGAAACCGAGGACCGGACGCGGGTGCGCTTCGAGATCACGCTCGAGCCGTCGGCGCCGATACCCGAGTTCCTGGTGAACCGGGCGCGCCGAAAGGTCCTCTACGCCGCGACCGAGGGACTGCGACGCAAGGTCATGGCCTTAGTTGCGCAAGCCGGCTGATCGCCTCGTCGAGCGTGTCGTCGCGCTTGCAGAACGTGAAGCGCACCAAGTGATTCCAGGTAGCCCAGTCGGCGGCGGCGGGATCGCAGAATGCCGTCATCGGGATCGCGGCCACCCCGACCTGTTCGGGTAGCGCCGCGCAGAACGCGGTGCTGTCGTAATACCCCAGCGGCCGTGGATCGGCGCACAGGAAGTAGGTGCCCGCGCTGTTCAGGACCCTGAAGCCGATCTCGGTGAGCCCGCGGCTGAGGCGATTCCGCCTGTCCTGCAACGAGTCTCGCAGCGCGTCCACCCAGGCGTCCTCGTTGTTGAGGGCGTCGGCCACCGCCGGTTGAAACGGCGCACCCCCGACGTAGCTCAGGTACTGCTTGGCCGCCCGCACGCCCTGGATGAGTTGCGCTGGCCCGCAAGCCCATCCGATCTTCCAGCCGGTGCAGTTGAACATCTTCGCCGCACTGGAGATTGTGATGGTGCGCTCGGCCATCCCGTCGAAGCCGGCCAGTGGTAAATGCCGCCGGCCGTCGAAGACCAGATGCTCGTACACCTCGTCGGTGATGACCAGAAGGTCGGCCGCGATAGCGGCCTCGGCGACCGCCGCCAGTTCGGTCGCGCTCAGCACGGTGCCGGTCGGGTTGTGCGGCGAGTTCAGCATCAACGCCCGGGTGCGTGGCGTGACCGCCCGTCGCAGTGCGTCGACGTCGAGTGTGAAGTCGCGGCCGTCGGGCACCAGTGGCACGACCACTCGCGTGGCGCCGGCCATCGCCACCACCGGGGAGTAGGAGTCGTAGAACGGCTGGATCAGGATCACCTCGGAGCCGGGCTCGACCAGACCGAACACGGCGGCCGCGATGGCCTCGGTAGCGCCGACGGTCACCAATACCTCGGTCGTCGGGTCGTAGTCGACGCCGTATTTCCGCTTCCGTTGCGCGGCGACCGCCTCTCGCAGCGCGGGAATGCCGATCCCCGGCGGGTACTGGTTGACGCCGTCGGCGATGGCGTCCTGGGCGGCCTTGAGCATCGCCGGCGGGCCGTCCTCGTCGGGAAAACCCTGGCCCAGGTTGACCGCGCCGACCCGGGCGGCCAGCGCCGACATCTCGGCGAACACCGTGGTTGCATACGGTTGCAGTCGCGACACCGTCATGGGTGATCAGCGTAGGGTAGGCCCTCCCAACCAACAGGTTGGCCGGGCACTTTGTTAGGGTGGCGGCCAGAGGACTACCGTCGCCAACGGCCGATCCGGCGCACGGATCGAAAATCAATCGTGAAGAGGAATCAGTCATGTCCGAAGAAGCCTTCATCTATGAGGCCATCCGCACGCCGCGCGGCAAGCAGCGCAAAGGCTCGCTGAACGAGGTCAAGCCGCTGAACCTGGTCGTCGGTCTGGTCGACGAACTGCGCCGGCGCTTCCCCGACCTGGACGAGACCTTGATCAGCGACATGATCCTGGGCGTGGTGTCGCCGGTCGGCGACCAGGGCGGCGACATCGCCCGCACTGCGGTTCTGGCCGCCGGACTGCCCGAGACCACCGGTGGCGTGCAGCTCAACCGGTTCTGCGCCTCGGGTCTGGAAGCCGTCAACACCGCCGCGCAGAAAGTTCGCTCCGGCTGGGACGACCTGGTGCTCGCCGGTGGCGTCGAGTCGATGAGCCGCGTTCCGATGGGTTCCGACGGCGGCGCCTGGGCGACCGACCCCGAGACCAACTACTCGATCGGCTTCGTCCCGCAGGGCATCGGCGCCGACCTGATCGCCACCATCGAGGGCTTTTCCCGCGAGGACGTCGACCGCTACGCGCTGCGCTCGCAGGAGAAGGCGGCCGCGGCGTGGTCGGGTGGCTACTTCGCGAAATCGGTTGTGCCGGTTCGCGACCAGAACGGGCTGACCATCCTCGACCACGACGAGCACATGCGCCCCGACACCACGCTGGAGGGCCTGGGCCAGCTCAAGACCGCGTTCGACGGCATCGGCCAAATGGGTGGCTTCGACGACGTGGCGCTGACCAAGTACCACGCCGTCGAGAAGATCAACCACGTCCACACCGGTGGTAACAGCTCGGGCATCGTCGACGGCGCCGCGCTGGTGCTGGTCGGCTCGGAGGCGGCCGGCAAGTCGCAGGGCCTGACCCCGCGGGCGCGCATCGTGGCCACCGCCACCAGCGGCTCGGACCCGGTCATCATGCTCACCGGCCCGACCCCGGCCACCCAGAAAGTGCTGCACCGCGCCGGCTTGACGGTCGACGACATCGACCTGTTCGAGCTCAACGAGGCCTTCGCCTCCGTCGTGCTGAAGTTCCAGAAGGACCTGCACATCCCGGACGAGAAGCTCAACGTCAACGGCGGCGCCATCGCGATGGGACACCCGCTGGGTGCCACCGGCGCCATGATCACCGGAACCATGGTCGACGAGCTGGAGCGCCGCAACGCGCGCCGCGCGCTGATCACGCTGTGCATCGGCGGCGGCATGGGTGTCGCCACCATCATCGAGAGGGTTTAAGACCATGGCAGAGAACACCATTCACTGGGACAAGGATGCCGACGGCATCGTCACGTTGACCCTCGACGACCCCACCGGGTCGGCCAACGTGATGAACGAGCACTACAGCGAGTCGATGCACAACGCTGTCGAACGCCTTGTCGCCGAGAAGGATTCGATCACCGGCGTGGTGATCACCAGCGCGAAGAAGACCTTCTTCGCGGGCGGCGACCTCAAGGGCATGATCAAGCTCGGCCCGGAGAACGCCGGCGAGGCGTTCGACACCGTCGAGGGCGTCAAGCGTGACCTGCGCGCGCTGGAAACCCTCGGCAAGCCGGTGGTGGCCGCCATCAACGGCGCCGCACTCGGCGGCGGCCTGGAGATCGCGCTGGCCTGTCACCACCGCATCGCCGCCGACGTCAAAGGCCTGGTCGTCGGCCTGCCCGAGGTGACCCTGGGCCTGTTGCCCGGCGGCGGCGGCGTGACCCGCACCGTGCGGATGTTCGGTATCCAGAACGCGTTCATGAACATCCTGTCCCAGGGCACGCGGTTCAAGGCCGACAAGGCCAAGGAGATCGGCCTGGTCGACGAAATCGTCGGCAGCGTCGAGGAATTGGTGCCCGCCGCCAAGGCTTGGATAAAAGGGGTCAAGGACAATCAGGACTCTTATACCCAGCCGTGGGACAAGAAGGGCTACAAGATGCCCGGCGGGACCCCGTCCAGCCCTGCGTTGGCCGCCGTCCTGCCGTCGTTCCCGGCCCTGCTGAAGAAGCAGCTGAAGGGTGCGCCGATGCCGGCGCCGCGGGCCATCCTGGACGCGGCCGTCGAGGGCGCGCAGGTGGACTTCGACACCGCGAGCCGGATCGAGAGCCGCTACTTCACCCAGCTGGTCACCGGTCAGGTCGCCAAGAACATGATCCAGGCGTTCTTCCTGGACCTGCAGCACATCAACGGCGGCGGATCGCGTCCCGACGGCATCGCGCCGGTCAAGATCAACAAGATCGGTGTGCTGGGCGCGGGCATGATGGGCGCCGGCATTGCCTACGTGTCGGCCAAGGCCGGCTACGACGTGGTGCTCAAGGACGTCAGCATCGAGGCCGCGCAGAAGGGCAAGGCATACTCGGAAAAGCTTGAGGCCAAGGCAATTGAGCGGGGTAAGACCACCGAAGAGAAGTCCAAGGCGCTGCTGGACCGGATCACGCCGGCCGCCGACCCAGAGGCTTTGAAGGGCGTCGACTTCGTGGTCGAGGCGGTCTTCGAGAACCAGGACCTCAAGCACAAGGTGTTCCAGGAGATCGAGGACATCGTCGAACCCAACGCGCTGCTCGGTTCGAACACCTCGACGCTGCCGATCACTGGGCTGGCGAGCGGCGTGAAGCGCCAAGAGGACTTCATCGGTATCCACTTCTTCTCGCCGGTCGACAAGATGCCGCTGGTCGAAATCATCAAGGGCGAGAAGACTTCTGACGAGGCGCTAGCCCGGGTGTTCGACTACACGCTGGCCATCGGCAAGACCCCGATCGTCGTCAACGACAGCCGTGGCTTCTTCACCAGCCGCGTCATCGGCACCTTCGTGAACGAGGCGCTGGCGATGCTGGGCGAGGGCGTCGAGCCGGCCAGCATCGAGCACGCCGGTTCGCAGGCCGGTTACCCGGCGCCGCCGCTGCAGCTGTCCGACGAGCTCAACTTGGAGCTGATGCACAAGATCGCGGTCGCGAGCCGCAAGGGCATCGAGGATGCCGGCGGGACGTACGAGCCGCACCCGGCTGAGGCGGTCGTCGAGAAGATGATCGAGCTCGAGCGGCCCAGCCGTCTCAAGGGTGCCGGCTTCTACGAATACGTCGACGGCAAGCGGACCCGGTTGTGGCCGGGTCTGCGGGAGACGTTCAAGTCCGGCTCGACTGAGCTGCCGCTGCAGGACATGATCGACCGGATGCTGTTCGCCGAGGCATTGGAAACCCAGAAGTGCCTGGACGAAGGCGTTCTCACGTCGACGGCCGACGCGAACATCGGCTCGATCATGGGCATCGGCTTCCCGCCGTACACCGGTGGTAGCGCGCAGTTCATCGTCGGGTACGAGGGTGCGCACGGTATCGGCAAGGAAGCCTTCGTGGCGCGGGCTCGCGAGCTGGCTGCCCGCTACGGTGACCGCTTCCTGCCGCCGCCGTCGTTGACGTAACGCCGAGCACGCGAAAGCCCCTGGAGCCCAACGGTTTCAGGGGCTTTTGCGTTGGCGGATGTGCCCGGCGGGTAGCCTGCCCCCATGCCCGAGCCGCCGCCGTTCAGCCCGACCGTCACGTTGTTGACGGTGAGCCGGGTGTGGGACGCGGCGTTCGCCGAAGCCCTCAAGCCACTGGGGTTGACGACCCGAAAGTACGGGCTGCTGGGGCATATTCGCGGAACGCCGGGCATTTCGTTCAGCGAACTGGCCCGGCGGTCGCGCATCACCGTGCAGAGCGCGCACACCGCGGTGGCCGCTTTCGTCGATGCCGGTCTCGTCGACGACGGAACCGCGCACGCCGGGTCCGCGTCGACACTGCGGGTGACGGCTGAGGGTGAGTCGTTGCTGGCGCGCGCTCGCGAGGTCGTGGTGGGCTTGGACACCGAATTCGCGGCGCGGCACCCTGAGTTGACCGAGGCGCTGCGCGCCTATCTGGCGCGTGCTATCGCGACCGGAGATACCTTCAGTTAAACTGAAGGTATGAAGCCTCTCCTGCTTGCCGCGCACGTCATGGCCGCCATCGTGTTTGTCGGTCCGGTGGCCGTGGCCACCAGCCTCTTTCCCCGGTATGCGTGGGCCGCCGGTGATGCCGCGCAGCTGCTGCACCGCGTGACTCGGGTCTATGCCTTGTTGGCGCTGGTAGTTCCAATTTTCGGACTGGCGCTTGCGGTGGTGCAGGGCCGCTTGGCCGAAATATGGATCCTTGTATCGATCGGCCTCACCGCGGTTGCCGGAGGCGTCCTCGCCTTCCAGATCCTGCCGCGGCAGCGGTATGCCTTGGCGCACGCCGACGCAGGCGCCCGGATGCGCAGCCTGCACATGCTGGCCGGTGTTTTCAACCTGTTGTGGGCCGCGGTGGTGGTGCTGATGATCGTGCGTCCCGGGTCGCGGTACGCATGAGCCGGCGCCGTTATCGCGTCTTGCGTTCGTACATGTAGTACTTCGCGGGCGTTTGCTCTTGGTCGAGTTCGCGCTCGCTTCCGGTCGACAATTGCGTCCAGTCGGCGGTGAATCGTCGTTCCATCTCGGCGGGCTGGACGCCGCGCACACCGAAGCGGCCACCCGGCAGGAACGCGACGATCAACAGGCGCGCACCGGGTGCGGCCACCGCGCTGACTTCGCGGACGTAGGCGTCCCGGTCACCGTCGCTCATGTTGTGCAGGCAGCCGTTATCCACGATCAGCTGGAAATCGGCGCCGATACCCTCCTGGCTCAGCTGCGTGACGTCGGCTTTGACGAAGTCGACCGAGGCCTTGGCCGCGTCGGCCTTGGCCCGCGCCTTGTCGAGGGCCTGCGGCACGAAGTCGACGCCGGTGACGGTCCAGCCGTGTTGCGCGAGATAGATCGACGCGTCCCCGGTGCCGCACCCGAGATCTAGGGCTTTGCCGGCGGGCAGCTCTTCGACGAGGGCCTGAAGGTTGTCGGCGATCGGATGACCGTCCCATGGCGTGAAGCCGATGCGGTAGAAGATCCGAAACAGCGTGTGCTTGGAAGCCATGGGTCCAATGTAGGCCGGTCCGGAGTTGTCACACTTGTGCCCGCCTCTCAGCGACAACTGCCGATCGCAGCGACAGCACCCGGCGATGGATCCGGTAATCGGTCGAACGCGGAATGTAGGCCGGGCCGTATCGACCACGCGCGAGTCGGTGTACTCGCCCGTGCTCGATCTCCCAGCGCAGCGCGTCGGAAATGGTTTTGGATGGCCGACCCTTGACGGAGAAACCGTGGTGGCGGAGGCCTTTGATTAACTCGCTGACGGTCGCCGGACCCTGGTTCGCTAGATGGAAAGTCAGCACATAGCGCAAATTGGTACCGCTGAGAATCATCACCGAAACGTCGCACGCCGGTACGACATCGACTGCGGTTGTCGCTGTGAGGCGGGCACATCGGACACCGCCTCGGCGAGCGACGATGTGACTCGCTACTTGAGCGCCGCCGCGTAATCGGGCCACCTGTCGTCGGGCTAAGGTCCTAGGCTATGCGCTTCGGATTCTTCATCCCGCAGGGTTGGCGATTGGACCTGGTCGATATCGAGGTCGAGAAGCACTGGGCGGTGATGCGAGAGCTGGCCGCCTACGCCGATGGCAGCGCGTGGGACTCGGTCTGGGTGTACGACCACTTCCACACCGTGCCAATGCCAACCGGCGAGGCGACCCACGAGGCGTGGTCGTTGATGTCGGCTTACGCGGCCACCACGTCGCGGATCAAGCTCGGGCAGATGTGCACGGCGATGAGCTACCGCAACCCGGCCTACCTCGCCAAAGTTGCTGCGACGGCGGACATCATCTCCGGCGGCCGGATCCAGATGGGCATCGGCGGTGGCTGGTACGAGCATGAGTGGAAGGCTTACGGGTACGGCTTTCCGTCCGCCGGCGTGCGACTGGGACGTCTCGACGAGGGTGTCCAGATCATGCGTGACGCCTGGCGCGACGGCAAAGTGACCTTCGAGGGTAAGCACTATCAGGTCGACGGCGCGATCGTCGAGCCTAAGCCGCTGCAGGACAATGGAATTCCGCTGTGGATCGCCGGTGGTGGTGAGCAGAAGACGCTGCGCATCGCCGCGAAATACGCGCAGTACACCAACTTCACCGGCGAGCCGGAGGGTTTCAAGCACAAGTCGGAGGTGCTTGCCGGCCATTGCCGTGACGTGGGCACCGACTTCGACGCGATCGTCCGGTCGATCAACGTCAACGCGATCGTCGACGAAGACCAGCACGGCGTCAAAGAGCGCGTGCAGCGCGTCCGCGACCGCCTGGTCGGCTACGTCCCGGAATCAGCGGCCGACTCGATGATCGGCAGTACCAGCGGACCCGATTCGGCCGCCGGCACCCCGGAGCAGGTCATCGAGCGGCTGCAGAAGCTGCGCGACCTGGGTTGCGAGTACGTGATCTGTTATTTCCCCGAGGCCGCGTACGACCGCTCGGGGATCGAACTCTTTGAGCGCCAGGTCATTCCGGCGCTGAGCTAAATGTCGCTGTCGACGTAGCGGGTCTTCACCGGGGGAGCGGCCAGCAGCGGAGGCAGCTGGGTCACCTTGCCCTCACCGGCGCGAAACGCGCGGTAGGCGTCGTCCGCTTCGACGCTCTCCCATATTTCGTAGATCAGCCAATGCGCTTCGTCGTCCGCGTCGACCAAGGTGTAGGTACGAACGTTGCCCTCGAATGCCCGAGTGACTTCCAGCGTCCGACCCATCAGCTCGCGCCCCGCGGCAACCTCTTCGGGCTTGAATCGGAGCTCAAGGGTCACCGTCACCGTCATAGTCATCTCCTCGTGGTCGTCGCTTCGCGCTGCGCGCTTGCCGGCACACCGTTGAACCTACGTTCGACCCATTGGGCGAATTCGGGCGCCTCCGCGAGCAAGAATGAGAATGCGGTTTCCGATTTTGCGGAATGCTGTTGTACCGTTCGGTGAGCGCATTATCAGATCGGCGGTTGACGGAGGATCCCTCAATGCAGAAGGCAATCGATCCCAGCATCTCTACCTGGCCCGACGATCACCCCCAGCTGATCGGAAGCCAGTGCGGCGACTGCAGCGCGACCACGTTCCCGGTGCAGGACCTGTGCCCGCGATGCAGCCACGCGTCCATGGTCGAGGTCAAACTGCCGCGGAGTGGAACATTGATCGCCTGGACCACCCAGGGATTCCCGCCCGGTGCCCCCTACGCCGGACCGACCGGTGACGACTTCGTGCCGTTCGGCGTGGGCCTGGTCCAGCTCGGCGACGTCATCCGTGTCGAAGGCCGGTTGACCGAAAACGACCCGGCCAAACTGAAGTTCGGCCAGGAGGTCGAGCTGACGATGATCCCCTTCACCACCGACGCTGACGGCAACGAGATCGTCACGTTCGCGTTCCAGCCCGTCTAGAGGAGCCTGAGATGTCCAATGACGTCGCGATCATCGGTGTCGGCCTGCACCCGTTCGGCAGGTTCGACAAGACCGCCATGCAGATGGGCGCCGAAGCCATCCAATCCGCACTGGCCGACGCCAAGGTGGACTGGAAGGACATCCAGTTCGGCTTCGGCGGCAGCCATGAGGTGTCCAACCCGGACGCGGTGACTCGGCTGGTCGGGCTGACCGGTATCACGTTCACCAACGTCTTCAATGCGTGCGCCACCGCGGCCAGCGCTATTCAGCAGACCGCGGACACCATTCGGCTGGGGAAGTACGACATCGGTATCGCGATCGGGTTGGACAAACCCGCGTGGTGCGTTCACCGACGACCCCGCCAAGCTGGCGTTGCCGCAGTGGTACGCCAACAACGGTCAGTTCGTCACCACCAAGTTCTTCGGGATGAAGGCCAACAAGTACCTCCACGACCACAACATCTCCCAGGCCACCCTGGCCAAGGTCGCCGCGAAGAATTTCCGCAACGGCGCGATCAACCCGAACGCGTTCCGCCGCAAGCCGATGTCGGAGGAGCAAATCCTCAACTCGACCGTGCTGAACTACCCGCTGACGCAGTACATGTTCTGCGCGCCCGACGAGGGTGCGGCCGCGGTGGTGATGTGTCGTGCGGACATCGCGCACAAGTTCACCGACAAGCCGGTGTATGTGCGCGCCAGCGAGATTCGCACCCGGACCTTCGGCGCGTACGAGGTACACGCTACTTTCGCCCCGCTGGACGAAGACGTCTCACCGACGGTGTACGCCGCCAAAGCCGCCTACGAGGCTGCAGGCATTGGACCCGAAGACGTCGACATCGCGCAGCTGCAGGACACCGACGCGGGCGCCGAGGTGATCCACATGGCCGAGACTGGGCTGTGCGCCGACGGCGAGCAGGAGAAGCTGCTGGCCGACGGCGCCACCGAGATCCGCGGGTCGATCCCGGTCAACACCGACGGCGGGCTGATCGCCAACGGCGAACCGATCGGCGCGTCGGGCCTACGCCAGGTGCACGAGCTGGTCCGGCAGTTGCGCGGCGAGGCCGGTGAGCGTCAGGTGCCGGGCAACCCGCGCGTCGGCCTGGCCCAGGTTTACGGCGCTCCCGGCACCGCGTCCGCGACCATCCTGTCGCTGTAAGCCCTTTCTATATGGCCGGGCCCAGCAGGTCGTCGGCGTCGCGGATCACATAGCCGTAGCCCTGCTCGGCCAGGAAGCGTTGCCGGTGTGCGGCGTACTCCGCGTCCAGGCTGTCGCGGGCGACCACGGAGTAGAACACCGCGCCGCCTCCGTCGGCTTTGGGCCGCAGCAGCCGGCCCAACCGTTGCGCTTCTTCCTGTCGTGACCCGAAAGTTCCCGAAACCTGCACCGCCACAGCGGCTTCCGGGAGGTCGATGGAGAAGTTGGCGACCTTGGATACCACCAGGGTGGTCACGTCGCCACGCCGGAACGCGTCGAACAGTTCCTCGCGCTCGGCCGTCTTGGTCGAGCCCTGAATGACCGGCGCGCCCAACACGTTGCCCAACTCTTCGAGCTGATCCAGGTAGGCGCCGATCACCAACGTCGGCTCGTCCGGGTGCTTGTCCAGAATCGACTTGACCACCGCGATCTTGGAGTGCGCGGTCGAGCAGAGCTTGTAGCGCTCCTCGGGCTCGGCGGTGGCGTAGATCATCCGCTCGTTGTCGGTCATCGTGACCCGCACCTCGATGCATTCCGCCGGCGCGATCCAGCCCTGCGCTTCGATGTCCTTCCACGGCGCGTCGTAGCGCTTCGGCCCGATCAACGAGAACACGTCGCCCTCGCGCCCGTCCTCGCGGATCAGCGTCGCGGTGAGCCCGAGCCGTCGCCTCGACTGCAGATCGGCCGTCATCCGGAACACCGGCGCCGGCAGCAGGTGCACCTCGTCATAGACGATCAATCCCCAGTCGCGGCTGTCGAACAACTCGAGGTGGCGATACTCGCCCTTGGTGCGTCGGGTGATCACTTGATAGGTCGCGATGGTGACCGGCCGAATCTCCTTGCGTTCCCCGGAGTACTCACCAATCTCTTCCTCGGTCAACGACGTCCGCGCGATCAGCTCGCGCTTCCACTGCCGTCCCGCGACGGTGTTGGTGACCAGGATCAGCGTCGTCGCACTGGCCTTCGCCATCGCGGCCGCACCCACCAGCGTCTTGCCCGCACCACAGGGCAGCACCACGACCCCGGAGCCGCCCGACCAGAACGAGTCGGCCGCCATCTCCTGGTAGTCGCGCAGCTGCCACCCGTCCTGCCGCAGGGCGATCGGATGCGCCTCGCCGTCGACGTAACCGGCCAAATCCTCCGCGGGCCAGCCGATCTTGAGCAGCATCTGTTTGACCCGGCCGCGCTCGCTGGGGTGCACGACCACGGTGTCGTCGTCGATGCGGGCGCCCAGCATCGGGGCAATCTTCTTGTGACGCAACACTTCTTCGAGCACGGCGCGGTCCAGACTCACCAGGGTCAATCCGTGTGCCGGACTTTTCACCAGCTGCAACCGGCCGTAGCGGGCCATCGTGTCGACGATGTCGACCAGCAGCGGCTGCGGAACCGCGTACCGGGAAAAGCTGACCAGGGCATCGACGACCTGTTCGGCGTCGTGGCCCGCGGCGCGGGCATTCCACAAGGCCAGCGGAGTGATCCGATACGTGTGCACGTGTTCGGGTGCCCGCTCCAGTTCAGCGAACGGTGCGATGGCGGCGCGCGCCGCGCCGGCGAGCTCGTGGTCGACTTCCAGCAGCACTGTCTTGTCGGACTGCACGATCAGGGGTCCGTCAGTCATAGGAGTCCATTATCCGGATCGGGGTGACAGCTAGTCTTCGTCGGCAGTCATCACCGACGTGATGCGGTGGATGGCGAAGTCACGGGCGCTGCTGGACGCCGAATCGAATGCGACCAGTTGCCCGCCTCGCACCGCGATCGGCGACACCACCCGCTGCGTGGCCACGCCGGCGGCGTCGACATACTTGATCAGCACGGTGTCCCTTTCACGTGCCGCCTTTTGCAGCAGCGACATGGCTACCGCTGGATCGATGCGCACACTGTCGAACGGGGCGGTGGTCACCTTCCGCAGGACCGCGACTACTGCGCTCAACGTTTCGCTGCTGGGTTGTGGCACCGGCCGGTGCGAACGGTAACGCTGGGGCGTGGGGACCCGGGCCCCCCGCGCCCTGATGTCGACGATGGTCCCGCTGGCGTCCTCGGCGGCCGGGGCGAAGCCGGCGTCCTGCAGCGCCGTCAGCACGTCGTTGATCGGCGCCTGCGAGATCGCCACGGTCGGCGCCAGCACCCGCAGTCCGAGGTGTTCGGCGGCGGCCGCGGCCTGGGTCAGCAGCGTCGGGTCCTCGCATCGGACGAACGAGGAGGCCATGCCGATCCGCAGCTGCCCGTGCCGTCGTGCGACGTCGTCGATCAGGTACGTCAGCCCCTGCGGCACAGGCGTTTTGGAATGCTTATAAAACAGGGTGTGCAGCTCGTCGGCGGTCTTGCCGACGTCGAGGGCATGCCGGATCGAGGGCTCGCTGACCCGGTACACCATCGCGGTGCCGGCGGACTCGACCGCGGCGACCGTCGAAAGCTCCTCCGCCAGATGGCGTTCCAGCGGCCCGGGCACCACCACGGTCAGGTCGGCCTGCACCAGAAAGTGATCGATCGGGGTGGGCAGCGCGCGGGCCATCGCGGCGATGGCCTCGGTCTCGCCGGTGTCGGCGATGAAGACGCGGCCCGGTGTACTGAGTGCCCCGCGGCCGACCAGACCCAGCTGCCGAGCCTCCTCCAGGAGGTCGGCCACGGGTGCGGGCTGTAGCCGCTTGGCCCACCGGGGGCGCCGCCAAATCAACGCCGCCGACGCAGTGTCCTTGTCGACGCCCGCGCCCGGCGGTAGTTCGGCCAGCATGCTCAGCAGCAGACGGCGATCCAGCGGAGCGGCCGTCGAGTACAGCGAATCAGACAGTGCGGCATAGGGTTTGGCGTCGGGCCCCCGGGTCCCGATCAATGCCGGCCGCGCCGCCAAGTCGAGCCAGGTGGCGGCGAGCAAATGCCAGCGTTCGGCGATGGGGGCCTCGGTGAAGCGGTCGGCGGCCACGGTCGGGGCCCAGTAGGGCGGGTCGCCCACACTCGGTAGCGGATCAGGAAGGCCGCTGGCGATCAGCCCCGCAGCGGCGGCCAATTCCAGGACCAACCCCAGGCGCGCTTCTTCGACACCGGTGATCTTCGCCAGACGGCGAACCTCACGCACGCCGAGGCCTCCGCTGCGAAGCTCGGAAATCGGTGCGGCGCTGAGTGATTCGATGAGCAGATCGAGTTCGCGGAGCAGGTCGATGATCGCGCCGGCGGCTGCTGCGTCCGCGTCAGCAGGCGTCGTGGTGGCCACCACCGGATCGGGGGCGGCCAGGCGCACCGGCCCGGGTTGCTCGCCGCGCATCACCTGACCGACGTGACGAGGCAGGATCACCGTGTCCGCGTCAACTCGGCGCAGCAGTCCGATCGCAATCAGTTGTGGCACAGGGCGATCCGCCGGAGCACCGGGCGCGGCGTCGCGGGTCCGCCCCAGCGGCGAGCCCTCCAGCAATCGGTCCAGCAGCTCGCGTTGCGGATCGTCGAGACCGTCGATCAGCTCGGCGATCTGCTCGGCGCTCTGGCTCGCGTCTTCCAGCGTCACCTGCCCGACGTACCAGGGCAGACCGCCGCCGGCGTCGGAGGTCACCCGGACATCGACGTCCCCCCAGATCAGTGCGCGTTCTCTCAGGTCCTCGAGCGCGTCGAGAACGTCGGCTTCGGGGGCCCGGTCGCCGATCAGCGTGAGCAGCTTGGCGACCGGCACCGGCGCCGCGTCGGCCTGGAGCACCAGCAGCGCGTCGATGACCGCCAGCCGCAGGAAGTCCAGCTCGTCGGTGGCGGCCTTCAGCGACTGGCGAGCCTGGGCGCGGGCGGCCAGCGCGGCGATACTGCCCGGCGGCGGTTGGGCCAGGTCGGGGCGCAGCTCGAGCAGTCGGATCAACCGGTCGTCGGGCAACTCGGCCAGCCAAGACCCCAGCGGGATGCCCGGGGTGTGTTCGGTCATTGCTGACCAGCGTAAAGCAGCCGAGCGAGTGACCCTTTCCGGCAGAGGGAGGGCAATGCCAGCGTTGCCGCACCCGACCTGTCAGAATGGACCGCGTGGCTGACAAGAAGGCGCAGAAGACCCGTTACGTCGACAACGGTTGGCCGACGACCAACCCCGACGACCACGCCGTGAGTGAACTCGCAACCGACCGGACCGGCGCCCTGTCGCCCTTCGGCGACGTGGTCTTCCCGTTGCCTGCCGACGAACTGCCCTACTTGCACCCGGTCACCGAGGTCAACCGCTAGACCGCTAGGCGGATGACCCGCCGTACGCCCGCCGATCAGGCGAGCGACTGCAATGCGGGGTTAGTGCTCACACCCTGCGACTGGACCGCTTTCAGCAGGTCCTTGAGATAGCTCGGGTCCAGATTCTGCGGCGGCGAGGTCGGCAGCTTGCTCTGGTCGATGCTGGGAACCTTCGCTGGGTCGAGCATCGGCGCCAG